>JBBRVW010000040.1:0-46347 GCA_038246545.1 Actinomycetes bacterium | reverse complement strand
CGGTAGATGGCGTCGGCGCTGACCAGCTTGAGGTCGACGTACCCGTTGCCGATCGACACGCTCGGGTGGTGTCCGAGCGCGTCGCCCGCCTCGCCCACCGCGGCGACGAACCGTGCGCCGGTGCCGAAGTCGTCGACCAGGAAGCGGGCATGCAGCCCCTGGGCCAGCTTGCGCCAGTCGGTCAGCTTGGCCTCGGCGATCTCGTCGCCCTTCAGCATGTCCATGTTCCGGGGACCCTATCTGTGAGTCGGCCGCAGCGTTCGTGCTCATCGCTTCGGCCGCGTCCTCGTTCTGGTCGCGCGGGTCGAGGACCGTCCCGACGTGCGCGGTAACTGACATAATGTACGTTATCGGCGCCTGCTGGAGCGGGTGGCTGGGCCTGTCCGGACGGCGCGACGACCGGCTGTCCGACCCCACCCGTAGCGTCGGGAGAGCCCAGCCCTGCACTCACGACCGCGGGAGGACGCAGGCATGGCCGAGGTACTCGTGTTCCACCACGTCCAGGGACTCACCGACGGCGTCCAGGACTTCGCCCAGCAGCTGCGCGACGTCGGGCACACCGTGCACCTGCCGGACCTGTTCGACGGCCACACGTTCGGCTCCGTCGACGAGGGCTTCGGCTACGTCAAGGAGGCCGGCACCGAGATCGCTGAGGCGCTCCCGGCCGAGCTGGTCTACCTCGGCTTCTCCTACGGCGTGATGCCGGCCCAGAAGCTCGCCCAGACGCGCCCCGGCGCGCAGGGCGCTCTGCTGGTCTACTCGGCGATCGGTGCCGAGCACTTCGGTGGCTGGCCCGACCGGCTGCCCGCGCAGGTCCACGCCATGGACGCCGACTCGTTCTTCGTCGACGGCGGCGACATCGACGCCGCCCGTGCCCTGGTGGCAGCCCACCCCGAGGTCGAGCTGTTCCTCTACCCCGGCGACCAGCACCTGTTCGCCGACAGCTCGCTGCCGGCGTACGACGAGGCGGCGGCCGAGCTGATGACCCAGCGGGTCCTGGAGTTCCTCGCCGCGCGCTGACCCGGTCCGGCGGGCCGAGTGCTGGCTAGGGTTCGGCGGGTGCCCGCCCACGACCCGAGATTCCCCTTCCTGGAGCACGACGGGCCGATCGCGTTCGCGCACCGCGGCGGTGCCGCCGACGGCCTGGAGAACTCGATGGCCGCGTTCTCCCGGGCCGTCGACCTGGGCTACCGCTACCTCGAGACCGACGTGCACGCCACCGCCGACGGCGAGCTGCTGGCCTTCCACGACGCGACCCTGGACCGGGTCACCGACCGCGCCGGCCGGGTCACCCGGCTGCCGTGGTCGGAGGTGTCCCGGGCGCGGATCGGCGGGGTGGAACCGATCCCCCTGCTCGCCGACCTCCTCGGGACCTGGCCCGACGTCCGGCTGAACATCGACGTGAAGGAACGGTCCGCCATCGGCCCGCTGGTCCGGGAGCTGGCGCGAACGGGGGCCGTCGACCGGGTCTGCGTGGCGTCCTTCTCCAGCCGCCGGCTGGCTGCCGTGCGGGCGGCGGTCGGTCCACGGCTGTGCACCTCCCTGGCCACCCGCGCCGTGGTCCGGCTGCGCGCCGCGGCGCTGCACCCGCTCACCCACCGGCTCGCTCCGGGCCGGGTCCCCTGCGCCCAGGTGCCGAACCGGGTCGGGCCGCTGCGGCTCGTCACCGCCGGCCTGGTGGCTGCAGCGCACGCGCACGACCAGCACGTGCACGTGTGGACGGTGGACGACCGGGCGGAGATGGCCCGGCTGCTGGACCTCGGCGTCGACGGGCTCATGACCGACCAGCTCGTCACGCTGCGTGACGTGCTGCGCTCCCGCGGCCACTGGCCGTCCTGAGCACCGGTCCCGGAACTCCGCAGCCGTCCGGAGGCATCCGGACCGACCCTCGGCTCCGTATTCCTTGGTGTCACGCCGAGCGGCACGTGCCCGACATCACGTCGGGTCCGCTCTGTACGGCGTGATCGCACGGGTTGCCAGGGCCCCCACCGGGGAATCCTCCGGGGGCTCAGCACGTTGGACCCAGCGTACGACGGTCGGCACCAGGCCGTCGTCGAGCGGCTCACCCCGCCCCACCCGCGAACCCGAGGAGACCGATATGGCCGAGCGAGCACTGCGCGGCTCGCGTCTCGGTGCCCAGAGCTATGAGAGCGATCTCGGCGTCGAGATGGCGCCGCGCCAGAGCGTGACCTACGCCTGTCCCAGCGAGCACCGTTTCTCCGTCCCGTTCTCCCTCGAGGCCGACGTGCCCGAGCTCTGGGAGTGCACCGTCTGCGGTGCCGAGGCGCTGCGCGTCGACGGCACCCGCCCGGAGAAGAAGGCCGGCAAGCCGGCCCGTACCCACTGGGACATGCTGCTCGAGCGCCGCAGCATCAAGGAGCTCGAGGTCCTGCTGGCCGAGCGGCTCGAGCTGCTCCGGGCCGACATCCCGGTCAAGACCGGCAGCCGTCAGAAGAAGAGCGCCTGACTCCACGCACCGCACCAGCGACCGAGCCGACGTCCGGGTCGCGCCACTACCCCCCGGTGGCGCGGCCCGGACCTTCGTTGTCCGGGGGTGTTCCCGGGTCGACGACCTCCCCGGGCACCACCTGGTCCTCGTGCGGCCCCCGGCCACGGCCGCCGGGCCGGGGCACCGGGCCGAACCTGCTGACCGCGACGGTGGCGCGCCGGGCGAGGAACGCCGCAAGCAGCCGTCGCGCCACCGGGCGGGTCAGCGGCAGCACGACGAGGAAGCCGACCACGTCGGTGACGAAGCCGGGGGTCAGCAGCAGCGTCCCGCCGACGAGCACCAGCGCGGCGTCGGCCAGCTCCCGGCTGGGGAGCTGACCGCCGCTGACCGCCCTGCGCAGCGCCGCCCAGGCCCTGCTCCCCTCGCGGCGCACGATCCAGGCCCCGATCAGGCTCTCGACGAGCAGGAGCGCCACCGTGGGCAGCGCCCCGATCTGCTGGCCGACCTGGACGATCACGTAGATCTCCACGACGGGAACGACCAGGAACAGCAGCACGAGCAACAGACCCATCCGTCTCACCTCCTGCCGGTCCGGCCGGGCAGCCGGCCGAGGCGCTCCTGCGCGCCCCACACCGTCACCCGCCAGAGGGCTTCCCGGACGACGGCGCCGCTCATCTTCGACGCGCCGCGCACCCGCTCGACGAACTCGATCGGGACCTCGACGACGCGGAAGCCCTGCTGGACGGTGCGCCAGGTCAGGTCGACCTGGAAGCAGTAGCCCGCGCTCGCGACGCCGGCGAGGTCGAGCTTCTCCAGGGTGCTGCGCCGGAAGGCACGGAACCCGCCGGTGCCGTCGTGGACGTCGATCCCCAGCGCCCGGCGTACGTACCAGTTGCCGCCGCGCGAGAGCAGCTCGCGGCGGCGTGGCCAGTTGAGCACCGAGCCGCCCGCCACCCAGCGGGACCCGAGAACCAGGTCGGCGTCCGGCAGAGCGGCCAGCAGCGCCGGCAGCTGCTCGGGCTGGTGCGACCCGTCCGCGTCCATCTCGACGAGCACCTCGACGTCGCCGCGCTCCAGGCCCCAGGCGAAGCCGGCCAGGTAGGCGACCCCGAGCCCTTCCTTGGCGGCGCGGTGCAGCACGTGCACCCGCGGGTCGGCCATGGCCAGCGCGTCGGCCAGCGCGCCCGTGCCGTCGGGGCTGGCGTCGTCGACCACCAGCACCTGCGCCTCCGGGACGGCGCGGCGGGTGCGCCGGACGATGTCCTCGACATTGAGCCGCTCCTGGTAGGTCGGGACGACGACGAGCACGCCGGCGCCCGCCGCGAGCCCCGCCGGCAGGCCGCCCGGGCGGTCCGCCGCGTTCTCGCTCACGGCCTGGCCGCCCGTCGCCGCAGCCGGCCCGGCAGAACGATTCCGACGGCGGCCGCGGCCAGTCCGACGCCGGCAAGCAGCCACTCGGGCCAGCCACCGAGCCGGGTCGCGAGGGTGCGGCCGTCGCGCAGCGGCACCCTCGCCACCAGGGTGCGGGCGACCATCTCCGGCGTCTGCTGCGCCACGCTCCCGTCGGCGCGCACGATGGCACTGATGCCGCTCGTCGAGGCGACGAGGACGTCGCGACCGGTCTCCACTGCGCGCAGCCGCGACATGGCCATCTGCTGGTACGGCTGGTCGGTGCCGTTGTAGGTCGCGTTGTTTGTCTGCACCACGAGCACCTGCGCCCCGCCGCGGACCACGTCGCGCACCAGCCCGTCGTAGGCGATCTCGAAGCAGATGACGTCGCCGACCCGGGCCGGGCCGACCGTGAGGTTGCCCGGTTGGTCTGCCGCGTAGAAGTCCTTGGGGATCTGGTCCAGCCGGGAGGTGATCCCGGCCAGCTCCGTACGGAACGGGATGTACTCGCCGAAGGGCACCGGGTGCCGCTTGACGTAGCGCTCCCCCGCGCCGGTCCGCGGGTCCCAGACGATGCCGGTGTTGCTCACGTGGTCGGGGCCTGGCCCCTGCAGGACGGCCCCCACGAGCACCGGCACCCCGACGTCGCGGACGGCGTCGTCGATGAGAGCCATGGCCTCCGGGTCGCGGAAGGGGTCGATGTCCGAGGCGTTCTCCGGCCAGACCACGAGGTCGGGTGCGGGCACCGTCCCGGCCCGGACGTCGGCCGCCAGCCGGTGCGTCGCGACGACGTGGTTGCGCAGCACCTGCTCGCGCTCGCCCTGGAAGTCGAGGCCGACGCCGGGCACGTTGCCCTGCACCAGGGCGACCGTGACCTCCTGCCCCTCCCCCGCGCCCACCGGAAGCAGGGCACCCACGGCCGGCACAGCGAGCACGCCGAGAGCCAGGAGACCCGCCGTCCGGCGTCGGTCCCGGCTCAGGACGGCCCCGGCCAGCAGGGCTCCCGTCAGCGCGGTGGCGAAGCTCACGAAGGGCGCGCCGCCCAGCGCCGCATACGGAGTGAACGGCGACGCCGTCTCGGCGAACGCCAACCGCCCCCACGGGAACCCGCCGAAGGGCGTGCTGTCGCGGGCCAGCTCCTGCGCGACCCAGAGGCAGGCGACCCACACCGGCCAGGCGCGCAGCCGCAGCACCGACGGCAGCAGAGCGGCCATCAGCGCGAGGTAGGCGCCCTCGAGGGCGGCGACGGCGAGCCAGGCGTCCGGGCCGATGACCGTCAGCCAGGACAGAACCGGGAGGAAGGTGCCCAGCCCGTGCGCTAGGCCGACCAGGGCGGCCCGCCGGCGGCGCTGGCCGCGGCACAGCAGCACCAGCCCCGCGACGCCGACGGGGGCCAGCGGCCACGCGTCGTAGGGCGGCAGCGCGACAGCGACCAGGGCACCGCTCACGGCGGCGGCGGCGAGCTGCGGCCCGAGCCGGAAGCGGGTGCGTGACGGTGCGGCGACGCCGTCGGACGCGGAGCTGCGCGCGCCGGTCGCGGTGGTCGTCACGAGGGGGCTGATCCTTCCGGGCATCGTCCTGCCGGCAGCTGCCTGCTGGCGGCCGGTGCGACGGTACAACGGTCGGAGCACGGTGACCGTGCCGATCACCTGCCGACCGACGCAGCGAACCCGGCTCACACCTGACCCCGGAGACGGGTCAGGGCCCAAACCGCCCTTCGGACCGACCCCGTCCGGCCGGCTGCCGGATCGTGGGCCGTTGTCTACGGAGCGGTCGGGCCCTTCCCGTGTCTCACCCCCCGACCCATCCCCTCACCCGTGGCGACGACGGCGATCGGACCTGGCACCCGGACGGCACTTGCGCATTGCGCCGCCCCTTGGCCCGAAGCCGGCTCGTGTGTCGCGGAGGGGATATCGCGTGGGTGTCCTGTGGTGGACGTCGTTCACCCTGGGGGCACGGGACACCGTCTGTCAACCGCCTCCTGACCTGCGCAGATGCGCAAAGCCGCAGGTGGGAGCGGGTGCCTCGGACCGAGAATTTCCTTTGCTCCATAAGGGTTTCGGCGTGTCGGACGCGACGCGCGGGGGCAGGATCCCCCGATTGGACCATTGACTCTGGCCCCCCTTGTCGTCGCTATCCCGCGAGTGGCACGACGACGGTGCCGACGGCGGTCGTCGCCACCACCGGCGGGTCGAGCACGGCGGCCGTCGACGCCGTCGCCGACGGGTCTCCCGGCCCCGCGACGCCCCGGCACACGACCCGCGTCTCGAACGCGATCTCGCGACTGCGGCGCCCGACCCGGGTGACGGTCCCCTGCACCTCGACCACGTCGCCCGCCCGCACCGGCGCGAGGAACTGCACGTCGGAGTACGACGCGAACAGGCCCTCGTCGCCGTCGGTTCGGATGCACACCTCGGTGGCCACGTCGCCGAACATCGCCAGCGAGTAGGCGCCGTCGACGAGCCTGCCGGCGTAGTGCGCGTGGGAGTAGGGCACGTAGCGGCGGTGGGTGACGGTGAGCCCGGTGCGCGGGTCGGCGTCGGTCATCGGGGTCCTCTCTCAGGCGGCGGTCGCGGGGTTCTGCGTCAGGGCGTGCACGAGGTAGCTGGCCACCTCTGCGGGTGTGGTGCCACGACCGAAGATCCGGTCGACGCCGAGCTCGGCGGTGGCGTGCTCGTCGAAGCGCGGTCCGCCCACCACGAGCAGGGGGGCGGTGCCCGCGGGGTACGCCTCGCGGAACGCCGCCGACATCTCGCGCGTGTTGGTGAGGTGCGCGTCGCGCTGGGTCACGACCTGCGACACGAGGACGGCGTCGGCCCGTTCGGTGCGGGCCCGGGCGACCAGCTCCGGCACGAGCACCTGGGCGCCGAGGTTCACGACCTTGACCTCCCGGTAGTACTCCAGCCCCTTCTGCCCCGCGAATCCCTTGATGTTGAGGATCGCGTCGATGCCGACCGTGTGCGCGTCGGTGCCGATGCAGGCGCCCACGACGACGAGCTTGCGGCGCAGCAGCTTCTTGATCGTCGCGTTGGCCTCCTTCGCCGAGAGCAGCGGGTACTCCCGCTCGACGACGTGCACCGCCGAGAGGTCGACCAGGTGGGTGACCGAGCCGTAGACGACGAAGAAGGTGAAGTCCGGACCCATCGCCTTGGCGTGCACCAGCATCGCCGGCTCCATGCCCATCTTGGCCGCGAGCTGGAGGGCGGCTCCCTCGGCCCGCTTGTCGTGCGGCACGGGGAGGGTGAACGACACCTGCACCATGCCGTCGCCGGTGGTGTCGCCGTAGGGCCGCACGAGAGGCCCCTGCTGCTTGGCCGCCATCAGACCCGTCCCTCCAGGATCTCGGTCGCCGGGTTCCAGTAGCCCTTCGCCTGCCGGAACACCCCGTCGTAGCCCTTGCCCCTGTCGGCGGGCCGCTTCATCAGGCCGAACGTGCCGTCGCCGATGGCCTCGAGCAGCGGTGCCCTGCCCGGCTCGGCGACGATCTTCTCGAGCAGCGCGACGGCCTCGTCGAGCACCTGGTGCGCCCTGGACTGGATGAACCCGCCGGGAGCCGGCCGGAAGTCCTCGTGCAGGCCTCCGGCTGCATCGAGGACGTAGCGCACGTTCTGCAGGGCGAGGTCGCGGTCGGACAGGAACGGCGTGACGACGGCCTCGGTCATCATGCCCACGAGCAGGATGCCCTGGTCCGTGAGTGCGCCGACCAGGTTGAAGAAGCCGTCCAGCAGGTAGCCCCGGAACACGTCGCCGGTCATGTGCTTGGTCGGCGGCATCCACTTCAGCGGCGCCTTGGGGAACAGCTCGCGGGCGAGCAGCGCGTGCGCGAGCTCCAGCCGGAACGACTCCGGGACATCGGGGTTGATCTCGAACGCGTGGCCGAGGCCGAGCTGCCAGTCGGCCAGCCCGGCCTCCTTGGCGAAGTACTCGTTGAGCAGCTGCGACACCGTGACGGTGTGTGCCTCGTCGACCGCGTCGGCGGTCGTGAGGTAGTTGTCCTCGCCGGTGTTGATGATGATGCCGGCCCGGGCGTGCACCTGCCGGGAGAAGCGCTGGTCGACGAAGGTCCGGATCGGGTTGATGTCGCGGAACAGGATCCCGTACATCGAGTCGTTGAGCATCATGTCGAGACGCTCGAGCCCGGCGAGGGCCGCGATCTCCGGCATGCACAGCCCGGACGCGTAGTTGGTCAGCCGGACGTAGCGGCCGAGCTCCTTCGACACGTCGTCGAGAGCGGCCCGCATCAGCCGGAAGTTCTCCTGGGTGGCGTAGGTGCCGGCGTACCCCTCGCGGGTCGCCCCTTCCGGGACGTAGTCGAGCAGCGACTGGCCGGTCGAACGGATGACCGCGATGACGTCGGCGCCCTCGCGGGCCGCGGCCTGGGCCTGCGGGATGTCCTCGTAGATGTCGCCGGTCGCCACGATCAGGTAGATCCATGGCTTGCTGGGCGCGTCGCCGATCCTCGCCACCAGCCGCTCCCGCTCGGTCCGGCGCCGGTCGATGGCGGTGACGCCGCGGCGCACCGACCGGGTGGAGGCGGTGGCGGCCCGGTCGGCCGCCGCAGCCTCCGGGACCTCGAACCGCACTCCCCCGGTGGCGGCCCGCTGGGCCAGGGTCGTGACATCCTTCTCCCCGGAGCGGCGCAGGGCGTCCCACACCGGCAGGGCCACCCCGTGCTCCAGGCCGACCTGCTCGCGGACCTCGTCGACCAGCCGGTTGACCCACGGGATGCCGTCCGGATCGGCGCCGGAGACGCCGGCGAGGCGCAGGACGGCGCGCTCGACCGAGACGGTGGTGTGGGTGCGGGCCAGGCGCACGATCGGTGCTCCGGCGGTGCGCGCCAGGGACCGGGCCCGGCGCACGGTGGCCGGGTCGAGGTCGAGCTTGCGCTGCGGACGGGCCGAAGTCACGGACGTCTGCCTCTCAGGACGGGTCGGGAACGCAGGATCTCCCGTCCCGGGACGTCTGGACCGGAGATCCTGCGCCATTGTGCCGTACGCCGGGGATTCCGTCCGCCGCCGCCGTGTCGGACCCGACCGCGTCTCATGTCTGGGTCATGCTTGGTGCGATCGGCCGCACGACCCGGCCCCGGCGTGGCAGGGTTGCGTCCGATTTGCCCCCGGGGGCGCCACACCCAGCGACGAGACGGCGAGAAGACGGCAGATGCAGCAGCGCGGCAGGCAGGACGGCACGGGGGCGGCACGTCGCTCGGGGGCGCGGACGGCCGCGAC
Organism: Actinomycetes bacterium; assembly: GCA_038246545.1. Classification (GTDB taxonomy): domain Bacteria; phylum Actinomycetota; class Actinomycetes; order JACCUZ01; family JACCUZ01; genus JBBRVW01. The sequence continues at coordinate 37,281 of JBBRVW010000040.1, read as the reverse complement.
CGGGATGGTGGGGCTGCTCGCTGCTGCCCTGGCCGCCGGGTTGCTCGGCGGTACGGCGGCAGCGGTGACCACGACGCCCGGCGCGGCGGCGATGCCACCGGCGCTCGCCCCGGGAAGCACCACCACGCCGCTGTTCGCGATGCGCACCGTGCCCGGCTTCGCCGGCCCGACCCACGTGGAGAGCCGGGTCCGGCCCTGGAGCGGGGGCACCGACCAGCGCTTCGACGTGCCGACCCCGCCCGGCTCGCAGCTGCTCTACGGCGACTGGAACCGGGACGGCGCCTTCACGCCTGCGGTCTACACGGCCGGTCACTGGGTGGTCTACGACTCGATGGTCGGCGACGCACCCGTCGTGACCCGCGAGTTCGACTTCGGCGCACCTGGCGACCGCCCCGTCGTCGGAGACTTCAACAAGGACGGGCGCACCGACGTCGGCGTGGTCCGCGGCAACCGGTGGCTGCTGCGCAGGTTTCCCTCGGCGGGCGCGACCTGGCGCCAGTTCGCCTTCGGCAAGGCCACCGACACCCCCGTCACCGGAGACTGGGACGGCGACGGCCGCGACGGCATCGGCGTCCGGCGCGGCAGCAGCTACTACCTGTTGCAGGCGCCCAAGGCCGGGCGGGTGACGTACACCTTCCGGTTCGGTCGCGCGACGGACACGCCGGTCACCGGTGACTGGGACGGCGACGGTGCCGACACGGTGGGCGTGGTCCGCGGCGCCAGCTGGTTCCTGCGGGACCGCCTGTCGAAGGCCACCACCAGGCGGATGACCACGAAGCAGCGCCGCGCCGAGGCGCGCAGCGCGGTCACGCAGCGCGAGGTCACCGTGCCCTCCGAGATCGGCATGGTGCCCGCCCCGTGGCCCACCCCGGCCGGCCCCAACGGGGCGGCCTGCGCCACGGCGTCGGCGGGCGTGGCCAACCGCGACCAGGTGTCGGCGTACGTCCGGCCGAGCGTGCTGCTGGACAAGGCGCTGCCCTACGACCCCGCCAACCCCGACCTGGCCGGCGACCCGGCTTTCCAGCTGCGCACCTCACTGCTCGACTCCGAGCGCTACCTGCTCGGCGCGCAGTACCTCGACCGGTGGTACTCCAAGCGCGGGCAGCGCTACACCGACCTGCTCGCCCGGTTCGTCCCGGAACAGCAGGAGTACGCCGTGCGCCGGCCGGCGATGGCCGCCCTGACCACGGCCGTCGCTGCCCGCACCGGAGCGCACAACGACGCGTCGGTCGGCCGCACCCGGGACGAGGCGATCCTCTACGCCGACTGGCTGGTCCGCTCCCTGGCGTGCGACCACGTCGCCGTCACCCCCGGCGGCTGGGGGGCCGGCTGGCAGACCGCCCACTGGGCCATGCTGACCGGGGAGGCCGCCTGGCTCATCTGGGACCGGCTCGCCCCTCAGGTTCGCGAGTACGTCGCGCAGATGCTGGTCTTCGAGGCCGACCGGCTGCTGACCGTGTCGGTCGAGTACTGGGCCGACGCCAGCGGCGTGATCGTCTCCAAGGGCAACACGCACGGCGAGGAGGACTCCTGGAACGCCGCGCTGCTCGAGCTCGCGGTCAACATGATGCCGCGGCACCCGCAGGCGACGAACTGGCGGCGCAAGGCGATCGACCTCGAGGTTGCGTCCTACGCGAGGCTGTCGGACATCAGCTCCGGGGCCGTCGTCAACGGCTTCTCGCTCGCGGACCGGCTCGACGGTGCGAACGCCTACGACGACGGCACGGTCGAGAACCACCAGGTCATCCAGCCCGACTACATGACCAACATCCAGCAGAACTGGTGGGCGGCGGACTTCGCCGGGCTGGCCAACCGCAATGCCCCGGTCGCGTCGCTGCACAACGCGGCCCTGGTCTACGGCGCCTTCACCCAGGTGCCGTTCACCCCGGGTGCCCCCTCGCCCGCCAACGGGTCCCCGTACGCCGATCCCGGCGGCACGATCTACCGCCCCGGCGCCAACGACATCTACTTCCCCCAGCCCACGATCTGGGGCGTCATCCGGCGGGCCCACTTCGTGAGCTTCGACGCGCACGCCTGGGCCTACGGCCTCGACTCCGGGGCCGCGTGGTCCGCCCGCGACGCGTTGCAGCAGCACGTCGCGGGCCAGCAGGCGTTGGTCGCCTCGGACGGCGCGGGCGACGGGCGCACGTACAGCTTCGACCCGCCCACCGCCACCCAGCAGGACAGCTACAACGGTCGCGAGGAGTACGCCGCCTCGCAGCTGGCCGCCGGCTGGCTCGCGCTCTACGTGAGCCGCAACGCCTGGGACCAGCAGTTCGGTCTGCCGGGCCTCGACGGGGCGTCGTACGCACCGCTGCCGCTGCTCAGCCAGGGCCAGACCGGCTGGAAGTCGGTGCCCAAGGGCGCCAGCCCCGACGCCGAGCGGCTCAGCCCGTAGCGACGGCGGACCCGCCGCGGGCCGTCCCTCGGACGCGCCCGCGGCGGGTCGGGCCCCGGCGGTAGCGTCGTCCGGTCCCACCGACGCCGTCCGACGACCCGCGGGAGCCCCGCTCATGTTCTACCGGCTGTGCCGGCTGGTCTGCCTCGTGCTCTTCCGCGTGGGGTGGCGTCCGGACGTCGAGGGCCGGGAGCACATCCCCGCCGACGGACCGCTCATCGTCGCGAGCAACCACCTGTCGTTCATCGACAGCATCGTGATCCCCCTGGTCGTACCGCGGAAGGTGGTCTTCCTCGCCAAGGCCGAGTACTGGGAGGGCCGCTCCCCCGCGGCCTGGCCGCGCCGGCTGTTCTTCGCCGCGTTCGAGGCCGTACCGGTGCAGCGCGCGCAGCAGCACGACGCCCAGGCGTCGCTGGACCTGGCACGCGGGGTGCTGGCCCGGGGCCACGCCTTCGGCATCTACCCGGAGGGCACCCGCTCGCGCGACGGCCGGCTCTACCGCGGCCGGACCGGTGTCGGCTGGCTCGCGCTCGCCTCGGGCGCCCCGGTCGTGCCGGTGGGCCTGGTCGGCACCGACCGCATGCAGCCGATCGGGTCCACGGTGCCGCGGCCGGTCCGTGGCGTCCGCATCCGGTTCGGTGTCCCGGTGCAGCCGGCCGACTACGCCGACCTGCCGCCGGGTCGGGCCCGGCGCGAGATCACCGACGTGGTGATGGACCGGGTCGCGGCCCTGTCCGGCCAGGAGCTCGCCGGTGGCTACAACGAGCGCACGTCCGCCGTCTGACACCGGCGTCAGTCGAGCGACCCGCTGATCGGCAACGGACGTACCAACGATCAGGACGCCCGGCGCCGCAGCGCGTTGGCCCGCTCGTCAGACCAGCCGTCCGTCCGCCCGTCCGCCAAAGGCGTCGTGGACCGTGATGCCGCGGACCACGGTGCGCAGGCAGCCGGGCACCGGCGAACCCTCGTCGAGGACCGGGAGGCCGGTCGCGGGGTCGAGCTCCTCGACGGCCCACACGGCGAAGGTCGCCGGGGCGCCGGCGGTGACCACCCCGTCGGCGTCGCGCCGGGCGGCCCGCCACCCACCGCGGGTGTGCGCATCGAACGCGGCCGCCAGATCGAGGCCGGACCCAGGCGTGCGGTGCCGCACCGCGGCCCGGACCGTGCCCCACGGGTCGAGCGGCGTCACCGGCGCGTCGGAGCCCAGCGCCAGCACGATGCCGGCTGCGGCCATCGCGGCGTACGGGTTGAGCGTCAGGGCACGAGGAAGCCCGAGCCGCTCGGCGTACATGCCGTGCTCGCCGCCCCACAGCCGGTCGAAGGCCGGCTGCACGCTCGCGACCACGCCCAGCCGGGCGAGCACGGGCAGGTGGTCCGGGGAGAGCATCTCGGCGTGCTCGACCCGGTGCCGGGACGCGCGCAGCCGGTCGGCCCCGACCTGCTCGCCTGCCTCGGCGTAGCCCGCCACGACTGCCGCGAGAGCGCCGTCGCCGATCGCGTGGAACCCCGCTTGCAGGCCCGCCGCCGTGCAGGCGACGACGTGGTCGCGCACCGCCGCGGCGTCCAGGTAGCCGTGGCCGCTGTGGTCGGCGTCGGCGTAGTCAGCGGCCAGGCAGGCCGTGTGGGAGCCGATCGAGCCGTCCGCGAACAGGTCGCCGGCAGCTCCCAGGGCGCCGAGCTCACGGGCGCGGTCGACGCCGCCGAGAGCGGACAGCTCGCCCCAGTAGCCGACGACCTCGGGCCCGGGCTCCTCGACGGCCAGGGCGAGGACCGCGGCCAGGTCGTCCGCACCGGAGATGTCCGGCCCGCTGAGCTCGTGCAGCAGGGCGATGCCCAACCGGGCCGCCTCGGTGCGTGTCGCCCGCTGCAGGGCGCGGCGGCGGCCCGGGGTGATCGACTCGCGGGCCACCCGGCGTAGGACGTGGTGCGCCGACCGGGTCAGGTGCCCGCTGTCGTCGTAGCCGTCCTCCTGACGCGCGTCGGGAGCCGCCGCGAGCAGGGCGGAGGAGACCACCGCGGAGTGCACGTCGACGCGCGACAGGTAGACCACGCCGCCGTAGGACGCGCGATCCAGCTCCTGCCGGGTCGGGGCACGGTGCTCGGGCCAGGTGGTCTCGTCCCACCCGTGCCCGAGGACGACCCCGCCGCGGGCGCTGCGGCCGGCGTCCTCGACGCGGCGCAGGCAGTCCGCGAGGCTGGTGGCTCCGGTGAGGTCGAGCCCGGTGAGCGCCAACCCGGTGGACGTCGCGTGCACGTGGGCGTCGACGAACGCCGGGGTCACGAGCGCCCCGTCGAGATCGACGACCTGGTCGGCGTCGGCCGCGGGGGCGTCCCCGTCGGCGCCCACCCAGGCCAGCGCTCCGCCGGAGACGAGCAGGGCGGTGGCGTCGGGGTGGTCCGGGGTGCGGACGTGGCCGCCGCGGTAGAGCGTCGAGGTCATCGAGGCATCCTCGCAGCACGCGGGTGGGGCCGGACTCGGACCGGCCCAGTACTTGCCAGACCGGAAAGCAGGGATCACTCCTCGTGGCCGCCCGGTGAGGCCGGAGCTCGACCCGGCGATCCACGCGCCGGCCAGGCTGCAGCTGATGACGATGCTGACCGCCGTCTGATCAGGTCCGGGCGCTACTCGCTGGCAGCCCACGTGTCCGTGCTGCGCGAGCTGATCGCCGGCCTCGACTGAGGAACGCGCCGGGGCCCTGCCTCAGCCCGCCTCGTGGGCCAGCCGGCGCTCGAACAGCGCCCGGATGCCGGGCTCGGTGCGCAGCAGGTCGAGCGCCAGCTCGGCATGGCCGGGGACGTAGCCGTTGCCCACGAGCATCGTGACGTCGGCGGCCAGCCCCTCGGCGCCGAGCGCGGCGGCCGAGAACGACGTGGCCATCGAGAAGAAGATCACGGTGCCGCGCTCGGCGGTGGCCAGGATCGCGCCGTGCTCGCACCCGGGGACGTCGACGCAGACCACGGTCACGTCCGCCGCCTGCCCGAGGGCCGCCTCGACCGCCGCCGCCAGGGCGACCGGGTCGCGGGCGTCGGCGAGGGCTACGTGGTCGGCGACGCCGGCGCTGCGCAGCGAGTCGGCCTCGTGCTCCACGGGGACCACGCCTACGGTGGCGCGGGCCCCGGCCCGCCGGGCGGCGGTGAGGGCCAGCGAGCCGCTCTTTCCGGCGCCGCCGATGACGGCGACCGTAGGCCGCTGGTAGCCCGCGACGACGCGGTGGGTGAGCGCGGGCGCCCCGCAGACGTCCATGACGGCCATCGCGAGGTCCGGTGCCAGGTCGTCGGGCAGCCGGGCCGCGATCGAGCGGCCGAAGAGGATGGCGTGGCCCTCGGCCGGCACCTGCTCGGAACGGCCGTCCCAGCGGGCGAGGCCGTCGGTCAGCCGCAACGGGGTGAGGGAGAGCGACACCAGGCTCGCCACCCGGTCGCCGGGGGCCAGCCCCAGGGGCGACTCCGGGCCGACCTCGTCGACGACGCCGACGAGCATCCCGCCGGAGCCGGTGACGGGGTTCTGCATCTTTCCGCGGGCCTCGACGATCTCGAGGACCTCCCGCCGCACCGCGTCGCCGTCGCCGCCGTGCTTGGTCGCCAGCTGGCGGAAGGACGCCGCGTCGAGGTTCAGCCGCTCGACCCGGAGGCGAACCTCGTCGGCGGCGATCTCGGGGCTGGCGTCCAGCCGGTCCGCGGCCTGCGGCAGGGCGCCGGCCGGTGCGAGGACCCGGTGCAGCCCGACGGGGGAGGTCTGGGTCACGAGAGGAGATCCTTCCGGTCCAGGGGTGGCTGAGGCGCAGATCCTACGGTGCGCCGCTGGATACACCGAAGTATCTCCCGTACCCTGGCCGCAACGCCGCACCTGCTGCATCCGACCGACCCGGCCGGACCGCTCTGCGACCGGTGCCCCGTCCCGCTGAGGAGCCTGCCGTGACCGCCACCCCCGACCTCGTCCCCGGCGCTGCCGCGACGGCCGAGGAGACCGGGCTGGAGCAGCCCTACGTCTACCGCCGTCGCGAGCTCGTCGAGCCCGACTGGCGCCGGCTGCCCGGCTACCGCGACGTCACCGCCGAGGACTGGGCGAGCGTCCAGTGGCAGCGCGCGCACTGCGTCAAGAACCTCAAGCAGCTGCGCGAGCTCATGGGTGACCTGGTCGCGGACCGGTTCTACACCGACCTCGAGCGCGACCAGGCCGAGCGGGCCACGATGGCGATGTTGGTCCCGCCGCAGATGATGAACACGATGGTCCCCACCGGGCCGGCCGACGGCGAGACCTGGACCGAGGCGTTCTACGCCGACCCGGTGCGCGACTACATGCTGCCCGTGTTCAGCGACCGCCGCAGCGACTGGCCGAGCCACCCGCACGCGACCCGCGACTCGCTGCACGAGCACGACATGTGGGTGGCCGAGGGGCTGACGCACCGGTACCCGACCAAGGTGCTGGCCGAGCTGCTGCCGACCTGCCCGCAGTACTGCGGGCACTGCACCCGGATGGACCTCGTCGGCAACTCGACGCCGGTGATCGACAAGCTGAAGTTCGACCTCAAGCCGGTCGACCGCTACGACGCGATGATCGACTACCTGCGCCGGTCCCCCGGCGTCCGCGACGTCGTGGTCTCGGGCGGCGACGTCGCAAACATGCCCTTCAAGAACCTCGAGGCGTTCGTCGCGCGGCTGCTGGACATCGAGAACATCCGCGACATCAGGCTGGCGACCAAGGCACTGATGGGCCTCCCGCAGCACTGGCTGCAGGACGACGTCCGGGCCGGCATGGAGCGGCTCTCGACGGTGGCGCGCGCCCGCGGTGTGCACGTGGCGATCCACACCCACGTGAACAACGCGCAGTCGGTGACGCCGCTGGTGGCCGACGCCACGAAGGCGATGCTCGAGGCAGGCGTGCGGGACGTCCGCAACCAGGGCGTCCTCATGCACGGCGTCAACGCCACGACCACCGACCTGCTCGACCTGTGCTTCTCGCTGCTCGATGGCGCCGGGATCATGCCCTACTACTTCTACATGTGCGACATGATCCCGTTCTCGGAGCACTGGCGGGTCTCGGTCAAGGAGGCCCAGAAGCTGCAGCACGGGATCATGGGCTACCTCCCGGGGTTCGCCACCCCGCGGATCATCTGCGACGTCCCGTTGGTCGGGAAGCGCTGGGTGCACCAGATCGAGGAGTACGACGAGGAGCGCGGCGTCTCGTACTGGACGAAGAACTACCGGACCGGGATCGAGGCCACCGACCCGGACGCGCTGGACCGGCGCTACGAGTACTACGACCCGATCCACACGCTGCCCGAGGCCGGCCAGGCCTGGTGGCGCGAGCACGGCCCGACGGTGGACCACGCGGCAGCCGAGCAGGCGGCAGCCGCCTCGCGCACCGCGGCTGCCGACCAGCTCGCCGGCGCCTGACCGCTCGGTCCGCAGGGTCCGGGCAGACCGAGGCCGTGGATCCCTCGCGCTGTCTGGTGAGGTCCACGGTCGTCTCGGCCCGGCGGGTAGCCGCGTCCAGGGCGTCCATCTCGTGCAGCCGCCGGGCCAGCCCGATGATCACCTTCCGCATCAGTGTCGGGCTGCCCTGCAGGGTGGCCCAGAACTGGCGGCGCCCGATGACCATGAGCTCCACCGGTGTCGTTGCGGTGATGGTGGCGTCGCGTGGCGACGAGTCGATCACGGCGAGCTCACCGAACCAGTCGCCGGGACCGAGGGTGGCCACGGTCGTGCCGCCGCCCTCCACAGCCAGGGTCCCCTCGATCACCAGCCAGAACTCGTCGCCGGCGCTGCCTTCCTTGATGACCTGGTGCCGTGGCGGGTAGCGGAGGTGGTCGGCCTGACGGACGAGGAGGTCCAGCTCCCGCCGGGCCATCTGGCCGAACAGGGGGACTGCCTTGAGGCGCGCGATGTAGAGGTCTCTGGCCATGTCGGTACCTTCCCGGGCTGAGTGCGTCTCGCTCACTGGACTCCCACCTGGCCGCGCTGTCGACGTCCTGACGTCAGCAGTAGCCCGCACCCGCCCGGGCGGCGCACCGGCCGGGAGGGAGGTTCAGCGTGGGTCGCGGAACACCTCGGTCACCCAGAGCATCCCGTTCCTCCGAACGATGCCCAGACCCACCTGGCGCATCCGCGGATCGAGCAGGTTCGCCCGGTGCGGCGCCGAGTGCATGAACTGGCGGTGCACGCCGTGCAGGGTGTAGTCGTAGCCCACGTTCTCCCCGATCGCGTCCCAGCAGCACAGGGACGTGAAGGAGGCGGTATGGAACAGGGTGCGGACGCCGGCCATCGACACCGCGTGGGTTCGGGCCGCCGACGTGAGGTCCGGGCTGGGCGTGAGCGGCCGCAGGCCGTGGTGGGCGCGGGCGGTGTTGATCGTGTCCAGCATCCTGGCCTCGCGAGTGGTCGTGGCCGAGGCCGATGACACACCCACGAGGGCGGTGGAGGTGGCGAGAACGGCCACCGCGAGCAGGCAGAGCAGAACTGATCGGATGCGCACGCGAGGCCCTTCGGCAGGGAACAGGTCCTCCCCCATGCGGCCTTTCGGCCTGGCCGTTTCCCCCGGCCTGCGAGATTCATGTCACACGGCCCGGGACCGGGGCAACCTGTAGCGGCCGTATTGGCGACTTCCGGGGCGGAACTTGACCGGGCGGCGACCGGGCCGGCCTCAGACCTTGAGCGGTCTTTGCTCGTACGGGGTCGACAGCACGATGGTCGTCCGGGTCGACACGTTGGCGTCGGCACGGATCCTGGCCAGCAGCGACTCCAGGTCGGTGGGAGTCCGGACCCGCACCTTGAGGATGTAGCTCTCCTCGCCCGCCACCGAGTGGCAGGCCTCGATCTCGCTGAGACCGCGCAGGCGCTCGGGCGCGTCGTCCGGGGCGCTGGGGTCGATCGGGCGGATCGAGATGAACGCGGTGATCGGCAGGTCGACCGCCTCCGCGTCGACCACCGCGGCGTACCCACGGATCACGCCGCGCTGCTCGAGCCGACGCACCCGCTGGTGCACCGCCGAGGTGGACAAGCCGGTGGCCTTGCCGAGGTCGGTGTAGCTCATCCGGCCGTCCCGGACCAGCAGGTCGACGATCTGGCGGTCGATGTCCTCCACGCCGCTCACCGTAGTGTCCGGCCGGTGCCGGCGGCCCCCGGACCAGCCGTGGCCGCCGCCTCCGGTCGCCGGAACGAGCAGGGGCGGCGGCCACGTGGCCCGTCTGGTCCGCTCCGGAGCGGACCAGACGGACCGTGCCGTCCGACTGGCGGACGTACTTCACAGCCGGCCCGAGGGCGACCCCCGACCCTGACACCTTCGTCACGGCCCCGTGCGGACGGTGATGACCCGTCCGTCCGGTGGCCGCCGCCGAGGCGGAGGGGGCGAGGACGCCGCCGAGGATGCTGCCGCCGACCACACCGGCCACGAGGACCGGGAGGAGGCGGCCGCGACCGGCCGTCGTGCTGCACAGGACCGTGCGCATGGTGGAGCTCTCCCGTCGCGAGGTGCCGCGGCGCCCGCCCCGACATGGTCGTCGGCTGGGGCCCCACGGCTCGACGCACGAGCCGGTCTCGCCATTCACTCCCCCCGCGGCCTAGGCGACCGGATATCTCCGTGCCCGCACCCCCGGAGGGGCGTGGGTCGGTGGGGGTCGCGGGGATCACCGTGTCCCGAGCACGCCGCCCGAGGGGCGGCGCAGGGGGACCATCGGCAGGTGCTGGGGGTGCCTTGAGGCACGGATCGTGCCGTGCGCTCCCGCCGTCGGGACACCGCTTCGAGACTCCCGGGCGAGGGTGCGGCTTCCGCGCCGCCCGCACGTGGTCGGCGCCTCGTGACGGGGCCTCGCAGATGATCACGGGACCGTGGTCGATTCGGCTCGACAGCGGCGTGCACGCCACTGTTGACCCCGGCTGATCACGGGACCGTGGTCAACTGGGCTGGCCCGCACGACTGCTGGTCAGCCGCGGGTGAGGTGGCGTGCGATGACCATCCGCTGCACCTGGTTGGTGCCCTCGACGATCTGCAGCGCCTTGGCCTCGCGCAGGTAGCGCTCGGCCGGGAAGTCCTGCACGTAGCCGTAGCCGCCGAGCACCTGTACCGCGTCGGTGGTGACCTTCATGGCCATGTCGGTGCAGAACAGCTTGGCCATGGCGGCCTGCTTGCCGAACGCCTCGCCCCGGTCGCGGCGGCGGGCAGCCTCGACGTAGAGGGAGCGGCCTGCCTCGATACCGGTGGCCATGTCGGCGAGCAGGAACCCGAGCCCCTGGAACTCGACGATGGCCCGGCCGAACTGCCGCCGCTCCTCGGCCCACGACAGCGCGGTGTCGAACGCCGACTGCGCCAGTCCGACGGCGACGGCGGCGATGCCGAGCCGGCCGCCGTCGAGGGCTGCCAGCGCGATCTTGAAGCCCTGGCCTTCGGCTCCCAGCAGCCGGTGGGCGGCTATGCGGGCGTCGTCGTAGCGGACCTGGGCGGTCGTGGAGGCGGTGAAGCCCATCTTCCTCTCGGGCTCGGCCGCCGAGACGCCGTCGGCGTTCGCGTCGACGAGCAGGCAGGAGATGCCGCGCGATCCGTCGTCGGAGGTGCGGCACATGAGGCTGTAGAAGTCGGCCTCTCCCCCGTGCGTGATCCACGCCTTGGTGCCGTTGACGACGTAGTCGTCGCCGTCGCGGACAGCGCGGGTCACCATGGCGGCGGCGTCGGACCCGGACTGGGGCTCGGACAGGCAGTAGCCGCCCAGGAGCTCGCCGCCGATCAGGTCCGGCAGCCACCGGGAGCGCTGCTCGTCGGTGCCGAAGGCGGCCAGCGGGTAGCAGGCGAGGGTGTGCACGCTCACTCCCTCGGCGACAGTGGCCCAGACGGCTGCGAGCTCCTCGACGACCTGCAGGTAGACCTCGTACGGCTGCCCTCCCCCGCCGTGCTCCTCGGGGTAGGGCAGCCCGAGCAGGCCGGCCTTGCCCAGGGTCCGGAAGACCTCGCGGGGGAACCGGCTGTCGGCCTCGTACGCGTCGACCTTGGGCGCCAGCTCCTCCCGGGCGATCCGCCGGGTCAGGGCGACCAGCTCGGTGGCCTCCTCGCTGGGGAGGTTCCGCTGCACGGGGGTGACGGGCACGGTCAGGCCTCCAGGACGACGACATCGCGGTCGGTGACGTTCAGGCGCTCGATGCCGTCCTCGGTCGCGACGACGATGTCCTCGATGCGGGCGCCGTGGCGGCCGGTGAGGTAGATGCCCGGCTCGATCGAGAAGGCCATGCCCGGCTCCAGGACGGTGGCGTTGCCCTCGACGATGTAGGGCTCCTCGTGCGTCTCGACGCCGATGCCGTGGCCGGTGCGGTGCAGGAACTCCTCGCCGTACCCGGCGTCGGCGATGACGTCGCGTGCCGCCTTGTCGACCGACTCGGCCGTCACGCCCGGCCGGGCCTGCTCGCAAGCGGCGAGCTGCGCCTCGTGCAGCACCGCGAAGTACTCCCGGAACTCGGCCGGCGGATCCCCCAGGGTGTACATCCGGGTGCAGTCGGAGCAGTACCCCTCGGCCGTCGTGCCGCCGATGTCGACCACGACGACATCACCGGCCAGCATGACCCGGTCGCCGACCTCGTGGTGCGGCGAGGCGCCGTTGGGGCCGGAGCCGACGATGACGAAGTCGACGGTCTCGTGGCCCTCGTCAAGGATCGCGGCGGCGATCTCCCGGCCGGCTGCCCGCTCGCTGATCCCGGGGCGGAGGAACTCCGCCATCCGGGCGTGCACCCGGTCGATCGCCTGGCCGGCCCGACGCAGTGCTCCGACCTCCTCCGGCGTCTTGCGCATCCGTAGCTCGGCGAGGACGGTCGAGGCCAGGCTCTGCTCGGCGCCCTGCAGGGCGGCGCGGAACCGCAGCACCTGCTCGGCCCACATCCGGTTCGCCAGGCCGACCGTGGCGACCCGGCCGAGCCGGCCCGCGACCAGCGCGTACGGGTCCTGGGTCTCGCCCCAGCCGAGCACCTCGATACCGAGCCCGGGGACGCCCGAAGCGTTCACGGCGGGGACCTCGAGCCCGGGAGCGACGAGGAACGGCTCCCCGTCGGCGGGCAGGACCAGGCAGGTCAGCCGCTCCAGCGGCAGCGCCTCGTAGCCCGTCAGCCAGCGCAGGTCCGGGCCGGGCGTCAGCAGCAGCGCCCCCAGCCCCGCATCCGCGACGGCCTTCCGTACGTGTGACAGACGGTCGGAAGAAGCGGCGTGCGAGGTCATGCCCGTCACTGTAGGCGTGGGCGCGTCCGCACGGTCTGGCAGGCTCTGCGCGTGACCCAGGCACCGGAGAAGCTGCTGCTGCTCGACACTCCCTCGCTCTACTTCCGGGCGTTCTTCGGGGTGCCGGACTCGTTCCGGGCGCCGGACGGATCGCCGGTCAACGCCGTCCGCGGCCTGCTCGACTTCATCGCCCGGCTGGTCAATGACCGCTCCCCCACCCGCCTGGTCGCCTGCATGGACGCCGACTGGCGGCCGGCGTTCCGGGTCGAGGCGATCCCGTCGTACAAGACCCACCGGCTCGCCCCGGCCGGGGCCGAGGAGGTTCCGGACGAGCTCTCGCCGCAGGTGGCGGTCATCGAGGACGTGCTGGCGGCGCTCGGGGTGCCGTGCTTCGGTGTGGAGGGATACGAGGCGGACGACGTCATCGGCACGATCGCGACCGCGTCTCCGATCCCGGTCGACGTCGTCACCGGCGACCGTGACCTGTTCCAGCTCGTCGACGACGCACGTGGCGTGCGCATCCTCTACACCGCCCGTGGCGTCGGCCGGCACGACGTCGTCGACGAGGACTGGGTGGCGGCGAAGTACGGCATCCCCGGCCGGGCCTACGCCGATTTCGCCACCCTGCGTGGCGACCCGAGCGACGGGCTGCCGGGGGTGGCCGGCATCGGCGACAAGACCGCCGCGGCCCTGATCACGAAGTACGGCTCGCTGACCGGACTGCTCGCCGCGCTGGACGCCGGCGACAAGGGGATGCCGCCTGGGGCGCGGACCAAGCTCGAGGCCGGGCGCGACTACCTCGCAGTGGCGCCGAGGGTGGTGGCCGTCGCGCACGACGTGCCGCTGCCGTCCTACGACGACCTCATCCCCGCGACGCCGGGGGACCCCGACCGGGTGGTCGAGCTGTCCGAGCAGTGGGCGCTGGACAGTCCCCTCAATCGCGTCCTCAACGCCTTCGCCGCCTTGCACGCCGACAGCACCTGACCCGGTGATCGTGGGGCCACCCGGAGGACCCCTGTAGGCCCCACGACCACCGGGCAAGCGTGGCCTCAGACCCCGACCTCGCACTCCTGCGGGTCGATGGGCCCGAGGTTCTTCACAACGTGGAACGTCCCGTCGTGGGACCGCGCGATGTACATGTTCAACCGGAGGTGGTGCTGGCCCGGGACCATCTCCGCGGGACCGCCTGGGCCTTCGTCGATCCGAGCATGATCCAGTGCCCTGACGACATCGTCCTGGCTCAGCGAGCCGGCTTCGGTGACTGCCGCCTCCCACAGCTTCAGAGCGCGATACATGCCCGAGCATGCGCTCCCGGCGGTGAACTTGGCACTGTCGGGAAAGCGCTCGTCGTACGAGGCGAGCAGCGTCGCGCTGAACGGATCGCTGACATCCCGGTAGTAGTCGAGGCAGCCATAGAGCCCGTCGACATGCTCCGGTGGCACCAGGTTGAGGAAGTTCTCGTCGAAGTAGGTGCAGACGATGAGTCCCCCGTTCTTGGTGAAGCCAGCCTCGTACAGGGTCTCGAGGAACGGCGTCAGTCCGGGAGGCACGATGGTGTTGAACACCACGTCGGCACCACTCGCCATGATGTCGTCGACCGCCCGACCGTAGTCGAGGTGATCCATCGGGAAGTACTCCTCCCCGACGACCGACCCTCCCTCGGACTCGACCACCTGGTGAAGCTTCTTGTTCATGATGCGCGGCCAGATGTAGTCGGCAGACGGGAGGTAGAAGGTCCTGGCTCCCGTCTGTCGCATCAGCCAGGGAAGTAGCGGCGCGACCTGCTGCGCAGGCACCGGGCCGGTGCAGAAGATCAGAGGGTCGCACTCCTGGCCCTCGTACTGCTCCGGATAGATGTAGAGAGTCCGGCCCCGGTCGACAGCCGGTCCCTTGATGGCCTGTCGGGTGGAGCTGTAGATGCCGCCGAGGAGGACATCGACGTGTTCCTCCTCGACGAGCTCGGTGGCAGCGGCCGCGGCTGCCCTGTCATCGGTCGCGCTGTCCCTGACGAGCAGCTCGACGGGCCGCCCGAGCAAGCCGCCCTGTGCGTTGATGTCGTCGACCACCATCGTCGCGACGTTCGCGTTGGCGACGCCCATGAAGGACCGCGCGCCGGTCTGGTCGGTGATCAGGCCGACCCGCGCGGGTCGGTCGGTCGGGATTGACATGGTGAGTCCTCTCCGTACAGGTCGAGGGCGAGCGACACCGACCTCCGGGGCTGACCGGAGGTCGGCGCCGGCGCTCGTGTCCCCTGACCCACGTGTTCGTGCTGACTGGGCTGGCCGACTCCGTCGGCTGGACAGCGACCACTAGGCGCGGTAGGTACCCACGAGCTCCGCCGCCTGGGGCTTCTGCTTGTGCCCCGCCTTCGCCAGGATCGGGGGGACCTCGGGGTCGGACACGAACTGCTGCCATCCCTGCGCATCCCAGTCGAAGATCGCCCAGACCCGGTCCTGCTCGTTCGGGTCCCGGAAGACCTTCGAACCCTTGGACCCGTGCTCCTCGCGCTTCGCCGCGCCCATCTCGCCGAACACTTCCAGGAACTGGTCGAGGTCCTCGACCGTCGTCGTCGCCAGTAGCATCGCGCGTCCTCCATCCGTCTCGATCTCTCGGACGTGACCGGCTTCCTTCGCCGGCGAGTCCGTGTGCATCGACAGCCTCGGCCGGGTCGCTGCGCCGCGCATCGGGAGACCTCCCCATTTCCGGTCCCGAGCGCGGGAGCCACCGGCAGGCAGTTGTCCTGGCCGCGGATCCTCAGCCGGTACCGCCGCTGCCGAGGACCGCGTGCTCCAGCGCCCAGCGGGTCGCCGTGGCCCGGTTGGACACACCGATCTTCGTGTAGATGTGCTGGATGTGGTGATCAGCAGTCTTCGACGAGATGAACAGCTGCTCCGAGATCTCCCGCGTGGTCGCGCCGTCGGCCAGGGCGCGCAGCACCTGCACCTCCCGCCGGGTCAGCCCCGACGGGCGAGCGGCGTCCGCCTCAGGAGCAAGCTCGCGGCGGGCGAGCTCGATCTGCTGCACGGCAAAGGCCACGGCATCCGTCAGGTCCATCGACCTGCCGCGAGCCGTGAGCTGCGCAGCCCTCTCGTCGCCGAGTCGCTCGGCGAGGCGGCTCCCGAGGTCGACGAGCTCGGGCACGTGGTGTGCACTGCCCGGCTCCCGGGACATCGCGCCCAGCAGGGTGGCGGCCGCATCAGGGCGGTTGAGACGGTCGAACAGCGCGGGAACGCTGGCGAGGGTGATGACGAGCTGCGCGACCGTCCCCGCCGTGGAGAACGCCTGGACCGCCGTGGCGAACAGGTCGAGTGCGGCGGCTACCTCCCCGTCCGAGGTGTGCAGGCGCGCGGCGTCGCGCGCCAGGAAGCCGGTGAAGAACCCGACCCCGTGCTCACCGACGAACTCCACGCCTTCGTCCCACGCCAGCAGCGCCCGCTGCGCGTCCGTCGCGGAGAAGGCCAGGCCCACGATCCACAGCGTGTACGCGATCCAGTAGGGGCTGCCCACCTCGCGAGCGGCAGCGACTGCCTCCTCGGTGAGCAGGAGCGCCTCCTCGACCCGACCAGCAGACTGCAGGCCGTCGACGAACGCCGCGATCCCGTAGGCACGCGACGGTCCGCGGAGCTGCGCCACGGCACCTGTGAGGTCCAGGTAGCGATCGAGGTGACCGCAGTAGACCTGCGCGAGCGCCTCGACGAACATCGCATAGCCGGGCGGGCACGGCTGATAGCCCCCTTGTGCCTCCAGCTCGGTCGCCCGGTGCGCGTTGGCTGCTGCCGCCTCGGCTCGTCCGACGAAGCAGGCATGGCCCGCCGCGGTGTACAGGCGCGGTAGGCGGGGGACGTCGGCCGCGGCGGCAGCGTCCAGCAGCTCCTCCGCCCAGCCGATGGTCTCGAACAGCTCGATCGAGACGCCCATCAGTGCGGCGTGAGCAGCGATGTCGGTCGCCACCACCAGGTCACCCCTGGCGGCACTCCAGCGGAAGGCGGCCCGAAGGTTGGCCAGCTCGATCTCGACCCAGTCGACGGTGTCGCGCCAGCCGGGACCGTTCCAGCTCTCCCAACGGGTCGCAGCGTCCCGCCCGAAGTGCGCGGCGTGCCGATCCCGCATCAGCCCGCGGGCGCCGGCCTCCGAGAGGGCGTTCTCGGCGTACTGCCGGATGGTCTCGAACAGGCGGTACCTGGTGCGGGGGCCGGCATGGTCGGCGACGACGAGTGACTTGCGGACCAGCGAGTCGAGCCGGGTGAGGATCGTCACCTCGTCGGCGGCCTCGGCGACTGCGCAGATGCTCTGCAGGTCGAAGCCTCCGGCGAACACCGACGCGGTGCGCAGCAGCTCGCGGTCGTCGTCGGTCAGCAGGTCGTACGACCAGTCGACCGCGCGCCCCAACGTCGACTGACGTTCCGGCCCGTGCTCCGGACCGGTCAACAGGCGGAACCGGCTGTCGAGCCGGTCCCGGACCTCCACGGCCGACATGGCGGCCATCCGGGCTGCAGCCAGCTCGATCCCCAGCGGCAGCCCGTCGAGGGTCGTGCAGATCTCGATCACCGCGGCGGCCGTCTCGGGCTCTGCCACACCGAAGCCGGGGCGCACCCTTCGGGCCCGCTCGACGAAGAGGGTGACGGCGTCGGAGGCCGCGCCGCCGTCGAGCGTCAGCGGTGACACCGCGAGCAGCGCTTCGCCGGCGGTCCACAGGTACTCCCGCGACGTGGCGAGCACCTTGGCGCTGCCGGCCCGCGCGATGATCCGCGCGATGGCCGACGTCGCGGCGGACTGCACGTGTTCGCAGTTGTCCACGACCAGCAGGACTCGACGCCCGGCCAGCGCTGCGGCGACGTTGTCGATCAGGTCGTCGTCGCCCTGTGGGGGCACGCCCAGCGCAGTCGCGATCGCCTCCGGAACGGACGCGGCGTCGCCGACCGACGCGAGCTCGACGAACCAGACGCCGTCGGGGAACTCATCAGCCAGCTCGGCAGCCACGGCGAGCGCCAGCCGGGTCTTGCCCACACCGCCGACGCCGCTCAGGGTGACGAGCGGGTTGGTGCGGACCAGGTCGACGACCTCGCGGAGCAGGACCGCTCGCCCGACGAGGGGTGTCGCCGCGGACGGGAGGTTGCCGCGCCTCGGAGCCGCACTCACGCGGCGTCCGCACACGCCATCGCCGACGCCTCCTGGACCCTGGCCCGGCCCGGCTCAGGGCCGGCGACCGCTGAAGGCCAGCATCGCGTCCTGGTCGCTGGCGTCCTGGGGCGTGGGGACGGGCGGTTTCATCATGTCCAGGCCGAGCGGATTGCGACCACGCAGGAACTCCGGGGGCGCATGCTGCAGACCGGCCATCGTCGCCGCGACCGCGTCGGCCGGAAGGGCGTCGTCGACATCGAGCGATCGGGCGAGATCCCACGTGTGGATCAGCCGGTCACCGATCAGGAAGGCGGCCAGGTCCTGCTTGGGCATGCCGCCGAACTGCTCGACCGTTCCCTGCAGGCGCGACGGGTCGGACAGGACGGCATCCAGACCCGCGCGGATCCGGTCCCAGTCGTCGCCCGGTGTGGTGTCGGCTCCGAGCAGGTTCAGGGCTGTCCCGTGCCACTGCAGGTGGTCGACGAGATCGCGCACCGTCCAACCCTCGCACGGCGTCGCGGCCCGCCACTGGTCGTCGCCGATCTGGGCGTGCACCTCGGTCCACCTGTCGGCGACCTGTCGCCAGATGTCCACGGGGGCTGTCATAGGAGCTCCGTCCGCTCACCGGGCAGCCGGGCTGCCCGCCCGGAGGTGAGCCTAGTTCTCGATCGCACCCTCGTCAGCACCCAGCGGAGGTGTGCCCGATCTGGGGTGACGCGTCCGATTCAGGACACCGACGAGTACGCGACGACGCCGCGCCGCAGCTGGTCGGCGGCGGCGCGCGCGGCGCCCGCGACCGGCCGGGTGGCCGGCTCGGTACCGGCTGCCACGGCGACCTGGCCCAGCAGGTCGACCACCTGCTTGGTCCACCGCACGAAGTCCCCGGGCGCCAGCTCGGCGTCCCGGAGCACGGCATCCAGCGAGCGACCCCTGGCCCAGGACCACGTCGCGAGAGCGAATCTCGGGTCCGGCTCCGTGGCCGGCGTCAGCCGGTGGCTGCGCTCCCGGTCCTCCAGCGCCCGCCAGCGGCGCTGCATCTCGGTCAGGACCTCGCGGGTACGACCCGGTGGGAGCGCCGGCGTGCTGGTGTCGTCGTCGCGGCGCGACTCGTAGACCAGCGCGGACACCGCGGCCGCGAGCTCGGCCGGCTCGAGGCCGGCCCAGACCCCGGCCCGCAGGCAGTCGGCGGTGAGCAGGTCCAGCTCGGTGTAGAGCGCGCCGAGCGACCTGCCCGCGTCGGTCACCTGGTCGCCGTCGAGGTAGCCGAGCTCGCCGAGCAGGTCGCAGATCCGGTCGAAGGTGCGAGCGATGGTGTGCGTGCGCTCGGAGACCCGGCGACGCAGGTCGTCGGTCTCGCGCACCAGGCGGTGGAAGCGCTCGGCCCAGCGCGCGTGGTCCTCTCGCTCACCGCAGCCATGGCACGGGTGCGCCCGCAGCTGCGCGCGCAGCTCGATCAGCTCGCGGTCGTCGGCCGCGGCCGCGCGCACCTTGTGGGGGCGCTCGGCGGGTCGCCCCGGGCGGTCCCCGAGGTGCGCGTTGCGCAGCGACGAGGCCAGGTCTCGACGACTCGCCGGGTTGCGCGGGTTGAACGACTTGGGGATCCGCAGCCGGTGCACCGCCTCCACCGCCACCGGGAAGTCGGCCAGCGAGAGACGGCGCACCTGGCGGTCGGCAGTGAGCACGGTCGGTCGCGGGTCGGCGTTGCCGCCCTGGGTCCCCGCGTCCAGCACGACGGCAAGTCCGCCTCGCCGGCCGGCCGGGACATCGATCACGTCGCCCGGCCGCAGGGCCTCGAGGGAGGCGGCTGCCTGGGCCCGGCGGTTGGCCGTGCCGGTCCGGGCGAGCGCGGCCTCCCGGTCCGAGATGGCCCGCCGCAGCCGGGCGTACTCCCGGAAGTCGCCGAGGTGGCAGGTCATCGACTCCTTGTACCCGGCCAGCCCTTCCTCGTTGCGGGCTACCTGCCGGGCCAGGCCGACGACGGCCCGGTCGGCCTGGAACTGCGCGAACGACGACTGCAGCAGCTCGCGCGCCCGGTCGCGGCCGAACTGGCCGACCAGGTTGACCGCCATGTTGTACGACGGCCGGAAGCTGGAGCGCAGCGGATAGGTGCGGGTGGACGCCAGACCGGCCAGCGAGGACGGCTCCAGGCCTGGCGACCACACGACGACGGCGTGGCCCTCGACGTCGATGCCGCGGCGGCCGGCCCGGCCGGTGAGCTGCGTGTACTCCCCCGGGGTGACGTCGGCGTGGCTCTCGCCGTTCCACTTCACCAGGCGCTCCAGCACGACCGAGCGGGCCGGCATGTTGATGCCCAGCGCCAGGGTCTCGGTGGCGAAGACCGCCTTCACCAGGCCGCGGACGAACAGCTGCTCGACGACCTCCTTGAAGGTCGGCAGCATCCCGGCGTGGTGCGCGGCGATGCCGCGCTCCAGCCCGGCGCGCCACTCGTCGTAGCCGAGGACCCGGAGGTCCTCCCGCGGGATGTCGGCGCACCGGGCGTCGACGAGCTCGCGCACGGTGTGCGCCTCGTCAGGGGTGAGCAGCCGCAGTCCCGCGTGCAGGCACTGCCCGACGGCGGCGTCGCAGCCGGCCCGGCTGAAGATGAAGGTGATGGCGGGCAGCAGGCCCTCGGCGTCGAGCCGTTCGAGAACCTCGACCCGGCTCGGCATGCCGACCGACCGCGGCCGTCGGCCGCCACGTCCCGGCCGTTGCTGGTGGGTGCGGGCGTAGCGCTCCTGCTCGCGGGCCAGCCGGACCAGCTCCGGGTTGACCTTCGCCTCCTCGCTGTCGGCAACACGATTCCATCGTTCGTCTTCGACACGATTCCGTCGTTCGTCTTCGACACGATTCCGTCGTTCGTCTTCGACAAAGAGGTCGTACAGCCGGTGGTTGGCCATCACGTGCTGCCACAGCGGCACCGGTCGGTGCTCCTCGACCACCACCTCGGTCTCGCCGCGGACGGTGCCCAGCCAGTCGCCGAACTCCTCGGCGTTGCTCACGGTCGCCGACAGCGACACCAGGGCCACCGACTCCGGCAGGTGGATGATGACTTCCTCCCAGACCGCGCCGCGGAACCGGTCCGAGAGGTAGTGCACCTCGTCCATGACGACGTAGCCGAGCCCGGTCAGCGTGCTGCTGCCGGCGTAGAGCATGTTGCGCAGCACCTCGGTGGTCATCACGACCACGGGCGCCTCGCCGTTGACGCTGTTGTCGCCGGTCAGCAGCCCGACGTTCCCGATGCCGTAGCGCGCCACCAGGTCGGCGTACTTCTGGTTCGACAGCGCCTTGATCGGTGTCGTGTAGAAGCACTTGCGGCCCTCGGCGAGCGCCAGGTGCACGGCGAACTCGCCGACCACCGTCTTGCCCGCGCCGGTGGGTGCGGCGACGAGGACTCCCCGGCCGGCCTCCAGCGCCTCGCAGGCGCGCACCTGGAACGGGTCGAGGCCGAACGGGTAGAGCGCGACGAAGGTGCTCCACGGACCGTCCGGGCGGGCCTGCCGCCGGCGCGCCTGCGCGTACCGTTGCGCGGGAGAGGCCATGCCACCAACCCTACGTTCCGGGTGCGGCCCGGACGGTCATTCGAAGACGCGCAACGCTGACGGCACCGCCTCGCAGCGCACCGGCAGGGCCGCCACCCGCTCCCCGTCGGCGTACGCCGTGACGCCCTCGGCCCGCAGCACGACACTGCGGGCCCGCTTCACCGTGACGGCAGGGTGCTGCACGTGGGTGCCCTTGTAGACGGTCGGGAAGACCCGCAGGAACTCCGGCTTGGAGATCGGTCCGAGGACGGTGACGTCGAGCAGGCCGTCGCCGAGGTCGGCGTCGGGGCAGACCTTCATGCCGCCCCCGTACGACGGGCCGTTGCCGACGGCGACGAGCATCGCCTCGGTCGTCCACGGCTCGCCGTCCAGCTCGAGAACGTAGGGCACCGGCCGGAAGGTGCGCAGCTCGAGAACGATCGCCAGGTTGTAGCGGCTGCGCCCGGTCGGCCAGCTCATCCGGTTGGCCCGCTCGTTGACCATCGAGTCGAAGCCTGACCCGAGCACTCCACCGAACCACCGGCCGTCGGCCCGCCCCAGGTCGACCGGCCGGGTGGTGCCCCGCAGGACCAGGTCGGCAGCGGCGAGCGGGTCACCGAGCGGGATGCCCAGAGCCCGGGCGATGTCGTTGCCGGTGCCGGCCGGGACCACGCCCAGCGGCACATCGGTGCCGGCCACCACCTGCAGGGCCAGGTTGACCAGCCCGTCGCCGCCGACGGCCACCAGGGCGTCCACGCCGCGGGCGACCTGGTCGCGGACCCGGTCGAACGCCTCGTCGGCGTCCCGGCCGACGACCACGTCCACCCCGTGACCCGCCGAGCGCAGTCGTGCCGACAGCGGCTCGACCAGCGTGGCCCCTCGGCCCTTGCCGGACGTCGGGTTGACCAGCAGGGCGATCCGGCGCGTCACGGGCCGAACGCTAGTGGTCAGGCGCGGTCGGGGTCGTCCTCGTCGATCGGACCGGCCGGGTCGCTCGGGGTGTCGAGGTCGTCCGGGTCGTCGAGCGGCCGCGCCTGGTACTGCAGCGGGCTGGCCTCCTCGTCGTCGAGGTCGCCGTAGTCGACGCCGTCGATGCGTTGGTTGCGCCGGCGTCGGTCGGTGAGCAGCGAGAGCCCGGCTGCGACGTAGTAGAGGAGCAGCATCGGGACTGCGAGCGCGGTCATGGTCCAGGGGTCGCCCGACGGGGTTGCCACGGCGGCGAACACGAAGGAGCCGAGGATGACGGGGCGCCAGGCCCTGAGCAGCTGGCGGCCGCTGACGATGCCGGCGAGGTTGAGGCCGACCAGGAAGACCGGCATGACAAAGGCGATGCCGAAGACGAGGAACATCCGCAGGACGAACGACATGTAGTTGTCGAGGCTGATGATGTTCGCGACCTCGCCGGGGGCCGGGTTGAAGCCGATGAGCAGGTCGAAGCCCTTGGGCAGGAAGAGGTACGCCAGGGCGGCGCCCCCCAGGAAGAGCGGGACGCTGACGCCGACGAACGCGATGCCGTAGGCCCGCTCGCGCTTGTGCAGACCGGGCGCGACGAAGCCCCAGAGGTTGTACAGCCACACGGGGCTGGCGATGAAGACGCCGGCCATCGCACAGATCTTGAGGGCGAAGGTGAACGAGTCGGAGATGCCGCCGAAGTTCAACGTCAGCCCGGGGTGGTCGTCCTTGATGCTGTTGATGGGGTCGACGAGCAGGGGGAACAGGAAGCCCTTGTACAAGAACGCGGCGACGATCGTGCCGACGACGATCGCCAGGACCGAGCGGACCAGCCGGACCCGCAGCTCACGCAGGTGGTCGGTGAGGGACATCCGGCCCTCGGGGTCGCGCGTGGACCGGCCCCGGCCCCCGCGGGCGCGGCTGCTCAGCGTGACCACCTACATCCCTCCGACCGGTGCCCTGAGGGCGTCAGGTCAGCGGTCGCGCTCGGGGTGCTCCCCGGGCGTGGTGGCGCGCTGCGGCTCGGCAACCGGTGCCGGCGCGGGCGGGGTGTCGACGACGCGGCCCTCGACCTCGCGGGGGGTCTGGGCCTGCTGGGTCGGCTGCTCGTCCTCGTCGCGACCCATCTCCTTGACCTCGGACTTGAAGATCCGCATGGACCGGCCGAGGCTGCGGGCGGCGTCGGGCAGCCGCTTGGCACCGAAGAGGAGCACCAGCACCACGAGGATGAGGATGATCTCGGGCGCACCGAGGTTTCGGAACATGAAGTAGTCACCTCTGCTGTCGCGGACTCCTGCCCGGCGATCGTACGTCACCCACCTGGTCCGGGGTGAGCTTCCCGGACATCGCGACATCGTCGACGCCTGAGTGGTCCAGGGTGGCCAGCCGGTCGCCCAGCTCGGTGAGACGGTCGGTGGCGGTGGTCAGCTCGGTGACCAGGGCCTTCGACGTGCGCCAGAGGTCGCGTCCGATCAGGAAGAACACCCCCGCCGCGCCGAGCACGAGGACGGTCCACAGCAGGAGCCAGAGCACCCATGCAGGCTACCGGGCCGGGCTCCGGGGCTGCCCCCGCGGCGGTCAGGCCTGGACGCGGGGCGAGATGAGCGAGGCGAGCAGGTCGACGCGGTCCAGGCTCAGCGCGAAGTCGAGGACGTCGTCGTAGGTGATGGCACCGCCCTGGTGCTCCTCGAGCGCCTCGGCGGGGATGACCCACGGCTCCGCGACGACGCCGCCGGACACAAGGAGGGTCACGACCTCCTCGTCGGCCGGCTTGCGGATCTCGTCCGTGCAGGTCCCGCAACGGAACGCGTAGAACGACCACTCGGAGCGGGAGCAGACCACGAGGCGCATCTGCTCGGGGGTGAGCTCCACGTCCCCGCACACGGGGCACGAGGTCTTGATCGTGGTCATCGGCGTCCCTCCCCAGCTCAGCGCCCCTTCCCGGAGCGTCAAGAAGGTGTTCGGCAGCCCACCGGGAGCCCTTGAGAGAAATGGGCCGTACGGACGAGCCGGCGAGCCGCACGCCCGAGGAGCCGAACGGGTTACGGCCGGTCGTACGCCGCCAGCGCCGCCCGCGCCGCCGAGGTCACCGCATCGGCGAGCTCCGGCGGGTCGAGCACCCGCAGGGCTCCGCCCAGGCGGAGTGCGAGCTGCCGCAACCAGCTGGCGTCGTCGACGACCCGCAGCCGGACGAGCATCAGGTCGCCGTCCTGGACGACCTCCTCGACCGGGTAGTAGTCGACGACCCAGTGCGCGGCCGGGGCCAGCTCGACCGACACGAGCCGGTCACCCGGCGACGGTCGGAACAACCCCTCCGACAGGTCCCGTGCGGTGGCTTCGGCCGGCACCTCGGCCGGCGTGTCGAGCACGGTCAGCGCCTCGACCCGGTCCATCCGGAACAGCCGGACGTCCTCGGCGCGCCGGCACCAGCCCTCCAGGTACCAGCGGGCGTCGATGAGCAGTACCCGCATCGGGTCGACGTCGCGCTCGGTGGTCTCGTCGCGCGACGGCACGAAGTAGGTGAGGTGCACCCGGCTACCGGTCTCCAGCGCCCGGCGCACGTCGGCCAGCGGGCCCTGCGCCTCGACCTCGACGCGGACCTGTGTGCTGGCGGCGCCGGCCTCCCCCGCCGCCTGCTCGAGCTTGAGGATCGTGCGCTGCAGGGCGTCGCGGTCGTGCAGGCCGGGCACGTCGGCCAGCGCCCGCAGACCGACGAGCAGTGCCAGCGCCTCGTCGACGACGAGCCGGAGCGGCCGCGCGATCGGTTCGGCGTTGGTGAGGAAGACGTGGCCGTCGTCCCAGTCGACGTCGATGAGGTCGTCGGGCAGGTGGCCCGGGGTGCCGCAGACGAAGAGCAGCTCGAGGTCCTTGACCAGCTGGCTCTCGGAGATGCCGAACTCGGCGGCCGCCTCCGGCAGCGGGATCCCCTGGCGGCTCACGAGGTAGGGCACCAGGGCGAGCAGCCGGGAGAGGCGCTCGGTGGCTCCGGTGGTCACCGGGCAGCCGCCGGGCTGCCCGCAACAGAGGCGGCCAGCACGCCACGCAGCCGGCGGACGACCGCCTCGCGCAGGGCGGGTGGGTCGAGCACCTGGACGTCGGCGCCGTGCCCGGCCACCTCCTCGGCGAGCATCTCGAGGTCGCTGAAGAGGACGGTGAGCTCGTCGGCGCCGTCCCGTCCGGGCGTCGAGGCGGTCGCCCGCCGCCGCAACCGGGTTCCGGAACCGGTCCGGACGCACAGCCTCGCCTCGACGGTGGCGCGCTCGGGGACCAGCGTCGCCACCTGCGCGCGCAGGTCGGTGCCCGCGGGCACCACGACGTCGCCCGGGCGACCGACGACACGCACCGGACCGGCGACGCGGGACAGGCGGAACACGCGGGTGGCGCCGCGGTCGCAGTCGTGACCCACGACGTACCACCGGCCGTGGCGGGAGACGATCCCCCAGGGCTCGAGGTGCCGCTCGATGACATCGGGACGGCCGGGGGTTCGGTAGGGGAAGATGATGGGGCGGCGGTCACGGACCGCGGCGTAGACCGGCTCGAAGGCCGGCTCGCTGGTGCGCACCCGCGGCTCGATGCCGACCAGGCTGCCGCTGTCGGGCTCGACCCCGGCAGCTTTGAGCTTCTGCACCGCCCGCGACGCCGGGGCGGCCAGGCTGGCTTGCTGCCAGACCCGGGACGCCAGGCCGAGGACTGCGAGCTCGTCCGGGGTGAAGCTCACCTCGGGAAGCGCGTACGCCGCCCGGTCGACGCGGTAGCCCACCTCGTCGTCGAACCAGGCGTCGTTGCCCCCCGTCTCGAGCGGGACGCCCATGTCCCGCAGCTCTTCCTTGTCGCGCTCGAACATGCGGTCGAAGGCCTCGTCCGAGGGGCACTCGGCGTACTGGGGCACAGCGGCGCGAATCTGCTCCTTGAGAAGGAACTGTCGGGTCGACAGCAGGCAGATCACCAGGTTGAGCAGCCGCTCCGTCTTCTGCGCGGACACGGTGGATCAACCTACCGGGTCCCGGCGACCTTCCCGGCGCGGTTTCCCGTGCAACGGGACGCTGCCGGTGCTAGCGGACGTCGACCAGGTCGACGACGAAGATCAGGGTCTCGCCCGGCTTGATCACGGCACCCGCGCCACGGTCGCCGTAGCCGAGGTCCGGCGGGATGACCAGCCGGCGACGGCCGCCCACCCTCATGCCGACCACGCCGCGGTCCCAGCCGGCGATGACGTTGCCTGCGCCGAGGGGGAACTCGAAGGCCTGGCCGCGGTTCCAGGAGGCGTCGAACTCCTCGCCGGTGGAGTAGGCCACGCCGACGTAGTGCACGACTGCGGTGTCGCCGGGTCCGGCCTCGGCGCCGTCGCCCTCGCTCAGGTCGACGATCTCCAGGTCGGAGGGCGGCGGGCCCTCCGGGAACTCGATCTCGGGCTTCTCCGGGGTGGTCACTTGGCGCTCCCCTTCGCCGGGCCGTGCAGGCCCAGCAGGTCGATGACGACAGCCACGCTGCCGGTCTTGGCGTCGGTGCCGGTCTGGGCCGGGAGGGTCAGCAGCACCCGGCTGCCGGCAGGCACACCGGCCAGCAGGTCGAACGGGCTGGCCTGCTCGCCGCCGATCGGCACGCCCTGCGGGCCCTGCTGCCACGAGCTCCCGACGGCCTTGCCGGTGAAGTCGACCGCGGTGTACTCGACGACCGCGAGGTTGCCCTTCGCGAGTGCCGGTCCGGTGCCCTTGGCGAGCACGGTGACGACGGGCTCCTTCGGCGGCGTCGCGTCGCCGGGGACGGTGATCGTCGGCTCGGTGCCGGCGTCCCCCGTGACGGTGGGCAGCCCGGCGGGCACGTCGGCGACCGGCGTGCTCTTGGGCACGGTGCCGCCGTCCTTGGGGTAGCGCGCGATGAGATCGACGACGAAGAGCAGGGTGTCCTTGCCCTTGATGCCGGCCTGCTCGTTGCCCTTCTTGCCGTAGCCCTGCTTCGGCGGGACGCTCATGAGGATGCGGCTGCCGATCTTGGCGCCGACGAGGATCTTGTCCCACCCGGGGATGACGTTCCCGGTGCCGATCGGGAAGGCAGCCGGCACCTTGCGGTCGTAGGAGTTGTCGAAGACCTTCTTGTTGGCGACGGTCTCGCCGAGGTAGTCGGCGACCAGCAGGTCGCCCTTCTTCACGGCCGGGCCGTTGCCCTCCGTGAGGACCGTCGACTCGAGCGTCGGCGCGGGGTCGGTGCCCTTCGCGATGCTGATCTTCGGCTTGTCGCCGAACCCGCCCGACGCGGAGGGCAGGTCGGACCCACCGCCGCTGCTGCAGGCGGCGAGAGAGCCCGCCAGCAGCACGGGAAGCAGGACCAGAGCAGTTCGGCGCACGGAGGAACCTCGTAGCAGAAGGGGGTGGGGAACGGCGTCCACCCTAACCCGGCTCCCTGGCAGGACCGACCGGGCGACTCCCCCGCCCCTGGCGCTCGGCCGGCCTCCAGCGGCGGCGAGGCACCGCCCGTGTCGTCACATGCTGGCGATGAGCTTCTCCACGCGCTCGTCGACCGACCGGAACGGGTCCTTGCACAGGACGGTCCGCTGCGCCTGGTCGTTGAGCTTGAGGTGCACCCAGTCGACCGTGAAGTCGCGGCGGCGCTCCTGCGCGCGACGGATGAACTCGCCGCGCAGGCGGGCCCGGGTCGTCTGAGGGGGCACTGACTTGGCTTGGAAGACCTCCAGGTCGCGGCACACGCGTTCGGCCTGGCCACGCTTCTGCAGCAGGTAGAACAGGCCGCGCTCGCGGGAGATGTCGTGGTACGCCAGGTCGATCTGCGCGATCCGCGACGAGGACAGCGCCAGGTCGTGCTTGGCCCGGTAGCGTTCGATCAACCGGTGCTTCATCACCCAGTCGATCTCGGTGGCCACCGAGTCGAGGTCCCCGGTGTCGACCGCGGTGAGGGTGCGCTCCCACAGGTCGAGGACCCGCTTGACGTGCCCCTCGTCGATCCCGCGCCGCGCCGCGAAGTCGCGGGCCTTGGTGAAGTACTCGAGCTGGATGTCGAGGGCGCTCGCCTCGCGCCCGTTGGCGAGGCGCACCTTCTTGCGGCCGGTCATGTCGTGGCTCATCTCACGGATCGCCCGGATCGGGTTCTCCAGCGTGAGGTCGCGCATCACGACGTTCGCCTCGATCATGCGCAGCACGAGGTCGGTGGCGCCGAGCTTCAGCAAGGTGGTCGTCTCGCTCATGTTCGAGTCGCCGACGATGACGTGCAGCCGGCGGTAGCGCTCGGCGTCGGCGTGCGGCTCGTCACGGGTGTTGATGATCGGCCGCGACCGCGTGGTGGCGGACGAGACGCCCTCCCAGATGTGCTCGGCCCGCTGGCTCACGCAGTAGACCGCGCCACGGGGGGTCTGCAGCACCTTTCCCGCGCCGCAGATGATCTGCCGGCTCACCAGGAAGGGGATCAGGATGTCGGCGAGGCGGGTGAACTCGCCGTGCCGTCCCACCAGGTAGTTCTCGTGGCAGCCGTAGGAGTTGCCGGCGCTGTCGGTGTTGTTCTTGAACAGGTAGACGTCGCCGGCGATGCCCTCCTCGCGCAGCCGCCGCTCCGCGTCGACGAGCAGACCCTCGAGGATGCGCTCCCCCGCCTTGTCGTGGACGACCAGCTCGCGGATGTCGTCGCACTCGGGCGTCGCGTACTCGGGGTGGCTGCCGACGTCGAGGTAGAGCCGCGCGCCGTTGCGCAGGAAGACGTTGCTGCTGCGGCCCCACGACACCACGCGGCGGAAGAGGTAGCGCGCGACCTCGTCGGGGGAGAGCCGGCGCTGCCCCTTGAAGGTGCAGGTCACGCCGTACTCGTTCTCGAGCCCGAAGATCCGGCGGTCCATGTCGCCACCGTACGCCGGGAGGCTGGCTACGGCCGGGAGGTCCACGGCACCGTTGCCGGACGTTTGCCCCGACGGGGCGTTGGTAGGTGGTCGCCATGAGCGACACCTGGAACGACGACGCCCGCACCGAGGACACCGACGGCGACCGCCTGGTCGAGACGCCAGAGTCGCTGCGCGACGAGGACCCCGAGACGCCGGCCGGCGACCGGGGCAGCGGTGCCGAGGACCGGCCGCTGGGCGCGGAGAAGTTCGGCACGACGCACTCCGAGGCGGAGCAGGGAGAGTCGCTCGACCAGCGACTGGCCGAGGAGGTCCCGGACGGCGACGACCACCATCCGGTCGACGACGTGGTCGCCGACGACCCCCAGCTGTTCGGAGCAAGCAGGGAAGAGACGGACGACGCAGTCCTCGGCGACGCGTACGGCGACCCGGGGAGCGCCGACCCGGTCGACGACTCTGTCGGGCGGCTTGTCGCGCCTGACGAGGGCGCGCACGGGGACGACGAGAAGGACGAGGTCGGCACCGACGTCGGCCTAGACGGCGGTGGGGCCTCCGCGGACGAGGCAGCCGTGCACCTGGAGGTCGAGCGATGAGCGAGAACCCGGCGACGTCGTAGCCGGCGGAGGGCGACCGGGCCGGACGTGACAGGGGCGGCCGCGGTCTGCTCCGCCGGCCGGCCGACGAGGGGGCGGCTGCGGCAGTGGGAGCCGCGCGCCTCCCGGGCGAGGCCCGCCCGGTCTCAGCTGCGGCTGAGGACCAGGCCGTCGATGCGCACTCGCGCCCCGCTGCTACGGACCTTGAGGGTGACGGTCGCCTTCTGCCGGCGTACCGCCGGGAGCATGAGCACCTGGCTGGACCGCTTCGGACCCACCAGGCTCACGGCGCCGATCCGCTTGCCGTCGAGCAGGACGGCGACCTGGCCGCAGCTGCGGCAGGTCGACGCGACGACCCCGACCCGCTTCACGCGGGCGCCGGTGCGCACAAGGGTCGAGCCCTTGCGCGTGGTGGTGAGGTAGGTGCCTCCGAAGAAGGCGCCCTTGCCGGACTTCGCCTTCCAGCCCGCCGACCGCGCCAGGCTGCGGTCGTCGAGGGAACGCGCGGTGCAGCGCTGCGTGGTCCAGCCCGAGGTCTGGCCGGCCAGGTTGCGGGCCCGCACGGACACGCACGAGGTGTACCCGGCCCGCAGCCCCAGGGGCACGTCGGACACCGGCGTGCGCTGCCAGGACGCCGGCCGGGTCCACGCGCCGTACGTGGCGTCGTATCGTGCCTTGCGCCAGCGCACGTCGTAGCTGCCCACTGCGCTCGAGGAGTAGCCGCCGAACCACGCGAACGACGCCTTCTTGCCGGTCGTTCCGATGCTGGCGGGCGCCGTCATCCGCGGGGACGGTGTGCCGCTGTCCAACCTGTTCCAGAAGCCGCCGGTTCCTGCGTGGTCCAGCGCGGCCTGGTCGACGACCACGCTGGGCTGCGGGCCGCCGTACGGGGTCCAGGACGGGACGTAGGTCGCGACACCCGTGACGACCCGCCAGATCCGGCCGGTGGCGCCGCTCTGGAGGAAGGTGCCGTTGCGCGGGCGGCTGGGCAGCGAGTTGAACTGGCTCTGCGACAGCGTGGTGACTGGTTGCTGTCCGCCGCCGACGGCGGCCCAGTCGGTGACGACGATCGGGGCACCGCCGGCCATCCGGTAGACGGTCCCCGCGGTCTGCACGAAGGCGCCGTCGGCCGCGAGCTGGGACGGCGCGACCGGCGCGTCCAGGGAGTTGCTGTCGATGTTGACCGTGACGCCGCCGTAGGCCTCCTGGTGGCCGCCGCGGAACTGGTGGATCCGGTGGTTCGCGAAGTACTGGTCGGGGATCGCGAGGTCGCTGAGCGTGGGGTCACCCGGCTGGGTCTTGCTGTCCGCCGGCCAGCGGGCGAACCAGAGGGTGTCCGGCGCGGGCATCGCAGTCGTCGGGACGCGGTCCGCGCTGGTCGTCCCGTCGAAGACGGTGGCCGCGAGGGCGTTGGAGCTGGAGTAGATCCCGGAGACGTAGCCACGGTCGTGCAGCCGCTGGGTCCACGCGCCGAGGAAGGCGCGGGTGGCCGCGAGGCAGGCGGCGTTGGTGTACGAGTACGCCTCCATGTCGAAGTAGACCGGGTTGCCCAGGCCGAGACCGAGCGCGTTGAGCTGGACCACTGCGTCGTCGGCGGCGGCGGTGCCCTGGGCCGACGCCTGGGTCGGGTCGATCTTGTTCGGGTAGCTGCTGCACGACGCCTGCAGACCGACGTAGGTGGGGATCAGGGTCCAGCCCTGCGCGACGGTCTGGGTCACCCAGTCGGCGGTCAGGTTGGCCTGCGAGCAGCCCCGGCTGGCACCGCCGATGTACATGTTGGCCGCCTTGAACGGCGAGCTCGCGTACCAGGCTGCCATCGTCGAGAGCGGCGGCGCCGTGCACGCATCGAACCCGAGCCCGTTGTACGTCGTGTCGGACGGGGTGACCCCTGACCCGGCGGCTGTTGACGACGCCGGCGACGTCGACGACCTCGTTGTGGAGGGGGCGTCGGCGCGGGACAGGGTGCGCGCGTCGGCGCGGCCGGAGGGTGCGGCGATGGCGGCCGAGGCGTCGGCGAAGCTGACCGATCGCGCGATCGAGCGCGCCGCCGGGGTGTCGCCACCGGCGGACACGACCACGGAGACCGCCGAGCCCTCGGAGGTCACGACCCGGTCCGGAGCGACCACGCCCTGCAGGCTCTTGGTCGTGAGGTGCACCGCCTCGGTCCGCCCGACGAGGTGGGGCGGGCAGGTGCTGCGGCTGGGGTCACCGAGGTAGACCACGTGCTCGTCGAAGCGGACGCAGCCCGGCCGACCGGCGAGGTCGCGGACCGGCCAGCCCGCCGGCACGGTGACCGAGGCGCCGCGGTAGGTCACGGTGCGGCTGCCGTCGGCGGCGGACGTGGCGGCGACCGCTTGCGCCGCCGGGGCCAGGGACAGCACGAGAGCGGCTGCGCCGGCAGCCGCGAGGCTCCGGACGAGGCGCGGTCGGGTCGTCGTCAGGTCCACCGAGATCCCCCTGCTGCTCGGGCGCGCACGACCCGGTCGGTCGTACGAGAGCAGCCAGGGTAGCGGGGACGATGTCCGGTTCCGGATGCTCTGCGACTCCTCGGCGGGTTCGGTGGCGTCCGTCGTCAGCCTCGCGCGCGGGCTGTCCCCGTGGGCGCCGGACCACCTCCGTTCCGGCCGGATGGCCGGCACCGGACAAGCCCGGGACCTTGATCATCACCGATCAAGGTCCGGCGCTTGCCGGTCAGGAGTCGGGCCGGTCCCCCGGCTCGGAGCCGGGCCCGGGCGGCTCGTGCGACCCGCCCGCGAGCGAGACGGGCGGGTCGGAGTCGGGCGGCTCGTCGTCGGCCGCCACGGAGTCGTCCTGGCCGAGCAGGCGCCCCAGGTGGGCGCCGCCGAGCCGGCGGAACTTCCGGCGGGGCCGGTGCCGGTCGAGGACGGCGACCTCCAGCTGGTCCGGCGTGAGCGTGCGCTGCTCGCCGCCGGACGGGTCGCGGCCGAGGAGCTCCACCGCGAGGCTCAGCGCCCCCTCGAGGGTCATGCCGTCGCGGTAGCGCTCGGTGAGCTGCGCAGAGATCGTCTCGGCCGAGCCCCCCATCGCGACGAAGCCGTGCTCGTCGGCCACCGACCCGTCGTAGGTCAACCGGTAGATCTGGTCGTCGGCCGGGGTTTCCCCCACCTCGGCGATGACGATCTCGACCTCGTACGGCTTCGAGTCGACGGTGAAGATGGTGCCGAGGGTCTGGGCGAAGACGTTGGCCAGCCCGCGCCCGGTGACGTCCTGGCGGTCGTAGGAGTAGCCGCGCAGGTCGGCGTAGCGGACGCCGGCCATCCGGAGGTTCTCGAACTCGTTGTACTTGCCGACCGCGGCGAACGCGATCCGGTCGTAGATCTCGGAGATCTTGTGCAGGGCGCGAGAGAGGTTCTCGCCGACGAAGACGATGCCACCGTCGTACTGCAGCACGACGACGCTGCGGCCGCGGGCGATGCCCTTGCGGGCGTAGTCGGCCCGATCCTTCATCAGCTGCTCGGGCGAGACGTATCCGAACGGCATCGTCACGGCGCGTGCTCCTCGGCGGTGGCGGGGCGGGTGGTGGTGGTCATCGGGGCGGCGTGTCGGTGGCGGCTAGCGCAGCGGGGCCTGGGGGCCACCGGGGTTGTCCATCCGGCCGGCCACCACGGTGTCGACGACGGCACCGACCTCGTCGTCGGACAGCCGTCGGTAGCCGTCGGCGGTGACCGTGGACACCACGGGGAAGATCCGCCTGGTGAGGTCGGGGCCGCCGGTGGCGGAGTCCTCGTCGGCGGCGTCGTAGAGGGACTGGACGGCGCACAGGACGGCGTCACCCACGCTGAAGTCGTCGCGCCAGAGCTTCTTCAGGGCACCCCGGGCGAACATCGACCCGGAGCCGACCGAGTGGAACTTGTGCTCCTCGTAGCGGCCGCCGGTGACGTCGTAGGAGAAGAGCCGGCCGGCGTTGGTGGCGTCGTCGGCGTCGAGGTCGTAGCCGGCGAACAGCGGGACGACGGCGAGGCCCTGCATGGCCATCGCGAGGTTGCCGCGGATCATCAGCGCGAGCCGGTTCGCCTTGCCCTCGAGGGACAGGGTGGCGCCCTCGATCTTCTCGTAGTGCTCGAGCTCCACCTGGAAGAGCCGCACCATCTCGATCGCGATGCCCGCGGCGCCGGCGATCCCGACGCAGCTGTAGTCGTCGGCGTGGAAGACCTTCTCGATGTCGCGCTGGGCGATGTAGTTGCCCATCGTCGCGCGCCGGTCGCCGGCCATGACGATGCCGCCGGGGAAGGTCATGGCCACGATCGTCGTGCCGTGCGGCGCTTCGGTCGTGAGCGCGGTGGCCGGTGGCGTACGGCGGCCGGGAAGCATCTCCGGGGCGTGCGCACCGAGGAACTCGGCGAACGACGAGCTCCCGGGCGTGAGGTACGCGGCGGGCAGGCGCCCTGGTCCGGCGTGGTCGGTCACCTACGGTTCCCCTTTGCGTCGGCGTGCGCCGGGCGTGCGCGGCTGCGCATCTGGACGGCGCTCCCGACCCTACTGCCGCCGAGCGTCAGGCCGTCGGGCCGCCGCTCCACTCTGCGAGCCGGTTCCGGAACGCGTCCTCCAGCCGGGACGGGCCGCGGGAGGCCGTCGCGAGGACCTCCGCCCACGCGGCCTCGTCGCGCCGGGTGCTCGCAGCGAGCTGCGCACCTGTGTGCCGGTCGAGGTAGTCGGCCGCCCGGCGCAGCACCGCCGGGTCGTCCCGGAACTGGCCGAGCCCGCCGTTGCAGTTGACGCAGAGGATCCCGCGAACCTCACCTGTCCGGTGGTCGTGGTCGACGTGACGCCGCTCGACGCCCACCTGCACACAGACCGCGCACGTGTTGCCCTGACTCACGAGCAGTTGGAGGACCTCTTCGGCACCGATCCCGTACCGCCTGCGCAGGTGCTAGTGGCGCGCGCCCCGCAAGGACGCTCACGGCTCGCCGTCGCTTTCGCGTTCTGGCACGGGCGGCAGTAGGAGCCGTAGCCACTGAGGGTTGTCCGGTTGCGCACGAAGTGGTCGAGAGGAAACACGAGTTCGCAGCTCGGGCAGAACCGGAAGCCCTCGGGGGCAGTCACGACTAGCCGCTTCTGCGGACGGCGGGTGCGGCCGTCGCGGGCGGCCCGCCGGTCCGCCGACTCGGCGTTGCGCCGCCGGAAACACGTGATGCAGTACGGGGCCCGGCCGTCGATGGACTTCTTGTTCCTCCAGAAGTCGGTCAAGACCTTTGCTTCGCCACAGTCTCGACACCTCCTGGCGATTCCACCGAACCGGACATACGGCTCTATTCCCCCCCTTTCTGTACAAAGCTCCGAACGAAATCCTCGCTGTTGGTCTCTAAGACGTCATCGATCTCGTCCAGCATCGCGTCGATGTCGCTGTCGAGCTTCTCCTTGCGCTCGGCGACGCCGGTCGCCTCGTCGACCTGCGCCTCGTCGACCTCCTCGGAGGTCTTGCTCGTGCGCTTCTGACCGCCGGTGTCCTTGCTCGCCATCAGGTGCTGCCCTCCGCCGCTGCCGTTGCCCCTCCGACAGTAGTCGGCACCCGGGACACGGTTCCGAAGGTCCGGCCACCGGTTCGCTCAGCGGCCGGTGAGCGCCGCGACGAGCTCGTCCGCGGTGTCGCACCGGTCGATCAGGCCGCCGACGTGCTCCTTGGTACCGCGCAGCGGCTCCAGCGTCGGCACCCGCTGCAGCGAGTCGTGGCCCGGCAGGTCGAAGATCACCGAGTCCCAGGAGGCCGCGGCCACGTCGTCCGGGTACTTCGCGAGGCACCGGCCGCGGAAGTACGCGCGGGTGTCCTCGGGGGGCTGGGTCACTGCACGTGCGACCTCGGCCTCGGTCACCACCCGCTCGAACCGGCCGGCTGCCGCGAGCTTGTTGTAGAGGCCCTTGTCCAGCCGGACGTCGGAGTACTGCAGGTCGATCGCCTCGAGCCGCGGCGACGACCAGTCGAGCCCGTCGCGGTCGATGTAGCCCTGCAGGATCTTCAGCTTGGCCACCCAGTCCAGCTCGCGCGAGAGCGACATCGGGTCGGACTCGAGCCGCGTGAGCACCGACTCCCACCGGTCGAGCACGTCGGCGGTGACCGGGTCGGCGTCGGAGCCGAACCGGTCCTCGACGTACTTGCGGGCCTGCTCGGCGTACTCCATCTGCAGTTGGACGGCGGTCAGCGTGCGACCGGTGCGCAGCGTCACCAGCTCGCGAAGCGACGGGTCGTGCGACACCGCGTGCAGCGTCGCGACCGGTCGGTCGACGGTGAGGTCGACGGACAGGAACTGGTCCTCGATCATTGCCAGCACCAACGCCGTCGTGCCGACCTTGAGGTACGTCGACACCTCGGCGAGGTTGGCGTCGCCGATGATGACGTGCAGCCGGCGGTACTTCTCCGCCACCGCGTGCGGCTCGTCGCGGGTGTTGATGATCGGCCGCTTCAGCGTCGTCTCGAGGCCGACCTCGACCTCGAAGTAGTCGGCACGTTGGGAGATCTGGAAGCCGTCGCCGCGGCCGTCCTGGCCGATTCCCACGCGGCCTGATCCGGCCACGACCTGGCGGCTGACGAAGAACGGCGTGAGGTGCCGGACGATGTCGGCGAACGGGGTCACGCGCCGCATCAGGAAGTTATCGTGGGTGCCGTAGGACGCACCCTTGTTGTCGGTGTTGTTCTTGTACAGGTTGATGGTCGGCGTGTTGGGGATCATCGCCGCCCGGCGGCTCGCCTCGGCCATGATCCGCTCCCCCGCGCGGTCCCAGATCAGGATGTCGCGGGGGTTGGTGCACTCCGGCCCGGAGTACTCGGGGTGCGCGTGGTCGACGTAGAACCGCGCGCCGTTCGTGAGGATCACGTTGGCGAGGCCGACGTCCTCGTCGGTCAGCTGGCTCGAGTCGGCCGCCTCACGCGCCAGGTCGAAGCCGCGTGCGTCGCGGAGCGGGTTCTCCTCCTCGAAGTCCCACCGCGTCCGCCGGTTTCTCGTGACGGTCGGCTGCGCGTAGGCGTTGACGATCTGCGAGGAGATGAGCATGGCGTTCGCGCCCGGGTTGCCGGGGACGATGATGCCGTACTCGGTCTCGGTGCCCATCACCCGCAAGACGCTCACACCGGCAGCCTACGCGGGACTGGCACACTGCCGGGCGTGGGCGAGCAGGTCGCGATCGTCGACGCCACCGGACGGGTCGTCGGGTCGGCGCCGCGCTCGATGGTGCGCCGGCAGAACCTCTGGCACGTCGTGGTCGCCGTCCTCGTCCGGGATCGGGTCGGTCGTGTCTACGTTCACCGTCGCACCGACACCAAGGACGTCTTCCCCGGTATGCACGACGCCTTCGCTGCCGGCTGCATGCGGTACGGCGAGGAGCCGGCCGCCGCAGCCGCGCGGGAGGCCGCGGAGGAGCTCGGTGTCACCGGCGTCACCCTCAGTCCCCTGTTCTCGCTGCGCTACGACGACGCCAGCACCAGGCACGTCTGCCACGCCTTCGAGACCGTCTGGGACGGCCCGGTCGTCCACCAGCCCGAGGAGGTCGCCTGGGGCGCCTGGATGACCCTCGACGAGCTGCGCGCCCGGCTGGCCGACCCGACCTGGCCGTTCGTCCCGGACGGCCGCTCCCTGCTGGACCACTGGCTGACGTCTGGTGCGGACAGCCTGTCCGCTGACTGATGCGTTGAGTGGCGGGGGGGGGGGGGGGGG
>JBBRVW010000039.1:0-49843 GCA_038246545.1 Actinomycetes bacterium | reverse complement strand
TTCCGCGACCGGCTTCCCGGTCTCGATCACCATCTGCACGGCCTCAGCCTTGAACTGCGGACTGAACTTCCGGCGCTTCTCGGGCATGAACAGATCCTCTCAATCGAGAGAAACTGTCCAAGATCTTTAGTACACCCCAGGAGTGACCATCGGCGGGGTCCCCCTGCCCTCCAATCCGTCAGGATGTGCGGATGGAGCCAGGGTTCGGCACGGTCGCGCTCAACGACGATCGAACCGTGTCCTTCCTCGATGGCGGAGACCCTGACGGCTATCCGGTGATCGGCCTCCATGGGACCCCGGGCTGCCGTCTCAGTCGCTGGCCCGACGACTCGCTGTATGCCGGTGCGGGCATTCGGTACATCACCACGGACAGAGCAGGATACGGGCGCTCCTCGCGCCATCGTGGTCGTTGCGTCGCAGACGAGGCAGCCGATGTGCGAGCAGTAGCCGACGCCCTGGAGCTCGACCGGTTCTCGGTCGTCGGTGGTTCGGGTGGGGGGCCGCACGCACTCGCCTGTGCGGCGGTGCTCGGAGACCGGCTTGATCGAGTTGCCTGTCAGTCCGGCCTCGCTCCACTCGGTTCGCCGGGGCTGACTCGTGATGAGTGGGTCGGGGGGATGGGCGACGAGATCGCGGCAGAGCTCGCCTGGGCCGATGCGGGCGAGGAAGTCCTCACCCGGGAGATGACCAAGGCGCAACGGCTCATGGCACGGCGAATCGAGGCGGACCCTGGCGCGATCCTGGGCCACGAGGCAAACGGCACCGATGTGGGCTTCCTGGAGCGCCCCGAGACCGTCATGGCGTTCCGGCGGATCATCCCGGAGCAGGCGATCCACGGCGTGGGCGGCTCCGTGGACGACACGCTTGCATTCGCCCATGACTGGGGGTTCGACCTGACGACGATCAACGTCCCCGCCCTCATCACGTACGGCGATGACGACACATCGCTCCCCGTCGCGCACGGTCGGTTCCTCGCGGCCTCCGTCCCCGGTGCCATCGTTGTCGAGACACCCGGCGGGGGGCACTTTGCCGCCGACCCGATCAAGGACGTCTTGGCCACGCACAGGTGGCTTTCCACTGGTCGTCCACCCAGCTAGTGAGTGCCGCTCGGCGACCGTCGGAGTAAAAGCTCGCGAGGGCGCCCGGGTCCGGTGCCTCGATCGAGGTGCCCCACCACATGCCGGTCATCCGTGAGCGCATGCCTCACCCTCGCGCAGCGACCGGACCGTGTCCACGACGCAGGGCGCACCGCCGGGGCGCGGGGGTCAGGCCCCGCGGTAGAACGCGGTGAGCGCCGCGCCGAGGGCGGCGAGGTCGTCGACGTGGCCGAGCTCGCGGGCCGAGTGCATCGAGAGCAGCGGCGCCCCGACGTCGACGACCCGGAAGCCGATTCGGGTCGCGGCGAGCGGGCCGATGGTCGAGCCGCACGGAACCGTGTTGCTCGACACGAACTCCTGGAAGTCCACCCCCGCCCGGGCGCAGGCCCGGGCCCACAGGGCGCGGCCGTGGGCGTCCGTGGCGTAGCGCTGCTTTGCGTTGATCTTGAGCAGCGGACCGCCGCCTGGCACCGGGCGGTTGCCGGTGTCGTGCCGCTCCGGGTAGTTGGGGTGCACCGCGTGCCCGGCGTCCGATGACACGCACCACGAGCCTGCGACGGCGCGCAGGCGCTGGTCGACGTCGGCGCCCAGGCCGGTGCTGATGCGGGTCAGGACGTCGGCGAGGAACGGCCCGGCGGCGCCGGACCGGGAGGCCGAGCCGACCTCCTCGTGGTCGAACGCCGCGAGGACCAGCACGTGGTCGGGCTCGGCGCCCGCGGCGGCCATCAGGGCCTGGGCGCCGGCGTGCACCGATGCGAGGTTGTCCATCCGGCCGGCGGCGAACAACTCGCCGTCGAGCCCGAACCGTGCGGGCGGTGCGGTGTCAGCGGTCACGAGCTCCCAGCCCGCGACGTCAGCGACCGCCAGACCCGCGAGCCCGGCGAGGTGCCCGACGACGTCGCCGCGGTCGGCCGGCTGGTCGCGTCCGACGGCGCCGCACACCGGCAGCATGTGCCGCTGCGGGTCGAGCACCAGGCCGTCGCCGACCTGCCGGTCGAGGTGGATCGCCAGCTGCGGGATGCGCAGGAACGGCCCGGTGCGCACCAGGTGCTCGGCGCCGTCGTGGGTGACCAGCCGGCCGGCGAGCTCGAGCTCGCGGTCCAGCCACGAGTTGAGCAACGGTCCGCCGTAGACCTCGACCCTCGCCTGCAGCCAGCCGTGCGCGGCGCTGCCCGGTCGGGGCTTGAGCATGAAGCCGGGGGAGTCGGTGTGCGCTCCCACCACGCGGTACGGCGTTGTCGGACCGGCACCTGCCGGCACCACCCAGGCGACGACCGACCCGTCACGCACGACGTAGCGACGTCGCCCGGACGCGCTGTTGCGCCAGGGCTCGGCTTCCTCGAGCCGTTCGAAGCCGGCCGCGTCGAGCCGCCGGGACACCTCCGCGACGGCGTGGAACGACGACGGTGACGCCGTGATCAGGTCGGCGAGGTCCGCGATGTAGGCGTCCCGGTCCGCCACGGGTGCGCCGCTCATGCCGCCGGCTTCCGGCCGCGTGCCACCAGCCCGGGACCGGTGCCGGGGAAGGCTCTCTGCACGGCGCGGAACGGCAGTGTCCCGAGCCGCGCCGCGGTCGCGGTCCACGACGTCGAGGGCTGCAGGGTGCGGCCACTGGCGTCCGAGCGCTCCGCCATCGACGTGGCGGTGGCGCCCGCGGCCAGCTTCTTGCGACCCGCGTAGTTGCGGCCGGCCTCCAGGAGGTAGCCCAGCGGTGCACCGAAGTGCACCAGCTCGACGTCGGTGAGCCCGGCGCCCGCCATGCGGTCGCGCAGCACCGGCGGGTCGTAGCGGCGGAAGTGACCCACCATCTCGTCCGCTGCGCCGTAGCGCTTCTGCCACGCCGGCGTCGACAGCAGCAGCCAGCCGCCGGGGCGCAGGTGCTCGGCCCACCCGGCCAGCGCGCCGGCGTCGTCCTCGATGTGCTCGATGACCTCGAAGGCGACCACCAGGTCGAAGGTCTCGTCCGGCTCCACGGCGGACAGGTCGCCGTGGCGGACCTCGCCGTTCCCTACCGCGGCCAGCCGCTGCTGTGCGACCGTGCACGAGGTCGCGTCCGGCTCGACGCCCACGTAGTCGAAGCGCTGCGCGAGCCGCGCAGCGAAGCCGCCCTGCCCGCAGCCCACCTCGAGCACGTCGAGCTGGCGACCCGTGGCAGGGGGAAGGAGCCGGTTGACCACCTCCCACCGCAGCCAGCCGTTGGGGCTCAGCGGCGGCAGGACGCTGTCGTCACGTGCGGTCATGTCGGGAGCCTCCGGGGTACGACGGCGTGCAGGCGGTCAAGGAGCGGCGTCGTCACGGCCGCGGCGGTGAAGGCGGTGCGGGCCAGCTCCGAGCTGGCCGCGCGCGCAGCGTGCAGCCGTGCACGGTCGCCGGCCAGGTCGCGCAGGGCCGCGGCGAGCGCGGCCGCGTCGCCGGCGGGGACGAGGACGGCGGCGTCGCCGAGCAGCCGGCGCTGCGGCCCGGTCTCCGACGTGACCAGGGCGCAGCCCGCGGCGGCACCCTGGAAGACCTTGTTGGGGACGACGCGCAGCGCCTTGGCGCCGGTGCCGAAGATGCCGAGGCAGACGTCGTGCCGCGCGACGAGCGCCGGTAGCTGGTCCGGCGCCACCCAGTCGACCCAGGTCACCCGGCGGTTCGCGGCAGCCAGAGACCGGGTCTCGTCGTGGTCCTGCCCGGTGCCGACCATCGTGACCTCGAGGTCGTCGTCGGCCAGCGCCGCAAGGGCCGCCCCGATCACCGGCGCCCCCTGGAGCGGCGTGAACAGGCCGAAGAACACGATGCGCAACGGCTGCCCCACCGCGGTCAGGTCGGTGGGGCGGTCGGCGGCGGCGTACCAGCTCGCGGGCGCCCCGACGGGCACGACGAGCGCGCGGCGGCGGTGCCGCTCCGGCAGCGCCGCCAGGTGCTCGGCGGTGTCGACGACCACGACGTCGGCGCTGCCCAGCGCGGTCTCGTCCAGCCTGCGCAGCAGCCGCGGGCGCAGCCCGCTGCTCACCCCGCGGTCGGCGGCGGTGTCGCTGGCGCCGACGAGGTGGTCGAGAACGACCGGCACGTGCGGGAACAGCCGGCGGGCCAGCAGCACATCGAAGTGCCCGAGGTAGCCGACCACCACGACGTCCGGCCAGCCGCCGTCGCGCCGGTACCGGGCCGACCGGGCCACCAGCGTCGCCCAGCACCACGCGAGCCGTACGAGCAGCCGGGGCAGGGTCCACGGGCGTCGGAGCATCGAGACCCGCGCCGCGGTCGACAGCCCGAGAGGGACGTTGCACTCGCGCACGGTCGCGCCGTGCCCGGCCAGCCCGTCCCGCAGGATCGCGACCCGGGGGTGCGCCGCGGCGTCGTAGGTGCCGAAGAAGAGGAGGCGCATCGCGGGCCAGCGTAGTTGGACGCCCCGGCGTTGCGGACCCGCCCGTTCCGTGATCCACAGTGGATCCACCGCATTTCTTCCAGCGGATCCACTGTGGATCATGGGGTTCGGGGCCCCGGCCGCCGCCTGGCCACCTATCGTGGTCCAGTGCCCGAGTCCCACCTGCCCCACCCGCCCCACGCCCGCGCTGCCGTCCGGGGCCTCGGACGGCTGCTGCTGGCGGCGGCCCTGGCGGGGACGGGGGTCGGGCTCGCACCGGCCGGCGCGGCCCGTGCGGTCGACTGCCCCGACTCCGGCGGTGCTCCCATCGCGCCTGCCGACGCGCGCGGGAACGTGGTCTTCCGCGGCGGCGGCTGGGGGCACGGGCTCGGCATGAGCCAGTACGGCGCCGAGGGTGCCGCCCGGCTCGGCTGCTCGGCCGGCCAGATCCTCACCCGCTACTACGCGGGCACCCAGGTCGTGGCGGCGCCGATGCCGACGTCGCTGAAGGTCCGGCTGCTCGACAACGGCTACCGGGTCGACGTCGAGGCCGTGCAGGGCGCGCTCTCGTGGTCCGTCGACGGCTGCGCGGTCCCCGCGGCGCCGACCCCGGCAGGGACCGACCCCGCCGCCCCGACGCCCACCTCGCCGGATCCGGCTCCGGCCGCGACGCCCGCCGGCCCGCCCTGCCCCCCGACCCAGCCGCAGGGCGCGCGGTGGCAGCTGCGGCTCGACGCGACACACGCGCGGTTCGTGCTCTGGGACCTCGGGGTCACGCCACGCAAGCAGCTCTGGAAGGGCGGCTCGGCGCAGCCACCGCTCGTCCTGCGGGAGTCCGGCAACGTCGCCCACCTCACGACCTGGCGCGGCTCCTCGATCTACCTCGAGCGCTGGGTGCGGTGGGACTGGACCAGCTTCACCGTCGATGGCACCGCCCTCGACGCCGTGCAGCGCATCGACACCACCGACAACGGCGGTGCCATGGACAAGTACCTGTGGGGCATCGCCGAGGTGCCGGCGTCGTTCCCCGCAGCGGCCCTGCAGGCGCAGGCGATCGCGGCCCGCACCTTCGCGACCAAGCGGGCCGGCCGGATCCTCGTGCCCACCCCGACCGACCAGAACTGGACGGGGTGGAAGAAGGAGACCGAGGGTCCGGACGGACGGTGGGGGCTGGCCTGGAAGTCGGCCGTCGACGCCACGTCCGGGCAGGTGGTGGCGGACGCCGCCGGCACCCTGATCGACGCCTTCTACTCGTCGTCGATGGGCGGCCACACCGAGGACGAGCGCTACGTCTGGGGGGTGGAGGCACCGTTCCTGCGCGCCGTCGACGACTCGGTGTGGGACGCGGCGTCCAACAACCCGGCCGAGAAGCGGTCCTGGGCTGTCGGTGTCAGCTGGTCGGCGCTCGCGGCGAAGCTCGGGTACGCGACCATCAGCACCGTCTCGGTGCCGCCCCGCGGCGCCGACGCCCGCACGGCCGGCGTGAAGGTCGTCGGACTCAAGGGCGGCAGGCTCACCACCGCGTACGTCGACGGCTGGGACGTGCGGCAGGCGCTGGGTCTCCTGTCTCCGGGGTTCACCATCGCGATGCGCCGGACCGGCGGAGCCGCGGCGACCCCACTGGTCGGCGACTGGGACGGCGACGGCGACGACGACCCGGGCTGGTGGCGCGACGGGCAGGTCGCCCTGCGGATGACGAGCAAGGCCGGCGCGTGGGTGAAGCGGTTCCGCTACGGCGCGGCCGGCGACGTGCCGGTCGTCGGCGACTGGGACGGCGACGGCCGGGACGACCTCGGCGTGTTCCGCGCCGGCAGCTGGCTGCTGCGCAACGGCCAGTCCGGAGACGCCCCCACGCGCACCGTCCGCTTCGGCCGGGCCGGTGACACCCCGGTCGTCGGCTCGTGGTCGGGCCGGGCGACCGGCATCGGGGTGGTCCGCGGCCGCACCTGGCTGCTGCGCCGGACCGCGACCAGCGGCCGGGCGACCAGCCGGTTCCGCTACGGGGCGGTCGGCGACGTGCCGCTCGTGGGGTCGTGGAACGGCGGCAAGCGGTCCGGCGTCGGGGTGGAGCGCGACGGCCAGTGGCTGCTGCGCAACCGCCGGTCGGCCGGCCCGGCCGGCTATGTCGTGTCGTTCGGGCGGCCGGGCGGCTCCTGGCGCCCGGTGGTCGGTGACTGGGACGGCGACAGCGCGAGTTCCCCGGCGGTCCTGCGCCGCGCCCGCTTCCATCAGCGGTCCGCCCTTGCCGCCGACGCGACGACGCGCACGGTGCGGTTCGGCGGGTGAGCGGGCGGCACGCGGCGTAGTCTTCGAGGTGTTGGGAGTGCCGTCGTCCACGAGGAAGTGATCTCGCCCGTGCCACGCGAGTCGTCGGGAGCACCGCGTGTGCTCCTGGATGCGACGGCCGTGCCCGCTGACCGCGGGGGAGTCGGGCGCTACGTCGACGGCCTGGTGCGGGCCCTGTCGTCCGCGGGCAAGGACGTCGTCGACCTGGTCGTCGTCTGCCAGCGGTCCGACGCCCAGCGTTTCGAGCTGCTCGCCGGTGCGGCCGAGATCGTCGCCGGACCGTCGGCGATCTCGCACCGCCCGGCCCGCCTGGCGTGGGAGCAGACCGGGCTGCCGCTGATCGCCCAGCAGGTGAGTGCCGCCGTGCTGCACTCGCCGTACTACACGATGCCGCTGCACGCGAACGTCCCGGTCGTGGTCACCGTGCACGACGTGACCTTCTTCTCCGAGCCCGAGCTGCACAGCGCCGTCAAGACCGGCTTCTACCGCTCCGCGACCCGCACGGCTGTCCGGCGGGCCAGCCGGGTCGTCGTGCCGTCGAAGGCGACCCGCGACGAGCTTGTCCGGCTGCTCGACGCCGACGCCGCGCACATCGACGTCGCCCACCACGGGGTCGACACCGGCACGTTCCGGCCGCCGTCCGACGCCGAGGTGCGTCGGGTCACCGACCGGCTGGGCCTGCACGGCCGTCCGTACGTCGCG
Source organism: Actinomycetes bacterium (assembly GCA_038246545.1). GTDB lineage: Bacteria > Actinomycetota > Actinomycetes > JACCUZ01 > JACCUZ01 > JBBRVW01. The sequence continues at coordinate 42,412 of JBBRVW010000039.1, read as the reverse complement.
TTCCTCGGCGTCCTCGAGCGGCGCAAGAACGTCCCGGACCTCGTCCGCGGCTGGGTGAAGGCCGTCGACGGCATGGCCGAGCCGCCGGCCCTGGTGCTGGCAGGCGGCACCGGCTGGGACGACGGCGTGGACCAGGCGTGCGCCGAGGTCCCGTCGCACCTCAAGGTCGTGCGACCGGGCTACCTCCGGGCGGCCGATCTGCCCGGCCTCCTCGGTGGCGCACTCTGCGTCGCCTACCCGAGCAAGGCCGAGGGCTTCGGCCTGCCGGTCCTGGAGGCGATGGCGTGCGGGGCGGCCGTGCTCACGGCGCGCCGCCTGTCGCTGCCCGAGGTCGGTGGCGACGCCGTCGCCTACACCGAGCCCGACGTCGAGTCCATCGCCACCGAGCTGCGTCGCCTCATCGACGACCCGACCCGCCGCGGGCAGCTGTCGCGGGCCGCCGTCGCCCGGGCCCACGAGTTCACCTGGGAAGCCTCGGCTGCAGCCCACCTCGAGACGTACACGCGTGCCATCGGGGCGCCCGCCTCCTCGGCCGACGCCGCCGTCTAGGCTCGGGCGTTCCCGACCTGCACCGGCCCGGAGGGCTCAGAAGACCATGACCGTGAGATGTCGAGAGGCCGTGCTTCTCGTCGGCGGGCGGGGCACCCGGCTGCGGCCGCTGACCGTCGGGATCCCCAAGCCGATGCTGCCCACCGCCGGCGTGCCCTTCGTCCACCACCAGCTCAGCATGCTGTGCGCCGCCGGTGTCGAGCACGTGGTGCTCGCCACCGCGTACCGGCCGGAGGACTTCAGGGATGGCCTCGGCGACGGCTCGGGGCTTGGCCTCCGGGTGGACTACGCGCACGAGGACGACCCGATGGGGACCGGTGGCGCGATCCGCAACGTCGCCGGTCTGCTGGAGAGCGGCCCGGACGATCCTGTCGTCGTCCTCAACGCCGACGTCCTCAGTGGCCACGAGCTGTCGTGGCAGGTCGAGACCCACCTGGCCGCCGGCGCCGACGTCACACTGCACCTCACCGAGGTGGAGGACGCCCGCGCCTTCGGCTGCGTCCCGACCGACGCGCAGGGTCGCGTCACGGCCTTCCACGAGAAGATGCCGGATCCGGTGACGAACCGCATCAACGCCGGGTGCTACGTCTTCCGCCGCTCGGTCATCGACGGCATACCGGCCGGTCGCAAGGTGTCCGTCGAGCGCGAGACGTTCCCGGGGCTGGTCGAGTCCGGCGCGGTCGTCCTCGGGCACGCGGACCAGGCGTACTGGCTGGACGTCGGGACACCGGCCGCGTACGTGCTCGGCTCGCGCGACGTCGTCCGCGGCGTGCTCGCCTCGGAGGCGATGCCCGGCCCGACCGGGGAGCGCCTGGTGCTGGGCGGAGCGAGGCTCGCGGCCGACGCCGTCGTGCGTGGCGGCACCACCGTCGGTGCTCGCACCGTGATCGCGGACGGCACCCTGGTCGAGGGCAGCGTGCTGCTGAACGACAGCGTGATCGGGCCGGGCTCCACCGTGCGCGACTCCGCCGTCGGGCGTGGCGCCCGGATCGGGGCGGGCGTCGTGCTCGACGGAGTCGTGGTCGGCGACGGCGCGGTGGTCGGCGACGGCAACGAGCTCACCTCGGGCGCGCGCGTCTGGTGCGACGCCCACATCCCGCCGTACGCGATCCGCTTCAGCCCGGACGAGCCCAACCTCTGAGCGCACCAGGGGCCCGTCCGGGCGAAGGGATCGTCAGGCGGCGTTGGGCTCCGGGGCGTCGGTCGACGGGAACTTCTTCATGAAGTCGTGCACCGCCTGGCCGCTCACCTTGCCGCACAGCTGGGTGTGGCTGTCCTGGCCGCTCCAGTGCGAGATGCCGAGGTGCTTGCCGGCCGGGAAGTCGCCGTAGGCGTCGTCCCACGCGGACACGATGAACTTCTTGCCGGCGCCGGCGGCCGCGTCCTCCCGGCCGCTGACGGCGACCTTCTTGAGGGTGGCGAGCTGCGCGCCCTTCACCGTCGAGTCGTACCAGAGGATCGTGTAGCCGTGCTCGAGGTTGTGGACGAGCTGCTCCATCTGCGGCCGGTCCCGGGCCGAGTAGAACTGCCGGGCCGGGTAGATCGGCGCCGACCAGTGCGGGCCGTAGGACGGCGGCACCGTCTTGTACTTCTCGACCTTGCCGTCGTCGACGTGGGTGCGCAGCGCGTCGGTGTTGGTGGCCTTGGTCGTCTGCACCGTGCTGCAGCTCGCCGCCGAGGCCGCCACACCGAAGGACGCCAGGTCCTTGTTCGCCGGGTCGTCCTTCGCGGAGAGGTAGGACGGGATCACCACGGCGAGGACCAGCCCGAGTCCGACGATCACGGCGACGACGACGAAGCCCATGCTGCGCCGTCGCTGACGCGACTGCTCGGCCCGTCGCATCTCCTCGATCTTGGCGCGGCGGTCCTTCTCGGACTGCTTGCTGTTCTTGCTGGCCACCTCGAGCCCGGTCCTTCCCTGGAGCGACAATGACCGCCGACTGTACCGGCGGCACCGTGAGGAGGGGCGCATGACGGCCACGACCGAGGGCGTGCGACGCGTCTGGTCGCCGGGCCGGGCGCTCGACCTGGGCGCGCTCCTCGGTCCGCTGCGACGCGGGAGCGGCGACCCGACGTTCCGCTACGACGGCTCCGCGCGCCGCGGCGGGGGCCTGTGGCGCGCGACCCGGACCCCCCAGGGCACCGCGACCCTGCGCCTCGCCGTCCGGCCGGCCGACGGTGAGGTCGTGGGCACCGCGTGGGGGTCCGGGGCCGGCTGGGTCCTCGACGGGCTGCCCACGCTGCTCGGAGCCGACGACGACGCCACGGGTTTCGACGTCGCCGGCCTCGAGCGGCGCCACCCGGTGCTGCGCGACACCCTGCGCACCCACGGTGGCTGGCGGGTGCCGCGGACCAGGCGCGTCCTCGAGGCGCTCGCGCCCGCCGTCCTCGAGCAGAAGGTCACCGGTCGCGAGGCGTGGCGGTCCTGGCGGGCGCTGGTCCGGTCGTACGGCGAGCCGGCGCCCGGCCCCGCCGCGGTCCTGCCGCCCGACCTCTACGTGGCCCCTGACGGGCCGACGTGGGCCCGGGTCCCGTCCTGGGAGTGGCACCGCGCCGGCGTCGACCTGTCGCGGTCCCGCACCCTCGTCACCGCCGCCGGCCGCGCGGGTCGGCTGGAGGCGCTGGCCGACCGGCCGGCCGCGGAAGCGTCGTCCGCGATGCGGACGCTGCCCGGCATCGGCGTCTGGACCGCCGCCGAGGTGGCCCAGCGCGCCCTCGGCGACCCCGACGCGGTGTCGGTGGGGGACTACCACCTGGCCCGGCGCGTCGGGTTCGCCCTCGTCGGCGAGCCGATCGACGACGACGCGATGCTCGAGCTGCTGGAGCCGTTTCGCGGCCACCGCTACCGCGTGCAGCGCCTCGTCGAGCTCTCCGGTCTCGCGCCGGAGCGGCACGGCCCGCGGTTCGCCGGCCGCGACTACCGCGCCCTGTGACCGTCCCTGATACGTGCGTCAGCGGCGGAGGATGTAGGAGTCAGGGTCGCGCGGCGGGCGGTCGGCGGCCGGGGTCGCGGCGTGACCGACCGCGACGGTTCCCATCGGGTCCCAGTCGTCGGGCAGGTCGAGCTCCCGGCGTACGACGTCGCGGCAGAACATCGTGCTGCTCACCCACGCCGAGCCGAGGCCCTCGACCGCGAGGGCGACGAGGAAGTTCTCCACGCCGGCCCCGGTCGCGACGAGGAACATCTCGCGCTCGGCCGTCGCGCGCCGGGCGTCGGGGTAGGCGTGCATGCCGGCACGCACCATGCACGGCACGACCAGGACGGGGATCCCGCGCAGCACGTCGCCGCGCCGGATGCGCCGGGCGACCTGCTCGTCGGTGAAGCCGTCGCGCCGGAGGTCGGCGACCCAGGCGGCGAGCATCGCGTCGAGCAGCCGCTCACGACGGTCGAGGTCGTCGACGACGACGAACCGCCACGGGGTCGTGTGGTGCGGTGCGGGCGCCGTGACCGCGGCGGCCACCGCGCGGCGCACGGCACCGGGGTCGACGGGCTCGTCGGTGAACGTCCGCACGGTGCGCCGCGAGGGCAGCACCTCGTGGGTGCCGAGGCGGAACATGTCCTCGGCGGCCGGGCGGACCAGGGCCGCTGCGCCCGGGCCGTCCTCGCGCAGGGTGCGGTGCGCGAGCCCGCGCACGACGGCGAACGGGCGGCGGCCGAGCTTGCCCTTGACCAGGTCCGCGGCGGACGCGATCTCGTCGGCTACCGCGCCGACCGTGGCGGTGAGCACGTTGCCGTGACCGTCGTCGCGGCCGCGCAGGTCGTCGAGCGGCTGCAGCCCCGCGACGCCGATCGCCTGGTCGGTCTGCCCGGTGCGCCAGGCCCGGCCCATCGTGTCGGTGACCACGACCGCGACGTCGACGCCGGCCACCTCGAGCAGCCGGGACCGCAGGGCGCGCGCCGAGGCGTCGGGGTCGACGGGCAGCAGCAGCACGGTGCCCGGCTCGGTGCCGCTGGCGTCGACGCCGGCGGCGGCGAGCACCAGGCCGTGGTGGGTCTCGACGATGCGGGTGGCGCCGCGACGCGCGACCACGCGCACCGTCTCGGCGCGGATCGCCTCCTCCCGGTCGACGCGGACCGCGCGCCCCTCGGCCTTGGACACCACCTTCGACGTCACGAGGACGACGTCACCATCGGCGAGCGCGAAGTCCTCGGCCGTCACGGCGTCGACGAGCAGGGCGGCGAGGTCGTCACCGGCGGCCACCTCCGGCACGCCGTCCGGCGCCCAGACGAGGAGCGAGCCGCTCACGGTGCGGTCGGGCGGACGAGAAGCTCAGCGGCGAGCTCCAACGCCGACCGTGCCATCGCGGCCGCCGAGGGCACGTCGGGCATCAGCAGCGGCACGGCGCGGCAGGCGATGCCGGCGTGCTCGACCTCGGCGACTGCTGCGGCGTCGCTGCTGTCGACCAGCCAGCCGTCGAGCAGGCCGCCCGCGGACCGGCCGCCGTAGTGCAGGGCCACAGCTGCGGCCGACGTCTCGACGCCGACCGCGGCCAGGACCCGGTCGGCCATGCCACGCACCGGCGCACCACTGACGATCGGGGACAGGCCGACCACCGGCGCCGGCGTCGCGACGAGCGCCTCGCGCACGCCCGGGACCGCCAGCACGGTCCCGACGCTCACGACCGGGTTCGAGGGGGGCAGCAGGACGAGGTCGGCGGTGGCGAACGCCTCGACGACGCCCGGGCCGGGCGTCGCGGTGTCCGCGCCGACCGCGACGATCTCGTAGGCCTTCGGCTCGGCGTGCAGCCGCACCCAGTACTCCTGGAAGTGCACCGCCCGGCGACCGCCGGGCGCGGCGTCGTCCTCGATCACGACGTGCGTCTCGACCCGGTCGTCGCTCATCGGCAGCAGGCGCACCCCGAGGTCGCCGAGCCCCCACCGGTCGCACAGGGCGGCGGTGACCTGGCCGAGCGGGTAGCCGGCGTCGAGCATCTGGGTGCGGACGACATGGGTGGCGATGTCACGGTCACCCAGGCCGAACCAGGTCGGCTGCACGCCGTAGGCCGCCAGCTCCTCCTTCACGACGAACGTCTCGTCGTCGCGGCCCCAGCCCTGCCCCTCGTGGATGCCGCCGCCGAGTGTGTACATCACGGTGTCCAGGTCGGGGCAGACGCGCAGCCCGAACAGGGTGATGTCGTCGCCGGTGTTGCCGATCACGGTGACCCGCGCCGGACCCCCGAGAACCTCGGGTGCGGCGGCCAGCAGACCGCGCAGGAAGCGGGCGCCGCCGATGCCACCGGCCGGGACGACCACCTGCATCCCGGGGGAGAGGGTGCGGCCAGAGGGGGAGCCGTGGGACATGCGCCCAGTGTCGTCGATGCCCGCGACACGCCGGCAACCGGTGGTCCTTTCGGACAGATATCACCGTCCGGCTTGACGGGGCGGTAGGGACACGCGTGTAATTCCACCAGTGTCATTCGGTGGCCGGCCGCAGGTAGGGCGGTTCGGCGCCGGCCAGGGTCGAGGAGGCACAGCCATGGGCGAGGTGTTCCCGCTCATCGACGAGCCCGAGCTGGGTGAGAACGACTGGACTGAGCGCGCCCTGTGCGCCCAGACGGACCCGGAGGCCTTCTTCCCGGAGAAGGGCGGGTCCACCCGGGAGGCGAAGAAGGTCTGCCTGGGCTGCGACGTCCGCTCGGAGTGTCTCGAGTACGCACTCATGAACGACGAGCGGTTCGGAATCTGGGGCGGCCTGTCGGAGCGCGAGCGGCGCCGCCTGAAGAAGTCCGCGGTCTGAGCCGCGGTCGCCGCAGCTCGACCGCTTAGGGTGGTCGTCGCATGACGACGCCACCCACCCCGAGCTCCGCGGCAGGCCGCCCGACGGTCGTGGCGGTGGTGGTCGCCCACCACGGCACCCGCTGGCTCCCCGGTCTGCAGGCGGCGCTGGCAGCCCAGTCCCGTGCCCCCGACGTCGTCGTCGCCGCCGACACCAGCGCGCCGGACGACGCCGCGCGCACCCTGGCCGCGCTCGTCGACTGGCTGGGCGCAGCAAGGGTCACCGACCTGCCCGCGCGCACCGGCTTCGGCGCCGCGGTGCACGCGGCCCTCGACCGGTCCGGCGGCCAGCACACCTTCCTGTGGCTGCTGCACGACGACTGCGCACCAGCGCCGGACGCCCTGGCGCAGCTGCTCGCCGAGGCCGACCGCGATCCGCAGGTCGCGATCGCCGGCCCCAAGGTGCTCGGGCTCGGTGACCGGCGGCTGCTGCTGGAGGCGGGCGTGACCATCGCGCGCAGCGGCCGCCGCGAGACCGGCCTCGAGCGGCGCGAGCAGGACCAGGGCCAGCACGACGGCACGCGAGCAGTCCTGGCCGTCGGCACCGCGGGGATGCTCGTCCGTCGCGACGTGTGGGTGGAGCTGGGCGGCTTCGACCCCCGGCTGCCGCTGCTGCGCGACGACGTCGACCTCGGCTGGCGGGCCAACCTTGCCGGGCACCGGGTCGTGGTCGTCACCGACGCTGTCGTGCACCACGCCGAGGCGAGCAGCCACCGCCGCCGCGCCGTGCATGCCGCAGGTGGCCGGATCCACCGGCTGGACCGGCAGCACGCGCTGTTCGTGCTGCTCGCGAACCTCCCGTTGCTGCGGCTGCCGGTCGCGTTCGTTCGCCTCGTCCTGAGCACGCTGGTGCGCTCGCTGGGGCTGCTCGCCGGCAAGCGGCCGGCACACGCCGCCGACGAGCTGGTCGCCCTGCTCGCAGTCGCGGCCCGGCCGGACCGGTTCCTGGCCGCCCGGTTGTCCCGGCGGCGCACCCGGACCCGACCGGCGCGCAGTGTCGCTGCGCTGCTCGCTCCGCGCGGAAGCGGGCTGCGGCACGGCATGGAGAACGTCAGCGTCTTCCTCGGCACCCGGGCCGGCGACGCCCTCGGCGGCCGGCACCGGGTCGGTCCCGGCACGGGTGAGAGCGGACCCACCTCCGAGGAGGCCGACGACCTCCCGTCGAGCGGCGCCGGCCTGGTCCGCCGGGTCCTCCAGCAGCCCTCGGTGCTGCTCACCGCGGGGCTGCTGCTCGTCACGGTCGTCGCCACCCGGGCCCTGGTCGGCGCGGGCCGGCTGATGGGTGGCGCCCTGCTGCCGGCACCGGACGGCGCCGGCTCCCTGTGGCACACCTATCTGGCGACCTGGCACCCGGTCGGGCTCGGCGGCGACACCAGCGCGCCGCCGTACCTCGCGGTGCTCGCGCTGCTGTCGAGCGTGCTCCTCGGTGACGCCGAGCGGGCCGTCGACCTCCTGCTGCTCGGTGCCGTGCCGCTGGCCGGCCTGTCGGCGTACACGGCGCTGCGGCGGCTCGCGACCTCGGTGCCGCTGCGCCTGTGGGGGTCGGTGACCTACGCACTGCTGCCGCCGCTGGTCGCCGCGGTGGCCACCGGCCGCCTCGGCACTGTCGTCGTCGCCCTGCTCCTGCCGCTGCTCGTGCTGGTCCTGATGCGCGCCTTCGGGCCGCCCGCGGGCGGCCCGAAGGCGTGGCGGGCGGCGTGGACCGGCGGCCTGCTGCTCGCCGTGATGACCGCATTCGTGCCGTTGGCGTGGGCGCCGGTCGCCGTCGCGGCGGTGGCCTTCGGCGTCGTACGGCGGCAGGTGCTGCCCCGCGTCGCCGTCGTCGCGCTCGTCCCCGTGGCGCTGCTGCTGCCCTGGCTGCCGGGACTCGTCGCCCGGCCGCAGCTGCTGCTGGTCGAGCCGGGGCTGCCGGGGCCGGGGCTCTCGGACGGTGACCTCGGCGGGCTCGACCTGCTCCTGCTGCACGCCGGTGGGCCCGGTCTGCCGCCGCTCGCGCTCGGGGCGGGCCTGCTGCTCGCAGCCCTCGCCGGGCTGCTGCGGCGCGAGCGCCGGCAGGTCGTGCTGCTCGGCTGGGTCGTGGCGCTGGTCTGCCTCGGCGGTGCGCTCGCCCTGGCCCGGGTGACGGTCACAGCGCCCACGCTGGAGGCTCCGGTCGCCGCCTGGCCGGGCGCGCTGATGCTGATCGCAGGGGCGGCGATGGTGGCCGCCGCCGTCGCCGGCGCCGCCGGGGCGCGGGCCCGGGTCGCCGGGTCGAGCTTCGGCTGGAAGCAGCCCGGCGCCCTGCTGGTCCTGGTGCTCGCGGCGGTGGCCCCGGTCCTGACCGCCGGTTGGTGGGCGCTCGCCGCGGCCGACGGCCCGCTCGAGCGGCGCGACCCGGTGCTGCTGCCCGCGTTCGTGGCCGCCGAGGGCGACCAGCCCGCCCGGCCCCGCACCCTCGTCCTCCGGGTGCGCGACGACGGCCGGTTGTCCTACGCCGTGCTGCGCTCCGCCGGGCCGCACACCGGTGACGCCGAGCTCGCACCGGTGCTGGCGCGCGGTGTCGGCCTGGACGCGGCGGTGGCCGACCTCGCGTCCGGGCGCGGCGGGGACTCGGCCGGCCGGCTGGTGCCCTACGGCATCCGGTTCGTCCTGCTCACGACACCGTCCGACGGCCGGCTGGTGCGGTCGATCGAGTCGGTGCCGGGCGTCGTCCAGGTCAGCGGCCAGGCCGACGCGCGGCTGTGGCGCATCGACTACCGGGTGGCCCGGGTCCGGGTCCTGCCCCCCGGGGCGCCGGTGGTCGAGGACGACGGCGCGCCGCCCCCGGCGACCGGCCTCCCCGCCGGGCAGGTCACGTCGCGCGCCGAGGTGCCCGACGGCGCCGCGGGGCGCCTGCTCGTCCTCGCGGACCGGGCCGACCCCGGCTGGCGGGCGAGCCTCGACGGCGCCGCGCTCGCGCCCCGGCGCTACGACGGCTGGGCACAGGCCTTCGAGCTCCCGGCCGGCGGCGGCCGGCTCCGGCTGGAGCACGACGCCGGGCTGCGGCCGGTGCTGCTGTGGCTGCAGCTGGGCCTGCTGGTCGTCGTGGTGGTGCTCGCGCTGCCGGCCGCGCGCTCCATCTTCGACGACGTGACCGGTGCCGACGCCGACCTGCCGGACCAGACCGGGGGCGGTCCCCCGGAGAGCGGCCCGCCCGAGGTCGTTCCCCCCGGGGACAGTGCGCCCGCCGCGGACACCTCCGAGCAGGTGCGGGCATGAGGCGGCTGCCGCCGGTCCTGCGCCGGCCGGGGACGGCGCTGCTGGTCGCGGTCGCCGTGCTCGCCGGCCTCGGGGTCACGGCCGACCTCACGGCGCCGGAGCCGGCGGCGACGTCAGCGCGCACGCCCCGGATCGGGCCTGCGGTGCCGGTCGCCGAGTCCGACGGCACCTGCCCGGACCCGGCTGTCGACGCGAGCACCGAGACCCGGGTGTCGATCGGGGCTCCCGGGGTCACCGGCGGGGGAGCTGCCGGTGCGAGCGGCCCCGGGTCGGCCCGGCTGGCCCGGCTCGACGGCCGCCGGCTGCCCCTCGACGTGGGTGCCGCCGCCGCCGGGTCCGTGCTCCTCACCGCCGACCAGGGACCGCTGGTGGCGCGGGCCGACGGTGCCGCCGCGCCCGGCCTCGCGGTCGGCCAGCTCACCCGCAGCACCGTCGACGCCGTCCGGGGCCTACTCGGCACCCGGTGCAGCACCGCAGGCGGCGACATGTGGTTCGTTGGCAGCGGCTCGGTGGTGGGACAGCGCGGCCGGGTCTACCTGAGCAACCCCGAAGCGGCGCCCGCCGTCGTCGACGTCACCCTCTATGGCCCCGACGGCGCGATCCCCGCGCCCGCCGGTCGCGGCATCGCCGTCGCCGCCGGGACGCAGAAGGTCACGCTGCTCGACGCGCTGGCTCCCGGCACGCGGGTGTTCGCGGTCCACGTGCACGCGCGCACCGGCCGGATCGCCGCGGCTGTTCGCGACCAGCAGATCGACGGCCTCACCCCGCGGGGTGCGGACTGGCTGCCCGAAGCCGCACCGCCCGCCCGGCGCCAGCTGGTGGCCGGCGTCGTGAGCGGCACCGGTGAGCGGGTGCTGCAGGTCGTGGCCCCGGGGGAGTCCGACGCGATCGTGAAGCTGCAGCTCGTGACGGAGACCGGCGCGTTCACCCCCAGCGGCCTGGACGTCCTCGAGGTCAAGGCCGGCTCGGTCGCGACCGTCGACCTCGCGCCGTACGCCGGCACCGACCCGGTCGCCGTCTGGCTCGACTCCGACGTGCCGGTCACCGCCGGCGTGCTGGCGCGGGCGACCGGCACCGGCGCCCTGACCGACATCGCCTACACCGCCGCCGGTCGGCCGCTCACACCGTCGACGCCCGGCGCCGTGCCGGAGGTGCGCACCGGCAGCGGCATCGCGAGCACGCTGCTGCTGGCGACCTCCGGGGCGGCCGCGACGGTGCGGGTGGCCCCGCTGCCGCCCGCGACCGGGACGCCGCAGGAGGTGACCGTGCCGGCGCGCAGCCAGGTGGTCCTCGACCTTGCCACCGTGAGCACCGCGTCCGGCTTCTCGGTGTCGGTCGTGCCGCTGCGCGGCTCGGGCCCTGTCTACGCCGTCCGCTCGGTGAACGAGGCCGAGGCGAAGGGGCCGCTGCTCACCACCGAGCCGGTGCCCCCCGGCCGCTGGGCGGTCCGGGTGCCACGGGTGCTCGCCGACCTCTCCACCGGCCTGCGCGTCCGCTGAGCGCGCCGCGCCACGACCTGCGGGCTGCCTACGGCAGGTCGTCGTCGTGGTCGGGGTCGACGTCCTCGGGGGCGAGGCCGAGCAGCTCGGCTACCGCCTCCACCACGACGTGGTGCACCAGGTCCTCGCGGGCGCGGACGCCCTGGGACCGCGACTCGACCGGGCGCCGGTGCACGACCAGCCGGGCCCGCCGGCCGTCGGTGGCGGGGCTGGTGCGGAACAGCCGCACCTCGTCGGCATCGTCGGTGGCCGGCACGTCGTCGACGAGCAGGTCCAGGTCGACCAGCTCGGCGCGGAACCGGCGGGCCACCCGGGTCAGCTCGGCGACGACCAGCTCGTCGAACTGCTCGCCCCGGCTGCGCGCGGCCGGCAGCCCGTCGGGCAGCAGCGGCCCGCGCAGCCCGCGGCCGCGCCGGTCGCGGCGGCGCCGGGGCGGGGACGGGAGGTCCGGCAGGTCGGGCACGGCGCCAGCGTAGGGAGCGGCCCCCGCCGGGCGCCGGAGGAGTCGGCCCACCTGTGCGCGTCGCTCCACCGCCGCAGGACCCGCGCTCGGTACGGTTCGCGACGTGAGCCCTGTCCGTCGCTGCTCCCGCACCGCCTGCGGGAAGCCCGCTGTCGCGACGCTCACCTATGTCTACGCCGACTCCACCGCCGTGCTGGGCCCGCTGGCGACCTACGCCGAGCCGCACTGCTACGACCTGTGCGTCGCCCACAGCGAGCGGCTCACCGCGCCGCGCGGGTGGGAGGTCCTCCGGCTCGCTCCGGACCCGGCGGACACCGGCCCGACCAGCGACGACCTCGAGGCGCTGGCCGACGCGGTGCGTGAGGCCGCCCGGCCCGTCCCGGTGCCGGCCCCTGAGCCGGTCGAGGTCGGCCGCCGCGGCCACCTGCGGATGCTGCGCAGCCCCGAGTAGCAGCCCCCGAGCAGCAGGTCCGGGCAGCAGGTCCGGGTCCGCTCGGGGACGGTGCTGTGGTTGTTTGTCCGTGATGTACCAGACGCGCCGGAAAGTCAAGGAAATCGCGTGACCCGCCGATGCAACCCCAGTCATCACAGGAACCGGCCACCGTCATCCGCCGGCCGGCTCCCCGCAGCATCCCTCATCGGTCTCGTCGAAAGCAGCTTCCTCATGGCGCGTTCCAGCACGGCAGTCCGCACCCAGCACGTCCCCCTCGGCTCCCTCACCCAGCCCGGCGCCCGCGCCGGCGCCTCCTGCCGCGCCTGCGGCAGCGAGCGGGTCACCCGCATCGCCATGAACCTCACCGACGGCTCGCCCGTGGAGTTCACCTCCTGCCACCGGTGCGAGCACCGCACCTGGGCCGAGCAGGACACCGCCCGGGCCTTGCCGGTGGGCCGGGTCCTGGACCGGACCCGCAAGGTCTGACCCGCCCCGCAGCGACGTCCGGCCGGCCCGCCACCCCCACGGGCGGGCCGCTCGGCCGGCCCGGTCCCGCCGGTAGGCTCTGCCGGCGTGCCTGCCGCCCAGCGTCGTGACCTCACCGACATCGTCAAGGCGTACGACGTCCGCGGACTGGTCCCGGAGCAGCTCGACGCCGGCGTCGCCCACGCCATCGGTGCCGCCTTCGTCCGGGTCGTCGATGCTCCCGAGGGCATCGTGGTCGGCCACGACATGCGCCCGTCGTCCCCCGAGCTCGTGGCCGCCTTCGCCGCCGGCGCCAACGAGCAGGGCGTCGACGTCCTCACGATCGGGCTCGCCTCGACCGACGAGCTCTACTACGCCAGCGGCAGCCTGGACCGGCCCGGCGCGATGTTCACCGCCAGCCACAACCCGGCCCGCTACAACGGCATCAAGCTCTGCCGCTCCGGTGCCCGCCCCGTCGGGCAGGACACCGGCCTCACCGAGGTGCGCGACCTCGCGTCGGCGGGCGTGCCGGCGTACGACGGGGAGCCAGGCACCACGACCGGGCTCGACGTCCTGCCCGGCTACGCCGCCCACCTGCTGGGCCTCGTCGACCTGACCGACATCCGCCGGCTCAAGGTCGTGGTCGACGCCGCGAACGGCATGGCGGGGCACACGGTGCCGACTGTGCTCGGCGGGCTGCCGCTCGAGGTCGTCCCGCTCTACTTCGAGCTCGACGGGACCTTCCCGAACCACGAGGCCAACCCGCTGGACCCGAAGAACCTCGTCGACCTGCAGGCCCGGGTCCGCGAGGAGCGGGCCGACATCGGGCTGGCGTTCGACGGCGACGCCGACCGCTGCTTCGTCGTCGACGAGCGCGGCGAACCGGTGTCGCCGTCCGCGGTGACCGCCCTGGTCGCGGTGCGCGAGCTGTCGCGGGTGCCGGGGTCGGCCGTCATCCACAACCTCATCACCTCGCGCGCCGTGGCCGAGATCGTGACCGAGCACGGTGGCCGCCCGGTACGGACGCGGGTCGGGCATTCGTACATCAAGACCGAGATGGCGAGCACCGACGCGGTGTTCGGCGGCGAGCACTCGGCGCACTACTACTTCCGCGACTTCTGGCGGGCCGACACCGGCATGCTCGCGGCGCTGCACGTCCTGGCTGCCCTCGGCGGCCAGGACCGGCCCCTGTCGGAGCTGGCGTCGGTGTACGAGCGGTACGTGGCCTCGGGCGAGATCAACAGCGAGGTGGCCGACCAGGCGGCCGCGACCGCGAAGGTCCGGGCCGCGTTCGCCGACCGCGACGGTGTGACCGTGGACGACCTCGACGGCATGACCGTGGGCGCGGCAGGCTGGTGGTTCAACCTGCGGCCCTCCAACACCGAGCCCCTGCTCCGGCTCAACGTCGAGGCCGGTGACCGACCCACCATGACGGCGCTGCGCGACGAGGTGCTGGCCATGATCCGCGGCGACGCCGCTGCGACCGACCCGAAGGGAACCTGAGTATCGTGCAGCTCGACCCCCGCCTGATGGAGATCCTGGCCTGCCCGCAGTGCCACGCGCCGTTGCGGGCCGACGACGAGGCCGAGGAGCTGGTCTGCACGTCGGACACCTGCGGTCTTGCCTACCCGGTCCGCGACGACATCCCGGTGCTGCTGGTCGACGAGGCCCGGCGCCCGTGACGGCGTCCTGGTCCGGCTCGCCCGACGACTCCGACCTGGACGACCCGGCGGCCCTCGCCGCGCTGGACCGCGACGACATGCTGCGGGCGGTGGCCACCGCGGGGGCGCAGGTGCGCGAGGCGATGGTGAGGGTGCCGCCCGAGCTGCTCGACCCCCTGCGCGAGGACGACCGGCCACGGGCGGTGGTGGTCACCGGCATGGGCGGGTCCGGCATCGCGGCCGACGTCGCGGGCGCGGTCGCCGGGCGCACCTGCCCGGTCCCGGTCCTGGCGTTCCGCGGACACCGGCTACCGGGGTGGGTGGGGCCGATGGATCTCGTGATCGCGGTGTCCTGCTCGGGCTCCACCGAGGAGACGCTGTCGGCCACCGACGAGGCGCTGCGCCGCGGCTCGCGGGTCGTGACCGTCGGCGCAGCCGGGTCGCCCCTCGCCCAGCGTGCCGAGGGCGGCCGCACCCTGCACCTCGTGGTCGACGCCCACGGACGGATGCCGCGGGCGAACCTCTGGGGTCTCGCCGTCCCGGTGCTGCTCGTCCTGGACGCCGTCGGGCTGGCCGACGTGCCGCACGAGCTGCTGTCCCGCACCGCCGACGAGCTGGACCGGGTCGCCGAGCGCTGCGCGCCCGGCGTCGACTCCGTCGACAACCCGGCGAAGACCCTCGCGCTGGCCCTCGCCGGGTCGCTGCCGTACGTCTGGGGTGCCAGCGAGGTCGCGAACGTCGCGGCGGCGCGGACGGTCGCGCAGCTGGCGGAGAACGCGAAGTACCCCGGGGTGCACGGGCCCCTCACCGAGGTCCACCACAACCAGGTGGTCGTGATGGCGGGGGTGTTCGGCTCGCTCGGCGGCGAGGCCGCCGAGGACGACATCTTCCGCGACCGGGTCGACGACGGACCCGGCTGGCCGCGGATGCGGCTGCTGGTGCTCCGCGACACCGACGAGCTGCCGCAGGTGACCGCCCGCGCGGAGGCCTCGCACCGCGTCGCCGAGGAGTACGCCGTGCCCAGCAGCGAGCTGGTGGCCGAGGGCGAGCACCCGCTCTCGCGGCTGGCCAGCCTGGTCGCGCCGCTCGACTTCGCCACGGTCTACCTGGCGCTGCTGCAGGGCATCGACCCGTCGCCGATCGCGCCGATCTTGCTCCTCAAGGGCACCCCCGCCCCCGGTGCGGGTGATCGGTGAGCGCCTCGGGGGGCAACCGGGCGATCGTCGCGGCGCTGGCCGCGAACCTCGGCATCGCGGTGACGAAGTTCGTCGCGTTCCTGCTGACCAGGTCGTCGTCGATGCTGGCCGAGTCGATCCACTCGCTGGCCGACTCCGGCAACCAGCTGCTGCTGCTCGTCGGCGGCCGGCGGGCCCAGAGGGCCGCCACCCCGGCGCACCCCTTCGGCTACGGCCGTGAGCGCTACGTCTTCGCATTCATCGTGTCCGTCGTGCTGTTCAGCGTCGGCGGGCTGTTCGCGCTGTACGAGGGCTACCACAAGCTCCAGCACCCGGAGCCGATCGACTCCTGGCAGTGGGTCCCGGTCCTGGTGCTCGTCGTCGCGGTCGGTCTCGAGGGATGGTCGTTCCGCACGGCGATCCACGAGTCGAACAAGGTGCGTGGCTCGCTGGGCTGGACGGACTTCATCCGCCGCGCCAAGGCACCCGAGCTGCCCGTGGTCCTGCTCGAGGACTTCGCGGCCCTGATCGGACTGGTCCTGGCGCTGCTCGGCGTCGGGCTCACGCTGCTCACCGACGACGGCACGTGGGACGGCCTCGGCACGATCGCGATCGGCGTGCTGCTGGTGTGCGTCGCTGTCGTCCTCGCGATCGAGACCAAGAGCCTGCTGCTGGGCGAGGGCGCCACGCCCGACGCCGTCCGCCGGATCGAGGCCGCGCTCGTCGCGCACGGCTCCGTGCAGCGCGTGATCCACATGAAGACGCTGCACCTCGGCCCGGAGGAGCTGCTCGTCGCGGCGAAGATCGCCGTGGCGCCCACCGACTCGGCCGCGGAGGTCGCCGCGGCGATCGACGCGGCCGAGATCCGGGTCCGCGAGGCCGAGCCGATCGCCCGGGTCATCTACCTCGAGCCGGACATCGACCACTCGCCCCCCGGCGGCCCGCGCTAGACTCCACGTGGAGTGTCGGCGTCACTGATGGGTTGGCCCTGAGGGGCCGCGCCGGGCACGCTCCGACCGTCACCGCGCTGCGCAGCCCTGCTGCGCGCCCGTGCAGCACTGTGTTGCACGTCCCGCGCGATGCGTCGACGCAGCGAGCCGCCCGCCCCGAGTCCACCCGCCCGCAAGCCAGGGGAGCCACCTCGGCGCCCCAGTGGGGAGTCATCCACATGAGCACCACCCTGAAGCCCGGCGACTACAAGGTCGCCGACCTGTCCCTCGCCGAGTTCGGCCGCAACGAGATCCGCCTCGCCGAGAACGAGATGCCCGGCCTGATGGCCCTCCGCGAGGAGTTCGGCGCGTCCCAGCCACTGGCCGGCGCCCGGATCGCCGGCTCGCTGCACATGACCGTGCAGACCGCAGTCCTGATCGAGACCCTCGTCGCGCTCGGCGCCGACGTCCGCTGGGTCTCCTGCAACATCTTCTCGACCCAGGACCACGCCGCAGCCGCGGCCGTCGTCGGCAAGGAGGGCACCGTCGACGCCCCCGCCGGCGTGCCGGTCTACGCCTGGAAGGGCGAGACCCTGCCGGAGTACTGGTGGTGCACCGAGCAGATGCTCACCTGGCCCGACGGCGCCGGCCCGAACATGCTGCTCGACGACGGTGGCGACGCCACCCTCCTGATCCACAAGGGCACCGAGTTCGAGAAGGCCGGCGCCGTGCCGTCGGCCACCGACGACGACTCCGAGGAGTACGCGGTCATCCTCGACCTGCTCCGCGCGTCCGTCGCCGCCGACGACGCGAAGTACACGAGGATGGGCGCCGGCATCAAGGGCGTCACCGAGGAGACCACGACCGGCGTGCACCGCCTGTACGAGTTCGCCAAGACCGGCGAGCTGCTGTTCCCGGCGATCAACGTCAACGACTCGGTCACCAAGAGCAAGTTCGACAACAAGTACGGCACCCGGCACTCGCTGATCGACGGCATCAACCGCGCCACCGACGTCCTCATAGGCGGCAAGGTCACCGTCGTCCTCGGCTACGGCGACGTGGGCAAGGGCTGCGCCGAGTCGCTGCGCGGCCAGGGTGGCCGGGTGATCGTCACCGAGGTCGACCCGATCTGCGCGCTGCAGGCGGCGATGGACGGCTACCAGGTCACCACCCTCGAGGACGTCGTCGAGACGGCCGACATCTTCATCACCGCGACCGGCAACAAGGACATCATCACGGCCGAGGACATGGGCCGGATGAAGCACCAGGCGATCGTCGGCAACATCGGCCACTTCGACAACGAGATCGACATTGCCGGCCTCACCCACACCAAGGGCATCCGCCGCAACACGATCAAGCCGCAGGTCGACGAGTGGGTCTTCGCCGACGGCCACTCGATCATCGTGCTGTCCGAGGGTCGGCTGCTGAACCTCGGCAACGCCACCGGGCACCCGAGCTTCGTCATGTCGAACTCGTTCGCCAACCAGACGATCGCGCAGATCGAGCTGTACACGAAGACCGACGAGTACGAGAAGCAGGTCTACGTCCTGCCGAAGCACCTCGACGAGAAGGTCGCCCGGCTGCACCTCGACGCGCTGGGAGTGAAGCTCACCCAGCTGTCGAAGGAGCAGGCGGAGTACATCGGTGTCGATGTGGCCGGCCCGTACAAGCCGGACCACTACCGCTACTGAGCGGAGCCGCTTCGCAGCGCCCGCCCGGCGCCGACGGCGCCGTACCCCGTGAGGGGTGCGGCGCCGTTCGCCGTCTGCCGCTGGGGTCGTACGTGACCCTCGTCGTCGCCGCACTCCAGCTTCGCACGGCTTGCTGTCGCCCTGCGCGGGTTGCACACCGTGGGAGGCGACAGTCGATCACGTTTACGTGATCGACTGCGGGTCGGGTCAGGGCTTGGCGGTGTCGTCGCCGCGGACGATGCCGGTGGCGATGTCGCGCAGCTTGCGGTTGAGCCGCTGCGAGGCGCTGCTGAGCAGCGCGAACGCGTCGTCCTGCGAGATGCCGTGGGTGGCCATCAGGATGCCGACGGCGGCACCGATCTCGCGGTTGGTCGCCAGGCCCTCCTGGAGCTGGCTGGCCCGGGCCGAGTGCCGGGCGCCGGCCAGCGCCACCGAGGCGAACGACGCGAGGATGGCCGCCGTGGCCACCGCCTCGTCGTCGAAGACGCCGGTGCGGTCGGAGAACACGTTGAGGGCGCCGGAGCGGCGCCCGTCGTCGACGAGCGGGACGCCCATCATGGCCCGGACCGGGGTGCGCTCGACGACGACCTCGGCCAGCTCCGGCCACTGCGTCCGGACCGTGATGTCGTTGTCGACCTGCACCACGCCGTCGGTGCTCGCCTCGAGGCAGGGCCCTTCGCCCACCTGGTTCTGCAGCTCGTCGATCAGCCACATCACGTCGTCGGTGGCCGCCCCGCTGTGGAACCGGTCGCCGTCGAGGATGCCGATCGCGGCCCGGTCGCACCCCTCGATCAGCTCGACGGCGGACTCGACGACGATCTGGTGGACCTCCTCGACGCTGCGCCCCTCGCGCAGCCGCTGGGCAAGGACGGCGAACTGCTCGTGCGGGGTCAGACCTGTGGTCACGAGCAGGTGTCCTTCATGTCGTCCGGTGTCCGGAGGGCAGTCGTCCGCTTCTCGACCGACTCGACGATCGTATTCCGGCTCAGGACGGCGGGGCGAACGGCCGATCCCCGGTCGAGCCGTGCGACGAGCCCGCAGGCGGCGCCGCGGGAGGACCAGCGGGAGGCGGCGGCGTGGACGGCGTGGGGGTCTCGCCCCACCCGCCGCCCGCGGCGAGCCGGAGAGTCTCGCGCCGGCGTCGCTCGGCCAGGACCGCCGCGACGAACGCCCACGCCGGGACGCCCGGCGGGGGAGCCGGTGCGACGACGGCTGCCAGCGCGCGGGCGATCGCCGAGCCCATCTGCTCGCGCACCTGGGGGGAGAGCTCGTGCGCCCGGCCGAGGAACTGCCGCGCCTGGAGCGCGAGGGCGTCGGGTACCCGGGAGAGGTCCAGGCCCTGTGCCCAGCCCGCCAGCCCCGGGGGCATCGCGGCGACGGCGGTGGCTCGCACCGGGACCCGCTCGTGGATCACCACCGTGCCGGCCAGGAAGTCACCCAGCCGGCGGCCCTGGGTCGAGGCCAGCGACGTCACCAGGGCCACCACGCCGAAGGTCAGCCAGATCTCCACGACGGACATCAGCCCGCGGACGAACGCCTGCCGGAACCGGATCGGACCGCCGTCCTCGCGCACCACGCGCAGCCCGAGCGCCATCTTGCCGAGCGACCGGCCGCGGGTCAGGGTCTCCCACGCGACCGGGTAGCCGACCACCACGAGCAGGGAGAACACCAGCCCGATGGCGGCGCCCAGCGAGTCGTCGACCAGGGCGAGCGCGCCGGCGACCACGAAGATCCCTACCAGCAGCAGCCCGAGCTGGACGGCCAGATCGATCGCGAGCGCCAGGCTTCTACTGGCGAACCGGGCCAGCCGCAGGTCGAGGACGACCGCCTCGCCCGTGACGACGTCGCCGGACGTGCTGTCGGACACGGTCCCCCCGGTGGGTCGGCGGGCGGCGTCGACCACGTCACCCTCGGCGCGAGCAGACTAGTGTCGCGCAGGATCGCGACCGGGGGTGCTGGCCAGTGGACGTCGACGCGTACGTCGCGGCGCACCGCGCCGAGTGGGACCGTCTCGAGCAGCTGCTGGCCCGGGCGGGCCGCGGGCCGGCCCGGCGCGGCCGCCTCGACGGGGCCGAGGTCGA
Organism: Actinomycetes bacterium; assembly: GCA_038246545.1. Taxonomy (GTDB): domain Bacteria; phylum Actinomycetota; class Actinomycetes; order JACCUZ01; family JACCUZ01; genus JBBRVW01. Next base: position 22,453 of record JBBRVW010000039.1, on the reverse strand, counting down.
CGAGCTGGTGAGCCTCTACCAGCGCACCGCCACCCACCTGTCGGTCGTCCGGTCCGCCACCCCCGACCCGGCCCTGGTCGGCCGCCTGTCCACCCTGGTGGCGCGGGCACGCGGTGCCGTCACCGGCACCCAGACCCCGGCCTGGCGGGATCTCGCCCGGTTCTTCGTCGTCACCTACCCGGCCGCGCTGTACCGCAGCCGACACTGGTGGGCGTCGGTGGCGGTGGCCTTCGTCCTCGTCGGGCTGGTCGTCGGCTTCTGGGTCGCCGGGGACCCGCAGGTGCAGGCCTCGATCGCCGCCCCGGACGAGATCCGGCAGCTGGTGGAGCACGACTTCGAGGACTACTACTCCTCCGCGCCGGCCGGTTCGTTCGCCGCCCAGGTGGCGACCAACAACGCGTGGGTGTCGGCGCTCGCGCTGGCCCTCGGGATCTTCCTCGTCCCGGTCGTCTGGGTCGTCTGGCAGAACGCGCTCAACGTCGGCATCGCGGGCGGGCTGATGGCGGCCAACGACAGGCTGGGGCTCTTCTTCGGCCTGATCCTGCCGCACGGCCTGCTCGAGCTGACCTGCGTCTTCGTGGCGGCCGGGGCCGGCCTCCGACTGGGCTGGGCGTGGATCGACCCCGGCGGCCGGAGCCGGTCCCGTGCCCTGCGGGAGGAGGGCCAGGCCGCGGGAGCGCTGGCACTGGGCCTGACGGCCACGCTGTTCGTCTCCGGCGTCGTGGAGGCGTTCGTGACGCCGTCGCCGCTGCCGACCTGGGCGCGGGTGGGCATCGGCGCGACCCTGTGGCTGGTCTTCCTCGCCTACGTCGCCGTGCTCGGCGGCCGTGCGGTGCGGGCCGGCGAGCTCGGCGACGTACGTGGCGCGGGGGCCACCGACGCGGCGCCGGTGGCAGGGTGACTCGCGCGGCCGGTCCTCAGGTGGTGAAGAGCACCAGGTCGGCGCAGAAGTCCCGGTCGGCCGTGTCGGCGCGGCCGGTCCGGGGCGTGATCAGGACGAACGAGCCATCGACCTCGAAGTCGTCGTCCGGGTTGTCCGGAGTGCCGTTGAGGTTGATGACGACGCTGAAGCGGAACATGCCCGAGTCGCTGAGGACGAACGTGCCGTTCTTGTCGAACCACCGGCTCATGCCGCTGCCCTGCGAGAGAATCGTGAGGGTCCCGTCGCCGTTGTCGGTGATCTTCAGGTCCCGGCTGTTCGCCGTGAAGTTGTTCGAGTACGTGCCGCCGGTCGCGACGTTCGTGAAGACCACCGTCCCGCGGACGCTCTCGCGGTAATAGGCCAGACCGCGGCCGCGCTTGACATAGGTGAAGCTCCCGAAGACGTCGCCGCCCTGGTGCGTGCGGGTGCCGTTGCAGTCGAACGTCTCGTCGAGCACGTCGTGGAACCGGCCCTTGTCCAGCGGCGCGGCGGTCGCCGGGGCGGCCCCGAGGCTGGTGGCCAGCACCGCCACGACGCCGCCGATCGCCGCCAGGGTCCGTAACCGCGGTGTGCGCATGGCCGCCTCCTCGTCGCCGGGGCCGGATGCCCCACTCACGACTAGGACGCTGGCGGGCGCCGGTCCGGTTGACACGGACGACGGCCGGACCCGGGTGGGCGTCAGAGCCGGCCGGCGGCCTTGAGCGCGAGGTAGCGGTCGGCCAGCTCGGGGGCGAGGGTCCCGGGCCCGCTGTCGACCACCTCGACCCCGCGCCGGGACAGCAGACCACCGACCCGGCGCCGCTCGGCGCGGGCTCGCTCGGCCGCGGCGGCGGCGTACACCGATGCGGCGTCGCCACGGCCACCGGCCAGCTCCGCCACCCGCGGGTCGGACACCGACGCGAGGACCAGCTGGTGCCGGTGCAGCAGCGGCCCGAGTGCCGGCAGCAGCCCTTCCTCGACCGGGGCGGCGTCGAGCGCGGTGAGCAGCACGACGAGGCTGCGCCGGGACGGACCGGCGAGCACGGTGCGCACCATGCCGGCGTAGTCGGGCTCGACGAGGGCCGGCTCCAGGAGTGCCATGGCCTGCACCAGTGCGGGCAGCAGTCCGCCTGCGGACTCACCCTGGACCCGCGCCTGCACCGAGCGGTCGTAGGCCACCAGGTCGACCCGGTCGCCGGCCCGAGACGCCAGGGCCGCGAGCAGCAGCGCGGCGTCCATCGCCTCGTCCAGGCGCGGCGCGTCACCGACGCGAGCCGCTGCGGTGCGGCCGCAGTCCAGCAGGAGCAGCACCCGGCGGTCGCGCTCCGGCCGCCAGGTGCGGACCATAACGTCGCCGGCCCGCGCGGTCGCCCGCCAGTCGATGGAGCGGACGTCGTCGCCGGCGACGTACTCCCGCAGGGAGTCGAACTCGGTGCCCTGGCCGCGCACCATCACCGCCGTGCGCCCGTCGAGCTCGCGCAGCCGGGCCAGCCGGGACGGCAGGTGCCGTCGTGAGGTGAACGGCGGCAGCACGCGCACCCGCCACGGCACGAGGTGCGACCCCTGGCGCGCCGCCAGCCCCATCGGCCCGTACGACCGGACCGTGACCCGGTCGGCCGGACGGTCGCCGCGCCGGGCGGGCAGTAGCGCGGTGACGACCCGGCGGCGCTCGCCGGGCGGGACGTCGAGCGGGTGCCGCTGGACCGCCGCACCGGCGCTGGGCGGCCACGCGTCGCGCAGCCGGCCGCGGACCCGGCGTCCCGAGGGGTTGGTCACGAGGAGCCCGACCTGCGCCGGCTCGCCGAGCCGCACCGCGCGGTCGCCCTCGCGGACGAACGTGAGCGCGCGGACCGGGCCGGCCAGGGCCAGGTCGGCCGCCACCAGGACCGCGAGGGCCAGCGTGACCACCAGCAGGCCGGTGCCGGAGGGCACGAGGATGCCGACGACCACGGCCCCGGCGAGGGCCAGCAGCCCGAGCCGTCCGGTCAGCGCCACGGCGTCAGCGGGGGACCGGGACGCTCGCGAGCACGCCCTCGAGCACCGCGTCGGGCGTCACACCCTCGAGCTCGGCCTCCGGCCGCAGCGCGACCCGGTGCCGCAGCGCCGGCCGGGCCAGGGCCTTGACGTCGTCCGGTGTGACGTAGTCGCGGCCGGAGAGCCAGGCCCAGGCCCGGGCGGCGGACATCAGGCCGGTGGCCCCGCGGGGCGAGACGCCGAGCTGCAGCGAGGGCGAGTCACGGGTCGCACGGGCCAGGTCGACGACGTAGCCGACCACCTCGGGAGCGATGGCCACGGTGCGGACGCCGGCCCGCCCGGCCTCGAGATGGGCTGCCGTGGCGACGGCGCGCACCCCCGCCGCTGCCAGGTCGCGCGGGTCGAAGCCCGCTGCGTGCCGGGTGAGCACCTGCACCTCGTCGTCCCTCGGGGGCAGCGGCATCGCGAGCTTGAGCAGGAACCGGTCCAGCTGCGCCTCGGGCAGCGGGTAGGTGCCCTCGTACTCCACCGGGTTCTGCGTGGCGACCACGACGAACGGGTCGGGCAGCGGCCGCGGCCGGCCGTCGACCGACACCTGTCGCTCCTCCATGGACTCGAGCAGGGCCGCCTGGGTCTTCGGCGGCGTGCGGTTGATCTCGTCCGCGAGCAGCAGGTGGGTGAACACCGGGCCCGGTCGGAAGGTGAACTCCGACGTGCGGGCGTCGTAGACCAGCGAGCCGGTGATGTCGCCGGGCATCAGGTCAGGCGTGAACTGAACCCGCGTGCTGTCCAGCGACAGACCGGCCGCCAGGGCGCGGACCAGCAAGGTCTTCGCGACACCCGGCACCCCTTCGAGCAGCACGTGCCCGCGGCAGAGCAGGGCGATGACGAGCCCGGTGACCGCTGCGTCCTGCCCGACCACGGCCTTGCCGACCTCGTGGCGCAGCGCGTGCAATGCGTCGCGTGCGTCTCGCGCCGGGTCGTCGCCGGTGGCCGTCGCGATCGGCTCGGATGTCATGGTCGGCGTACCTCTCTCTCCAGGTGGTCGAGCGCGTCCGCCAGCCGGACGAGGGCTGCGTCGTCGACCGGTGCGGCACCGTACAGGAGGCTCCCGACCTCGCCGGGGGGCCGCGACGAGCGGGCGGCGACCGCGGCGACGACCGCGCCGGGCTCGGCGCGCCGCGGCAGGCCGAGAGCAGGCCGGAGACGGTCCTGCACACCGGCGCGCAGTGCGTCGGCGGCCCGTCCGCGGGCCCCGGCCCTGCGGTACAGCCGTCCGCGGCCCTCGACGGTCTCGGCGGCGCGCACGACGACGGGCAGCGGCTCGGCGACGACCGGGCCGAGCCGGCGGGCCCGCCACAGCGCGAGCAGCAGGACGGCGACCAGCAGCTGCCCGAGCCCCCACCAGACCGCGTCGGGCACCAGCTCGTAGAAGGTCTTCTGCGCGGAGGTCGGCAGGTCCTCGGTGGAGGGCAGGTACCAGACCAGCCGGTCGTGGCCGCCGAGCAGACCCAGGGCGAGCGCTGCGTTGCCGCCGTCGTCGAGGGAGGAGTTGGTGAAGCCGGCCCCGGTCCCGACGAAGGTGACGAGGTGCCCGTCGACGTCGCCCTGCACCAGCGAGGGGCGACCGTCGTGGGAGTAGCAGCGCGACGCCGTCCCGAGCGCGGTGCCGTCGACGTCGTAGCCGACCAGACCTGCCGCCGCGACGCCGGCCCGCCGCGCCGCGGGCAGGGCGCAGGCGGGTGGGCGGACGGCGGGGTCGACCGCGGTCGCACCGACGCCCGCCACCCAGCGCTGCGGTGCCCGGGTGGAGAGCACGACGAGGTCGGCACCCGTGCCCCGCAGCGCCTCGACCTGGCCGTCGGCGAGCAGGTCGGGGTCGACCACGAGCAGCGTGCTGCCGCGCACGGCTGCGCGGGTGACCGCGGCGGTCCGCGTGAGCCGGTCGACGCGCACGCCCTGGTCGCGCAGCACCTCCGCCAGCGCGCGGGCGCCGCCGGGAGCCGCCGAGGCCGGGTCCAGGGGCCGGGCGGCGCCACCGCCCCCCGTGAGGGCGACGAGCAGGCCGGCCAGCAGAACGAGGACCGCGACGGCCACCGGGCCCTTGGCCGCCCGCCACAGGTCGGCCGCCGTCGGGTCGGTGGAGGAGCCCGCCGGCGCCCTCCCCACCGCCCCCGCCGTCGTCGCGGCAGCGGCCGTCATGGGCGGCTTCCGGCCGGTTGCGGCCGGCTCTCGCGGACCTTCCCGTCCAGCGCGCGCAGCCCCGCGTCGGCGTCGGGCCCGGCGGGGCGACCGCCGTACCAGACGTCGTCGAAGAGCCGGGCCGCGCGGCGCAGGTCGTCGGCGCAGGCCGGCAGCACGGCGCCGGCCTCGGCGGCCGCCTCGTCCGCTGTGCGCCCGGGTCGCTCGTCGAGCACGGCCCGCTCCTCCAGGGCGCGCACGACGGCCCGGAGCCGCTCGCGCACCGCCTCGGCCCACTCGCCGCGCGCGGCGTGCGCGTCGGCCGCGGCGCGGTGCTCCGCCGAGGTCCTGGCGCGGCCGGTGAACAGCGCCGGGTCGGAGGCCGCCTGCCGGCCCAGCGGGCCGACCTTGAGCCGGATCGCCACGATCGCCACGACGGCGAGCAGCACAAGGACGAGCAGGCCGGCCCGGCCCCCGGGGGAGACACCCGCGACCTTGTCCAGCAGGTGGCCGGCCTGCTCCACCAGCCACCCGAGCAGTCGCCGGAGCAGCCCGGGGCGCTGGGCCCGGTAGACCTCCTTGGCCAGCTCCTCGTGCGCCAGCCGGGCGGCCTCCTCCCGGCCGAGCTCGACCGGGACCCGGGCGATCACAGCCGGGGCGGGGACTGACCGGCGGGGCTGGTGCCGGCCTGCGGTCCGGCAGTGCTCGCGGCGCCGACGGCGCGGACCAGCTCGAGGTCCAGCGCCTCGCGCCGCATCCGGCGGTCGATGTAGAGCAGCGTGGTGGCGACCGCGGTGAACGGCCAGGTGATCGTCGCCGCCAGGATCGTTCCGATGGCGCCGACCAGGAGCGGGACGAGTGCGTAGATGTTTCCGTCGTCGCCGGCGAGGTGCGCGGCCAGGAACGACAGCAGCTGGAACGGGGTCAGCAGGATGCCGGTGACGACCTGGGCGATCACGTTGACCAGCAGCAGGATCCCGAAGGTGCGCCACCAGGAGCCCTTGACCAGGGCGCGCGAGCGACGCAGCGACGCCACCACCGACGCGCCCTCGAGCACGACCGCCGGCGACGCGAGCGAGAACGCGAAGTAGAGGTAGGTCGCGACGACGACGAAGACCGGCACGCCGATCACGAAGGCGAGGGCCACCAGCGCACCGGGTGCGCCGCCCAGCGCGAGCAGGACCCCGGGCAGCAGGCACAGTGCGACGAGGCCGACGGCGACGAGCAGCAGCAGCCCGCTGACCCCGAGCAGCGCGGGGATCCGCGGCCGGGCCCGGTCCCAGGCCTCGCGGGTCGAGATCGGCTGACCGAGCACAGCGCGGCTGACGGCGGCGGTGAGGATGCCGCTCAGGACGAGCACGGCGAACGCCGTGATCAGCGCCTCGATGCCGCCGCTCGTGATCGCTCCCGTGAGGACCGTCAGCTGACCCTCCGGGTCGGAGCTGCTGCTCGTCTGCAGCGACGTGTCGATCGCGTCGTGCAGCAGCAGCCACTTGAGCGGGATGCTGAGCACCTGGGTGACCGCGGCGACGGCGGCCGAGAGGCCGAGCATGATCCGCCAGTGCCGGCGCATCGCCGCGATGGCACCGTCGAGGATCTCCCCGACACCGAGCGGGCGGAGCGGGATGATCCCGGGCTTGGGGGCAGCGGGTGCGGCCTGACCGGGTCCCGGCTGGGCGGCCCAGCCCGGCGTCGGTGCGCCCGGCTGCTGCCAGCCCGGCTGCGGGGCGCCGGCGTTCGTCGGGTCCCCGTTGGTCGGGCCCCCGTAGGTCGGGCCCTGTGCCGGCGGCTGCTGCGGCGCCCAGCCGGGAGGGACCGGCGGTTCGTTCTCGGGGCGGGGCCAGCCCCCCGGCTGCTCGTCGCTCACGGCGCCATCGTCGCACGCGGGTGCCGGCTGCGGGCGGCGCTGCCGTCCGCCGTGCAGTTCCCGGTGCGGGGCGCGCGGCGCATCTCACCGCATCCGGACTGCCCAGGTGCCACGATGAGCACATGAAGGGTCGTGTGCTCATCGTCGACGACGACACCGCGCTGGCGGAGATGCTCGGGATCGTGCTGCGCGGCGAGGGCTACGAGCCGTCGATGTGCTCCGACGGTGACCAGGCGCTCGCCGCCTTCCGCGAGCACAAGCCGGACCTCGTGCTGCTCGACCTCATGCTGCCGGGCATGGACGGCATCGACGTCTGCCGCGCCATCCGCGCCGAGTCCGGCGTCCCGATCGTCATGCTCACCGCCAAGACCGACACGATCGACGTCGTGGTCGGGCTCGAGTCCGGCGCCGACGACTACGTCATGAAGCCGTTCAAGCCCAAGGAGCTGGTGGCCCGGATCCGGGCCCGCCTGCGCCGCACCGAGGAGCCCGCGCCGGAGCTGCTCGAGATCGGCGACCTGGTGATCGACGTGGCGGGGCACTCGGTGAAGCGCGACGGCGGGTCGATCGCCCTCACCCCGCTCGAGTTCGACCTGCTCGTCGCACTTGCCCGCAAGCCGTGGCAGGTCTTCACCCGCGAGGTGCTGCTCGAGCAGGTGTGGGGCTACCGCCACGCCGCGGACACTCGGCTGGTCAACGTCCACGTCCAGCGGTTGCGCTCCAAGGTCGAGAGCGACCCCGAGAACCCCGAGGTCGTCGTCACGGTGCGCGGCGTCGGGTACAAGGCGGGCCCGGCCTGACCGCTCCGCTGTCGACCCTCGGCTCCGACCGCCCGACCGGCGTCGCGACCTGGGCCCGGCGCGCCCTCCGCCGTCGCTACCGGCGGGTGATCGCGCTGTGGCGGCGGTCGCTGCAGCTGCGGGTCGTGACCACGACGACCCTGTTCTCCGTCCTCGCCATCGCGGTCCTGGGCAACGTGCTGATCACGCAGGTGCGCGACGGGCTGCTCCGGACGAAGGTGCAGGCGGCGCTCGACGAGGCCGGCAACGGCGTGCGCACCTCGCAGGAGGCCCTGGACTCCGCCGACCAGAGCGAGGCCGACGTCTACGACACGCTGGTGCCCGACCTGGTCCGGCAGCTGGCGCGCGGCGGCGGTCCGGCCGGCGCTCGGCAGGCCGACGTCGTGCTGCTGCGCGGACCGGACGTCAGCCTGCCGCAGTCCCCTCTCGCCCGCAGCTCGTTCGCCGCCGACCCCGACTCGGTGCCGACGACGTTGCGCAAGCAGGTCGAGCGGACCTCCGCCCAGCAGTGGACCTACAGCCAGATCCGGCGTCCGTCCGGCCAGCTGGTGCCCGTGATCGTGGTCGGGGCTCCGGTGACGATCCCCAGCTTCAGCACCTACGAGCTGTACTTCCTGTTCCCGCTGGACAAGGAGGCCGACACGCTCGGCCTGGTCCGCAACGCGCTGCTGCTCGCGGCACTGTCCCTCGTGATCCTCGTCGGCGGGATCGCCTACCTCGTCACCCGGCAGGTCGTGACTCCGGTACGGATGGCCGCCCGGGTCGCGGAGCGGCTGGCCGCGGGCCGGCTCGAGGAGCGCCTGCGCGTGCGCGGCGAGGACGACCTGGCCCGGCTGGCGGCGTCGTTCAACCGGATGGCGACCAGCCTGCAGCGCCAGATCCGCCAGCTCGAGGACCTGTCCCGGGTGCAGCGGCGGTTCGTGTCCGACGTCTCGCACGAGCTGCGCACGCCGCTGACGACCGTCCGGATGGCTGCCGACGTCCTGCACGAGGCCCGGCAGGGGTTCGACCCGGCCGTCGAGCGCAGCGCCGAGATCCTGCAGGCGCAGCTGGACCGGTTCGAGGCACTGCTCGCCGACCTGCTGGAGATCAGCAGGTACGACGCCGGCGCGGCGCAGCTCGAGGCGGAGCCCACCGACCTGTGCGCCGTGGCGCGCAGCGTGATCGAGGCCATGGAGGCGCTGGCCGAGCGCAAGGGCAGCCGGCTGTCGCTGCAGGCACCGCACGAGCCGTGCACCGCCGAGGTCGACGGCCGGCGGATCGAGCGGATCCTGCGCAACCTGGTGGCCAACGCGATCGAGCATGGCGAGGGCCGTCCGGTGTCGGTCATCCTCGCCGCCGACGACACCGCGGTGGCCGTCGCCGTGCGCGACCACGGCATCGGGCTCGCGCCGTCCGACGTGGGCATGGTCTTCCACCGGTTCTGGCGCGCCGACCCGGCGCGGGCCCGCACGACCGGCGGCACCGGCCTCGGCCTGTCCATCGCCCTGGAGGACGCCCACCTGCACGAGGGGTGGCTGCAGGCCTGGGGAGAGCCGGGCGACGGCTGCCAGTTCCGGCTCACAGTGCCGCGCATCGTGGGTGCCGAGCTCGACGGGTCGCCGATCCCGCTCGAGCCCAGCGACTCGCTCCGCCGCACCCGTCCGGTCTCGGTGGGCCAGCCGTACCGACGCATCCGCACCCCGGGCGGCGTCGATGTCTAGGGCGGTGCCGATGTCGAGGGTCGTCCCGTCCAGGGCGGTGCCGCTCGTGGTCGCGGTCGTCGTGGCCCTCGCCGGCTGCGCCGGCATCCCCACGTCGGGTCCGGTGAAGGCCGGCGGCGACCTGCGGCTGGAGCGGGCCGACGAGGGCGTGCCGGTCATCGGCGAGCCGCCGCGGCCGGGCGCCTCCCCGGGCGAGATCGTGTCGGGGTTCCTCGACTCGAGCGCCGACTTCCAGAACGACCACGAGGTGGCCCGTCTCTACCTGACGTCCGCGGCCAGCCAGGCCTGGCGTCCGCAGTCCGGCACCGTCATCTACGACAAGTCGGCGTCCACCCTCGACCCGCCGCAGGGGGAGGCCGCGACGATCACCTTCGAGGCTCCCGAGGTGGGGCAGATCGCGGCCGACGGCGCGTACAGCCGGGCCGTTCCGGGCGCCACGGTGACCCGCCGGTTCGAGCTGACCAGGACCGGCGGCGAGTGGCGCATCTCGGCGGTCGGCAACGCCCTGCTGCTGTCGAGCTCGGAGCTCGGCGACACGTACCGGCAGGTGTCCCTCTACTTCCTCGCGCCCACCGGTGACGCGCTCGTGCCCGACACCGTCCTGATCCCGGAGCTGCCCGGCCTGAGCACCAAGCTGGTGGCCCGGCTGCTGCGCGGGCCGACAGCGTCGATGCGCGGAGCGGTCACCACGGCGTTCCCCGAGGGAACGTCACTCGACGTCGGCTCGGTGCCCGTCACCGACGGCGTCGCGCTGGTCGGGCTGGACAGCACCGCCCTGGGCGTCGACGACACCACCCGCCAGCAGATGAGCGCCCAGCTGGTCTGGACCCTCAAGCAGCTGGCCGGTGTCCGGGCGATCCGCATCACGGCCGGTGGCGAGAGCCTGCGGGTGACGAGTGCCGGTGCCGAGCAGCAGCGTGACGACTGGCCGACCTTCGACCCGGACCGGGTCCCGGGCAACCTCTCGGCGTACGTCGAGCTGAACGGCCGGATCGGCCGCTACCTCGGCGGCAAGTTCGTCCCGGTCCTCGGCGCCGGGGGCGCGGGCGGCCCGCAGGCGCCGCAGCTGCGCGCGCCGGCGGTGACGCTGGACAACACCCGGCTCGCCGCTCTCACCACCGACGGCAGCACCGTCCTGGTGGGGCAGATGACCAACGACGCCGCCCTCGAACCGCGGATCCAGGGCGCCGACTTCTCGGCGCCGTCCTGGGACCGCGACAAGGGGCTGTGGGTGGTCGACCGCGCCAGCGGCCAGCTGCTCTTCCTCGCCGACGGGGCCGAGAAGGCCCAGCAGGTCACGGTGCCCAGCGCGGGCGGCCGGCTGCAAGCCGTCCAGGTGTCCCGCGACGGGGCCCGGGTCGCGCTCGTCGTGGGTACCGGGCGAGGGGCCCGGATGAGGATCGGGTCGATCCGCCGGCTGGCCGGCACCGACAGCGGCGACGAGCGGCTCTCGCTCCAGTCGCTGACCCAGCCGCTCCCCGAGCTGCGCGGGGTGCGCGACGTGACCTGGGCCGACGCCACCCACGTGATGGTCGTCGGGAGCCTCGACGAGGGAGTCCTGCGGCCCTACCAGGTGAGTATCGACGGCTGGAAGTTCCCCGACGTCGAGCCGGTGCCGGGCACGTCCCCGGCGGTCTCGATCTCGGCGGCGCCGCCGCTCGGCGAGAACCCCCTCGTCGTGGGCACCGCTGACGGCCACCTGTGGGAGTTCGCGTCGAGCAGCGGCTGGGCCGAGCTGGGCCCGGGCAGCTCGCCCGCCTACCCCGGCTGAGCGACCGGTCGTCCCCAGGCGCGGTTCGTCCACCGACCGGGCCGGCGTGGCCACGGCGGACGCCGCCGGCGGCGAGCCTGGTGCGGTGCTCACCGTGCTGCGCTCCCTGCTCGACCTGGTGCTGCCCGCCACCTGCGCCGGATGCGGGGCGGCCGAGACCTCGTGGTGCCCGGACTGCGCGACGACTCTGCGCGGTCCGGCCCGGCGGGCGGCCCCCGACCCCGGCCCGGCGGACCTGCCGCCGACCTGGGCGGTGGCGGGCTACGCCGGCGCGGTGCGGGCGGCGGTCGTCGCGCACAAGGAGCACGGCGTGCTCGCGTTGACCCGTCCGCTCGGCGCCGCGCTGGCGCTCGCGGTGCGGGCGGCGGCGGTCCGCTCCGGCGCCGTCCCCGACGGGCGGCCGCTCGCACTGGTGCCCGCGCCGTCGCGGGCAGCCGCCGTGCGGGAGCGGGGCCGCGACCCCACGCTGCGCCTGGCCGAGGCCGCCGCGGCAGTCCTGCGCGGCGACGGCCGGCCCGTGGTGGTCGCGCCGGTGCTGCGGATGCGGCGGTCGGCGCGCGACCAGGCCGGCCTCGGACGCGGTGCCCGCGCAGCCAACCTGGCCGGCGCCGTGCGGGTGGCCCGTGGGAGCCGGGCCCGGCTCCGCGACCACGCGGTCCTGCTGGTCGACGACGTCGTCACGACCGGCGCCACGTTGGCCGAGTGCGCCACCGTGCTGCGCGACGACGGGTCGCTCGTGGCCGCCGCGGCGGTGGTCGCTGCCACCGCGCGCGACCAGCCCTGGGGACGGTCCGCCCTGTCGCCCCGGAGTGACAGGGGCTAGCGTTCCGTCATGGCACCCGCCCGGGTCCGTGGTTGCACCGGACCAGCCGTTCCTCCGGGGGCGGCAGTCCGGCTAGCCGATGCCAGTCGCAGGCGAAACGGTCCACGTAAGGCGACTTCTTGTCGTCCGATCACGGTGCGGCTTAGAGGTAAGTCCTGCCCCGCCGGGAGCCCAGATGGTTCCCGATCCGGGAGAAGGGGAGTAGTGGCGGAGACCGCTGCGAGACCCTCGGCAGGCGGATGTGGGGTCGAAGACCAGGTCGGCCGGGTGGGTGTCACCAGCACGACCGTCCGCTTTTCTGACAGCTCGACCTGACAGGCCGTCGGCACCAAGGAGGATCACTACGTGGACATCGTCGTCAAGAGTCGCAACACCGAGGTCACCGATCGGTTCCGCAGCCACGTCGCGGACAAGCTCGTGAAGATCGAGAAGCTCGACCCGAAGGTGATCAGCGTCGACGTCGAGTGCTCCCAGGAGAAGAACCCACGTCTCGCCGACCAGCGCGAGCGGATCGAGATCACCATCCGGTCCCGCGGGCCGGTGATGCGGGCCGAGGCCAACGCGCAGGACTGCTACGCCGCCCTCGACCTCGCCATGACGAAGCTCGAGGCGCGGCTGCGGCGGGCGCACGACCGGCGCAAGGTGCACCACGGTGCGAAGACGCCGCAGTCGGTGGCCGCGGCGACCGCCGCCCTCGACGGTGGAGAGGTCGCGCCCGCCGCACCGGACGCCGGGGACGCCTACGGCACGGACGACGACGGCCCGCTGTTCGTCCGCGAGAAGGTGCACGCGGCGACCCCGATCAAGCTCGAGCAGGCGCTGTACGAGATGGAGCTCGTGGGGCACGACTTCTACCTCTTCGTCGATGCCGACACCGAGCAGACGAGCGTCGTCTACCGGCGCCGCGCCTACGACTACGGGGTCATCCGGCTGGCCGTCTGAGCAGCCCCCGGTACCCGCCGTCACCGGTCCGGGTACCGCGTCCCATCCCACCGGTTCACCCGCCGCGCAGCCCGCTGACGTGCGAGGATGCCGCTCGGTGTGCGGACGGCGAGCTCTCGCCGCTCCGCGCCGATGCGGAAGGGGAGCAGGTGAGCGAGCGAGCTGCGGGGGCGGCGACGTCCGCGCGGTCGGGTGGCGATCCCATCCGGGTGCTCGTGGTCGACGACCACGCCCTGTTCCGGCGCGGACTGGAGATGGTCCTGGGCCAGGAGAGCGACATCGAGGTCGTCGGCGAGGCCGGCGACGGCTCGGAGGCCGTCGAGCTGGCCTCGGCGCTGCTGCCCGACATCGTGCTCATGGACGTCCGGATGCCGCGGCGCAGCGGCATCGAGGCCTGCACCGCCATCAAGGATGTCGTCCCGAGCGCCAAGATCGTGATGCTCACCATCTCCGACGACGAGGCCGACCTCTACGACGCCATCAAGGCCGGCGCGAGCGGCTACCTGCTGAAGGAGATCTCGATCGACGAGGTCGCCGCGGCGATCCGCTCGGTGGCCGGCGGGCAGTCGCTGATCAGCCCGTCGATGGCCTCCAAGCTGCTCACCGAGTTCGCCACGATGATCAAGAAGGGCGACGAGCGCCAGCAGGTGCCCGCCCCCCGGCTCACCGACCGCGAGCTCGAGGTCCTGAAGCTGGTGGCCAGGGGCCTCAACAACCGGGACATCGCCAAAGAGCTGTTCATCAGCGAGAACACGGTGAAGAACCACATCCGCAACATCCTCGAGAAGCTCCAGCTGCACTCGCGCATGGAGGCCGTGGTCTACGCGGTCCGCGAGAAGCTGCTCGAGATCACCTGACCGGCCTTGGTCCGCGACAGGTGCGGATCGCGCGCGCCGCTGGTGCGCGCCGAGCCATGACGCCGGTCCGCCGGCCCACGGACCTCGAGGTCGCCTCCAGGCCGGCCGACCGGCTTCAGGTGCTCGTGACGGTGGTCGGTGTGGACGCGGTCGCCGACTGGTGCACCGACCTGCTGCGCGGCGGCGACTGGACCGACCCCGCCGCGCCGGCTCTCGACTGGGTCGGTGGCCGCAGCTCGGCCACCATGGTCGACCAGGCGCTCGCCCTGGACTACTGGCCCCGGGTCTGGGCTGCTCGTGGCCTCCTGCACGGCTTCCGGCCACAGGCCGCGGCTGCCGTCGTCGCGGGGCTCGACGACGACGCGTGGCGGGTCCGGGAGATGTGCGCGAAGGTCGTCCGGGCGCAGGAGATCGGTGCTGCGGCCGAGGCGCTGGGCCGGCGGACGGCCGACGAGGTCCCGCGCGTGCGGGTGGCGGTGGTCCGCGCCCTGGCGCGGGTGGGCGAGGCGGAGGACGCCGCCGCGGTGCGGGACTGCCTCGACGACCCCGAGCCGGCCGTGGCCGCGGCAGCCGGGAAGGCGCTGCAGGAGATGTCCCGCCGACTCGACCGCGACGTCTGATCCTCCGGCGGTTCCGTGCGGATCGCCCGCCGCGGGTCAGGGGCGGCCGTACACCAGGTGGATGACGTCCCGGTGGCCGCCGAAGGACAGGGCGAACGTCCAGCACCCCGGGGCGGGCAGGTCGACGGTCGAGGGGCCCGGTCCGGCGAGGTCGCGCGTCACCTGCGTGGCGGTGCCGGGGAGGACCGCGTCGATGTGCAGCGGGGTCCCGGCGGAGTCCGGCCGCTCCACCCAGAGGATCTTGTTGTTCCGCCCCGGCGCGGACGGCGACGTCAACGGCCCGAACAGGATGGCGACCATCCGGCCGTCCTCGCTGGTCGCGTGCGCGATCCGCGGCTCGGGCTCGGAGAACCCGTCGCGGGCCCACTCCGGCAGGACCCCGTTGCTCAGCGCGGTGTCGCAGGCCGTCCGGCCGGCCGGGATCGTCCGGGAGGTGTCGTCGGTGCCGCCCCCGGTGACCGCGGCGGTGACACCGGCGGCGACGGCGAGGGTGGCGACACCGGCCGCCGTGCCCGCGGTGACCAGCCGCCGCCGGCGTAGCCCCCGGCCGCGCCGCAGCCCCTCGCCGGCGAGGCCGGTGACCGGCGGGACGAGGGTGTCGACGCTGCGGCGCATGGCGGCGCTCAGGTGGTCCTCGAAGCTCATGTCTCCTCCGTCGTCGGGGTCATCGCGCCAGCAGGTCGGCCAGGTCGTCGCCGAGCACCTCTCGCAGCCGGCCGAGAGCCCGGCTGCACCGGGTGCGGACGGCTGCGGGACTGAGGCCGACCAGGGCCGCGGTGGCCGGCGCGTCCAGGTCCTCCCAGTAGCGCAGCACCACCACGGCCCGGTCGGTCCGGTCGAGGCGGCCGAGCGCGTCCATCAGCGCCACCCGCAGCGGCAGGTCGGCCTCGCTCGCAGCGTCGTCGGGTATCTCGGTCCGGTCGGTGGGGCGCTCGGTACTGCTGCGCCGCCGGCGGTGGCTGAGGAACGTGCGCAGGAGCACCGTCTGGGCGTACGCCGCCGGTTCGTCGGCAGCGGCCACCCGCGACCACCGCGCGTAGATGCGTCCGAGCGCCTCCTGCACCAGGTCCTCGGCGAGGTGCCAGTCACCGGTCAGCAGCCAGGCGGTGCGGAACAGCGCCGGCCCGCGCGCGGTGGCCAGGTCGACGAAGTCCTGTTCGCTGGTCACCGTCCTCCTCGGGCTGCTCCCTGTCCTACCCCTCTGACGCGGTGAGCGGCCTCAGGTGTGACACGACGGCCCGCGACCTGCCCGCTAGTTGTCAGCCCCTGGACGCCGTATCCGGCGCCCAGGGGCTGACAACTGCTGTCCACAGGGTGCGCACGGTGCTTGGTGATCCACAGTCGGCGTCGGCGCGCGGCCGCCGTCCGCCGACCCCGCGCACGATCGGGCCAAGACAGGGCGCGCGCCGGCGATGGAGATGGTCGCCGGGCTGAAGGAGCTCAGCGACCAGCAGGCAGCCGTCTGCAGCCGTGCGCAGCTGCGCGCGCTGGGCGTGGACTCCGACGATGTCGAAGACCAGGTCGCTGCCCGCCGCTGGGCCGCCCTGGGGCAGACGGTCGTCGTGCTCCACTGCGGCCCGCTGCCCGAGCGGTCGCGGCAGATCGGGGCGGTGCTCCACTGCGGCCCGGCTGCGGCGGCTGCGGCGTGGACAGCGCTGGACGTCGCCGGCCTTGCCGGCTGGCAACGCGCAGCGACGCACGTGGTCGTCGCCCGCGGCCTCGCGCCACCGCCGATCCCGCCCGAGCTCCGGCCGGTCAAGGTCCACGAGTCGCGGCGGCATCGCGAGGAGGACGTCGTGGTCCGCAGCGGTCTCCGGCTGCATCGCACGGAGCGAGCCGCGATCGATTCCGGCGCCTGGGCCGACACGGACCGCGCCGCCTGCGGGGTCCTCGCGGCCGTGGTGCAGCAGCGGCTGACGACGCCGCACCACGTGCTCGCCTTGCTGGAGACCGTGGGCCAAGTCAAGCGGCGGAGGATGATGCAGCGAGTCCTCGAGGACATCTCGGGTGGCTCCCAGGCGCTGAGCGAGATCGACTTTCTACGGTTCTGCCGCCGCCGGGGACTGCCCGAACCGGGCCGCCAGGCGATGCGCGTGGACAGCCGTGGTCGGCGCCGCTACCTCGACGTCGAGTGGCGGCTGCCCGACGGGCGGGTGCGCTGGCTCGAGATCGACGGGGTCGGCCACCTGGAGGTCAGCCAGTGGTACGACGACCTGCTCAGGTCCGCCGAGATCCAGGCTGCCGGTACCGACGGCACGCCACTCCGGCTCCCGTCCATGGCCTGCCGGGCCGACCCGGACCGGGTCGAGGCGCTGCTCCGCCGCCATCTCGGACCTGTCAGCCGCTCAGGGCCGTATCTGGCGTCCAACGGCTGACAGGTTGCTGAACGTGGCATGACAGCATCGGCGACCGTGACCCGGACGGTGCAGCGGCTGTCCCTCCCGCGGGCCCGTCGGGTGGCGATCGCCGCACAGGGGCTGGCCGCCCCCCGCCCGGCGGCGCCCACCATGCGACAGCTCACCGCCACCGTGGAGCGCATCGGCCTGCTGCAGATCGACAGCGTCAACGTCCTCACCCGGGCCCACTACCTGCCGCTGTTCTCCCGCCTGGGCCCGTACGACCGGTCGCTGCTCGACCGCGCGAGCAGCCGGGCGCCGCGCCGGCTGGTCGAGTACTGGGCCCACGAGGCGAGCCTGGTGCCGCCCTCGACCCAGCGACTGCTGCGCTGGCGGATGCGGCGCAGCGAGGAGGCTTGGGGCGGCATGCGCTCGATCGCGGCCCAGCGTCCCGACCTGGTCCAGGCCGTCCGCGACGAGCTCGCCGACCGCACCGTGCCGATGACCGCCGGCCAGGTAGAGGCGGCGCTGGAGCACGACGTCCCGCGCGCCAGGGTCGACTGGGGCTGGAACTGGTCCGAGGTGAAGCGCGCCCTGGAGTTCCTGTTCTACGCCGGCGAGATCAGCTCGGCCGGCCGCACCACGTCCTTCGAGCGCCGCTACGCCGTGCCGGATCGGGTGCTTCCCCGCGCCGTCGTCGCCGCGCCCGACCTCTCCGACCACGAGTCCTTCGTCGCGCTCACGCGCATCGCGGCGCGCGCGCACGGGGTGGCGTCCGAGCCGTGCCTGCGCGACTACTTCCGGCTCCGGCCGGACGACTCCCGGGCCGCAGTAGCAACGCTCGTGGAGTCTGGCGAGCTGCTGCCCGTGGAGGTCGAGGGCTGGGGCCGGCCGGCCTACCTGCACCGCGATGCGCGGCTCCCGCGCCGGGTCGACGCGCGGGCCCTCCTGGTGCCGTTCGACCCGCTGGTGTGGTTCCGCTGGCGGGCCGAGCACCTGTTCGGCTTCCACTACCGGATCGAGATCTATACGCCCGCCGAGAAGCGGGTCTTCGGGTACTACGTGCTGCCGTTCCTGCTCGGCGACAGGCTGGTCGCGCGGGTCGACCTCAAGGCCGACCGCCGGTCCGGCGCGCTGCTGGTGCGGTCGGCGTACGCCGAGGAGCACGCACCGCCGTCGATGGCGTGGGAGCTGGCGGCCGAGCTGCGTGAGATGGCGCGCTGGCTCGGTCTCGACGAGGTCCGGGTCGAGGACCGCGGCGACCTGGCGGCCGCCCTGTCCGTCGAGGTAGCGCGGTGACCGGCTTCGCTCTCGAGCGGCGGCTGGCCGACATCGAGCACTGCCGACTGCTCGCCGTCGTCGAGGCGCGGGTCGACGACGTCGCGCTGGTCACCGAGATCTCGGCTGACTCCGGTCGCCCAGGTCGAGATCGGCCTCAGCCGTCGAGGGCCAGGACGTCCCACTCGAGCGCTGCCTGCTTCGCCTGGCCGGCGACCGACAGGTGGTTGCCGTCGGGGGTGATGTCCTTGGCGGTGATCTTCATGCGGTGCAGGGCGCCGCCGTCGTACCGGCAGGCCGGCACGGCCTTGCAGGCCGAGGAGACCTCCTGCAGGTAGCGCCGGATGATGACGGCCTGCGCGTGCTGGCCGGCGGGCTGCGGGTGCCCGGACACGTCGAACGGGTCGCAGAGGCCTTGACCGCTGTAGTCCGACTTCAGGGCCGGGATGTGCGAGATCACCTCGGTGTAGTTGGCCACCGTGGCCCACGGGCTGCTGACGACGAGGATGGCCGCCTTCGGAGCGCCGGCGCTGATCGTGCGCATCGCGGCGACGAGGGTGCTGCGGAACGGCGCGTAGTTGTCCTTGTCCGTGCCGTTGCACCCGATGTCGTTGTCGACGGTCTGGATGAGGAACAGGTCGGGAAGCGGCGACACGGCGAGGGCCCGGTCGATCTCACCGTCGAGGTCGTCGACGGTGGAGCCGTCCAGCCCGACGTTCGTGCTGTGCCCGCGAACGGCGGGGTTCAGGGCGAGCAGCCGCAGGTAGACGCTGTTCACCGCGGGGTTGTCGCCGGTCGCCCAGGAGTTCGCCGTCGCGTCGGTGTCCGGCTTGGTCGGGTCGGAGTTGTAGCCGGTGGTGCCGGAGTGCCCCAGGACCACGAGCGAGTTCGGGTAGGTGTCGGAGAGCGGGACCGAGCTCTCCGACGGCGTCGCGGCCGCGCTGGACGTGCTGGAGCCGCTGGGTGTGCTGGCGGTGGCGGACGTCTGGTCGCCGGAGCCGGACGACGTCGTGCCGCTGCTCGAGGCGCAGGCGACGAGCAGCCCGCAGGTGGCGGCCACCGCGACCGCGGTGATCCGGCGTCGGGTCGACGGCAGGTACCCGGTCATGACGGCCTCCCCCGTGACGGCCGCGCGCCGTCGCGGACATGACACCGCCCCGGGCGGCGCCGGTGCAATGGCCCGTTCTAGCCATTCCGCCCAGAGCGGACGCGGGTACGGCTGTCGCCTCACGGCTCGGGGTCGGAGGCCAGCCGGCCGTGCACGTGCTCGTCGTGGCGGGTGCCGTCGTCGGCCCGGTAGGCGCCACGCAGGGTGCCTTCGGCGCGGAACCCGGCCTTCTCGGCGACCCGGCACGAGGCGAGGTTCTCCGGGTCGTGCGGCAGGGTGATCCGCTCGATGGCGAGGGCGCCGAACGCCCAGCGCGCGACCGCCGCGACGGCCGACGTGGCGACGCCCTGGGCGCGGGCCCACGGCGCCGTGCGGTAGCCGATCGCGGCCTCGTGCGCCGTGAGGTCCATGTCCCAGAGCGACACGTTGCCGACCAGCCGCCCGGTGGTCGCCGCCAGCACCGAGAAGGACGCGTGCCGCCCGTCGGACCAGTCCGCACCGCTCACGCACCAAGCCCGTGCGGTGTCGAGGTCCACGACTCGCGGCGCCGGGTTGAAGCGCAGGGTCAGCGGGTCCTGCAGCATCGCGAGTGCGTCGGTCGCCTCGGACGCCGACGGCGGCCGCAGCTGCCAGGCCCCGGCCGCGATCTCCACGGGCTCGATCCCGGTCACGCGGTCCGCACCCTCACGTGCTGGTGTTCGTCCACGAAGCCCTCCGCGAGCAGGCACGACCCGCGCTGGGTCGACTCGAGGGCGAAGTCGGCCTTCTCCGCCACCCGGCAGGACGCCGTGTTGGCGACGGCGTGCTGGAGCTGCACCCGGTGCAGACCCAGCACGTCCACGGCGTAGGTCGTCGCCAGTCGGAGCGCCCGTGGCGCGATGCCGTGCCCGCGGTGCTCGGGCAGCACCCAGTAGGCCACGCTCGCGTGCTGGTCGACCCGGTTGATGCTCCGCACACCCAGCGAGCCCGTCACGATCCCGTCGACCTCGATGGCCCACACCACCGAGAGCCCGGCGGCCGCTCGCCGCCGGAACCGCGCCAGCGTCCGTCGCGCGTCGTCGTGGGTGAACGGCTGGGCGGCACCCGACCAGCGCGCCGACTCCGGGTCGGTCATCCCGCACCGGTAGGTCGGGGCGTCGGCGTCGAGCCACGGGCGCAGCCGCACGCCGGCCCCCTGCAGGTCCGGGACGACGAGCGGCCGCGGCGAGGGCTCTGACGGACCGGCCGGGTCGGTGGCGAGCCGGGCGTGCCGGTGGAGGTCGCTGACCCGTCCGTCGGGGTAGCCGAGCGCTTCCCTCTCGACGCCTTCCAGCAGGTAACCGCTGCGGTCGGCGACGACGCAGGACGCCGTGTTGTCCTGGTCGTGGACCAGCTCGACCCGGCAAAGCCCGAGGTCGCCGAACGCGAAGCGGGTGACGGCGGCGACCGCGGCGGTCGCGACCCCGCGGCCACGGTGCGCGGGGTGCACTCCGTAGCCGATCTCCGCCGCCTGCGGGTGCTTCGCGAACCGGTGCAGCGCGCTACGGCCGATCAGGTCACCGGTCGCCGGGTCGCGCACCGCCCAGTCGACCCGGTCCGGGCCGCTGCGCCCGGCGACCCAGCGACGGGCATCGTCGATCGTCCGGACGTCGGCCAGCGAGGCGGAGAAGGTCCGGCTGGCATCGTCGTCGGCCAGCGCGACGACGCCCGGCAGGTCCCGCTCCTCCCACGGGCCGAGCCGGACGCCGTCCCCGACCAGCTCGGGGGAGGACGGGGGCAGCGCGATGCCCATCAGACGAGCTCGCCGGGGAGCAGGCCGGCCACCCACCCGTCGACCCGGTCGCCGCGGTGCAGCAGGCCGGCCCGGCTGATCCCCTCCGGCTGGAAGCCGAGCTTCTCGGCGACCCGGCGGGAGGAGTCGTTACCGACCACGGCCCGCCACTCGATGCGCTCGAGGAGCAGCACCTCGAACCCGAATCGGATCACCAGGCGGCCCGCGTCGGTCATGACGCCCCGGCCGCGCGCCCAGGGGGCCGCCCAGAAGCCGATCTCGCGCATCGACGCGTCGCGGGCGTGCAGGCCGACCATGCCGAGCAGCCGGCGGTCCGGGGCGGCGGCCGGGTCGGTGATCGCCCAGGTCATCTCGCCGTCGTCGGCCTGCCAGCGCTGCGGCCGCTCCTCGACGAAGGTGCGGGCGTGCTCCTCGGTGTAGGGCACCGGCACCGGGACGAACCGGGCGGTCAGCGCGTCCTGGCAGGCCTCCGTGATCGCGGTGACGTCGCCCGGCTCGGGCAGCCGGAGCAGCAGCCGGCCGTCGGTCAGGGTCACGGGTCCCGGGTAGCTCACCGGTCCATCCAACCGGGCACGGCGGCGCCGGTCGAGGCGTTACGCAGGGTCCGGGGCCGCTACGCCTACGATGACTGGTCAGTAGGCGCACACCCGCGCCGGGCCGTCCGGCCGCCCGAACCCGCTCGAGGAGTCTCCGCGTGCCCGCTCTGTTCGACAAGATGCTCCGCGCCGGCGAGGGCAAGATCCTCCGTCGGCTCAAGTCGATCTCGGAGCAGGTCAACTCCATCGAGGACGACTTCGTCGCGATGACCGACGCCGAGCTTCGGGCGATGACCGACGAGTTCCGGTCCCGCCTGGCCGACGGCCAGACCCTCGACGACCTCCTGCCGGAGGCGTTCGCGACGGTCCGCGAAGCCGCCAAGCGCACCCTCGGGCAGCGGCACTTCGACGTGCAGATCATGGGTGGCGCGGCCCTGCACCTCGGCAACATCGCCGAGATGAAGACCGGCGAGGGCAAGACCCTCGTCGCGACCCTGCCGTCGTACCTCAACGCCCTCGAGGGCAAGGGTGTGCACATCGTCACCGTCAACGACTACCTGGCCGAGTACCAGTCCGAGCTGATGGGCCGCGTGCACCGCTTCCTCGGCCTCGAGGTCGGCGTGATCCTCGCGTCGATGAAGTCCGACGAGCGGCGCCGGCAGTACGACGCCGACATCACCTACGGCACCAACAACGAGTTCGGCTTCGACTACCTGCGCGACAACATGAAATATGCCCGCGCCCAGATGGTGCAGCGCGGCCACAACTACTGCATCGTCGACGAAGTCGACTCAATCCTGATCGACGAGGCGCGCACCCCGCTGATCATTTCGGGGCAGGCCTCCGGAGACGTCAACAGGTGGTACACCGAGTTCTCCAAGGTGGTCAAAAAGCTCACCAAGGACACCGATTATGAGGTCGATGAGAAGAAGCGCACCGTCGGGGTACTTGAGGACGGTATCGAAAAGGTCGAGGACTATCTCGG
>JBBRVW010000038.1:0-50256 GCA_038246545.1 Actinomycetes bacterium | reverse complement strand
CTTCCCCTGCTCGTCGGCACTTCGGATCAGCCACTTCCCGGACCCGCGAACCAGACGCTACGCCCGCCGCCGCTGGCCCGGAAGACCCAGCGCGACGACGCGCTCAGACCAGCTGGTTGACAACAGAAGGGAGCCGAAGTGACGCACTTCGTCGGCGCTCGGATCGCGGCGTAGCGCGCCCACTTCAAGAGCTCATGTCGTCGTCTCGGGTCGGCGGTCGGTGTAGCGGGCACAGGGCGGGCCACCTCGCCGTAACCACCGTCATCTTCCCCCCGGCGTTGACCATGCAGGGATGGGGACTTCATCGCGTTACAGCGGGCTGGTCGTCGTGCCGATGCCACGACATGAGCCGAAATGAGCGTGCGCGACGTCTCGCTCTGGCTCCCGTGGGGAAGGCGCCGACGAGCCGCAAGGGAGAGCGCGATGTTCCGTTCGAGCCGGCGGTGCAGGCGCCGGGCTTCGGTGTGCTGGACCGCTTCTTCGAACTGTCGAGAGATCTCCTGTGTGTCGCCGACTTCGACGGCTTCTTTCTGCAACTGAGTCCGTCGTGGGGCCAGCTCCTGGGGTACACGACCGAGGAGCTCACCGCGACACCCTTCGAGGAGTTCATCCATCCCGAGGACCGTGAGCGCACGGCGGCACTGTTCGAAGACCAGGTCTCGCGAGGCCTGTCAGCGATCAGGTTCCAGAACCGCTACCGGCACAAAGACGGCTCCTACCGGACGCTGAGCTGGAACGCCACCCCGGACCCAGAGGCGGGGCTGGTCTATGCGGTGGCGCAATGCCTGGACCCGCAGATCGAAGCCGAACGGGCCATACTCGCGAGCGAGGAGCTGTTCCGCAGTGCCTTCGACGACGCGCTGGCGGGAATGTGCCTGACCGGCGTCGACGGGCGGTTCCAGCGGGTGAACGCGGTGCTGGCACGCATGCTGGGCAGAACCCCCACCGAGCTGGTCGGCATCCGCTTCGCAGACGTCACCCATCCCGATGACCGTGCGCGCAACACGGGCTTTGTCCGTGAGGCCCTTGCCGGAGGCGTCGCGGGGTTCCAGGATGAGAAGCGCCTCGTCCGACCGGACGGGACCATCGTGTGGGTCAGGTTTGCCACGATCCTTTTGCGGGACGCAGAGAACCAGCCGTCCCATTTCGTCACGCAGATGATCGACAGCACGCGGGAGCGTGAGGCCGCCAACGAACGAGATGCGACCGCTGCGATGCTCGACGGGATCGTGCAGAACAGCCAGTCGCTGGTTTACGTCAAGGACCTCGATGGCCGATACTTGCTGGCGAACGAGGCCTTCCTGACAGCGTTCGCGGTGACCGAGCAGGACTTGATCGGGCGAGACGACACATGGCTGGACCCGAACCTGGCTCCGGTGTGGCGCGCGAACGACCTGCGCGCCCGCCAGGGGGCATACCGGCTGCAGGAGTGGTCCGACGCCGAGGACGGCCGCAAGTGGTACGAGTCGGTGAAGTTCCCGCTCCACGACGCCACCGGAGACTTGTACGGCACCTGCGGTGTCTCGCTGGAGGTGACCGAACTGCACAACCAGCGGGAGGATGCCCGCAGAGCAGAGGAGTTCTCGAGCGCCGTGCTGGCCGCGTCGCCGGACACCATCGTCATCGACGACCTGGAGGCCGGGCGAGTCGTGTACGTCTCGCGCACCGCGGACGCCGTGATCGGGACACGTCCGGGGGCCGAAGTGGCCGCAGGAACGGATGCCGGCGTGCATCCCGATGACCGGATCCGGCTGGCCGCGGCGCTGGTGGCCAGCGGCGATCTCCAGGGCCACCAAGTTCTGCAGATCCGATATCGCGGCGTAGATGATGACGGCGGCCATCGGTGGTTGTCGCGCCGCCTCACGCCTTTCAAGCGCGACGCGGAAGGACACGTGACGGAGGTGCTCAGCGTCGTCCGCGACGTCACCGAAGTCGTTGCCGCTGAGGACGGGCTCAAGTATGCGGCGCTGCACGACCCGCTCACGGGTCTGCCGAACCGGACTCTGCTCGCCGACCGGCTCGCTGGAGCGTTGGCTCGGGCGCAGCGCTCCCGTCGGGACGTCGCCGTCCTGTTCTGCGACCTCGACGGCTTCAAGCGGGTCAATGACGTCGCCGGGCACGCTGTCGGGGACGCCGTGCTGAGCCACACCGCGCGTCGCCTCAAGGAGGTCCTCCGGGGCCAGGACACGGTTGCGCGGGTGGGGGGTGACGAGTTCGTCATCGTCCTCGAGCCGGGCGAGGGCCTGGAGGGGGACGCCCGTGACTTCGGTCTGAACATCGCGCGTCGGGTCGTCAGTGCCCTCAACGAACCTGTCGTCGTCGACGGCGTGGAGCACGACATCAGCATCAGCGTTGGAGTGGCCTTCGCCGGCGGCGGGTTCGGCACTGCGCCGACCGCCGAGGACGTGCTCCGCGATGCCGACGCGGCGATGTACCAGGCCAAGTACCGGGGCAAGGACCGGTTCGAGGTGTTCGAGAAGGAGTTGTGGACCGACGTGGCGGAACGCGGCCGGATCGAGGCGATCATTCGGTGCGCTGTCAGGCCGCCGGAGGCAGACGCCGATCCACGGCTGGTCGCTGGGAGGCTGGCTGTCGCCTACCAGCCGATCTACGCCGCGGGCACCCGCCTTCTGGAAGGCTTCGAGGCGCTTGCCCGCCTCACCGACTCTTACGGTGTACCGATCCCGCCTGATGTGTTCATCGCGATCGCTGAGGACTCCGGACTCATCCGCCAGCTCGGCCAGCAGGTGCTCCGACAGGCATGCCGTCAGCTCGCCCGCTGGCGTCAGGACCACATGGGCGAGCACCTCACGATGGCGGTCAACCTCTCCCCACGCCAGGCACAGCACCCGGCTCTGGTGGATGAGGTGATGTCGGTCCTCGCGGAGGAAGGTCTTCCCCCCGACCGGCTGGTGCTGGAGCTCACCGAAAGCGTCCTGCTCGATGCCGGCCCCTCGACCATCAGCGCGTTCCGGGCCTTGCGGACCGCTGGCGTCGGCATCTCCATCGACGACTTCGGGACCGGGTACGCCAGCCTGCGCTACCTGGTGAAACTGCCTGTCAGTGAGGTCAAGGTCGATCGGAGCTTCACCGCAGGGCTACCTGAGGACCCGGTGAGCGCCACGATCGTCCGCGCCGTGGCGGGCCTTGCCCGAGACCTCAGCCTCCGGTGCGTCGTGGAGGGGGTCGAGACGGCCGCGCAGCTTGATGTCCTCCCTTCCAACGTGAGCGTTCAGGGCTTCCTGCTCGGACGACCTGCCGCGGCAGAACACAATGACGCGCTCATCCGCGCCGGCCACCTACCTCCCGTGCTCGTCGAGGTTTCTCCTCTGTAGGCTGACCGGCCACCACCAGCGCCACGTTGCCCGCTCCTACAACCCCGCCCTCGGCAGTGCCCGCGACCAGTGGGCTTGACCCCGCTGGGTGGACACCGTCAGCGTGGACTTCTCGACCCGTGGCGAGGAGTCCCGAATGGGAGCACAGCAGCACGGCCGGAAGTTCACGTCGGAATTCGTGGACGAGGCCGTGGGGCTGGTGAATGACTCGGGCGCCCGATCGCGGCGGGCACGGGACATCGGGGTCAACGAGGGCAAGCTGGGTGGTCCGTGACCTTGCCCGCCGCGATCGCGCTGCTGCGCGTGGACGTCGCGGCGTGCCCTTGTGGTGGCGAACAGTTTCAAGTCGCTGTCGGGTTCGCGTTCTACGAGCAGCCTCGCGTGTCCGGTGGGTGTACTTGGCCCATCGATGCATCGTCGACGGCGTCCTCGGCGTCTATGCCGACTGGAAGATCAACTACGGAAACTGACCACTTGTTCGCGAAGGTGTGACCTGCGACGGACACGGATGTCGGAGATGCACGCTCATGCCGCGAAGACAATTGTGAGCAGGGTCGGGTCTCCGCAACTTCTCGGAGCCGAACAGCCGATTGGGACATGTCTCCGCTCTGACGCGCTCGGCCACTCTCGTTGGAGGTCGGTTCGTGGTGGAAGCATCCGGAGCGATCAAGGATCCCGCCGCGGGAGAACTTGCCCTCGACTCCAGCCGGGACGGTTCAGAACCACTCCGTACCGGTTCCGACGAGCACCAGTCCATCAGTGTTGCCGAGGTACATGATCGGCCTCTTATCCCGAGTCGAGACGGTGGGCCTCGGGGCGCAGTTGGTCGACCCGACCCGTGAGGGCCTCGCCCCAGCCGTGTTCGCCTTCATCGAAGGCTTCTGGCATGCCCGCCGGCGCCACTCCGCTCTCGGTTACCTCAGCCCCGCTGGCTTCGGGCATGACCGCGGTAGCGTGCTGGACGACGCAGCGAGAGCGCCGCATGATGTGTCTCACCGCACCGGCACCGTCCGGGCTGGACGGGGCCTCTTCATCGACGGGGTCGGCGACCGCTGCTTGATGATCGGTGCATGCGGCGAGGGAGGTGCGGTGGCTGACTCGGTCCGCCCGGCTGTCGTAGTGCCTGCCGGCGGCGGCGAGCTGCTCGAGCTGGGCAGGTCAGGGCCAAGGGTCTTGTTGTCCGGGGGGATGTCGCAGGGCAGGTTGACGGTGCTCGAGGTCGAGCAGCCGCCGGGTGGGGGTCCGCCGCTGCACGTGCATAGCCGGGAAGACGAGTCGTTCTACGTCCTGGGCGGCTCGTTCACCTTCGAGTGCGGAGACATCGTGATGGAACAGGGTCAGGGGGCCTTCGTGTCACTGCCGGCCGGGGCGCCGCACCGCTACCGGGCGGGTGGGGAGGGCGGGAGACTGTTGATGCTGTTCGCTCCGTCGGGGATGGAGGGGTATTTCCGGGACTGGGCCGGGCTGGTCCAGTCCGGGGAGATCGGTGACGCGGCGATGACGGAGTTGGCTGGGCGGTACGGCTTGCAGTTGCTGGAGTCCTATCCAGCCGGCCCCAGCCGGCCATAGGGCGGTCACGGGTCGTGACGGAGCCCCGGCTCCGGCCCTCCGTGCGAGCCGTCATCCTGGACGAGGCCGATCGGCTGCTGCTGTGCCTGTTCGATCTTCCGGTCCAGGGTCTCCGCGTGTGGACGGCCCCGGGCGGAGGAGTCGAGCCAGGTGAGACCGCGCCGCAGGCATTGCGCCGGGAACTGGCCGAAGAACTTGGACTAGCCGTGCCGGACGACGTTGCCCTTGTCTGGCATCACAGCGTCGTCGCGGCCGGGCACGTCGGTACGACGGCGTCATCAACGACTACTACCTGATCAGGACAGACCACTTCGTTCCGCACGGGTCGCTCGGGGACGCTGGCTGTCGGGCGGAGAGCATCAGT
Source organism: Actinomycetes bacterium (assembly GCA_038246545.1). Lineage (GTDB taxonomy): Bacteria > Actinomycetota > Actinomycetes > JACCUZ01 > JACCUZ01 > JBBRVW01. The sequence continues at coordinate 44,988 of JBBRVW010000038.1, read as the reverse complement.
GGGTTCCGGTGGTGGCGACTCGAGGAGCTGTATGCCTACCGGGCACTGCCCTCGTCGCACCACCAAACCTCGCCTCTCTGCTGGAGAACCTCCTTGACGCCGGTCCGCCAACGCCGCCGCTGGACCTGGGGCCGTGACTTTCTGCATTGGCTCGTCCGCGCAACCTGGCGTGAGGACAGCAGGCCAACCCAGGCTTCGGACCGATCTGGGCGCGTGCGGACAGTTGACGCCGCCTGCATGGGAGGACGACGGTGAAGAGAGAGCCGTACCTGCCCGGGCGGCTGGTGAGAAGGAGTTGCGGTGACCGGATTCGCGCAGTTGATCGAATGGAAGACATCCCGTTTCGACGAGGTGGAGAAGCTCAACGACCAGTGGCGGGAGCGTTTCCCGACGATGGGTCCGACCCGGGTCCTGGTGTGCTCGGACCGGGACGACCCTGGCTCCTATGTGACGATGGTCGAGTTCTCCAGCTACGAGGAGGCCATGGAGAACTCGAAGGACCCCGCCACCTCCGAGTACGCGGAGAAGATGGCAGCGCTGTCCGAGGGACCGCCGACCTTCCACAACCTGGACATCGTCCGAGTCGAGGACAGGTCCTAGCCTCGAGCGCACCGAAATGGACGTTGTCCTTGCGACCCACGCCGATGTCGAGTCGTGGCTGGAGGTGGCCGGCGAGGTCGAGCCCCTCTTCGGCCCGATGCCGGACTTCCGAGAGGTTCTGACAAAGAACATCCATCGTGGCTCCGCGCTGGTGGCGCGGGATGAGACAGGCCGCGTCACGGGTGGCCTCTTGGTCTCCGTCACGGAGCGGAGCGGGGTCATCGGGTGGCTGGCCGTGCGCTCCGGTCACCGCCGGGCCGGCGTGGGACGGGTCCTCGTCGAGGCGGCACTCAGGCAGTTCGCGACGTTGACCGAGGTCAGGGTGGACACGTTCGGACGCGAGGAACCGGCTGGCGCGCCGGCCCGTCGCCTCTACGAATCAGTCGGATTCGTCCTGTCGGAAAAGTTGCCGACTCGACTCGACGGTGTTCACCGGGACCGGTGGATCCACGCGCTCAGGTGTCAATGACCACTACCTGCGCGTCGACCCACGCTGGCCGGTTTGGCCATGCCCGGGGCCGGTGGGCCCCGCCCCGCGCGCCGGTTGATCGTCCGGTTCCACTGGAACGGCAGCGCGGTGGTGATGGGAACGCCGGTGCTCGCCCCAAGCTGAAGGCGCTGGGCCAGAACCCGAACGTCGCCATCTTCCATCGTGGCTCTCCTAGGCGTGGGGCGCGTGCCGTGGACGGCTAACAGCGCCTCTCGAGAGTGCCCCAGAGCGGCCCAGAGGTTCAGGTCGGCCCGGTGGCGGATCTGATCGCATGGCTGATCCCAGATCTGACCACGAACCGCGCAGACGGGCTCGGACGCGGCTGCGCTGGAGCGGTCGGCCGCCACCGATCTCAGGCTCAGGCGTGTCTGCAGACGGACAAGACCGGACCGCCCCGGACGAACACGACGGCGCGGCCAGCACGCCGGCCGTCCCTTTGGTGACTCCGGCAGGTTCGTGGATCAGCTCGCCCGGAGGACGCGCGCGCGCTTGAGTCGGACCTCATGACCGCCTGACCCACGGGGGCTCGCGGACGAGGGGACTCCCGGCCGTCCCCGCAATGGCAGTGCACTCACGGTCGTGCCGGGCCAGACTGAGGGCATGCCGCTTCGTCGGCACGACAGGCGGTTCCTCGCGACGGTGCTCTTCACCGACATCGTGGGCTCCACGGCGCACGCCGCCCGGCTCGGCGACCGAGCCTGGCGGGATGTGGTCGAGCGGCACCACGCGGTCGTCCGACGTTCGCTGCACCGATTCGGTGGCCGGGAGATGGACACGGCCGGCGACGGGTTCTTCGCAGTGTTCGAGAGCCCGGAGCGGGCGGTCAGCTGCGCCCGGGAGATCAGCACCGACGTCAGGCCGCTGGGCATCGGGATCAGGGCCGGGGTGCACACCGGCGAGTGCGAGCAGGTCGACGGCAAGGTCGGCGGGATGGCCGTGACGATCGGCTCACGTGTCGCCTCTCTCGGGGGCGCCGGGGACGTCCTGGTGACGAGCAGCGTTCGCGACCTGATGGTCGGGTCCGCCATCGGGTTCTCCGGTGAGGAGCAGCACTCGCTCAAGGGCGTCGACGACCAGTGGCGGGTCTATCGGGTGGTGGACCAGGAGCCCGGCGGCACCGACCGCGTCTCCAGCCCACTGCCCGTGTGGACCCGGCGTCGCCGCCGAACGTCGCTCATCGCGGCCGCAGTGGCCGTCGCAGTCCTGCTGGTAGCGGTGCCGGTGCTGGTGGTCTCGTTCCGCTCGCCGGACTCGGTCTCGGTCGGCGCGGACCAGGTAGGCGTCCTCGAGCCCGGCAGCCCGCCACGGGTGAGCGCGGCGATCCCGGTCGGGCAGCGCCCCACCGCGATTGCTTCGGCCGACGGCGTCGTGTGGGTCACCAACTCCACGAGCGGCTCGGTGTCGCGCATCGACGAGAAGACGCACCTGTCGGTGCCGATTCCTACCGGGTCTTCGCCCCAGGGGCTCGCGATCGGCGCGGGTGCGGTCTGGGTGGCTAACTCGGGCGACGCCACCATCACCCGGATCGACCCAGCGACGTCACAGACGACGACGATCCCCGTGCAGCCGGGACCTACCGGTGTGGTTGTCGCCCGCGGCCGGGTGTGGGTCACCAGCGCGCTCGACGCCTCGGTGACCGCGATCAACCCGGCTACCCGGCAGCCGGTCCGGGTGATCCCCGTCGGCTCCGGACCGACCGGGATCGCGTTCGGCGCCGGTGCTCTGTGGGTGACCAACCAGGCAGCTGGAACGGTGAGCCGCATTGACCCGTCGACGTACGCCGTGGACTCGCCCATCGCCGTGGGTGCGGGACCGACCGGCATCGCCGTCGGCGACGGTGCCGCCTGGGTCACCAACAACCTCGACGGGTCGCTGTGGCGGATCGACGTCCACGACGCGACGGTGAGCACGCTCACCCTGGCAAAGGAAGGCGGCGCCTACGCCGTCGTCGTCTCGGGCGATTCGGTGTGGGTGAGCAGCGAGTACGCCGGACGGGTGGACCGCGTGGACGCCCGGACGCTCCGCCGGTCGGCCACCGTGCTGACCGACGGGGCACCGCTGGGTCTGGCGATGGTCAGCGGTCGGTTGTGGTTCGCCACCGCCGACGGGGGTCGCGCGCTGCATCGTGGCGGCGCGCTCACCCTCGTCGGCGACGGGCTTCCCGATGCGCGCGTGCTGGACCCCAGCGACGACTACGCAAACTTCAGCCTCTTCGCGGTCACGAACGACGGGCTGGTTGGCTACCGGCGCACTGATGGCGTGCAGGGCGGTGTCTTGGTCCCCGATCTGGCTACCACCCTGCCAGTACCCACCGACGGGGGCCGGACCTACACCTTTCACCTGCGCCGAGGTCTGCGCTACTCGACCGGCGAGCCGGTACGGGCGGGGGACTTCCGCCGGGCCATCGAGCGCACCGTGCTGCACGACGGAGGTACTTACCAGTACTTCTCCGACGCGTTCCCCTCAGCCGCCGCCTGCCGCGCCGCCATCGACCGAGCCACAGTGGCGAGAGCGTCCCGCCCGACAGCGTGCGACCTGGATGACGACATCGTTGTCGACGACGGGTCGGGCACCGTGACCTTCCATCTCGGCCGACCAGTGCCCGAGCTGCTCTACCAGCTCAGCCTGCCGGCAGCCTACGCAGTTCCGGAGGACACCCCTCTCGACCTGCCGCCCGGTCATTTCCTGCCGGCCACCGGCCCGTACCAGATCGCCTCCTACACGCCGGCCGCGCCCGCGCAGGGCGGCCAGGCTGCTCACCTGGGTGCGGTCCGGCTGGAGCGAAACCCACGCTTCCGAGAGTGGTCCCGGGCGGCACAGCCGGCGGGCTACCCGGACCGGATCGCAATCACCGGTGTCAGCAGCGGTACACGCGCCGTGGACATGGTCCGCTCCGGCCGGGCGGACGCGCTCTGGGGGCCGGTACCGCCAGACCAGGTCGCGCGGTCGCAGACCGGCTCGACTGCGCAGCTGCATGTCGGAGCCGGCACCTTCGTGCGCTACCTGTTCCTCAACACCACCAAACCGCCGTTCGACAACCTCGATGCTCGGCGGGCCGTGGCGTTCGCCGTGGACCGCCAGGAGCTGGCGACCAGACCGCCGGTGTTCGCCGGCCCGGTGACCTGTCAGCTGATCCCGCCGGGGTTCCCGGGCTACGCGCCGTACTGCCCGTTCTCGCTGGGGACGACGACCACCGGCGGCTGGCGGGCCCCCGACGTGCCGCGCGCGCTGGACCTCGTTCGGCGGTCTGGTACAGCGGGTCGACGAGTCAGAGTGATCATCCCCGACCTGCCCATCTTTGCCGTCAAGGGCCGCATCGTGGTCGACGTGCTCAACCGGCTGGGCTACCGGGCCCGGCTCCGGTCGGAGCCGAAGCTCTTCGACGGCTTCGCGGCGGACCCCTCGCACGCCTTCGAGGCCGGGCTCTCGGGCTGGGGTGCCGACTACCCGGCCGCCTCCAACTACATCGCGCCCCTCGCCACCTGCCCTCAGAACACGACGAGCAACGTCAACTACTCGGGCTACTGCAACGGGGCGTTCGACGCGGGGGTCGCTGCCGCCAGCCGGCTGCAGGTCAGCGACCCGGGCGCGGCCAGCAGCGCCTGGGCCGCTCTGGACCGGGCAGCGGTGCTCGCGGCCGCCGATATCCCGCTCTTCGGCGAGTCCCGGCGGTTCCTCGTCGGCCGACGAGCCGGCAACGTCCTGGTGAACCCGCAGTACGGATTGTTGGTCGGCCAGCTCTGGGTCCAATAGGCGCGGCCCGGTCGTGCGCTACCGCTGCACCTGGACCCAGGGAGCGACCGAGCCTGAGGTCGGTGGCCAAGGGTGTGCTCGCGGAGCGCGCCGGCGTGCACGTCGACGCCGCCGTCTAGCTGCTCCGGCAGTACGCCCGTCGTCAGGGAGGCTGCAGCTGTCGGAGGTGGAGAGCAGCTCGCGCAGCAGATCGGGGCTGGCCTGGGCGAGGTGCTCCTCGAGCATCCGGGCAGGGTCGATACTGGGGGTGTCGGTCATCGTGGTGTCCTTCTTCGAGTCGGCTTTCGCAGATCACTCGAAGGATCACCCGATGGCCGTCACCTACGTCAGCAGCGACACGCCCACCGGGATCCGTACACCACTCTGCCGGACGTCACTAACTTCCGCCCGACATCGTTCGTCGTGCCGCACGCCGCGCAGTTCACCCTGGCGCCCTCTCGACGGTGGGTCAAAGCCTAGGGGCGACGTCCACCTCCCTTGGGAAGTCGCCGGAGTCCGCGCGGCCGGAGGGTGGGTCACGGTGTCCGGTCCGCGGCGCTCTCGGGGGCCCGGGGTTGCCCCTCCAGGTCTGGGCCTGGTCGGTCCCGGCCTCACGCTGGCGCCAACCGCGGTTTCAGCGCCCGAGGTGACAGTGGTCATGATCGCTTCCTCAGTCCGCAGAAAGTCCGCCGGACGTCCGCAACTGCTCAATGACTCGCGGTGGTCCCTCGCCAGGATCATCACCTCCTTCCGGGTTCGGCGGGCGGAAGGTAGACCAAACGCGCGGGAGTGCCTAAGTCCACTCGGTTGGTGCTCTTGCACACCCCGCGACAGACCGGACTCGGTGCGTAGCGACTTCCCCGTAACCCTTTCTTCTGGCAGGTGTCCTGCTGGCGGCGGGCCGCCGACAACGTCGTCGACTCGCTGGTGAGGGGACAGCCCGTCGTCGTGCACGGCCGCCTGCGCGGACGCAGCTACGAGGTCGAGGGGCAGCGCCGGACGTCTCTCGAGATCGACGCGATTACGGTAGGCCACGACCTGAGCCGCGGCGTCGCGCGGTTCCGCAAGACCGTGTCCGGAAGCCCGGACGGCGGCGGCGGAGCGGTGGCGGACGGCAGGACGGCGCTCCAGCCCGTGGACGCGGTGGCCCGGACGCCGCCCCGACGATTCGGAGGGGAGGCGCCCGCCGCATAGGCTCTGCGGCATGGCAGAGTTCATCTACACGATGCGCAAGACGCGCAAGGCCCACGGCGACAAGGTCATCCTCGACGACGTCACCCTCTCGTTCCTCCCGGGGGCGAAGATCGGGGTGGTCGGCCCCAACGGCGCCGGCAAGTCCACGGTCCTCAAGATCATGGCCGGGCTCGACCATGCCTCCAACGGCGACGCGTTCCTGAGCCCGGGCTACTCCGTCGGCATCCTCGAGCAGGAGCCACGGCTCAACGAGGACAAGGACGTGCTCGGCAACGTCGAGGAGGGCCTCGGCGAGATCAAGATGAAGCTCGACCGCTACAACGAGATCGCCGAGAAGATGGCGGTCGAGTACAGCGACGAGCTCATGAACGAGATGTCCGCCCTCCAGGAGGACATCGAGCACGCCGGCGCGTGGGACATCGAGTCCCAGCTGGAGCAGGCCATGGACGCACTGCGCTGCCCGCCGGCCGACGCCGACGTCTCGGTGCTCTCCGGCGGCGAGAAGCGCCGGGTCGCGCTGTGCAAGCTCCTGCTCAGCCAGCCCGACCTCCTGCTGCTCGACGAGCCCACCAACCACCTCGACGCCGAGAGCGTGCAGTGGCTCGAGAGCCACCTCGAGAAGTACGCCGGCACCGTCGTGGCCGTGACGCACGACAGGTACTTCCTGGACAACGTCGCCGAGTGGATCCTGGAGCTGGACCGCGGCCGCGCCTACCCGTACGAGGGCAACTACTCGACCTACCTCGAGACCAAGCAGACCCGGATGAAGGTCGAGGGCCGCAAGGACGAGAAGCGCGCCAAGCGGCTCAAGGAGGAGCTGGAGTGGGTGCGCTCCAACGCCAAGGGTCGGCAGGCCAAGAGCAAGGCGCGCCTCGAGCGCTACGAGGAGATGGCCGCCGAGGCCGACAAGACCCGCAAGCTCGACTTCGAGGAGATCCAGATCCCGCCCGGCCCGCGCCTCGGCAACGTCGTGGTGGAGGTCGACGGGCTCAGCAAGGGCTTCGACGACCGCCTGTTGATCGACGACCTGTCGTTCTCGCTGCCGCGCAACGGCATCGTCGGCGTGATCGGCCCCAACGGTGCCGGCAAGACCACCCTGTTCAAGATGATCCTCGGCGAGGAGCAGCCCGACGGCGGCAGCATCAAGCTCGGCGAGACCGTGAAGATCGCCTACGTCGAGCAGAGTCGCGGCGGCATCGACCCGAAGATGACGCTCTGGGAGGTCGTCTCCGACGGCCTCGACCACATCAAGGTCGGCCAGGTCGAGATGCCCTCGCGGGCCTACGTGTCGGCGTTCGGCTTCAAGGGCCCGGACCAGCAGAAGCCTGCGGGCGTGCTGTCCGGCGGTGAGCGCAACCGGCTGAACCTCGCGCTGACGCTGAAGATCGGCGGCAACCTGCTGCTGCTCGACGAGCCGACCAACGACCTCGACGTCGAGACCCTGTCGTCGCTGGAGAACGCGCTGCTCGAGTTCCCCGGCTGCGCCGTGGTCGTGTCCCACGACCGGTGGTTCCTCGACCGTGTCGCGACGCACATCCTCGCCTACGAGGGCGACTCCCAGTGGTTCTGGTTCGAGGGCAACTTCGAGAGCTACGAGAAGAACAAGATCGAGCGGCTCGGCGCCGACGCGGCCCGGCCGCACCGGGCGACCTACCGCAAGCTCACCCGCTAGGCGCGACTCGGTGCGGCACCGGCACGAGACCCAGCTGCGCTGGTCGGACGCCGACATGCTCGGCCATCTCAACCACGCCCGTCTCCTGGCGCTGGTCGAGGACGCCCGCATGGCGCTGCTCGCACAGGCGCCCGGGGGTGACGTCACCGGCGGCAGGTCGGCGCGTGGCGTGATCCTCGCCCGGCTCGAGGTCGACTACCTCGCCCAGGTCCGCTACCGGGTCGACGAGGTGCTTCCCGTCGAGTCGTGGGTGCTGCGGCTCGGCGGCAAGTCGTTGACGCTGCGTCAGGAGCTGTCGCAGGACGGCGCCGTGGTGCTGCGGGCCGACGCGTTCTGCGTCATGTTCGACTACGACGCCGACGCGTCCCGGCCGATCGCGGCCGACGAGCGGAAGTTCTGGGACCACTACGTCGAGGAGTCGTCGTGAGGCACCGCTACACGTGCGCGATGCGCTGGTCGGACATGGACGCCTACGGGCACGTGAACAACGTCGTCTACCTCACCTATCTCGAGGAGGCGCGGGTCGACATGCTCTTCGCGCTCGGCGCCGACCACGGCACCAAGGCGTTGGCCGAGGGCGTCCTCGTCGCGCACCACGAGATCGACTACAAACGGCCGCTGGTCTACCACTCGCGCGGTGTCGACATCGAGATGTGGGTCGGTGCCATCAAGGGTGCGTCGTTCGAGATCCGCTATGCCGTGCGCGACGACACCACGGTCTTCGCGACCGCCGCGTCGTTGCTGGTGCCGTACGACCTGGTCAACGCCCGGCCGCGCCGGGTGTCGCCCGAGGAGCGCGCGTTCCTCGGGCAGTACGTCGAGACCGACTGAGCAGGTTGCGGTGTCAGTCGCGGTCGGCGGCGCCGACGGGGACCCGGATCTCGCGCCGCGGCTCGGGTATCGCCGCGTGCGGCTCGACGCGCAGCGGCCGGGCCGCCCAGGACGGCAGCCACCAGTTCCACCGGCCGAACAACGACACCATCGCGGGTACGAGCAGTGCGCGGACGATCGTCGCATCGAGCAGGATGCCGACCCCCAGGGCGGTGGCGAAGACCTTGATGTCGGTGCCCGGGGAGGACGCCAGGGCGAGGAACGCCAGGAACAGGATCATCGCGGCGCCGGTCACGAGCCGACCGGTGCGGGCCAGCCCCGCCACCACCGCCTGGTCGGTGTCGCCGGTCTTGTCGTACTCCTCGCGCATGCGCGCGAGGATGAAGACCTCGTAGTCCATCGACAGCCCGAACAGGAACGCGAAGATCAGCACCGGAAGCCAGAAGGTGACGGCGCCGGTGGGGGCGATGCCGAAGATCGCCTCCGACCCATGACCGTCCTGCCAGAACAGCACCGTCGCGCCGAAGGTCGCGCTCACCGACACGATGTTGAGCAGCACCGCCTTGACGGGCAGCACGATCGACCGGAACGTGCGCACCAGCAGGATGAACGTCACCAGTGCGATCAGGCCGAGGCTGTAGGGAAACTTCTTGTAGACCGCGTTGATGTAGTCGAGCACCGTCGGGCCGACGCCGGCCACCCCGACGACGCCCGGTACCCCGTCGATGGCGGTCTTCAGGTCGTCGACGACGTGTGCCTTGGTGGAGTCGACGGTCTCCTCGACCGGGATGACGCCGACCACCGCCGCCTTGCCGGGACGCCACTGCGGGGTGTCGGGTGCGAACGCGCCGGCCACCCCGGCGACACCACGTGCCTTGTCGGCGACCTCGTCGGCCGACGCGCCCGGGTCCGAGCCCGTGACGAGCACCTCCATCGGCGAGACGACGCCGCCGGGGACGCCGCCGTCGTGCAGCACCTGGAGCTGCTCGAACGCCGGGCCGCCGCTGGCCAGCGAGCTGGTCTGGGCCTGCCCGATCTTGATACCGAAGATCGGGATGACCAGCGCGCCGAGGATCACCAGGGCGACCGCCGCCGCGACCCAGCGGAACCGCACCACCAGGTCGGCCCAGGCGGTCCAGCCGCGGGAGGCACGCTCCTCGTGCCGGATCCGGGGCCAGTCGACCCGCGGCCCGATGCCGCCGAGCAGCGCCGGCAGGAGCGTGAGGACGACTGCGGTGCTCACGAGCGGGATGAGCATGCCGCCGACACCCATGCTCCGCAGCAGCGGCACCGGGATGACCAGCAGCGCGCACAGGCTGATCGCCACCGTGCCGGCGCTGGCCACGACCGCGTGCCCGGCGTACTGCATCGCCACCACGACTGCCGTGTGGTTGTCGCGGCCGTGTGCGCGCTCCTCGCGCCAGCGGTTGACGACGAGCAGCGAGTAGTCGACCGCGACGCCCAGCCCCACCAGGGCGATCAGGAACTGGACGACGAAGGAGATGTCGGTGACGTAGGTGCCGATCAGCACGATCGCGAAGGTCGTGAGGATCGACACCGCCGCGATGAGAAGTGGCACGAGGGCGAGGAACGAGGCGAAGAGGAACAGCAGGACGGCCAGTGCGCCCAGGCCGCCGAGCAGTGTCTCGGCCAGGAGGCTCGGTCCCTCGGGATCATCGGTGCCCTGGGCCAGCAGGTTGTAGCCGGTCACCCCGAAGTCGAAGCCGGTGTCCTTGCTCGCCTGCTCGAGGATGGGCTTCATCGCCACGTCGGGCCCGACGTCGGTGAAGCTTTCGAACGGCTCGGGGTAGACGAGCGCGTAGGTCGTGCGGCCGTCCTCGGTGAGGAACAGGTCGTCCTGCGTCTCGGCGTAGTCGACCATCCGGGTGCCGGGAAGGGCCTTCGCCATCGCGTCGAACACCGGCGTGATCTTGCCCAGCTGCTCCTTGACGGTGGTGCCCTCGGGCACCGTGACGACGGCGATGGTCGGCGGGTTGGAGCCGCCGTTGTGGAACGTGTCGAGCAGCTGCGTCTCGGTCTCGTACCCCGGCTGGCCGGGCAGCGAGAAGTCGACGACGAGACGCTTGCTGGTCTGCCCGGCGGCCACCCCGCCGACGACGAGCATCACCAGCCAGAAGAGCATCACCAGCCGGCGGTGACGCAGGACGAACTCGGCGAGACGGACCATCAGCGGGCTCCCCGGAGAAGTGGACGGCTACGACGACGCTAGGGGAGACCGCCGACAACAGTCGATCTCATCGGCGGCGGTCCAGGGAACCCTCAGGGCAGTTCCTGGGGCTCACCGGGGCATACCCAGACAAAGAGAGCCGCCGGGGGTCAGGAGACGCGCAGCCAGACCGCGGCGTCGCCCGGCAGCACGGGCCGGCCGTCGCCGTCGGTCTCGCTCGGGGACGTGGCGACCAGCACCTCGTCGTGCGCGGGCAGCGGCACCGGGTCGGTCGTCAGCGCGACCACGCAGACGACCGCGGTCCCGTCGAGAGCGCGCCTCCGGAACGCGAGCGAGCCGGCTGGCGACGGCAGCCAGTCGAGCGGCTCCCCGGCCGGGGCGACCGCCAGGTCGCGGCGACGCGCGAGGCAGGTCCGGTAGAGCTCGAGCGTCGAGCCGTCGACACCCTGCTCCGCCTGCACCGAGAAGTCCGCGAACGTCGCCGGCTGCGGCAGCCACGGGGCGCCGGTGCCGAAGCCGAAGGAGGGCCCGTCGACGGTCCAGGGGATCGGGACCCGGCAGCCGTCGCGGCCGCGCTCGGTGTGGCCGGAGCGCTGCCAGATCGGGTCGGCGAGGACCTCCTCGGGCAGGTCGACGACGTCGGGCAGGCCCAGCTCCTCGCCCTGGTAGACGTAGGCCGACCCGGGCAGTGCCAGCATCAGCAGCGTAGCCGCGCGGGCGCGCCGGAGGCCGAGCCGCGGGTCCAGGGGGGTGTCGGGTCCGACCCGGTCGCCCTCGGAGACACCACCCCCGGTGGTGTCCAGCCGGGCGTAGCGGGTCGCGTGCCGGGTGATGTCGTGGTTGGAGAGCACCCACGTGGTGGGTGCTCCGGCCGCGCCAGAGGACGAGATGCAGGTGTCGATCGTCCTGCGCAGGTGGTCGGCCTCCCACGGAGCCCGCACGAAGGAGAAGTTGAACGCCGTGTGCAGCTCGTCCGGGCGGGTGTAACGGGCCAGGCGCTCCGGGTTGTCGACCCACGCCTCGGCGACGAAGACGCGGTCGCCGCGGTACCCGTCGGCGACCCGGCGCCAGCCGCGGTAGACCTCGTGCACGTCGTCGCGGTCCCAGAACGGGTGCCCCGGTCCCTGGTGCGGGACCAGCACCCCCTCGTCCTCGGGGCCGACGTCGGGGAAGGCCTGGTCCTTCTTCAGCGAGTTGGCGACGTCGATCCGGAAGCCGTCGACGCCGCGGTCCAGCCAGAACCGGAGAATGTCCTCGAACTCGGCGACGACCTCGGGGTTCTCCCAGTCGAAGTCCGGCTGCTCGGGGGCGAACAGGTGCAGGTACCACTGCCCGTCCGGCACCCGCTGCCAGGCCGGGCCGCCGAACATGGACTGCCAGTCCGTGGGAGGCAGCTCGCCGTTCACGCCCTTCCCCTCACGGAAGACGTAGCGGGCCCGCTCGGGGCTATCCGGAGCTGCTGCCAGCGCGGCCTGGAACCAGACGTGCTGGCCCGAGGAGTGGTTCGGAACGACGTCGACGATCACGCGCAGCCCGAGGTCGTGCGCCTCGCCGATCAAGGAGTCGGCGTCGCCGAGCGCACCGAAGAGCGGCTCGATGTCCCGGTAGTCGGCGACGTCGTAGCCGCCATCGGCCATCGGCGAGGGGTAGAACGGCGTGATCCAGATCGCGTCGACGCCGAGCGCGCGCAGGTAGGGCAGGCGGGACCGGATGCCGGCCAGGTCGCCGATGCCGTCGCCGTCACCGTCGGCGAAGCTGCGGATGTACACCTGGTAGATGACGGCGCTGCGCCACCACTCGACGTCGGTGCGGCTGGTGAGGGCAGGAGCGGCGGAGGTCTCGATGGCGTCGGGCACCAGAGGATCCTGCCAAACCGGTTCGCGCCCGACGACCGGTGCCCGGCCCTCGGACCTCCGCACCCGGACCTCGCCCCGGTCAGCCGGCGGTGTTCACCATGCTGCCGGCGGCCATGACCAGGTAGTCCCAGAGCAGCTTCTCAGCGTCGGGGTTCAGGACGAGCTCGTCGAGAGCGGCGCGCATGTGCCGCAGCCACGCGTCGTGCGCCGCCTTGTCGACGGCGAACGGGGCGTGCCGCATCCGCAGCCGTGGGTGGCCGCGCTGCTCGGAGTAGGTCCGCGGCCCGCCCCAGTACTGCTCGAGGAACATCCGCAGCCGGTCCTCGGCCCCGGTCAGGTCGGTCTCGGGGTAGAGCGCCCGCAGGTCGGGGTCCTCGGCCACACCGCGGTAGAAGGTGTGTACCAGGCGCCGGAAGGTCGCCGCGCCGCCCACGGCGTCGTAGAACGTCGGCTCGGCCTCCGGAATATCCACGTCTGCCATCGTGTCAGACAGGGGAGGGCCGCTCGTCCAGCCCGTCGACCACCACCAGGAGGACATCCGTATGGCCACCACGCGCACCGCCAACGCCCACTGGGAGGGCTCGCTCTTGGACGGCAAGGGCCAGGTCTCCCTGGACTCCTCCAAGCTCGGCAGCTACGACGTCACGTGGGCCGCCCGGTCCTCGGAGCCCGACGGCGTGACCAGCCCCGAGGAGCTCATCGCGGCAGCGCACTCGACCTGCTTCTCCATGTCGCTGTCGAACGAGCTGAGCAAGGCTGGCCACACCGTCGACACCATCGACACCACGGCCGAGGTCGACTTCCAGCCCGGCAAGGGCATCACCGAGATCCGCCTCACCACGCGCGGTGCCGTGCAGGGTCTGTCTGCCGAGGACTTCGCCGTCTTCGCCGAGGGTGCCAAGAAGAACTGCCCGGTCAGTGCCGCCCTCACCGGCACGACGATCACCCTGGACGCCGCCCTCGTCTGAGGTCCCGCGTCCTCGTCACGAGCGGAGCGGGGCCACTTCGCTGGGGAGCACCTGACCCGCCGTGAGGGCCTCGCTTGCCGTCAGGTGCCGCGGACGTCGTCCTTCGGGGGCGGGTCGTCGACGACGGCGGCCATCTCGCCGGTGTACTCGGAGCGGACCTGCTGCCGCGACCCCACCGGGGTGCTCGCCTCGCCGGCCGCCGCGGGCCGGCGCGGTCGGTCGGGCGCCGTCCCGGTGTCCGGCGTCGCGGGCTCCGCGCCGGCCTCGCTGCCCGGGCCCTCGGCCCGCATCCAGACCGTCCGCTGCGGGAAGGGGATCTCGACGCCGTGCTCGTCGAAGGTCGCCTTGATGCGCTCGCGCAGCGCCCGCGCCACCGCCCACTGCTGCAGCGGCTTGGTCTTGGCGACCAGCCTGATGACGATCGCGTCGTGTTCGAGCGCCTCGACGCCCCACACCTCCGGCTCATCCAGCACCAGGTCGCGGTAGTCCTCGTCGGCGTAGAGCTCCTGGGCGGTGTCGAGGATGAGCTCACGGACCCGGGCGACGTCCTCGTGGTAGGCCACCCCGATGTCGAGCACCGCGCGGGCCCAGCCCTGGCTCATGTTGCCGACCCGCGGGATCTCGCCGTTGCGCAGGTACCAGACCACGCCGCTCACGTCCCGCAGCCGGGTCACCCGCAGCCCGACGGCCTCGACCACGCCTGAGGCCTCGCCGGCGTCGATGACGTCACCGACGCCGTACTGGTCCTCGAGGATCATGAAGATCCCGGAGAGGAAGTCCTTCACGAGGCTCTGGGCACCGAAGCCCAGGGCCACACCGACGATGCCGGCGCTCGCGATCAGCGGGGCGATGCTCACCCCGAGCTCGGCGATCACCATGATCAGGGCGATGCTCGCGATCACGCCGGTCGCGATCGACCCGAGCACCGAGCCCATCGTCGCCGCCCGCTGGGCGCGGCGCTCGGACACGAGCGGCGTGGACCCCAGCAGGCCCGAGGTCCGCCCGCGGGCCAGCAGCCCGGGCAGGCTTCCCTCGGCGGCACGGGTCGAGAGCCGCTTGATCACCCGGGCGATCAGGGAGCGGAGCAGCGCCGCGACCAGGATGATCAGCAGGATCCTGGCCGGTTTGGCGATCAGCCAGTCCGAGGACTCGGCCAGCCACTTCTGGCCGGTCACGTCGAAGACGACACCGCAGAGCGTGCCGTCGTCCTTGGTGCAGTCGGTCGTGTCGGCATTGATCAGGCCGGTCAGCGGCGAGAGCGCCAGTACCACGGAGCGCCTTTCCGGTCAGGGGACTCGGGTCGGCTCGACCCTACCGACAGCTCCCGGGAGGATGCGCCGCCCGGAGACGGGTCAGTCGAGGGACAGGCCGGTCCACCGGGCCGCGAAGGCGAGCGTGTCCGCGGTGAGGGCGACCGACCGGCTCAGCGCGCGGGCCCCGTGACCGACGTCACGCTCGCGGCGCAGCAGCACCGGGCGTGTCCCGCTGGTCGCGTGCTGCAGCGCGGCGCACATCTTCCGGGCGTGCATCGGGTCGACGCGGGTGTCGCCGTCGAACACCGTGAACAGCACGGCCGGGTAGTCGATGCCCTCGCGCACCCGGTGGTACGGCGAGTAGCTCAGCAGCCACCCGAGCTCGGCCGGCACCTCGGCGCTGCCGTACTCGTCGCTCCACGTCGCGCCGAGACCGAAGCGCTCGTAGCGCACCATGTCGAGCAGCGGCGCCGAGCAGACGGCGGCGGCGAACAGCTCGGGCCGCTGGGTGACCGCCGCGCCGACCAGCAGGCCGCCGTTGGACCCGCCGGAGACGGCCAGCCGGTCGCCCGACGTCCAGCCGTCGGCGATCAGCTGCTCGGCCGCGGCGTGGAAGTCGTCGAAGGTGTTCTGCTTCTTGTCCCGCATCCCGTCGCGGTGCCACTGCTCGCCCTCCTCCGAGCCACCCCGGAGCTGGGCGATCGCGTAAACGCCGCCGGCCTCCACCCAGGCGAGGACCCCGGCTGAGTAGCCCGGTGCCATCGGGATGCTGAAGCCGCCGTACCCGTAGAGGACCGTGGGCCGCGGCTGGTCCGGCTCCTTGGTCGGTGCGATGACGAGCATGCGCACCGTCGTGCCGTCGGCGGAGGCGTACTCGACCTGACGTGCGTGCACCTCCGGCACGTCGACGCGGCCCGGTGCCTCCGCCCAGAGGGTGGTCTCGCCGGTGCTCGCGTCGTAGCGGTAGACCGACGCGGGCACCGCGTGGTCGGTGTAGCCGAACCACGCCTCGTGGCCGCCCTCCGGCCGCTCGGCGACACCGGTCACCGAGCCGACGCCCGGCAGCGGGACGGTGCCGCGGCGCGCCCCGGTGGACAGGGAGTGGGTGGTGAGCTCGCTGACCGCGTGCCGGGTCCAAACGCACAGCAGCGTGCCGCCGTCGTCCGGCGGTGCACCGTCGGGGCCTGGGCCGTCGAGGATCGCGTAGGCCTCGAGCACGGCCTCGTCGTCCTCAGGCACCAGGTCGGTCCATGACGCGAAGTCGGTCGCGCCCGGTTCCGTCACCATCAGGCGACCACGGGACGCGTCGCGGTCGGTGAACAGGTAGACCCGCCCGTCGCGGCCGACGTGCATCGACGTGCTCGCGTCGACGCCCTGCTGCACGACCCGTAGGTCGGGTGCCTCGAGCCGGCCGTCGGACAGGTCGGCGAGCCAAAGGTCGTTGCGCGGCGCGGTGCCGGCGGAGGACCCGATGACCAGCCAGCGGCCGTCCATCGAGACGGTCACCCCGAAGTAGCTGGTGCGATCGAGGGCGGCGCCGAGGATCTCGACGTCGGTGTCGGGGTCGCTGCCGACCCGGTGCAGCCAGACCCGGCGGTGGAACTGCTCCTCGCCCTCGGGGGTGGCCTCCGGCGCGATTCGGCGCACGTAGTAGTAGGCCTCGCCGCCGGGCAGCCACGCGACGGGGGAGTAGCGGGTGCGGTCGATCGGCTCCTCGAGCGCCTCGCCCGTCACGACGTCGACGACGTGCAGAAGCGACTCCTCGGTGCCGCCGTGCGAGAGCTGGTACGCGAGCCGGTCGCCCTCCTTGGACGGCTGCCAGGCGTCCAGCGTCGTGACGCCCGAGGGGTCGACCGCCACCGGGTCGACGAGCACCCGCTCGGTGCCGTCCGGGTCGACGGTCTGCAGCACCGCGTGCTCCTGCTCAGCGGTGCGCCGGACGAAGAACTGCCGCTCGCCGCGCCAGGCGGGTGCGCCGACCGTGCCGGCGGCCAGCAGCTCGGCCACCCGTGCCGCGATGCGGTCCCGCGTGGCGGGGTCGCCGGTCCACCCGCCGGAGGCCAGCAGGCCATCCTGGGCGGTCAGCCAGGCGGCGGACTCGTCGGAGGCCGGGTCCTCCAGCCACCGGTAGGGGTCCGGCACCGTGGTGCCGAACAGGGTGTCCGCGTCGTCGCTGCGGCGGGCCTCGGGGTACGCGGGGCTCGACATGGCGGTCACCGTATCCGCCCGGCCGCGCCCCGCGGCCCGTCGGTGGCGCCAGGACGGGTGGCAGGTCACACTGATCACGGCCGACTCGGCACGAGCCACGTGCCGGGGCCGTTCTGTCGGAGGCGCCGGTGGGCCACGCCCTTGTGCTCAACGCGACGTACGAGCCCCTCTGCGTCGTGCCCGCTCGCCGCGCCCTGCTGCTGGTCCTGATGCGCAAGGCGGTCGCGGTCGAGCAGTCCGAGCTGGTGATGCACAGCGCGACGGTCGAGATGCACGCGCCGGCGGTCGTGCGCCTGACGCGCTACGTGCGCCTGCCCTTCCGGGGTCCGGTCCCGCTCACCCGGCGGGCCGTCTTCGTCCGCGACGGCGGGCGCTGCGTCTACTGCGGCGTGCCCGCGACGAGCATCGACCACGTGGTCCCGCGCAGCCGCGGCGGGCGGCACGAGTGGGGCAACGTCGTGTCGGCGTGCCGGCGCTGCAACCACGTGAAGGCGGACCGGACCGTGGCCGAGATCGGCTGGCGGCTGCACCCGCCTCAGGAGCCGACGGGCAGCGCCTGGCGGGTGCTCGGCACCGGTCGCTCGGACCCGAGCTGGGCGCCGTACCTCGCGGCATACGGCGGCGAGGGAGTGGCCGGGGCCGTCTCGGCCTGACCACGCCCTAGCCTCGTCGACGTGCTCACCCGGGAGATCGTCGACCTCGCTACGGCCCACGGGGTCGCCACCGACTTCTGGGACTGGCAGGGGCGCCACACGGAGGTCCCGCACGAGTCGGTCGTGACCGTGCTCGCTGCACTCGGGGTCCCGGCACACACGGAGGAGTCGGTCGCCGCGTCGCTGGCCGAGGTCCGGGTCGCCACCTGGCGCCGCACCCTGCCGCCGTGCGTCGTGACCCGGTCCGGCCGGCCTTCGGAGGTGCCGGTGCACGTCCCGCACCTCACGCCGGTGCGCCTGCGCGTCGAGCTCGAGGCGGGCGGCCGGGTCGAGCTGTCCCCGGTCGACCGGTGGGTCGAGCCGCGCGAGGTCGACGGTGCCCAGGTCGGCGAGGCGACCTTCGCCGTCCCCGGCGACCTGCCCCTCGGGTGGCACGAGCTGGTCGCCTCCGTCGGCGAGGCGCCGGGCGGGAGCGCCCGGACCGCGCTCGTCGTCACGCCGGACCGCCTGGAGCTGCCGGCTGCGGTGGCCGACGGCCCGGCGACCTGGGGCCTCATGACCCAGCTGTACTCGGTGCGCTCGCGACGCTCTTGGGGCCACGGTGACCTCGACGACCTCGGCGAGCTGGCCCGGTGGAGCGGCCAGGAGCTCGGAGCCGGCTTCGTCCTCATCAACCCGATGCACGCGCCGTCGCCGACGGTGCCGGTCGAGCCGTCGCCGTACCTCCCGGTGACCCGGCGCTTCGTGAGCCCGCTGTACGTGCGGGTCGAGCGGGTGCCTGAGCATGCCTACCTCACCGGGGCGGTGCGCGCCGACATCGAGCGCACCGCGCTGCTCCAGCGCGCCACCAGCCGGTCCGCCGCCCTGCTCGACCGGGACGCCGTCTGGGAGGCCAAGCGGTCGGCACTCACCCTCGTCCACTCGGTGCCCCGCAGCCCGGCCCGCGAGGCGGACTACCAGCTCTTCCTGGCGCGGGAGGGCAAGGGGCTGGTGGACTTTGCCACCTGGTGCGCGCTCGCGGAGGTCCACGGCGACGTGTGGAGCGGGTGGCCCGAGGAGCTGCGTGCTCCCGGCTCCGCGGCCGTCGCGGCTGCGCGCACCGAGCTCGCCACCCGGGTCGACTTCTACTGCTGGCTGCAGTGGGTCCTCGACGAGCAGCTCGGCGACGTGCAGGCCAGGGCCGCCGCGGCCGGCATGCCACTCGGCGTGGTCCACGACCTGGCCGTCGGCGTGCACCCGGACGGGGCCGACACGTGGGCGCTGCAGGACGTCATGGCCCGTGGCGTGACCGTCGGCGCGCCGCCGGATGCCTTCAACCAGGTCGGACAGGACTGGTCGCAGCCGCCGTGGCGCCCGGACCGGCTGGCCGAGGCTGCCTACGTCCCGTACCGCGACATGCTGCGGACCGTCCTGCGCCACGCGGGCGGGATCCGGGTCGACCACATCATCGGGCTGTTCCGGCTCTGGTGGGTGCCGGAGGGCCGGCCTGCGGCCGAGGGGACCTACGTCCGGTTCGACCACGAGGCGCTGGTCGGGATCCTCGCCCTCGAGGCCTGGCGCGCCGGCGCCGTCGTGGTCGGGGAGGACCTGGGCACCGTCGAGCCGTGGGTCCGCGACTACCTCGCCGACCGGGGAGTGCTCGGGACCTCGATCCTGTGGTTCGAGCGGGACGAGCACGGGCACCCACGCCCGCCGGAGACCTGGCGGCGGCTGTGCCTGGCAACCGTGACCACCCACGACCTGCCGCCGACCGCGGGCTACCTCGCGGGCGAGCACATCCGGATCCGCGAGGACCTCGGGCTGCTCACCCGGTCGGTCGCCGAGGAGCGTGCCGTCGACGAGGCCGACCGGCAGTCCTGGCTGGCGCTGCTCGTCGAGCGGGGCTGGCTGGCTGCCGGCGCCGAGCGCGACGTCGAGGCGGTGACGGCGGCGCTGCACCGCGCGCTGGCCGCGACGCCCAGCCGGCTGCTGGGGGTCGCGCTCACCGACGTCGTCGGGGAGGTGCGGGCCATGAACCAGCCCGGCACCCACGCCGAGTACCCC
Organism: Actinomycetes bacterium; assembly: GCA_038246545.1. GTDB lineage: Bacteria > Actinomycetota > Actinomycetes > JACCUZ01 > JACCUZ01 > JBBRVW01. Next base: position 25,300 of record JBBRVW010000038.1, on the reverse strand, counting down.
AACTGGCAGCTGCCGCTGGCCGACGGCTCGGGCTCCCCGGTGCTGCTCGACGACCTGCTCGGGTCGCCACGAGCCGCCGAGCTGGCCGCCGCGGTCCGCGGCGGCGACCAGCCCTAGTACGGTTCACCCGTGACCGCACGACTCCAACGCACGGCCTCCGCCGCGGCTGCCGCGACGTTCGTCCTGCTCATCAGCCTCGCGGCCGGCGCCCCGGCGTACGCCGCCACCTATGCCGCGAACCTGGACGACGGGCAGCAGACCGGCGGCGGCCTGTCAGTCATCCAGACCCTGCTCATCTTCGTCGGCATCCCTGCTGCGCTCTTCGCGGGGATCGTGGTGCTCGTCTCGGCGCCGTCGATGGCCCGTGGACCGCGCTACCGGCCGGGCCTCGGCTGGTGGGCCGCACCGGTGTGGTTCAACGGTCCCGACGACGCCGACACCGCGGTGCGCACTGCGGCCGCGACGACCGGGGGAGGTGGCGCGAGTGCCCGCTGGTGAGGCGTTCTCCGCCAAGCAGCAGGACGACGTGGTGCGGGCCATCCGGCTCGCCAGGCAGCAGTCCCAGCTGCCCGTCTCGGTCTACGTCGGCACCCTGGAGGGCGACAGCCGCGCCGCCGCGCTGCAGCTGCACGGTGCCCTCGGCGTGGAGGCCGGCCGCACGGTGCTCGTCGCCGTCGACCCCGGCGCTCGCCGCGTGGAGGTCGTGACCGGCACGGAGGTCCGTCGCCGGCTCGACGACCGGGCCGCCGGCCTCGCCGCGATGACCATGACCTCGGCCTTCCAGGCCGGCGACCTCGCCGGCGGGATCGCCTCCGGTGTGCTGGCGCTCGCCGAGCACGCCCACGTGCCGCGGTCGCTGCACACCGACACCCCGGAGTAGGTCCAGGGGGGCCGTCGGCCCGCCTCGGTGGCGCGGCAGTCGTGCTCGGCACGCCGGCGGTGGTGCGGGCAGTCGCGGGACAGACCCGTTGTGGTGCGGGCAGTTCGGTGTCACGTGAGGTCAAGGGCGGCAAGGACGCGGACGCAGGGCCGTTCCAGCCGCTCGCCGTCGGTCCCCGTCCGCCGGTCGAGACAGAGCGTTCTTCGATGGAGCTTCGCACGGCGTACGGGTCCCTTGCGTGGCGTGCACGCCACGCGAGGCACCCGTACGCCACGTGAAGCACGGATCTCCGCCCAGAATCGTCCACAGGGTGAGACCGACCGCCTGTGCGCGGCACCACGCCACGCCCAACCAGGGCACGTCGGTGCAGGTGCAGACGGCGAGCTGCCCCCCGTCTCCTCCCAAGCCGCTCTGACCCGCACCACGACGGCCGGAGAGCGGCCACGCACTCAAGCTCTGACCCGCACCACGACGACGGGAGAGCGCCACGCAGCCCGCTCTGGCTCGCACCACGACGGCGAGAGAGCGCCACGCACTCAAGCTCTGACCCGCACCACGACGGTGGGAGAGCGGCCGCGCAGCGTACGGAGAAACGGAGCTATTCCGCGGAGCCCGCCGACAGCTGTTGCGCGCGGATCGCGCGGGCGATGCCGTCGCGGGCCTCGCCCACCAGGCGGCGCAGGGCGGGTGCGGCGTCGCGGTGCCCGGCCAGCCAGGCGTCCGTCCGATCGACGGTGGCCTGTTCCGCGAGCAGCGTCGGGAACAGCCCGATCACGACGTTCTGCGCCGTCTCGTTGGTCCGCTCCTCCCACACCTGCAGCAGCGAGTCGAAGTACCGGTCGACGTAGGGGCGGAGCAGGTCGAGCTGGTCGATCTTGGCGAAGCCGCCGATGACGGCGGCCTGGAGGACGGTGGCCAGCTCGTCGCCCTCGACGGCGGAGGACCACGCGTCGGCCTTGGCGGCGGCGTCCGGCCGTGCAGCGAGGGCTGCGGCGGCCTGCCGCCGTCCGGTTGCCGTGTCGTCCGAGTCGAGCTCGCGGTCGATCTCCGAGCTGTCCGCGACCCCGCCCGCCACCAGCTGGTGCAGCAGGTGCCACCGCAGGTCGGTATCGACGGCGAGGTCGCCGAGCGTCTCGGTGCCGTCGAGGAGCCCGCGCACGACCGCGAGGTGCTCGTCGGAGGCCGCCGCCGACGCGAAGGCCCGCACGAGCTGCAGCTGCGAGTCGCTTCCGGGCGTCGCCTCGCGCATCAGCCGCAGAAGGCCGTCGGCCAGGACGCGACGGGTCTCGTCACGCTTCGTCGGGTCGCAGTAGAGCAGGCAGGCGGTGTCGGCCTGGCGCAGCACCGTGCGCACCACCGAGCTGTCGGTCTCGGTCCGGACGCCGGCGAGGACCAGACGGACGTAGTCCTGCGTGGACATCTCCGCATCGCGGGTCATGTCCCAGGCGGCGGACCAGCACAGCGAGCGCGGCAGGGTCTCGGTGATCTCGCCGATGGAGTCGGTCAGGGTGCGCAGCGACCGCTCGTCGAGACGCACCTTGGCGTAGGTGAGGTCGTCGTCGTTGACCAGGATCAGGTCCGGCTGAGGGTGCCCGACCAGGTCCGGCACCTCGGTGCGCGCGCCGAGGGCGTCCAGCTCGACACGGTGCACGCGCTCCAAGCCGGTGCCGGTGCCGGTGTAGAGGCCGATGGCGACCCGGTGCGAGCGCAGCGTCGGCCACGCCTCGGGTGCGCTCTGCGCGAGCGCGAACGAGGTGAACCGCCCCTCGTCGTCGGTGTCGAAGCTGGCGCGCAGCGTGTTGACACCGGCCGTCTCGAGCCACTCGGCGGACCAGGCCTTGAGGTCACGCCCCGAGGTCTCCTCGAGCTTGCCCAGCAGGTCGGCCAGCGTGGTGTTCTGCCAGGAGAACGCGCGGAAGTAGGCCCGCAGTCCCTCGACGAACTGGTCGCGTCCCACCCAGGCCGCGAGCAGCTTGAGCACCGCCGCGCCCTTGGCGTAGGTGATGCCGTCGAAGTTGACCTCGACGTCCTCGAGGTCGTTGATCTCCGCTGCGATCGGGTGCGTCGACGGCAGCTGGTCCTGCCGGTAGGCCCAGGTCTTGTCGGTGTTGGCGAACGTCGTCCAGGCCGACGTCCACCGGGTGGCCTCGGCGGCGGCAAGGGTGCTCACCCACTCGGCGAACGACTCGTTGAGCCACAGGTCGTCCCACCACACCATCGTCACGAGGTCGCCGAACCACATGTGGCCGAGCTCGTGGAGGATCGTGATGGCCCGCCGCTCGTAGGACACCTGGGGCACCCGCGACCGGAAGACGTAGTCCTCGTTGAGGGTCACGCAGCCGGCGTTCTCCATCGCGCCGGAGTTGTACTCCGGGACGAAGAGCTGGTCGTACTTCGTGAACGGGTACGGCGTGTCGAACATCGCCTCGAAGAAGGCGAACCCCTGCCGGGTCTCCTCGAGGATCACCTCGGCGTCGAGGTGGGCGGCGAGCGAGTCGCGGCAGAAGACCGACATCGGCACGACGCGGTCGCCGTCGCGGTACTCGCCATCGACCCGGTGGTAGGGCCCGGCCACCAGGGCCGTGATGTACGACGACACGCGCGGCGTGGCGGGGAAGCGCCAGGTGGCGTTGCCGAGACCTCCTGGCTGCGGGTCCGGTGTCGGCTCGTTGGACACGACCTGCCAGTCGTCCGGAGCCGTGACCGTGAACGCGAAGGTGGCCTTGAGGTCCGGCTGATCGAAGACGGTGAACATGCGGCGGGCGTCGGCTACCTGGAACTGCGTGTAGAGGTAGACGGCCTTGTCGACCGGGTCGACGAAGCGGTGCAGGCCCTCGCCGGTGTTCATGTAGCGGCAGGACGCCCGCACCGTCAGCTCGTTGTCGGCGGCCAGGTCCTCGAGGTGGATACGCGTGCCGTCGTAGACCGACCGCGGGTCGAGCGACCGGCCGTTCAGCGTGATCGAGGTCACCCCGTCGGCCACCAGGTCGACGAACGTCGAGGCGCCGGGCTCGGTGCCGCGGAAGCGCGCTGTCGTGACGGACCCGAAGGTGACCTCGCCCACCGTGAGGTCCAGCTCGACCTCGTACGACGAGACGTCGACGAGCCGGGCCCTGGCCCGGGCCTCGTCTCGGGTGACGTTCATGCGGGCGGCAGCGCTGGGCACGACTGATCTCTTCCGTTCGCGAGGGGGACGGATGATCCTCGCACGGGGCGCTGCCCGTACCGAACGGGAATGCCGTCCCTGTGCCGGGAGTTGTCGCGATCGTGACGACTCGTACCGTTGATGCGCCTGAGAAACCCCCGACCGCGACCGTCGACTTCTGGTTCGACCCGATCTGCCCGTGGGCCTGGATCGCGTCGCGTTGGGTGCTGGAGGTGGAGCAGGTCCGTGACGTGGACGTCCGCTGGCACGTGATGTCCCTCGCGTACCTCAACGAGGACCGCGACCTCCCGCCGGACTACCGGAAGATGATGGACGACGCGTGGGGCCCGGCCCGGGTCGTGACGGCGGCCGTCCTGGCGCACGGCGACGACGTGGCACTGCCGCTCTACACGGCTCTGGGCAACCGCTTCCACCACGAGAAGCTCCCCCAGGACCGACCGACGATCGAGGCCGCCCTCGCCGAGGTCGGGCTGCCGCTGGACCTGGCCGACGCGATGGCCACCGACGCGCACGACGAGGCGATGAAGGCGTCGCACCACGCCGGCATGGACCAGGTCGGCTTCGAGGTCGGCACGCCGGTGATCTCAGTAGAGGGCGTGGCGTTCTTCGGACCGGTCGTCTCACCCGTCCCGCGCGGCGAGGCTGCCGGTCGGCTCTGGGACGGCGTCCGGCTGGTCGCCGGCACCGACGGCTTCTTCGAGCTGAAGCGCTCCCGCACGCGGGACCCGATCTTCGACTGACGGTCGTGCCGCGACCCAGCCTCCGAAAGGGCTGGCGGAGCACCCCTCGGAGGCGCACCATGGTGGCCACCGAGGGGATGTGGGACCTGTGATCAACGTGCGACCCGGGTACTGGGACATCGACAGCTGCTCCTGGGTCGGCGTCGACCCGGTCTACGTGGTGCCGCCGCTGCGGCACGCCGACCACCCCCACGACCGTGCCTTCGGGACCATCGAGGTACCGGAGCAGCGCGCTGACGAGGTCGTCCTCGAGCCGGAGGCTCCCGCCCCCGCCTGATCCCTCAGGTCGGACACCCCCCGGTCAGGTCACGATCCGCATCGGCCGGCCGCGCTCGTCGTGCGGCGGTACCGCGGGGAGCGTCCGCGCGATCCCCGACAGCCACCGCGCCGCCGAGTACGCGACGGCGAGGGCGTCCAGCCCGTCGTCGCCGGTGGGCACGTCGCTGCTGGTGAGCCCGGGCAGCCAGCCGGCCAGTGCCGCGACCCGTGCGGACCTTCCGTCGGTGGTCTTCTTCGACGGCAGGGGTCCGTCCCCGCCGAGCTCGAGGAACGACAGCTCGGGGTGCACCTCGAGCAGCCGGGGGTCGTCGGCGACGTCGTCGACCTCGACGATCTTCGGCACCAGGTGCCACGTCTGCACCGAGAGCCCCAGCCCGTCGACCAGCTCGCGGTGGCGGCGGCTCGCGTCGGCGTACGACGTGGCGGCGAGGACTCCGCGCGGCGGGGTGAGGAACACCCGCGGGTGCGCCCGGCCGAGCAGCCGCTTCGCCGCGAGGTCGCACGACCGACGGCCCCGCGCCGGCAGGCCGATCGGCATGTCGACCCCGATGGCATCGACGTCCAGCGCCAACGCCTGCGAGACGTGTCCGAACCGGAGCCACGTGACGTGGCCGTCCTCGACCAGCGCCCCGGCCCAGCCGCCGCGGGCGCCGTCCAGACCGAGGCAGCGCGTCACGGCCCGGTCCTGCCAGACTGCGCTGCATGCGCGTGCACCTCGGCTCCGACCACGCCGGCTTCGAGCTCAAGGCCCACCTGTCCGACGCCCTCGGCCGGCTCGGCTACGAGGTGGTCGACCACGGGCCGGTGGAGTACGACCCGGTCGACGACTACCCGCCGTACGTCCTGCGGGCAGCGGCCGCGGTCGTCAACGACAACGGCAGCCTCGGCGTCGTGATCGGCGGGTCCGGCAACGGCGAGGCGATCGCCGCCAACAAGGTTCCCGGTGTGCGGGCCGCCCTGGCGTGGAACGACGACACCGCCTCCCTGGGACGCGAGCACAACGACGCGAACGTCGTGGCCGTGGGAGCGCGGATGCACTCGCTCGACGAGGCGACCCGGCTGGTGGAGCGCTTCGTGTCGACGCCGTTCAGCGGTGACCCGCGGCACGTGCGGCGGATCGACATGATCGCCGGCTTCGAGCGGACCGGCGACCTGCCGGAGCTGCCCGGGCCGCCCGCCTTGGCCTGAGCTCGGGCTCGGGCTCAGAACACCACCGGGCACCAGGCCGCGGGGGAGTGCGCGAAGGCGGTCGTGGCTGCCTGCAACGACGTCGTCGAGCCGAGCACCCGGCCGGCGGCGGCCAGCTCCACCAGTGACGTGCTGCCCAGGTAGGCGGCCCCGAGCTCGCGCACGTCCAGGGTGAGGTCGGCCGGGTCGTCGGTGCGGGTGCAGGTGGCCCCGCCCGGGCCGCCCGTGAGCCGCCAGCGGCCGGCGTTCCACGGGCAGCGCGCGTCGGCGACCTCCAGCACCAGGTCGACGTCCGAGGAGTACGTGCGAGCCGTCAGCGCGGCGTCGACGTCGACGAGCCGCACGTACAGCGCGTCACCGGTCTCGAGCTTCGCCCGGCGCGGGTTCGTGAGCCAGTGCAGGAGCGGGTCGTCGACGGGCAGGTTCCACAACTCGGTGCTGCCCATCAGGTCGAGGTCGAACAGGTAGCGATACAGCGTAGCGAGAGCGGCCGCATCGGTGGCCAGCACCTCACGCACCAGCACCTTCCCCTGGCCGAAGTCTTCGCCGAAGGACTGCTTGGTGCCGTAGCGGGCATAGCCGCGGATGCCGTCGCCGTCCTCGACGATGACGCAGCGCAGTGCCGAGCGGCCCTCGCGCATCGACGGCACGTCGCGCACGGCGCGGGCCCACCAGCGCTCGTCCCGGGCGAACATGCCCGGGCGGGTGGCGGCGACGGCGTCGTAGACGGGTGCGGTGACCGCCCAGTCGTCGGTGGGGACCAGACGCAGCCGCAGGCCGGCGTCTGCCGGGACGTCGGGGAGCAGGGCCGACGTGCCCCGCGGGACGCTGCCCGACCAGTGCCGGGTCGCCAGGCCGTAGCCGAACCGGCCGTAGATCTGCGGTTCGGACGCCCAGAGCACCGCGAGCGGCTCGCGGCCGCTCTCGTGCAGCGCGTCGAGCTGCGATCCCATCAGGGCGCTCAGCACCCCTCGGCGTCGGTGGGTGGGCAGGACGCCGACCCAGGTGACCCCGGCGGTCGGCACCGCACCGCCCGGGACCGTCAGGTGCATCGGGTAGGCGGTGGCGATGCCCATCAGCACCTCGCCGTCGTACGCACCGATGTCGCGGCCCTCGCCGAAGAAGGCGCGCTCGGACTCGATCACCTCGGCCGGCATCGTCGTGCCGAAGGCGTGCGAGTCGACCTCGTTGAAGGCCTCCCAGTCCGAGGCCTCCAGGGTGCGGACCGGCCAGCGCCTGCCGTCCGACGTGCGTTGACCGCTCATGCGACAGGACTACCAGACCCGGTTCGCCCCCGGCCACAGCAATCGTCCTGGTACGCGACCGAGCAGGGCCGCGCGTTCCGCGGTAGTGCACGTCATCACTCGTGACCCTCGGTACTGTCGTCGTCATGGTGGGGACGCGGTCACGCCGCCGGCGTGGTGGGCGCGCGACCTGGTGGTGGGTGTCCACCTGGGTCCGCCGCCACGTGCTGCACTCCGACGCGTTCGCGCTCGGCTCGCTCTCGCTCTGCGCCGTCGGGCTCGGGGGCCTCTTCCTTCTCGACCGGTCGTGGTTCCCGCTCGCCTCGCTCGCGGTCGTGGTGCTCGCCGGCGGGTTCCTGTTGACGGTGCGCAGCCTGCTGCTGCTGGACCTCGTGGTCGGCACGGTGCTGCTGCTCGAGATCCTGCGCCCGTCGGCGCCGCGGGTGTCGCCCGGCGCGGTGCTGGTCGTCATGGCGACGGCGGCGATCGTTCACCTGCTCGCCCGGTCCCGCGGCCGGCTCGGGGTCCAGGGCACCCGTGGCGACTCGATGCTCGTCGACCTGCGTGACCGGCTCGTCGCACAGGGGGAGATGCCCGGACTCCCCGAGGGCTGGTCGGCGGAGATCGTCCTGCGCTCGGCGGGCGGGGCGTCGTTCTCCGGCGACTTCCTGGTGGCCACCCGGTCCGACGACGGCAGCCAGCTCGAGGTGGCCCTGGTCGACGTGTCCGGCAAGGGCGTCGACGCCGGCACCCGGGCGCTGCTCCTGTCAGGTGCCTTCGGCGGCCTGCTGGGCTCCGTGACGCACGAGGAGTTCCTCCCGGCGACCAACCGCTTCCTGCTCCGGCAGCAGTGGGAGGAGGGCTTCGCGACGGTCGCCCACGTGATGATCGACCTCACGTCCGGCGAGTACGTCGTGTCGGTGGCCGGCCACCCGCCGGCCGTGCAGTTCTCCGCCGGGTCCGGCCGCTGGCGGATGAGCGAGTCCAGCGAAGGCCCCCTGCTGGGGATCTTCCCGGACGCGAAGTTCGTGTCCGAGCGCGGCCGGCTGGACCGCGGCGACGCTCTCCTGCTCTTCACCGACGGTCTGATCGAGAAGCCCGGTCAGGACATCGCCGTCGGCATCGACAAGCTGCTCGGCGAGGCCGAGCGACTGGTCACCAAGGGCTTCCGGCACGGTGCCAAGCGGCTCCTCGACCGGGTCGCCGCGGCGGTCAACGACGATCGTGCCGTCGTCCTCGTCTGGCGCGACTGACTCCTGTCGGTCGTCGAAGAATGCCCGACGACGGCCGCCGGCCCCGTCTGACGTCCGGTGCTGACGAACGGCCGTTCTGACCAGCCGATCCGACATTTCCGCGGCGCTGCGCTCATGGGGCGGTCAAGAAGGCTGTGCGGCTGCCGATAACGACACCCACGGCACGTGGATCCAGCGGGGGTACCTCACTAGCCGAGAACCTGCCAGTTGTCACGGTTCGTCCCACGCATCTCCCCCGCTCGAGAAGGACACACATCATGAACAGGAAGCGGTACTCAGCCGTCGCGCTGACCGTTGCGGCCGTCCTGCTGGGCGGCGGCATCGCCGCGGCCTTCTGGTCCACCAGCGGCAGCGGGGGCGGCTCTGCCGACGTCGGGAGCGACGCCGGGGTGACGGTCGCACAGGCGAACACCGTGGCCGGGCTGGTGCCGGGCGGTACGGCGCAGCCCATCGATTTCACGGTCACCAACAGCAGCGCCACGGCGCCGGTGCAGATCAGGACCGTCGTCATCGGGTTCGGCTCGACCTTCACGCCGGGCTGCAGCGCAGCCGACTTCGTCCTGACCCAGCCGGCCAAGCCGTCGGTGGGGACCCCGCTGTCCATCGCCGCGAGCGGCTCCCTCGCCTTCACCTCAGGTGGTGCCGGCGCCCTCGGCGGGACGGGCGCTGCGATCGCCATGCTCAACACGTCGCTGAACCAGGACGCGTGCAAGCTCGCCACCGTGCCGTTGACGTTCACCGTCACCTGATCGCGACCGGGCCCGTGAGGAATGTCCACGCCCGTTGACGATGTGCGCTCTCCCCGTCGTCCGCCGTTCCGGCGGCCGACGGGGATGCTGCGCGTCGTCGTGGGTTCCGCCGGCGTGTTGGCGGCGTTGGGCGTCACCTCCGTGGCGCTTGCGGGTTGGAGTGCCTCCGGCGCCGGCTCCGGCACCGCGGTCGTGGGCACGCTGGCCGCCCCGCCCGGCGTCACCGTGTCCTCGGTCGGGTCAGCCGTCTCGGTGAGCTGGAGCGCTGTGGTCCCTCCCGAGGGGGCGCTTGCCGGGTACACCGTCACCAGGTACAACGGTTCGGCACCCTCTCCCGCCTGCGGCACAGACCCAGCCCAGGTCGGCACGTACGTCCCGGCCGGGACCCTCGCCTGCACCGACGCGTCCGTGCCCGACGGGACGTACGCCTATGCGGTGACCGCGGTGTTCCGCACCTGGACGGCGCAGAGCGCGCCCAGTGGCAGCGTCGTCGTCGAGGCGCCGACCCAAACCGTGTCGCTCGCGGCGGGGGCGACCGGTGCCTCCTTGAGCGGCACGACGCTGTTCTACCGGCCGGGGGTGGCGGGCAGCTTCCGCCTGGTGGACACCGTGACCAGCGCCGGGGCCGGTCCGGCCTCGGCCGCCTTCCCCGGCATCGCCGCCGCCGGGTGGAGCCACGCCGGCGAGACCGTGACCGTCGGGTCCGGCGGGACCCCCACGACCGCCTACCAGTCGTCCCCCTACTCGTGGACTCCGGCGCCGGCACTGCCGGGGCCGCACACGGTCACCGGCCGGGACACCCGCGGCGCTGCCGTGTCGACGGCACTCACCCTCATCCCCGACGCGCTGGGCCCGACCGGGGGAGCGCTCACGGTGAACGGCACACCGGCGGCGGCCGGCGAGACCTCGAGCTACTCCCGGGCGGCCTTCCCCATCGACGTCCGGACCGACTACGGCACCGACGCGGGGTCGGGCCCGTCGACCAGCGCGCTGATGGTGGAGACCGCCCCGCTCAGCGGGGACTCCTGCGGTGCCTACGGCAGCCTGACCGTCATCACCGGGTCTCCGGTGCAGTCCGGCCTGACGACGGCTTGCTACCGGTACCGGCTCACCGGGACCGACGCCGTCGGGAACACCTCGACCGTCTCCACCGTGGTCAGGTACGACCTGGGCCCGCCCACCCAGACGGTGAGCCTGGTGTCCGGGGTCAACGCCTCCCAGACGGGCAACGTGATCTACTTCCGCAGCGCGGCCGGCTCGTTCTCGCTGTTGAGCGTCCTCACGGACACCGAGACCGCTCCGGCCTCGGTGAACTTCCCGCTGGTCTCCACCTCAGGCTGGACCCATGCGGCCGAGACGGACGTCACCGGCACCGGGTCCCTGCCCACCCTCGGCTTCTCCTCGAGCACCTACTCGCTCACGTCCACGGCGAGCACTCCGGGCGCCCACTCGGTCGTCGGCAAGGACGCCGCCGGCAACTCGGTCGCTACGGGCCTCACCTTCAGCAAGGACAGCACCCTGCCGACCGGCGGCGCCTTGACGGTGAACGCCGGCGTGGCTGCCACCGCGGGTTCCACGACGTTCAACCGGACCGGTGGGTTCGCCATCGGCGTTCGCACCGACTACACCGACGCCGGGTCCGGTATCGGCTCCAGCGTCCTGACCGTCGCGTCCGCCACGCTCAGCGCCAACACGTGCGGAACGTTCGGCCCGACGACCGTCGTCGTCGGGGCGCCGGCCCAGTCGGGGCTGACGACCGGCTGCTACCGGTACACCCTGACCGGCACCGACAACGTCGGCAACCAGGCCACCCCGATCTACACGACCGTCAAGGTCGACCTGGTGCTGCCCACCGGGGGTGCGGTGACCGTCAACGGCGTCGCGGCGGACACCGGCGGGACCACTTCCAGCGGCCCGACCAACGACAACCCGTTCCCCATCGACTCCCGGACCGACTGGACCGACGCGGTGTCCGGGCTGGCGTCCAGCACGCTCACCCGCGCGGTGGCGACCTACACGGCCGGTGGCTGCGGGACCTTCTCGGGCAGCACCACCGTGACCGGCACGACCGCGCAGAGCGGGCTGGCGACGAGCTGCTACCGGTACACCCTGACCGGAACCGACAACGCGGGCAACGTCGCCACTGTCGCCACCGTCGTCAAGAACGACGTCGTGGCCCCGACAGGCGGTGCCCTCACGGTCAACGCGGTCGTCGCCTCCACCGGCGGGTCGAGCAGCCTCAACAAGACCGGCTCGGTCACGATCGGAGTCCGTACCGACTACAGCGACGCCGCCTCCGGCATCGATACCAGCCTCCTGGCCGTGGCGTCGGCCACCCTCAGCGGTGGCAGCTGCGGGACGTTCGGTGCAGCCACGGTCATCGCCGGCGCTCCCGCCCAGTCGGGGCTGGTCACCGGCTGCTACCGCTACGCCCTGACCGGTACGGACCTGGCCGGGAACGTCGCGACAGCCCTCGTCACGACCGTCAAGGTGGACCGGGTGCCGCCGACCGGCGGCGCGGTTTCGGTGAACGGCGTCGCGGCGGACGCCACCGGGACCACCAGCGGCCCGACCAACGACAACCCCTTCCCCATCGACTCGCGGACCGACTGGAACGACGCCGAGTCCGGGATGGGCACCAGCGTGCTGACCCGCACCTCGGCCACCTACTCCGGGGGTCTCTGCACGGGCACCTACGCGACGTCGGTCACGCTCCCGGGTACCCCGGCGCAGAGCGCCCTGGCGACCAAGTGCTGGAAGTACACGCTGACCGGCACCGACGCGGCCGGCAACGCCTCGGCTGTCTCCACCGTCGTCAAGTACGACATCACCCTGCCCACGGCCGGCGCGCTCACGGTCAACGGGACGGTGGCGAGCGCGGCCGGGACCAGCAGCTCTTCCTACTCCGCGTCGTTCACGATCGGGACCAGGACGGCCAACACCGACGCCGCGTCCGGCCTGGCCTCCACCACGCTGACCCGCGACTTCGCGACCCTGTCCGGGTCGACCTGCGGCGCGTACGGGTCGACGGTGACGATCACCGGCACGCCGGCGCAAGCCGGCCTCGCGACAGGGTGCTACCGCTACACGTTGACCGGCCTGGACCTCGCCGGGAACACCGTCGCCATCTCGACCACGGTGAAGCTCGGCGTCTACGCCAGCGCGGTGTCCCTGGTCAACGGCACCGGAACCGCCGGTCGGGTCGACCAGGGCGACCGCGTGGTGGTCACCTTCTCCGACGACATCGCGGTGAGCTCGCTGTGCTCGGCCTGGTCGGGCAACACGAGCGACCAGCTGATCAATGCCGACAACGCGGTGACCGTCACCCTGGTCGACGGCGTGCCCGGCAACGACAGCCTCACCGTCTCGTCCAGCCAGTGCACGCTGAACGTCGGCAACCTCGGCCTCGCCTCGACCGCCTACACCCTCGCCACAGTGACCTTCGGCGGGGCCGGTCCCAACGCGAGCACGGTGGCCTGGAGCGCCTCGACCCGACAGCTGACCGTCACGCTCGGCGCGGTGTCCGGCCCGGGGCCGGCCGTCGTGGCGACGAACGTCGTGGCCACGTACACCCCGAGTGTCGCCGTGACCAACCCGGGCGCCGTCCCTCTGGGTGGCTCCTTCGCCACGGCGGCCGTCAAGCAGTTCTGACTGACCGCAGCTCGGGGTGTGGCCTCTCCACGGTGGAGCGGGTGACCGGGATCGAACCGGCATGGCCAGCTTGGAAGGTCGGGCTTGTTTTGGCCGTGTTCACGTCGTTGACCTGCAGCCCCGGTGTTGGGGGGGTGCTGTGCACACCTTCTTGTGGAGGCCTCGTGGAAGGAGCAGGGGTCTGTCACGGTCACCAAGGAGGACTCAGCCATGGCAACACCGGAAATTCACAGCTCGGCCGGGGCGGGGCGCCCGCCGAACCGTCCCACGCTTCGCATGCCCAGCCTGATATTTCGTCCCCGCCCGCTCCGCAGCCCGGGCCGGGCACCTCTGCTGGCAGGGCGTCGCGGCGCCGGTCCCGTCGCGCGTTCGGGTCGGTGGAGCGGCTTCCGTCGGGCAGGTTTCGGGCGCGGGTGATCGGCCCGGACGCCCGGTATGTGGCGGCGCCGACGACGACGTTCGCCTCCCGTACGGATGCGTCGTTGTGGCTTGACCTGCAGCACGCCGACCTGGTCCGAGGCACCTGGAACGCCCCGGTGCGGCCGTCGGCGTCGCCGTCGGTGGCGACCTTCGTGGAACAGTGGATCGAGGAGCACCCGACCGCGCGGGACTCGACGAAGGAGCTGTACCGGGGGTTGCTGCGGACCTGCATCACCCCGACCCTGGGTCGCATCGGTGTCAGCTCGTTGTCCCCCGTCTTGGTGCGGCGCTGGCACCACCAGCTGGGGGAGCGCCTCGCCGCGGACGCCGAACGCCGCCGCGCCGCCCTGGCGGCGGCAGGTCGGCGGGGGAGCGCGGCGTCGGTGCGGGACGGGGCGACCCGGCAGGCCCAGGCCTACCGGCTGCTGCGGGCGGCGATGACCACCGCCGTCACCGATGGGCTGGTGCAGACCAACCCGTGCACGATCCGCGGCGCCTCGACCCCTCGCCGGGCGGTTGGTCGCGGCCTTCCGGTGACCGATCGCCTGCTGTCTGCGGCCCAGGTCGCGGCGGCGGCGGCGGCGATGCCCGCGCGGTATCGGGTGCTGGTGGTGATGGCCGCTTGGTCCGGGCTGCGCCAAGGCGAGCTCCTCGCCCTGACCCGCGCCGACCTCGACCTGGGGGCGGTCCCGGCCACGGTGACCGTCCGCAAGGCGGTGCGCCGCACCGACACGGGTGTGGTCCGCGTCGACGTGCCGAAGACCGCGTCCTCGGTCCGGGTGGTGACCTTGCCCGACCCGGTCACCGATGCCCTCCGCGCCCATCTGAAGGAGTTTGTCGCCGATGGCCCGGCCGTGGCGGTGTTCGCCACCGGCAGCGGCACTGTCCCCGCGCGGTCGAACCTCGGCGCATCGTGGCGCCGGGCCTGCGCCACCGCGGGGGTCTCGCATGTGCGGTTGCACGACCTGCGGCATTTGGCCCAGGTGTATGCCGCCGAAGCGGGCGCCACCCTGCCCGAGCTGATGGCACGCCTGGGCCACGCCACCCCCGGCGCAGCGATGGTCTACCTCCACGCCCGCGCCGACCGCGAAGACCACCTGACGGCAGCCCTGGGTGCAGCCATTCTCGGTGCGCGCCCGGAGGCGGCTCCCGGTGAGCACCTTGCGGGTGGGTGACTCCTGCTGGCCGTCCTCAGCGCCCTCATCGACACTCCCCGCGGGGGTCGAATGCGCTCGCTAGTGACGGCTCTGTTCGGTCGACGTCGTGCCGCCTGACGAACGCATCCGGCACTAGCGATCGATCCGGCATCCGCTGAAGCCGGTGGTCAGGCTGCTTGACAGCGCGGCAAGTCAGGAGCCGAATTTGAGGTTGCGCGCCACGGCGGTGAGGCTGGCCAGCCCGCCGGGCGCGTCGTCGATGTCGTCCAGCTCGACGACGAGCACCTTCCTAGCCGAGGAGAGCAGCATCAACCTCATCGTCATCCCGGGGATGACGGCGTGGTCCAGCGAGGACGGCGAGACCCCGGAGAATATGCCTGCCAATCGAAGCTGTTGACCGTCCACCGTGCAGGCCACCAGCGAGCCCTGCTTTGTGCGCAGATCAATGAGGACACCGCGTAGCCCACCGATGGACACCGGAACGGGCCTGGACGCGTCAAGGTTGGCCTGCCTTCTGAACCAGGCGGCCATCGCCACCGGCGATGCCCCCGCCCCCGGCACGGGTTCGGTCACGCAGCCGTCGGGCTGGACGATTCGCGCCGGTACCACGGCTGTGTAGACACCGAGGAAGTCCGAGGTTCCCTGCGTTTACCCCGGCCAGATCGTTGCGCGGGGGGACGAGCAGGAAGTTACCTGGCGTGTCCTCGAAATTGAACCAGCCAGGTGTCGGAACCTTGTAGGTGAGCCGTGGGGTCATGACCCTTGTGGTGTAGGCCGTGTCGGCGCGCAACTCGCCTAGGCAGGCGCCTCCCTCGACATTCGGACAAGTAGGTGGGGTGCTCGACTCCGCCGCCGGGGAACTGGTGGACGAGTCGCCGGTCGGGGTTAGCTGAGACGCCGCAGGACTGGGCTGTGACGACGAGCAGCCGCACGCGAGGAGCGGCGCACACAGAACTGCCGCCACAAACCGGATTGCAAGGAGTGCCCGCATGGTTGTCCACACCTCCGATCACGCCACCCTGGCAAGGGACCATGCTCGCCCGAGACGGGTGAAGGCGCAACGGCCCCAGCCACTAGGACTACGACGAGTAACGCGAGGCCACGCCATAGGTGCCGCGACGCTCGGCATGCTGACCTGGCGCGGCGTGGGTCAGAGTCGCAGATGCGGGTGGTCGGTGGAGCGGCGCTGGAACGAGAGGATCTTGGGGTTCCGTACTACCCCGTCACGGATCTCGATGGCCAGCCTTATGGTCGGATCCTGGTCCCACGCCGCGGGACCGCTCATCACCGTGCGCAGGTAGGGGATCAGCGCCTCGCTGATCCCCCAGCTTGCGCTGTTCCACAGGTACGCCGGGCTGTGGTCGACGCCGTAGTAGGCGACGCCGTCCCCGACCGTGACCATGGGCTCTTCGAAGGTGGTTGGCCGCGCCCACTCGAACCCCATGCCGAGGTCGCAGGAGACATCGACAATCAGGCTGCCGGGAGCGAAGGCCGCGAGCTCCGCGTCTGTGACGAACATCAACGGCCTGTCGGTGTCCTGCAGCACGCAATTGACCACGATGTCGTGGCTGGCCAACAACTCGGCCGTGGGCACCGGGCCGGTGATCGTCTGGATTACGGTACGACTGGGGTTGAGCTCAGTGCGGTCCATGTGATCGAGCACGATGGAGGGGATTGGTGAGGCCACGGCCGTGATGTCACGCATCGTGAGCACCGTGACGTCGTGGACCCCGAGTGCGTGCAGCGAGTTGACCGCTCCCCGCGCGGTGTTCCCAAATCCGATGACTACGGCCGTAAGTGGTCGGCCGTAGTGACCGGTGGAACCGACCAGGGTCATGGCATGCAACACCGAGCAGTACCCCGCGAGCTCGTTGTTCATGTGGAACACGTGGACGACGAAGGCCCCCGACGGTGTCCAGTGGTTCATCGCCTCCCACGCGATCAGCGTCAGGTGCTTGTCGATAGAGATCTGGGTCAACTCGGGGTCCTGGACGGCGTGCGGCCAACCCCAGAGGACCTGTCCGTCGCGAAGGCTGGTCATGTCATCGAGGGTGGGCTTGGGCAGCAGTACGACGTCGGCGGTCTCGATGATCTCCTCGCGCGAGCGCATGCCCGCGACCTGGCGGGAGAGATGGTCGTCGGATACGCCGTAGCGGTCGCCGTACCCATGCTCGAGGACGATCCTCGCTCTCAGGTCGGAGTCGATCCGGTCGAAGTGGTGTGGGTGAATGGGCAGCCGAAACTCGTTCTCCTTGCTAGAGGTTGCAAGCACCCCGAGGCTGAGCTGGACCACGTGTACCCCATCTCTGGGCCGACAGTGCCACTCCCGGGGTTTCCGCCGTAGGTGGGAAGCGTATGCCGAGCCGAACGTGGGCCACCTTCTGACGATCCATAGTCGAGGCCGGCCGCAGCCACGACAAGTGATCAGCAGCAGCGGGTCTGCGGGCTGTTCTCCTTGTGCTCGGCCAGGTGTCGCTCGAACTCCCGGCGCGAAATGGCTTCGACTCGACTATGGCGCCGCCGCAGGTGTTGTTGGCGAGCCAGTCAGGTCGACGTGGAGGGGCTGAGGGAATCGGCCAGTTCCGCCGCCCACGCCCGGATGGCGCTCCAGTCGCGGTAGGCGCCTTCGACGGCGTGCACCTGTCGCGCGGTCGATCGCTCTGATCCACAGCTTGAGCCAGCGCCCGTCGTAGACGGCGCTGCCGAGCAAGGGCCGCGTCGTAGTCCTCGACGTCGTCGACATCTTCCACGGGCAGCACGTCGACGGTGCCTGCGACCGCGGTAGCTGACAGGACGTGGACGATCGCCTCGGCGATATCGGCCGTTGAGGCGTGCCGGGTCGCGGACGTGACGAGAACTCGCATGCTGGCCCCCCAGACGTTATGCACCTCATCCGGGTGACGCGACCTTGGACGCGCAGGGCACAAGGACCATCAAAGCCAGGACCTTTGCGTGCTCGCGAGTGCTTACGTCGGCCTGGCCCGCAAGGACGCCATCCTCTGCTTGCCGACCACCCGGCAAGAAGACCCGGTGCCGGGACTGGCCTTCGTCAACCCAGCAACCCGGGCGGAACGGGTCGTCTGAAGCGCCTCCATCAATCCCGGGACGCTTCAGACCTACTCGCCTGCAGGTGTTCCGGTCAGGGATCTCGTTGCGTTCGCGACAAGGGCACCATCGGTGCACAACACCCAGCCCTGGCGCTGGCGCATCGCACGGGGCGACTGATCCTCTACAACGACACCGCCGCGCGTCGGTAAGCCCAGCCGCTGCCGCCGAGGGCTGATCACTGGGAGCCAGTAGGACCGTTGCGCGACCGGCTGGGACGTTTGGCCATATCACCGCGGGAGCGAGCTCGCCAGGATGGGGTGAGTTGAACACAGGGTTTGCAATTTACCCCTAGGAGGCATTGTGACCACGACCGTACAGCCGCTCGACCAGGCGTCTGCCAGACTCCCCACGCCCGACGGCTCACGCCAATCCGCCGTCGCAGGCGTGCTTCTGTTTCTGGGTGGAGCGAGCGTCCTGATGGGAATCATCACCGCCGAAGCCCTGTACCCGGCGAGGTACAACACGCACAGTCAGTCGGTCAGCGACCTGGCTGCGATGCGGCCCGACAACCTTGTCCGCCAGCCATCTGCCCTCATCTTCAACCTGACGATTATCCTCGCCGGCCTGGCCATCGCGGTCGCTGCATACCTCCTGCACCGGGCCCACAACGCCCGGCGGATAACGCTCCCCGTCGCACTGCTCGGGTTGGGCATGATCGGCGTCGGATTCTTCCCCGGCAACTTCTTGGCCCCACACACCCTGTTCTCCATGATCGCGTTCACGGCGGGCGGCATCGGTGCCATCACCACCGCCAAACTACACACCGGCGCACTGCGCCTGCTGCACACCGGCCTCGGGATCGTCTCCCTCTCCTCGCTAGTCATCGGCGGCGTCTTCTTCGTCGACTGGGCGCCCGTGGCGCGGCTCGGCGAAGGCGGCGTCGAGCGATGGGTCGTGTACCCGGTCGTGTTGTGGATCGTCACCCTCGGCGCCGCATTGGCCGCTACCCGCACAACACCCGATCCGGTCGAACGAGGTGCCGGCGATAACTCAGCTAGCCGGAGGAGGCGATGACCCTGCGAGCGTCATTTCGAGGCCATCGCGGCCAGGCACCAGCATCGGGCCGGCCGCACTCGAAGCGCGGAGCGGCGACGAACGCTACGTGATCGAAATGACCCCCGCGTGGATCAGCGATGCGGCCGACCGGGGGGTATGGGAGGGCCTGGTTGGGACCTCGGTGGCTCGGCCGCTCCGGTCCAGACGCTCTGCGCCGGCGTTCGCGACCTCGCCTTTGCCTGGCATGGGTCTTTCCCGGCTGGCCCGCACGCATCACATCCACGCGACCTCCGAGAGGAACGACGTCCATGTACACCCTTGAGTTCGAGAACGTCACCAAGCGCTACGGGCACGAGGTCGTCGTCGACGACCTGACCTTCACCGTGCAGCCCGGACGGGTCACCGGTTTCCTGGGGCCCAACGGCGCCGGGAAGTCCACGGCGATGAAGATCCTGCTAGATCTCGCCAAAGCCGATCATGGTCGCGCCAGGATCGGCGGGCGGCGGTACCGCGAGATGACCGACCCTGCGCGCACCGTCGGGGTGGTGCTCGAGCCGAACGCCTTCCATCCCGGACGCAGCGGCCGCAACCACCTTCGGGTCCTCGCTGACGGTGCCGGCATCGACACCACCCGCATCGACGAGATGCTGGAGTCCGTTGGCCTGTCCCACGCGGCGGACCGCCACGTGGGCGGCTACTCGCTGGGGATGCGACAGCGCCTCGGGTTGGCGGCTGCCCTCCTCGGGGACCCGCCTGTGCTGGTGCTCGACGAGCCCGGCAACGGACTCGACCCCCAGGGCATCCGCTGGCTCCGCGACCTCCTCCGGGAGCGGGCTGCCGGTGGAGGCACAGTGTTCGTCTCGAGCCACATCCTGGCCGAGGTCGAGCACCTGGCCGACGAGATCGTGGTCCTCAGCCACGGCCAACTCGTCACCACCGGGACCCTGGCTGCGCTCCAGCGGGCCGGCACGTCGGTCCGCACCGACACGGCACAACCGCTGACCCAGCTGCTCACCGCAGCGGGTGCCACCGTCCACACCGGCAACGAGGGCGAGCTCGTCGTCCGTGGCATCGGCATCACCGAGATCGGAGATCGAGCCTGCGCCGCGGGAATCGCCCTCCACGAGCTCAGCCCCCAGGCCGGCTCCCTCGAAGAGCTGTTCCTCAACTGGACAAGCACCGACAGCACCCCCGAAGCCGGCGACACCACGTTCACGACCGAGCCCGAGAGGCAGGCAGTACCGCTGTGACCACCATGCTCCGACTGGCCCGCGGAGAGATCCGCAAGCTCACCACCACCAAGTTGCCGTGGGGCTTCCTTGCCGTCCTGGTCGTCATCGCCGGTCTGGATGCTGCGGTCGTTGCCTTCGCCACCGACATGGACGGCAGCAAGGCCTTCGTCGCCACCGCCGCGGACCAAAAGTCTCTGATGGCCTTCGCCTTCAACGCCATGATCGGCACCAGCCTCTTCGGCGCCATCGCCGTGGCCCGTGAGTACGGGCACCACACGGTCGTGCCGATGTTCCTGACCTCCCCCAACCGCACCCGAGCAGTGCTCGCCCAGCTCATTGCGGTGCTGACGGGTGGGGCCGTACTGGCCTTCCTCGGGCAGGCACTGGTTGTCGGCGGGGTCGCCCTGACGTTGCCGAGCACCGGCCAAGGCTTCCTGCTCTCGACTGGTGACCTCGTCCGACTCTTCGCAGCCACGACACTCGCGGGTGCGGTCGGCGCGTGCCTCGGCGCCGGGCTGGGCGCCCTCATCCGTAACATCGGTGGTGCAGTCACCACCGCCGTCCTGGTGCTCTTCGTGGTCCCGCCGCTCGCCGCTCAATTGTTCACCGATACCGCTTCGTGGATCCCGATGTCCCTGTTGCTCGTCATCTCCGGGGTCGTCAGCCCCGACATAAGCCCCGACATGAGCCTGTGGGCCGCCCTGCTGGCCGTGGGCGCCTGGGCGGTCGTCCCCGCGGCCGCCGGACTCGTGGCGATCCAGCGACGAGACGTCGTGTGAGACACCTACCCGCACCGACGAAAGCCAGCGCCGGAAGACACACACGTATATGTGCCGGTGTGAGGGCTGGTCCACGCTTCCATCGACCGCGAACCTGTCCCGCGTTGATGCACGGTAAGGACAAGGGCGACGGCAAGGGCGATCTGGCCGAGGCGTCGCTCGGGGTGTGGGTCGGTGCCGCTGGCGGAGGTGCTGTGCGTTCGGTGCTCGGGGCCGTTGCGTCGCTGCTTCTCGTCTCGGTGTTCGCGTCGCCGGCGGCCGCGGCTACTCCGCCGGACCGCGCGACGCTCGCGCGGATGGACGGCGTCATTCGCGACGGTATGGAGCGCTCGGGCATGCCGGGCTTCGCCGTGGCCGTGGTGTCCGGGAACGACGTGGTGCACGCGCGTGGCTTTGGCGATGCCGGTGACGGCGCCCACGTGACGTCGCAGACGCCGTTCCTGCTCGGGTCGACCTCGAAGTCCTTCACGGCGCTGGCCGCGATGCAGCTCGTCGACGCCGGTCGACTCGACCTTGACGCGCCCGCCCGTCGCTACGTGCGCGAGTTCCATCTTGCCGACGAGCGGGCGGCCGACCGCATCACGGTTCGCCAGGTGCTTCAGCAGACCACCGGGCTGCCTGCGATCGCGGGCAGTTCCGTCGTGAGAAGCGCGGTCGACGGCACCCCGCTACAGGCTCTGCAGGAGCTGCGCGGCGCGACGCTGGTCACGCCACCCGGCACGGCGTTTGCGTACTCCAACGCGAACTACATCCTGGCCGGGCTGATCATCGAGCGTGCCTCCGGCGAGCCCTACGCGCAGTACGTTCAGCGCCACATCTTCACGCCGCTGGGCATGCGCCACAGCTACGTCGCCCTCGACGTCGCCAAGCGGGACGGACTCGCGACCGGGCACCGCTACTGGTTCGGCCTCGCCATCGCCCACGGGCCGACCTTCCGCCCGGGCATCCAGTCCGCGGGCTACCTGATCTCCTCCGCGCAGGACATGGGCCACTACCTCGCCATGTACCTCAATCACGGCGTCGCCGCCGACGGGCAACGGATCGTGTCGCAACGAGGACTACAGACCATGCTCACCCCGGGACGCCCGGGGACGATGGGCGCATGGTCAGACCATGCCGATGCCCGCTACGCGATGGGCTGGTACGTCGGCGGGCCGTGGTCAGAGCCGGCCCAGCTCCATCCCGGACGCGCGCCGGACTCCAGCGCCCTGATGGTCATGTTTCCGCGCCGCGACCTGGCGGTGGTGACGTTGACCAACGCCGCGAACGAGCTCTCGCTGCCGGGCTACCCGGCCTCGGTTGACCGCGTCGAGCGCAACGCCGTCGACGCGCTCATCGGAGATCCGATCGACACCGGCACCTCGCTGCATCGCTTCTACCTGTACTTCGACCTCATCGCCCTCGCGCTGCTAGCCGCGGTGGCATGGCCGGTCGTCCGGGCCGTGCGAGCCCTCCGGACGCGCACGCGCCCGCGCCACCGGTGGCTCGCCATCGTCGGCGTCGTGACACGCGCAGGCGGGGGCGTCCTGCTCATGGCGCTACCTGGGCTGGCGTTCGGGTGGCGCGCCGCGCTGCTCTGGCAACCCGACCTGCTCACCCTCATCATCCTCATGGCCGCCCTGCTCCTGGTCACCGCGGCGTTGCGTCTCGCCAGGCTCTTGCGAGGCTCAGGGACCGCCCGGCCGCCCGCGTTGGTCACCCAAGGACGGGAATCGAATCTCCAACCCCGTGTCGTGGGCGGCTGACGTGGCAGGGCGTGATGCCTGCTTCGGGTTGCGGGTGTGGGAGTCTGAAGGTGGCCACCTCGACACCTTCCCTGTCGTCGGTGCCGCGGTTTTCGGTGGCGACTCAGACGCCTGTGGCGGGGGTCTGTCAGCGGCCTCCGCGTAGCAGAGCCCAGATGAGGCGGCGCGCACTTGTCTGCCGCGCCGCCCGTTCCGAGGAGAAGGAGGCCGTCATGAAGATTCAGATGAACAGCGACAAGAACGTTGCGCTCGACAGCTCACTGGCCAAGCGCGTGGAGCAGGAGTTGACGTCGGCGTTGGACCGGTTCAGCGACCAGATCACCCGGATCGAGGTCCACCTCGGTGACGAGATCGCCGGTCGTTCGGACGGTCGCGACAAGCGGTGCATGCTGGAGGCGCGTCCGGCGGGACAGTCTCCGGTCACGGTCACCGACTGGGCGGGGACCATCGAGGAGGCCGTCAGCGGCGCCGTCGACAAGCTGGTGAGTCTGCTGGAGAGCAACACCGGGCGGACCGACGCACGCAAGGGTGGCCGGTCGATCCGCCATCTGGACGTCCGTGAGGGCCGGTCGTGAGTGCATCGAGTGGCACGGGTGGTCGGTCAGGTAGAGCGGCAGTCGCCCACCGTGCATCCGGCGCTGCTCAGTCAGCGGCGGGTTCACCCGTACTGACCTGGAGACTCTGATGACCCCCGCACCAGCGATGGGTGTCTTCCTGCCGACCCACCGTCGCGGGCCGCGCCGACTGTCGTCGGGACGGTGACAAGCAGACCTGCGCGTGACGGGCAGGGGGCTCACTCTGGTTGGGATGCGGGGTTCGGGCCCGCGTCTCAGTTGCTCCACCGGGTTTCGGCGGGTGAGGTGTCGACCGCTCAGGTGGTGTCGGCATCGCTCTCCGCCCTACATCGGGTGGACGTAGCCACCGGCGCGGTTGCTGCCTATCGCGACGAGCGGGTGGCCGGGGACGCCGAGCACCTCGACCGAGAGCGCGCGGACGGTGTCGCGATGGGGCCTCTCGCGGGCCTTCCGGTCACCGTCAAGGACTGGATCGACGTAGAGGGGTTCCCGTGCGCGGGTGAGGCTGAGACTGATCGGGACCGGCGGCCCGAGGCTGACGCCACCGTCGTTCGGCGCCTGCGCGAGGCCGGCGCCGTCGTGGTCGCCAAGACGAGGCCGTGGGCACTCGGAGCACCTGACGGGCTCGTGCGCCACCCACTGGATCCGGCCAGGACACCCGGCGGATCTAGCACCGGCGAGGCCGTCGTGGTCTCGGTCGGCGCATCCGCGGTGGGGCTCGGCAGCGATTCCGGCGGAAGCATCCGCCTTCCTGCGGCCTGGTGCGGCGTAGTGGGATTCAAGCCGACCACAGGCAGCGTGCCGACCACCGGGCACTACCCGCGAGTAGGCGCGTTGAGCGACGGCCGAACCCAGATCGGGCCCCTCACACGCACCGTCGACGATGCTGAGCGGATCCTCAGCGTTATCGCCGAGCCCGATTTTCGGGATGCAGGCGCGGTGCCGGTGCCGCTGGCCGCCTCGGCCGGGGTCGACCTTTCTGGCGCGACCTCGCGGTCGTGACCGCCGAAGGTGGCTGGACCGCGTCCGGCGACCTGACCGCCGCGGTGGAACGGGCCGCGGCCATCCTCGAGGCGGCTGGCCCGCGAAGGGTTGCCTGGACTGCGCCGTGGTTGGAGGCAGCCCTCGACATCACTCGCCGGTACTGGCGTCGGGCCGAGATGGCCGGTTCGGACGTCGAGCGGCAGCTGATCGACTGGGACCGGTTCCGGGAGGACTACCTGACCGCGTCGGAGCACGTCGACATCCTGCTCACACCCGTCACCCCTGAGACCGCGCCGCTGCACCGGGAGCTGACCGGTGAGGACTTCGTGTTCACCCTCCCGGCCAGCCTGACGGGCTCCCCGGCGATAGCGGTCCCTTTCGGACTCGACCCCCACGGCATGCCGATGAGCATCCAGATCATCGGTCGTCCCTGGGAGGACCAGCGTGTGTTGGCCGTCGCCCGCCTGGTGGAGTCGCAGGCAATGGGTTGACCCACGGCGGAGGCATGGAGCCAAGATCAGCCAACGTGAAGACGCGCCGGGCCTGCTACCTGCACCACTCAGCGGGACGTCACTCCAGCAGCCGCGATCGCCCAAGGCGAGATGACTCAGGCGGAACTAGCACGCCGTATCGGTGTTGTCGACGGGCCAAACCGTCATCGCCATCGAGAAGGGCCGGCACTCCCCGTCCCTCGAAATGGGCTTCCGAATCGCACAGGCGCTCAACGTCACGCTCGATGACGTATTCCAGTACCCAGTCCCATCAACCAATCAAGGAGACAAACAGATGAGCTGGTCACAGCGGACGGGGCGATTCGTCGATGAGATTCGCAAGCTCACAGGTCGCCGGGATACGGAGCGCCTGGTCGACAAAATCGACAACTCAAGGATCGGCCAGATACGAAACGACTGGTCGAGAAAGTCCGCAAGCTCAAGGATCAGTGACGATCTGACCGGCTGACCGGCTCGCCCATGGGCCGTTTCATGGCGACCGCCAAGGCGATGAACCTGGCCGCTAGTGGTCCGTGTTTGAAGTGCTCTGACGGTTGGCCTTTTTGAGGATCTCGTCGGCTGTCTTGGTCCACACGAAGGGGTGGCAGCGGTCGTTCCAGCCGTTGACGAAGGCGCGGATCTTGGCGTTCAGGTCGCGCACCG
>JBBRVW010000037.1:0-50782 GCA_038246545.1 Actinomycetes bacterium | reverse complement strand
GGGCAGTCCGAGGAAGAACTGCCGGAAGATGAAGACGGCGGTCGAGTTGATGGCGAACGGAAGGATCATGCCGAGGTAGCTGTCGGCCAGTCCGTAGCTGCGGACGATCATCACGTAGAGCGGGATGATGAGCAGCTGGAAGGGCACCAGCTGGACGAGCAGCATGGCGGCGAAGAGCGTGCCCCGACCACGGAAGTGCAGCCGCGCCAAGGCGTAGCCCGCGAGGACACCGAGCACGAGGGTGCCGAGGATCACCCCGCCGGTGAAGATGCCGGAGTTGACCAGCGAGCCGATCAGGTCGACGCGCGCGTTGATCTCGCGGTAGTTGTTGAGCGTCCAGCCGCCGATCGGGAAGGCGCCGGCGACCGACGAGTCGGACTTGGCCTGGAACGAGCCGACGAGCATGTAGTAGAAGGGGAAGAGGAAGACGATCGCGCCGAGCACGAGGACGGCATAGCGGCCCAGCGTCGAGACGAGCTGTCCGCGCGGGCCTGGGTTCCCCCCGGCGACGGCGCTCTCCTCGGGCACGACCGGCTCGGGAGCGACCGGCGCTGTTGCCTGCGTCATGTCAGTCCCTTTCCAGCAGCTTGCGGTTGATGAGGGAGATGACGAGGACACCGATGACCAGCAGGACGCCGATCGCGGCGGCGACATCGGGGTTCCCCTGCTCGATGCCCTTCTGGTACATCACGAGCACCGGCGACGCGGAGGCACCGTTGGGTCCGCCACCGTTGGTGAGCAGGTACGGCTCGGTGAACAGGTTGGCGCCGGTGATCGTGGCGAGGATGACGACGAGCGTGGTCGCCGGCCGGACGCCGGGCACCGTGACGTGCCTCAGCTGCTGCCACCGGGTGGCCCCGTCGGTCGAGGCCGACTCGTAGAGCTCCTTGGGCACGCCTTGCAGCGCCGCGAGATAGAGCAGGATGAAGAACCCGAGCTGCTTCCAGGTCACGAAGATCGCGATGAGTGGCATCGCCAGGCCGCTGTTGACCAGCCAGGACGGGTCCGGCGCCAGACCGCCGAGCAGGTGGTTGACCAGCCCACCCTTGCTGAACAGGAACAGCCAGACGGCGACGACCGCGACGCTGGCGCTGACGTACGGCACGTAGTACGCGACCCGCAGGAACGTCCGCCCGTGCACGGCCGCGTTCAGCGCGTTCGCGAGCAGGAGGGCGAGCACCACCGTCAGGGGGACGTTGATGACGAGGAAGACGCCGACGTTCTTGAACGACTGACGGACGTCCGGGTCACTGAGCACAGTCGTGTAGTTGTCGAGCCCGACGAACGGCCTCGCGACGGCCGCGCCCGGCGCCGCGAAGAAGTAGTCGTGGAAGCTGATCCACACCGCGAGGCCGAGCGGGTAGGCGAACACGGCCGCAAGGAAGACGGCGTACGGCGCCGCGAAGGCGATGCCGAGAGGCTGACGCCCGAAAAGGCGTGACAAGGGGCTCCGGCGCCCCGGCGCCCGGCGGGTAGCCGGGGCCGGAGCAGGAGCAGCTGCCGTGGTCATGGCCGGGGCCGGCTCAGGACTGACCGGCGAGCTTGTCGATCTCGCCCGCGGCCGTCTTGAGACCAGCGTCGACCGGCTGCTTCGCGAAGATGACGCTGCTGCTGTAGCTGTCGCGGAACTTCTGCCAGATCTCGATCGAGCCGGTGACGTTGGGTACCTCGACGGTCCTGGCTGCCTGGTCCGCGAAGGTCTTGTACTCCTCGTGCGAGGAGAAGTAGTCGGGGTACGCGGCCGCCAGGTCTGTGCGGATCGGCATCTGACCGGTCTTGTCCAGCAGGGACCCGTCCTGGCCCTTGCTGGTCGCGAACTTCAGCACGTCCCACGCGGTGCCCTTGGCCTTGCAGGCCGAGTAGAGCCCGACGTTCTTGGCGTCGGAGAAGCTGTAGATCTGGTCGGCGGCCTTGCCGGTCGACGTCGGGACCGGGGCCACGCCCCAGTTGACCTTGTCGCCGTAGACCGCGATGGCCCACGGGCCGACGATCGCCATCGCCGCCTTGCCGTCCGCGAACGAGTCGGCCTGGTACTTCTCCTTCTGCGAGTAGCCCTTCTGGTACATCGTCGCCCAGAAGTTCGCGACGGCCTGGCCGGCTGCGTCGTCGAACGTCGCCTTGCCGTCCTCGACGAGCTGCTTGCCGCCCGACTCGGCGGCGTACAGCGGGTAGAAGTCGAACCACGACTGGAAGAACTCGCTCGTCGGCGCCGGCCAGATCGCGGCCTGCGCGGCACCGCTGCTCACGATCTTGTCGCTGGTCGCGAGGAAGTCGTCGTAGGTCGACAGCGGCGGGTTGTCGGTGCTGACGCCGGCCTTCTTCAGCAGGTCCTTGTTGTAGAAGATCATCACCGGGTTCTGCTTCCACGGCATCTGGTAGTACTTGCCGTCCGGAGACTGGTACTGCTGGGCGCTGTCACCGCTGCGCGACTCGACGTACTTCGCGCCGCCCGGGAAGTCGTCGAGCGCCACGAGTCCACCCTGCTTCTGGAACTGCGGGACTGCGGCCGGCGACGTGTTGAACACCAGGCACGGCGCGTTGCCCGCGGTGATGGCCGCGCCGATGACCTCCTCCGAGCTCTTGCCGGCCGGGATCTCCTGCGCGGTGACCTTCTCCTTGGGGTTCTTGGCGTTCCACGCAGTCACCATCGCCTTGCCCCAGGCGAGCTCCTCGGGGTTGTTCGACAGCCAGATCTTGATCGGCCCCTTGGTTGCCAGGTCGCCGGAGGCGGAGGACGAGCCACTGCCTCCCCCGCAGGCCGTGGCGCCGAGGGCCAGGGCGACGAGTGCCGCGGCAGTTGCAGTGCGCTTCATCTGTCAGTGCTCCGATCGTTGATGAGGGCGCGACCCGATGGGTCGCGGTGCTGCTGTGGAGTCGCGGATCACCAGCTGTGGGGACGGCAGTTCGATCTTGGGCGCGACGTTGCCCGCGACCAGGTCGGTCAACCGGACCGCCGCCGCACGGCCCCACGCGAAGGCGTCGGTCCGCACCGTCGTGAGGGCCGGCCGCAGGTGGGCGGCGACCTCGGTGTCGTCGAAGCCGGCGATGGACAGGTCGCCCGGGACATCCATCCCGCGACCTGCGGCGACAGCCGACCCGGCGATCGCCATCAGGTCGTTGGCATAGGCGATCGCGGTCGGCGGCTCGGCCAGGTCGAGCAGCCGGGTCGTGGCCAGCGCACCCTGACGGGCGGAGAAGTCGGCACGCTCGAGCGGGCCGGGAGGCAGACCGGCGTCGCGCAGCGCGCCGGCCCAGGCTTCGTGACGGGACGCCGAGTGCACGAACTCCACCGGTCCGGCCACGTGCGCGATGCGGGTGTGCCCGAGCTGGATCAGGTGCTCCACGACCGCCCGGATGCCGGGCCGGTCGTCGACGCAGACGCAGTGGCCGGCGAGGTGGTCGTCGCAGGAGGGTGCGACGAGGACGGCGGGCAGCGCGAGCTCGGCGAGGAGCGCGGGCCGGGGGTCGTCGACCCGCAGGTCGGTGAGGAACACCCCGTCGACACGGCCGTCGGCCGCGAGACGGCGGTAGCCCTCGGCCTCCCGGTCGCGGTCGGGCACGACCTGGAGCAGCAACGACTGCCCGAGGGGGGCGAGAGCGGCCTCGACCCCGGCGATGAAGGCCGGGAAGAACGGGTCCGCGCCGAGCGTCTCGGGCGGGCGGGCGATCACCAGGCCCACGGCCAGGGCCCGGGAAGCGGCCAGCGCGCGGGCCGGGTGGCTGGGCGTCCAGCCCAGATCGTCGGCCGCCGCGAGGATCCGGTCCCGGGTCCCGGGCGCGACACCGGGGCGACCGTTGAGCGCGAAGGACACCGCCCCCTTCGAGACACCCGCGTTGCGGGCAACGTCGGAGATGGTCGGGCGGCGTGCCGGCATCCGGCTACTAAAGCGGTTTAGTTACCGCAATGTCAAGAGCGCGGTCATTGCCGTTTGTGCGGCGAATGCACCCGGGCGAGGCCGTCAGGTCAGGTGACGAGTCCGTACCCGAGACGGAGCACGAGCGCAGCCACGACGACGAGGAACACCACCCGGACGAAGCGGTTGCCCCCGGCGATCGCCGAGTGTGCGCCGAGCCAACCGCCGGCCACGTTGCAGGCGCCCATCACGAGTCCGAGCCGCCACATCGGGGCTCCCTGGGGGATGAAGACCAGCAGCGCGCCGAGGTTGGTGGCCAGGTTGACGATGCGCGCCTTGGCGGACGCCTGGAGCAGCTCGTAGCCCAGCAGGACGACCAGGAGCACGACGAGGAACGCGCCGGTTCCCGGCCCGAAGATGCCGTCGTAGAAGCCGATGGCAGCCCCGCCGAGCCCGGCCGCGACGTGATGCCGGCGGTCCGCCCAGCGCAGTGCCTGCGCCTGGCCGAAGTCCGGGCGGACGGCGGTGAACACGCCGACCCCCACGAGCAGCACCAGGACGATCGGCGAGAACACCGAGCGCGGGACCAGTGAGGCGCACAGCGCACCCAGTGCCGCGCCCACGAGCGCGAAGCCGGCCATCGGCAGGGCGGTCCGCAGGTCGGGACGTACCCGGCGGTGATAGGTCAGGGCAGCAGCCGACGTGCCGCAGATGCTCGACAGCTTGTTGGTCGCCAGCACCGCGGCCGGCGACCCGCCCGGCAGGGCGATGAGCAGGGCCGGCAGCTGCACCAGTCCCCCGCCGCCGGACACGGCATCGACCCAGCCGGCGAACGCCGCTGCCACGCAGAGCAGCAGCACCGTGTGCAGCTCGGGCACGGGTCTCAGCCGCGCCAGGCATCGACGACGGCGAGCAGGTCGGCCAGCCGGTCCACGACCGCGTCGGGGTGTCCCTCGACGTGCCCCTTCTGCGAGTCCGGGATGGCGCTGTGCGGCACCAGGACCGCCCGCATGCCGACCTCTTTCGCGCCGTGGATGTCGTCGTAGGGCCGGTCGCCGACGAAGACAGCCCGGGCTGGGTCCCGCACGCCGACCGCAGCGAGGGCCGCGCGGAACGCCTCTGGGTGCGGCTTGGTCCAGGCGATCTCGCTGGAGTAGACCGCTCCGTCGATCAGCTCGAGCACGCCGTCGCGACGGAAGACCGCCTCGTGGTGCTCGCGGGTCCACAGCGTGTTGGACAGCACACCGACCTTGAGGCCGCGGTCGCGCAGCCCGGTGAGGAGCGCCGGAACGTCGGGGTCGGTCCAGGTGTGCGGCTCCCAGAACGCGTGGTACGCCGCGAGCGCCTGCGCGTGCTGCTCGGTCGACGTGTCGACGCCGGCCTCGCGGAGCATGTCGTCGAGGGTCGCCGACCGCTGGTGGTCACGCCCGGCCCGCCAGGCAGCGTCCTCGGCCGCGAGGATCCGCGCCGCGAGGTCGTCCGCAGCGGCCCGGTCGTCGGGAAGGTGCACGGCGGCGTAGTGCCGCCACTGCTCCAGCAGGTCGATCGGGTGCCAGGGCGTGAGGGTGCCGCCCCAGTCGAAGACGACCGCCTCGACCGGAGCGGTCGCCTCAACCACGGACCGCGGCCACCACGTGCGCGGCGGCGTGGTCGACGGCCACGTCGTCGCGCTCGCCGCTGCGCCGGTCGCGCACCTCGATGGTGCCGTCGGCCAGCGCCCTGCCCACCACAACGATGGTCGGGACGCCGATGAGCTCGGCGTCCTTGAACTTCACGCCCGGCGAGACGCCCCGCCGGTCGTCGTAGAGGACGTCGAGCCCTCTGGCCACGAGGTCGTCGGCGAGGGACCGCGCGGCCTCGAACACCGAGTCGTCCTTGCCGGTGGCGACCAGGTGCACGTCGGCCGGCGAGACGGCGCGCGGCCAGCAGAGCCCGATGTCGTCGAGGGTCGCCTCCGCGATCGCGGCCATGCCGCGCGACGGGCCGATGCCGTAGGACCCCATGGTCACCACGACCTGCTTGCCGTTCTCGTCGAGCACCTTGAGGTCCAGGGCATCGGCGAACTTGCGGCCCAGCTGGAAGATGTGGCCCATCTCGATGCCGCGCGCGGCCACCAGGCTCCCGCCGTCGTCGTGGGGGCACGGGTCGCCCTCGAACACCGAGGCCGCCTCGATGGTCCCGTCGCCGGTGAAGTCGCGACCCGCGACCAGGTCGAAGACGTGCCGGCCCGGCTCGTTGGCGCCGGTGATCCAACGGGTGCCCTCGACCACGCGTGGGTCCAGCAGGTACCGCACCGCCGCTGGCTTGTCGGAGCCGAGCGCGGCCGGGCCGATGTACCCCCGGACCAGCCCGGGGTGCTCGGCGAAGTCCGCCTCGGTGAACGGCTCGACGACGGCCGGGTGCACGACGGCGTCGAGCCGCTTGGCGTCGACCTCACGGTCACCGGGCAGCCCGATCGCGAGCAGCTCGGTCTTACCGCCGGGCTGACGCAGCTTGACGACGACGTTCTTCAGCGTGTCGGCTGCGGTCCAGTCCCGGTCCGCCCGTCGCAGGTCGTCCCTGCCGTTGGCCAGCGCGACGAGCGTGTCGATCGTCGGGGTGTCGGGAGTGTCCTCGACGTGCGCGGCCGGCACGTCGGCGTACGGCTGCGCGGCCGGCACCAGGGTGCGCAGGGCCTCGACGTTGGCGGCGTAGTCGCACGTCGTGCAGCGGACGTAGGTGTCCTCGCCGATCGCGCAAGGCGTGAGGAACTCCTCGCTCTTCGAGCCGCCCATCGACCCCGACAGCGCGGACACGATGACGTAGTCGAGCCCGAGCCGGTCGAAGATCCGGATGTAGGCCTCGCGGTGGGCGGCGTAGGACCGGTCGAGCCCGGCGTCGTCGACGTCGAAGGAGTAGGAGTCCTTCATGACGAACTCCCGCCCGCGCAGCAGCCCGGCCCGTGGCCGCGCCTCGTCGCGGAACTTGGTCTGGATCTGGTAGATCCACAGCGGCAGGTCCTTGTACGACGAGTAGAGGTCCTTCACGAGCAGGGTGAAGAACTCCTCGTGGGTCGGGCCGAGCATGAAGTCGGCACCCTTGCGGTCCTGGACCCGGAAGACGTCGTCGCCATACTCGGTCCAGCGGTTGGACCGGTCGTAGGGCTCCTTGGGCAGCAGGGCCGGGAAGTGCACCTCCTGGGCGCCCATCGCATCCATCTCGTCGCGGATGATGCCCTCGATCTTGCGCAGCACCCGCCAGCCCAGCGGGAGGTAGGTGTAGCCGCCGGGCGCGGCACGGCGGATGTAGCCGGCCCGGACGAGCAGGCGATGGCTCTGCACCTCGGCGTCGGCCGGGTCCTCGCGGAGGGTGCGCAGGAACAGGGTCGACATGCGGAGCAGCACGGCGGGGACTCCTCGGTAGGGGGTGTGCCGCGAGGATAACGAGAAGCCCTCCCGGGTGCCGATCCGGTTTCAGCGCTCGGCTGTCCCGCCCTCCTGCAGGCGGCGCGCCAGGATCTCGCGAAGCGTCGGGAGGGTGAGCCTGTCCTTGGGCCGATCGGCCGCCTGCTTGCTCCGGATGATGTCGCTGAGGCTGGCGACGACGACGTCGACGTCGGCTATCCGGACCCGGACGGCATCGCGGCACAGGTCCGGGTACCCGTCCGTACCCGTGGGCACGAACGAGATGTCGAAGTCGCCGTAGGGAGTCGCAAGGTTCCAGACTCCGACCCTGCCGAGAGACTCGGCGTCATGACTGAACGGCAGCGGCTCATCGAGCCCTGCCGCGCGCACCCGGGCATTCATGTCGCGCAGGGCGTCGGACAGCTTGGCGAGATTCGTGGGGGTTCGTTCGGGCGTGATGTCCACGTCCTGCGTCAGGTGCGGGGACCCGTGCAGCGTGGCACCGAGGCCGCCGATCAAGACGTAGTGCACGTCGCGTTCGGCCAGGATCCGGAGCAGCGCATCCGGCTGAAAGGACTCAGGCACCGCGCGCCTGACTCATCGCATCGCGCCCGCGCTCGACGAACTCGACGGTGTGTACCAGCTGGGCCAGGCGTTGTTCAGGGGTCAGCGCCTGGTTGCCCGTCACCTGCCCGTCGACGGAGCGGTCCCGATCGACGAGCATCACCTCGAGGTCGAGCCCGCAGTGCCGGACCAGGGCGAGCACGGTCTCGAAGCTCGGCGAGGTGCGGCCGGTCTCCAGCCGGGCGATCGCCGACTGGGTGGTGCCGGCCCGCCCGGCCAGCTCGGCCTGGGTCAGCCCAGCCCGTCGGCGCGCCTCGCGCACGAGGTCGTTGCCCAGCAGGTGACGTGGTGTGGCCATGCGGCATAGCCTATCCGCGATATTGCCTCTTCGCTATGCCCTGCCCTGCCGGCGGCACGGTTCCCCAGCGGCCGGCGGCGGCCTGGACAGGGCGCGGCGGCCTCGACCGGCAGCTCAGAACAGAACCGACATGAACGTGCCGACGTCGAGGAAGCCGACCCGGCGGTACGTCGCGCGCGCGGCGTGGTTGAAGTCGTTGACGTAGAGGCTGACGACCGGCGCGATCTCTCGGCGGGCCACGTCGGCGACGCTGGCCATACCGGGCGCGGCCAGCCCGTGGCCCCTCAGGTCCGGCGGCACCCACACGCCCTGGACCTGGCAGGCAGCCTCGCTCGACGAGCCGATCTCGGCCTTGAACACGACGCGGCCGTCCTCGATCCGGGCGAAGGCCCGGCCGGTCCGCACCAGGTCGCCGATCCGCGCGCGGTAGGACGAACCACCGTCGGCGCCCACGGGAGAGATACCGACCTCCTCGGTGAACATGGCGATGCACGCGGGCACGAGCACGTCCAGCTCGTCCATCCGGACCCGCCGCACGAGCGGGTCGGGTGCCACGACCGGCGGACCCGAGAGGGCCATCAGCGGCTGCGGGTCGCGCACCTCTCGGGCCGGTCCCCACACTGGCTCCAGGTCGGCCCACATCGCGGCCACCGCCTCGCGCTCGCCGACGATGGAGGCGCACCGCCGGCCCAGCCGACGGGCCCGCTCGGCGAACGCCGACACCGCCTCGGCGTCGGCCTGGACCGGCACCAGGTTGGCGCCGGCATGGCACAACGCCTCGAGCCGGCCGTCGACGGCGTACCCCCACATCTCGCCACCGAGGCGCGCCGGGTCGAGACCGGCCGCCCGCACCCGGGACGCGACGAAGACGTCCGCGACCGGGTCACGGGAGAGCACCTCGTCGACGGCAGCGAGGTCCTCGGGGCGCAGCACACGCAGCGACGTGCTGCGCAGCATCCCGGCCTCCTCCAGGTCGTGCGGGCAGGTCGTGCGGCGGGCTAGCGGACGCTCACCGCGGGTTCGCCAGAGGCTACGCCCTCGAGCTCCATCTCCTCGGCGATCCGCATGGCTTCCTCGATCAGGGTCTCGACGATCTGCGACTCGGGCACGGTCTTGATGACCTCCCCCCTGACGAAGATCTGGCCCTTGCCGTTGCCGGAGGCGACGCCGAGGTCGGCCTCGCGTGCCTCGCCGGGACCGTTGACGACGCAGCCCATGACCGCCACCCGCAGCGGCACGGTGAGGCCCTCGAGCCCGGCGGACACCTGGTCGGCGAGGGTGTAGACGTCGACCTGCGCGCGCCCGCAGGACGGGCAGGACACGATCTCGAGGCCGCGCTGCCTGAGCCCGAGCGACTCGAGGATCTGGTTGCCGACCTTGACCTCCTCGACCGGCGGGGCCGACAGCGAGACGCGGATGGTGTCGCCGATGCCCTCGGCCAGCAGCGCACCGAAGGCCACGGCGGACTTGATGGTGCCCTGGAACGCCGGGCCCGCCTCGGTGACGCCGAGGTGCAGCGGGTAGTCGCACCGTTCGGCGAGCAGCCGGTAGGCGTTGACCATGACCACCGGGTCGTTGTGCTTCACCGAGATCTTGATGTCGCGGAAACCGTGCTCCTCGAACAGCGAGCACTCCCACAGCGCCGACTCGACGAGGGCCTCGGGCGTGGCCTTGCCGTACTTCTGCAGCAGCCGCTTGTCGAGCGAGCCGGCGTTGACGCCGATGCGGATCGGGGTGCCGGCGTCGCCGGCGGCCTTCGCGATCTCCTGCACCTTGTCGTCGAAGGCCTTGATGTTGCCGGGGTTGACGCGGACGGCGGCGCAGCCGGCATCGATCGCGGCGAAGACGTACTTGGGCTGGAAGTGGATGTCGGCGATCACGGGGATCTGCGACTTGCCGGCGATCGCCGGCAGGGCGTCGGCGTCGTCCTGGGTGGGACAGGCGACGCGGACGATCTGGCAGCCGGACGCCGTGAGCTCGGCGATCTGCTGCAGGGTCGCGTCGATGTCCGACGTGGGCGTCGTGGTCATCGACTGCACCGAGACGGGAGCGTCGCCGCCGACCAGCACGCCGCCGACGTCGATCTGGCGGGACACCCGTCGGGTGGCAAGGGGCCGGGGCGGCGTCTCGGGCATGCCGAGGGAGACGGTCATGCGGTGTCCCCGCGGGGACGTGAGCGCGGCGAGCGGTGTCCTGGGGTGCTCATGGCTCCAGTATCGCCCGCGCCAGGGCCGGGCGCCGCCGCGGCTACTGCAGCGTGATGGGGTTCACGATGTCGGCGGCCAGCGTGAGCAGGGTCAGGCTGCCGAACATGAGGATCACGAGGTAGGTCACCGGCAGCAGCTTGTTGTAGTCGACCCGGCCGGGATCGGGGCGGCCACGGCGAGCGGCCAGCCAGGACCGGGCCCGCTCGTACCAGGCAACCGCCACGTGACCGCCGTCGAGCGGGAGCAACGGGAACAGGTTGAAGACGCCGATGAAGACGTTGAGCCCGCCGAGGAGCACGAGGAAGAAGATCGGCTCGCCGATCTGGATGGCCTCGCCGCCGACCCGGCTGGCGCCGACCACGCTGATCGGGGTCTCGGGGTCGCGCTGGGCACCACCGATCGCGTCGAACAGCTTCGGGATCTTGGACGGGAACTTGCCGACCGCCGCGAAGGTCTGCTCGACGCTGCTCCCGAGGAACGACACCGCGCCGGCCATCCCGTCGACCGGGCCGAAGTGGTCGATGAACTTCGGGAGCCGCTGCGAGAGCCCGATGGCCGAGACGGCCGTGAGATCCGTGGTGTTGGTGGGATCGTCCAGCGAGGGACGGCGGGTGCCGACGAGGTCGGCGGTGGTCGTGCGGGTCAGGCCGTCACGGCGGTAGGTGATCTCCACCGAGCCCGGCGGCGTGGCGCGCACGGCCTTGACGAACTCGCCATACGTCGCCACGTGCTGTCCGCCGACCGCGAGCACCCGGTCGCCGCTCCGGAGACCGGCAGCGCGCGCAGGGGCGGCGGGGTCACCGGGGCGGCAGTCGCGCAGGCCACCGGAGGCGGCCAGGTCGTAGTCGACGACGATGCACCGCGAGACGGTGCCCACGACAGGCTTCGACGAGAGGAGGTCGAAGTTCTGGGCGGCCAGGCTGGGCAGGCCGGTGGTGAGGCCGGCGAGGTAGAAGATGACGATCGCCAGCACGAAGTGGGTGGCCGAGCCGGCGACGAGAACGATGGTGCGCTGCCAGAGCGGGAAGCGCCAGAAGGCCCGCGGCTGGTCCTCGGATGAGACCTCCTCGAGCGGGGTCATCCCGACGATCTTGACGAAGCCGCCGGCCGGCACTGCCTTGAGGCCGTACTCGGTCTCCCCCCGACGGAACGAGAACACGGTCGGGCCGAAGCCGGCGAAGTACTGGGTGGCCTTCATGCCGAACCGCTTCGCGGTGAGAAGGTGACCGAGCTCGTGCAGGCACACCGACACGAGGATGCCGAGCGCGAAGATCAGCACCCCGAACCAGAAGCTCATCTGCGATCCCTCATGTTGCGGTCAGCGTGGCCGCCCGGTCGCGGGCCCAGGTCTCGGCTGCCATGACGTCCGGGACGCTTCCGACGTTCCCGACATCGTGCTCGTCGAGCACCTGCGCGAGGGTGTCGACGATACCCGTGAAGCGCAGCCGACCCGCGACGAACGCGGCAACGCACACTTCGTTCGCCGCGTTGTAGACCGCCGGTGCGGTACCGCCGGCCTCCCCCGCCTGGCGCGCCAGCCGGACCGCCGGGAAGGCCTGGTCGTCCAGCGGGAGGAACTCCCAGGTCGAGGCGGTGGTCCAGTCGCAGCCGGCTGCGGCGCCCGGCACCCGGTCCGGCCAGCCCAGCCCCAGCGCGATGGGCAGGCGCATGTCGGGAGGACTGGCCTGGGCAAGCGTGGAGCCGTCGACGAACTCGACCATCGAGTGCACGACGGACTGCGGGTGCACCACGACGTCGACCCGGTCGATCGGCACGTCGAACAGCAGGTGGGCCTCGAGCAGCTCCAGCCCCTTGTTGACCATCGTCGCGGAGTTGATGGTCACCACGGGACCCATGTCCCAGGTCGGGTGAGCGAGCGCCTGCTCGACCGTGACGTCGTGCAGGTCGTCGCGGGTGCGGCCGCGGAACGGCCCGCCGCTCGCCGTGAGCACCAGCCGGCGCACCTCTGCCCGGCTGCCGCCGCGCAGGCACTGGGCCAGCGCCGAGTGCTCGGAGTCGACGGGGACGATCTGGTCCGGCCGTCGGGCGGCCGCCCGCACCAGCGGGCCGCCCGCGACCAGGGACTCCTTGTTGGCCAGGGCTAGCGTGCTGCCCGCCGCCAGCGCCGCCAGGGTCGGGCCCAGCCCGATCGAGCCGGTGATGGCGTTGAGGACGACCTCGCACGGCCGGCGGGCCAACTCGGTGGCGGCGTCCGGCCCGGCGAGGATGGTCGGCACGGGATGGTTGCCGGCCGAATAGCCGCCGGCCTTGGCCGCCGCGTAGAACGCGAGCTGGAGGTCCTGCGCGGCGCTGGCCCGGGCCACCGCCACCGCCTCGACACCCAGCTCGAGCGCCTGGCGTGCGAGCAGCTCGACGTTCCCGCCCTCTGCGGCGAGCCCGACCACGCGGAACCGGTCCGGCGCCTGCCGGACGATGTCCAGCGCCTGGGTGCCCACCGAGCCCGTCGACCCGAGGATCACGATGTCGCGTCGCGCGATCGGTTCGGGTCCGGTGGTCACCGCACCAGTGTCCGGCACGCGGACATGCTGCACCCCCAGGGGTGGTTCGGCCTGGCACCGTCGCGGATCGGGTGGTCAAGGTCGGAGCCCACACGGCCGATCACAGGAAGATGTCCGTCTATGCCCGGCACGAGCCGGAGAGCCTGCTGACGCTGCCCCAGGTGGCACAGATGGCGCGGGTCGACCTGCTGGTCGTCACCGACGCCGTGCGGGACAAGAAGCTGTCCGCCCACCAGGAGCGCGGCGACTGGATGGTCCGCGTCTCCGACATGCGCCGCTGGCTCGCCCGCCGCTGACCGGGGGGGGGAGCATCAGCCGGGCTTCACGCGGCAGCGAAGACCACCGTGCAGTCGTCGGTGACGTCGGGCTCGCACGCGGTGCAACGTGAGCCACCGCATCCGACGCAGACCTCCACCGGGGTGCCGCAGTCGCAGTGCTCGGGCAGCCGGTCGAGCTGGTACGTGTCGATCACCATGCCACCAGGGTGCCGGGCGGGTGTCTCGGCTGTGCGGCCGCGGCGTAACAGCTGGGTGACGGCGGTGCCTCAGCAGGATCTCGACCTCGGCGACGGACAGGTGGGTGAGCAGCCGCAGCCGTCGCGCAGGCCTCGGGAGCCGGAGGTCGATGTCGAGGTGGTCGGCGTGCTCGTGGGTGACCAGCACCCATGGCCCTGGATTCCTGGTCAGAGGTCGACGCCGGTGAGGACGAGGACGCGCTCGTACGTGAGGTCGTCCATGGCCGCGCGAACCCCCTCGCGGCCGACGCCGGAGTCCTTGGCGCCGCCGTAGGGCATCTGGTCGGCCCGGAAGCTCGGCACGTCGCCGATGACCACGCCGCCGACCTCGAGCTCGCGGTGCGCGCGGAACGCCACCTGAAGGTCGTGGGTGAACACTCCCGCCTGGAGGCCGTAGCGGGAGTCGTTGGCCAGGGCCAGGCCGGCGCCGACGCCGTCGAACGTTTGCACCACGAGCACCGGCCCGAAGACCTCCTCGCGCACGACCTTCGCGTCGGCCGGGGCGTCGACCACGACCGTCGGCGCATAGGAAGTGCCCGTCCGGTCACCACCGGTGAGGACCGAGGCGCCGGACGCGACCGCCTCCTGCACCCAGGACTCGACGCGCTGCGCGGACGGCTCGTCGATCAGCGGGCCGACGACGGTCGCGTCGTCGGCGGGGTCACCGAGGCCGAGGGCCTCGACCGCGGCCACCAGCCTCGGCATGAAGGCGCCGGCGAGCGAGGAGTCGACGAGCACCCGCTGCACCGAGATGCAGGACTGCCCGCCCTGGTAGGCGCCGAACGTCGCGATCCGGGTCGCCGCGTGGTCGAGGTCGGCGTCCGAGGACCAGTCGTCGCAGACGATGGCAGCCGCGTTGCCACCGAGCTCCAGGGTGACGTGCTTGTGCGGCACGGCCTGCTGGATCCGGGCTCCGACACCAGCCGAGCCGGTGAAGGAGACGACCGGCAGCCGGGGGTCGGCGACCAGGTCGGGGGCGACCGCGTCGGGTACGACCACCACCGACACCGCGGCCGGGTGCAGGTCGGTCTCTGCGAACAGCTCGCCGAGCAGCAGCGCCGACAGCGGGGTCTTGGGAGCGGGCTTCAGGACGATCGGCGCGCCGACGGCGACCGCCGGGGCCAGCTTGTGGGCGACCAGGTTGAGGGGGAAGTTGAACGGCGAGATGCCCAGCACCGGGCCACGCGCGAACCGCCGGACCAGCCCGATCCGGCCCTCGGCGCCGGGATCGGTGTCCAGGCGCTGGACCTCGCCGCCGAAGCGGCGTGCCTCCTCGGCTCCCCAGCGGAACGTCGACACGGCCCGGGCAACCTCGACGCGGGACCAGGTGATCGGCTTGCCGCTCTCGGCGGTGACCAGCCGGGCGACCTCCTCGGCCCGCTCGGCCAGCCGGGCCGACACGTGCGCGAGCGCCTCGGCCCGGACGTACGCCGACGCGCCACCCACGGCTGCCCGCCCCGTGTCGGCCGCCGCCACGGCCTGCTCGACCTGGTCCGCCGTGGCCCAGGCGACCTCCGCCACCGGCGTGCCGTCGTAGGGGTGCCGCACGACCAGTCGGTCGTCGGGCTGGGACTGGTCGTTTGGCAGCCGGCGGCCGCCGACCCACCCCGTCCACAGTTGAGCCATGCCGAGGTCTCCTACGGATTTCGTCGTCTGGAAGGTCTGTCGCACACGAGGACGTCACTGTAGCGTGACCGTCATGACTGTTTCCGGTGGTCCCAGCCTGCCCCAGGAGCGCCGTCTGGTCACCGCGGTCCCCGGTCCACGGTCCACGGAGCTGTTCGCCCGCCGCAACGCCGTGGTCGCCCGCGGCATCGGCACGACGCTGCCGGTGTTCATCGAGAGCGCCGGCGGCGGCGTGCTCGTCGACGTCGACGGCAACTCGCTGATCGACTTCGGGTCCGGCATCGCGGTGACCGGGGTCGGGAACAGCGCCGACGCCGTGGTGCGCAGGGTCCAGGAGCAGGTCGCCGCCTTCACGCACACCTGCTTCATGGTCACGCCCTACGCCGGCTACATCGACGTGTGCGAGGCCCTGGACCGCCTCACCCCGGGCGACCACGAGAAGCGCTCGGCACTGTTCAACTCCGGCGCCGAGGCCGTCGAGAACGCCGTCAAGATCGCCCGCGCCCACACGAAGCGACAGGCGGTCGTCGTGTTCGACCACGGCTACCACGGCCGCACCAACCTCACGATGGCGCTGACCGCCAAGAACATGCCCTACAAGCACTCGTTCGGGCCGTTCGCTCCCGAGGTCTACCGGGTGCCGATGTCCTACCCGTTCCGCGACCCCGAGGGGATGACCGGCGAGCAAGCCGCTGCGCGCGCGCTCGACCTGGTGGACAAGCAGGTCGGCGCCGACGAGGTCGCGTGCGTCGTCATCGAGCCGGTGCAGGGCGAGGGCGGGTTCGTCGTCCCGGCTCCCGGTTTCCTCACCGCGATCGCCGACTGGTGCACCGCCAACGGTGCTGTCTTCGTGGCCGACGAGATCCAGACCGGCTTCGCGCGCACCGGCGACTGGTTCGCCTGCGACCACGAGGGTGTCGTCCCCGACCTCGTGACCACCGCCAAGGGCATCGCCGGCGGCCTGCCACTCGCGGCGGTCACGGGACGCGCCGAGATCATGGATGCGCCCCACGTGGGCGGCCTCGGCGGCACCTACGGCGGCAACCCGGTGGCGTGCGCGGCGGCGCTCGGCAGCATCGAGACGATGGAGTCGCTGAACCTCTGCGCCTCGGCACGGCGGATCGGCGAGGTCATGACCGGTCGGCTCGGCGAGCTCGCCTCGACGTACGACGTGATCGGCGACGTACGCGGTCGCGGTGCGATGGTGGCCATCGAGCTGACGAAGCCGGGCACCCGGGAGCCGGACGCCGTGACGACCGGGGCCGTCGCCAAGGCCTGCCACGCCGACGGCCTCGTGGTGCTCACCTGCGGCACCTACGGCAACGTGCTGCGCTTCCTGCCGCCGCTCGTCATGCCTCCGCCGCTGCTCGAGGAGGGCCTCGGCGTCCTCGAGAAGGCGTT
The DNA here is from genome assembly GCA_038246545.1 of Actinomycetes bacterium. Classification (GTDB taxonomy): domain Bacteria; phylum Actinomycetota; class Actinomycetes; order JACCUZ01; family JACCUZ01; genus JBBRVW01. The sequence continues at coordinate 34,356 of JBBRVW010000037.1, read as the reverse complement.
CGCCTCGCTCGGCTGAGACCCGGGTGGAGCCGAAGAGCGTGGGCGCACGCTCAGTCGGGCCGAGTGCTCCCCCCACGCGCAGCGGCCCGCGCGCGGGCCGCCTGACGGACCAGGTGGTCGCGCTCGGCGACGTCGGTGGCCCGCCGGGCGGCGTCCGCGTACGCCGTGGCGGCGTCCGGGAGGTCGCCGCCGAGCTCGTGCAGGTGGCCGCGGACGGCGTGCCACCGGTGCCGCTGGCCGAGCACCTCGCGCAGCCGGTCGGTCTCGCGGAGCCCGGCGGCGGCGCCGAGGACGTGGCCGACAGCGACCGCGCGTCCGAGCACAGCGGCGGGGTCCTGCCGCACCGGGTCGTCGGTGAGCGCGACGAGGTCGTCGTACCAGGAGAGGATCTGCGGCCAGTCGGTCGCCTCGCCGCTGGCCGCGTCGTCGTGCAGGGCGGCGATGGCGGCCCCGACCTGGTAGCGGCCGGGGCGCCGGGCGGCCAGCGCCGACTGCAGAACGCGTACGCCCTCGGCGATCTCGCGGGTGTCCCACAAGCCGCGGTCCTGACGGTCCAGCGTGACAATGCGACCCTCCGAGTCGAGTCGAGTCGAGTCGAGTCGCGCCGGGAGGCGGGCGTGGTTGAGGAGCATCAGCGCGAGCAGGCCGCGTGCCTCCGGTTCCTCGGTGGACAGGGTGAGCTGGCGGGTGAGCCGGATCGCCTCGCCGGCCAGGTCCACCCGGCCGGCGTGGCCGGCCGTGTAGACCAGGTAGAGGACGCACAGCACGACAGCGAGGTCGCCGGGCTGGTCCAGGCGGCGGCCCTGCAGGGCGCGCTTGGCCCGGCTGATCCGCTGCGCCATCGTCGCCTCCGGCACGTAGAACGCGTCGGCGATCTCCCTGGTGGTCAGGCCGCCGACGGCACGCAGGGTCAGCGCCACCTGTGAGGCTGGCGTGAGGTCGGGGTGACAGCAGCAGAAGAGCAGGAAGAGGGTGTCGTCGCCCTCCTCGGTGGCGCCGGGCCGCGGCTCGGCGTACGTCACCTCCTCGCGACGGAGGCGGGCGGCCTCGCTGCGGCGGGCGTCGACGAGCCGGCGGGTCGCGACCGTGGCCAGCCACCTGCGCCGGTCGCGCGGCGGGTGCTCCGGCCACACCCGCAGCGCCTCCAGGAGCGCCTCCTGCAGGGCGTCCTCGGCGGCGTCGAAGTCCTCTCCCCGCCGGACCAGGCCCGCGAGCACCCGCGGGACGAGGGCGCGGAGCGCGCCCTCGTCCAGCGGACGCGTCGGCTCGTCGATCACCCTCGCGTCAGTCGCCCGAGGGCACCTCGGACATGACCTCCCGGACGTCGATCCACTCGTACAGCGGCTTCCCGCCCGGGCCGGGCTCGGAGGAGACGTAGGCCGCGAGCTCGACCGCGCGCTCGTGCGACCCGACGTCGATCATGTACCAGCCCGCCACGAGATCACTGGTCTCGGGCAGCGGGCCGTCGGTGGTGACGGGTGCGGCGTCGGGGCCGCCGTAGCGCACCCAGGTGCGCGTCGGGGTGAGCGCCTGCGCGTCGACATGCTCGCCGTTCTCCTTGAGCAGGTCGTTGACGTGGTGGAGGAATGCCATGTGTGCCTCCACGTCCTCGGGGGCCCACTGGTCCATCGGGGGATAGGGATGGTGCGGCTCCGGGCCGCCGCGGTAGTGCTTGAGGAGCAGGTACTTCGGCATGGTGGTCTCCCGTGTCGTGTGGCCGCGCCTGCCGCGGCCCTTCACCTGGTGAGCGGAGCCGGTCGGAGCTTCTCGACATGCACTCACGCGGCCGGCTCCCGGATCATGACGGGGGGAAGGGCGAGCGGCGCCTTCCGGGACGAGAACATGTCGGTCAGAGCGCGCGGACGCCGACGACGGCCGTGACGGGCAGCGGTCCGTAGACGTGCGGGAACGCCTCGTCGGCGCCCTCCGGGGTCTCGACGACCAGCGGGACGTCGAGCAGGCCGGGGTCGATCTCGAGCAGCACGAGCGGCTCGTCGACGTCGGCGTAGAACGCGGCCCGGACCCCCTCGCACTGGTGGGCGTAGGACGCGTGCAGGAACCCCTCCTCCTCGAGCGTCCGGCCCCGGGTCGACACCCGGTAGTCGCCGGCCCGCTGCGCCGCCGCCCAGTCGGACCCGAGCGCGAGGTGGTAGACGTGCTCAGTGGCCACGCGCGACCCACTCGGCGAGGTGCGGCGTCTCCGCGCCGATGGTGGTGTCGTCGCCGTGACCGGTGTGCACGAGGGTCGCCGCCGGCAGCGTGAGCAGCGACTGACGGATCGACTCGATGATGGTCGGGAAGTCGCTGTACGACCGGCCGGTGGCGCCCGGCCCACCACGGAAGAGCGTGTCGCCGGAGAACACCACGCCGAGGTCCGGGGCATGGAGGCAGACGGCACCGGGCGAGTGGCCCGGCGTGTGCAGGACCGCCAGCCGGGTCCCGGCCACCTCGAACGACCCGCCGTCGACGATCTCGATGTCGGGCCGGAGGTCGTCGCCGTACTCGGCGGCCCACAGCACGTGGTCGGCCGGGTGCAGCGCGATCTCCGCATCCTTGGCGGCCGCCACCTCGACCGCCGCGTTAACGTGGTCGTTGTGCCCGTGGGTCAGGACGATCGCCACGACGTGGCGGTCGCCGACAGCAGCGAGGATCGCCGCAGCATCGTGCGCGGCGTCGACGACGAGGACTTCGTCGTCGTCCCCCACCAGCCAGACGTTGTTGTCGACCTCCCACTCGCCACCGTCCAGCGCGAAGACGCCCGAGGTGACGACCTTCTCGACGCGGGCGGTCATCAGAGCACGACCACCGAGCGGAGGACCTCGCCGCGGTGCATCTTCTCGAACGCGGCCTCGACGTCGCCGAGGCCGATCGTCTCGGAGACGAACCCGTCGAGGTCGAAGCGGCCCTGCCGGTAGAGGTCGACGAGCATCGGGAAGTCGCGGCTGGGCAGGCAGTCGCCGTACCAGCTCGACTTCAGCGCTCCGCCGCGACCGAACACCTCAATCATCGGCAGCTCGATCGTGAGGCCGGGCGTGGGGACGCCGACGAGAACGACCGTGCCGGCCAGGTCGCGGGCGTAGAAGGCCTGCTCGTACGTCTCCGGGCGGCCGACAGCCTCGACCACCACGTCTGCGCCGAAGCCGCCAGTCAGCTCGCGGATCCGCGCGACGGCATCCTCGGCGCGGCTGTTGACGGTGTGTGTCGCCCCGAAGCGACGCGCCCACTCGAGCTTGCGGTCGTCGACGTCGACCGCGATGACCGTCGTGGCGCCCGCGATCCGGGACCCGGCGATCGCGGCGTTCCCGACCCCGCCGCACCCGATCACCGCCACGCTGTCGCCGCGGCCGACGTTCCCGGTGTTGACCGCCGCGCCGAAGCCGGCCATCACGCCACAGCCCAGCAGCCCGGCCGCGGTGGCCGGCGCCTCGGGGTCGACCTTCGTGCACTGGCCGGCGGCGACCAGGGTCTTCTCCAGGAAGGCGCCGATGCCGAGTGCCGGGCTCAGCTCGGTCCCGTCGGCGAGCGTCATCTTCTGCGTCGCGTTGTGCGTGGCGAAGCAGTACCACGGCTTGCCCCTGCGGCACGCGCGGCACTGGCCGCACACCGCGCGCCAGTTGAGGACGACGAAGTCCCCGGGGGCCACCTCGGTCACGCCCTCGCCGACAGCCTCGACGACGCCGGCAGCCTCGTGCCCGAGCAGGAACGGGAACTCGTCGTTGATACCACCGTCGCGGTAGTGCAGGTCGGTGTGGCAGACCCCGCAGGCCTGCACCTGGACCAGTGCCTCACCGGGCCCGGGGTCCGGCACGATCACGGTCTCCAGGGACACCGGCCGGCCCTTGGCCATGGCCACGATCCCCTGCACCTCGTGCGTCATCCGGGCTCCTCTCGATGGGCCAGTCGTGCTGGTGCACCGGCACCATCCTGACGGTCGGCAGGCACGCCGATCCTCCGAGGGTGCCAGCGACCCGCCTCGACGCCGGCCCCGGCCCGAAGGTGGACCCGGCGAGCAGCGCAGCCGCCGCGCTGGACGCAGCGCTGTCAGCGGGCGACCCCGTGCCCTACTTCCAGCCGATCATCGACATGGCCACCGGCTCCGCCACGGGCTACGAGGCGCTCTCTCGCTTCCCGCGCCTGCCCGGCGTCCCCGTCGACGAGGTGTTCCGCCTCGCGCAGGCCTGCGGTGAGGGTTCGAGCTCGAGGTTCTGGCGCTGACGAGGGCGCTCGCCAGGGCACACCTGCGTCCTGCGGGCACGACGCTCTCGGTGAACCTCAGCCCTTCGGTCCTCAGCTCTCCCGCGACGCTGCAGCACCTGCCCGAGGACATGACGGGGCTCCTGGTCGAGATCACCGAGAACGAGGCCATCGAGCACGAGCAGCTGTTCACGGCCGCCCTGGACGTGCTGCGCGCCCGCGGTGCCCGGATCGCGGTGGACGATGTCGGGGAGGGGTACGCGGGGCTGCAGCAGGTCATGCGGATCCGGCCCGACGTGCTCAAGGTCGACAAGTCGCTGGTCACCGGGGTGCACCTGCATCCCGACCGGGCAGCGCTGCTCGAGGCCATCGTCCACCTGGCCGCGCGGACCGGCGCCGCGGTCTGCGCCGAGGGCATCGAGTGCGCCGAGGAGCTCGCCGTCCTGGCCGACCTCGACTTCGCCTACGGTCAGGGCTACTTCATCGGCCGCCCCAGCCCCGGGTTCGACGAGCCGTCGCCCGGCATCCGCCCGGTCTGCGAGGCGGCCATGGCCCAGGCGGTCGAGGTGTCGGACTCGGGAGTGCCCAGCCAGCTGGTCAACGCCCTGCTGCAGGTGGCGTCGGCCCGCGGCCTGGCCGACCTCGCCCGCATCCTGTCCGGCGTCGCGCCCGCGATCGGCGCCGACGCGGTCGAGCTCTCCTACCTCGACGCCGAGGGGACCTACGTCGAGGCCGTCGTCGACTCCGACGCCTTGTTCAAAGGCGTGCGCTACCGCCTCGACGGCCTGCCGCTCACCCGCCGGGTGCTGGCGGAGGACGTGGCCACCCAGGTCGTCCTCGGGACGCCTGACGCCGACCCCAGCGAGTCGGCCTGGATGGTCGAGGACGGCATCGGCTCGCTGCTCATGCTGCCCGTGCGCTCACGTGGCGCGGTCGTGGGGCTGTTCGAGTCGCACCGGCGCGCAGCCACCCCGTGGCGTCGCAGCCAGATCAGGGCGGCGCGCACGCTGTCCGCCGTCGCCGGGCCGGTCCTGGAGAACCTGCTCCGGGCCGAGGCGCCGCGTCAGCCGCCCTCGCGAAGTCCCCACGGCGAGCCGTAGGCGGTCAGCAGGTCGAGGAACGGCACGGGGTCGAACGCCTCGGGACCGAGCACGCCGGTCCCGCTCCATGAACCGTCCGAGAGCAGCTCGAGCGCCACCACCGGGTTGACCGCGGTCTGCCAGACGACCGCCTGGGACCCGTACTCCGCCATCGACCACTCGTTGTCGACGACGTGGTACAGGTACACCTGCCGGTCGGCGCCGTCCTTGCGGCCGCTGACCCAGGTGCCGGCGCAGGTCTTCCCGTGCATCCGGTCACCGAGGCTCGCGGGGTCGGGCAGGCAGGCGGCCACGACGTCACGTGGTGACACCTCGGCGCCGCCGACGCGGACCGGGTCGGTGCGGTCCAGCCCGATCTTGTGCAGCACCTCGAGGACGCTGATGAACTCCTCGCCCAGCCCGTACTTGAAGGTGACCCGCTGCGCGTCGACCCAGCGCGGGATGAGGAGAACCTCCTCGTGCTCGACGTTGACGCACTCGACCGGCCCGATGCCCTCGGGGAAGTCGAACACCTCGGGCTCGCTGAAAGGCCGCGTGGTGAACCAACCCCGGGCCTTCTCCCACACCACCGGCGGGTTGAGGCACTCCTCGATCGTCGTCCAGATGGAGAACGACGGCGCAAAGTCGTAGCCGTCGACCTGGAGGTCGGCGCCGTCACGGACGCCGATCTCGTCGATCTGGTCGAACAGGTGGTCGGCGGCATAGCGCGCGAAGACGTCCGACAGACCTGGCTCGATGCCGATCCCGGCGAGGCACAGGCGACCGGCGGCCTCCCACTGGGCCGCTTTCGCGAACTGCTCGTCGCCGAGCATCACCCCGGTCTTCTCGTACGGCGAGTCCGGGTGCGGCCGGGACAACGACATCGCCATGTCGAGGTAGTCGGCGCCGGCCGCGAACGCACCGTCGAACACGGGCATCACGAACCGCGGGTCGACCGCGTTGAGGACATGGGTGATCCCGTGCTCACGGCACAGGGCTGCGACGGCGTCAGTGCTCGACGCGTCGACCTGCGCGGCGACGAAGCGAGCATCGCCGGCATGCCGCTCGAGGGCCTGCTCTGCGCGTGCCCGGTCGTAGTCGGCGACGACCAGCAGGTCGAAGAAGTCACGGCGAGCCGCGATACCGACTGCGGCGGAGCCGACGCCACCCGCACCCACCAGCAGGATCCGCATCAGTTCTCCTCGTCGGTGGAACGGTTCGCCAGCAGCGGGAGCCGCGGGTCGACTGTCAGTCCTTGCCGGCGGGCCGCGATCCCGGAGAGGGCTTCGAGCACCACCCGGTTGGCCAGGGCCGCCGTGATGTCGGCATGGTCGTACGGCGGCGAGACCTCGACGACGTCGACGCCGACGACCGGCAGCGTGAGGCAGACCCGGCGGACCGCGTCGAGCAGCTGGCGCGCGCTCAGCCCGCCTGGCTCCGGCGTGCCGGTGCCGGGCGCATGTCCCGGGTCTGCCACGTCGATGTCGACCGACAGGAAGACACCGTCGCAGTCGTCGACCGCGAGGCCGAACGCCTCGGTGAGGCAGACGTCGAGCCCACGTGCGCCGATCTCGCTCATCTCGTAGGACCGCATCCGCTGCTCGGCCATCCACCGCAGGGTCTCGGGTCCGGGCCAGTAGCCGCGCAGCCCGATCTGCAGGAACCGGTCGCCGCGCGCCGCACCGGACTCGATCAGCCGGCGCATCGGCTGGCCGTGGCCGTAGAGCGATCCGAACTCGATGTCGCCGGTGTCGGCGTGGGCGTCGAAGTGCACGACCGACACCCGGCCGTCACCGTGCTGCCGGGCAACACCGGTGACGTCGGCCAGCGTGATCGAGTGGTCGCCGCCCAGGACCACCGGGATCGCGCCGCTGGTCGCGACGACGGCTACGGCCTCGGTCAGTGCGGCGAGCGACCTCTCGATGTCTCCCGGCGGCATCTCGACGTCGCCGGCGTCGAGCACCCGGAGGTCCCGCAACGGGTCGACCCGGAGGGCCAGGTGCGGCCGCGACCCGTCGTGCGGCAGGTAGTCGGTCGACCGGATCGCCTGCGGCCCGAACCGCGTCCCCGGACGGTACGAGGTGCCGCCGTCGAACGGCGCGCCCACGACGACGACGTCGGCGCCGGCGAAGGACGCCGGGTCGGCTAGGTCGCACCGCTGCACACCGAGGAAGGTGATGTCGGGACCGAACATGGGACCGTACCTGGCCATCAGTCGTCTCCACTCACGAGTCGAATCCCATCCCGAGAGCGTCGAGGGTGCGAAGCCAGGGTCCGCGGCGGCCCTCGCGGGCATCCGCTCTCGCCACCGCCCGGCGGGTCAGCTGGACGCCGGCCCACCGCACGGGCTCGGGCGGGAACGGCAGGGGCCTGCGGCGCACCATCTCCAGCCCGGTGCGCTCGGTCTCGCGCCCGTCGAGCAGGTCGAGCATCACCTGGCCACCGAAGCGGGTGGCTCCGACGCCCAACCCGGTGTAGCCCGCGACGTACCCGACCCGGCCGCGGTGGGCGGTGCCCCAGAACGCGCTGAACCGCGAGCAGGTGTCGATCACGCCACCCCACGCGTGGGTGAACCGGAGCCCCTCGAGCTGCGGGAACGTCGTGAAGAAGTGCTCGGCGAGGGTCCGGAACGTGTCCGGGTTGCGCTCCAGCCGGTCGTCGGTGCGCCCGCCGAAGTGGTAGACGGCGTCGTAGCCGCCCCAGAGGATCCGCCAGTCGTCCGTGACCCGGAAGTAGTGGAACAGGTTGCCGGCGTCCGACAAGCCGTGACGGTCGGACCAGCCCACCGCCGCGAGCCGCTCGGCGGTCAGGGGCTCGCTCATCAGTGCGTAGTCCCACACCGGGACGACGTAGGACGACAGCCGTCGCAGCAGCGGCGGGAAGACGGCGTTGGTGCCCAGCGCGACCCGGCCCGCGGTCACCCGGCCGTACGGCGTCCGGAGCACCATCGCGGGACCGGACCCGTCGAGCTCCTCGACGGGGGTGTTCTCGTGGATGCGAACCCCCAGCCGCAGGCACGCCTCCCGCAGCCCCCTGGCCAGCCGGGCGGGGTCCACCATCGCGCACCCGTCGGCGTCGAGGATGCCCCCGAGAAAGGTCGGCGAGTCCACCTTGCCGCGCACCTCGTCGGCGTCGAGCCACTCGACCTTGCCGCCCACCTGCTCGGCGAGCGCCGGTATCTCGCGCAGCTCGTCGGCCTGCCAGGGCGCCGTGGCGACCGTCAGCTCGCCGGTCCGCTCGAACGAGCAGTCGATGCCGTGTGCCGAGACAGTGGCTTCGATGCCGTCGAGGTTGTCGCGGCCGAGACGCTCGAGAGTCGCCATCTCACCCCGGAACCGGTCCAGCCCGTTGCGCAGCCCGTGGGTCAGGCTGGCCGAGCAGAAGCCGCCGTTGCGGCCGGACGCCGCCCAACCGACGGTCCGCGCCTCGAGCAGCACGACATCGCGGCCGGGGTCGGCCTCCTTCGCCAGCAGGGCCGTCCACAGCCCGGTGTACCCGCCGCCGACGACCGCGAGGTCGGCAGTGGTGCGGCCGGCAAGCGCCGGGCAGGCGTCGGGCTCGGGGCCGTCGAGCCAGTACGGCACGTGCCGCACGTCGACCAGCGCCGCAGCTGCGCCGGCGACGCCGGATGAGGGCACGGCCGTCAGGCCTCCCGCTTCTTCCGGGCCGTCGCGAGCTGGCCCACCAGGACCGCGAGGAAAGCGAACAGGAAGACGGCGGACGCGATCACGTTGGCCTGGGCCGGGATGCCGCGCAACGAGGACACCCAGACGAACTTCGGGAAGGTGTTGACGTCACCCGAGTTGAAGTTCGTGATGATGAAGTCGTCGAACGACAGCGAGAACGCGAGCAGTGCGCCGGCGGCGATGCCCGGCGTGACCAGCGGCAGAGTGATCCGACGGAACGTCTGCCACTCGTTGGCATAGAGGTCCATCGCCGCCTGCTCGAGGCGAGGGTCGAGACCGGCGATGCGCGCCTTCACCGTGACGACGACGAACGAGATGCAGAACATGACGTGGGCGATGACGATGGTGGTGAAGCCCAGGCTGACGTGCAGGTTGAGGAACAGCGCGAGCAAGGAGGCACCCAGCACGACCTCGGGCGTCGCCATGGGCAGGAAGATCGTGAGGTTGGTCGCCGTCCGGCCGCGGAACCGGTGCCGGGCGAGCGCGAACGCGATCATGGTCCCCAGCGCGGTGGCGATGATGGTGGCGAGGAAGCCGATCTTCAGGCTGGTCACGAGAGCGGGGCACACGTCCGGTGCACCGCAGGGGTGGGCCCACTTGTCGAGGGTGAACCCCTTCCAGGTGAGGTTCGACTTGGCAGAGTCGTTGAAGGAGAAGACGAAGGTGTAGAGGACGGGGATGAACAGGTAGGAGAACGCCAGCACCGCGTAGATCCGGATCGCGTTGCGGCCCAGCCACCGGCGCGGGCTCATACGGCACCGGCGCGGGACGAGGGGCGGACGGCGCGACGTCGTAGGGCTCTCATACCAGCTCCTCCGTGCCGGCGCGGCGGATGTAGATGCTGACCAGCACCAGGATCGATGCCATCAAGGTCACCGACAGCACGGCTGCTGTCGGGTAGTCGACGACCTTGAGGAACCTGCTGTCGATGACATTGCCGACCATGGTGGTGTCGCGGTTGCCCAGCAGCGCCGAGTTGATGTAGTCACCGGCAGCGGGAATGAAGGTGAGCAGCGTTCCGGCCACGACCCCAGGAAGCGACAGCGGGAAGGTCACCTTGCGCATCGTCGTCAGGGCGTTCGCGTAAAGGTCGCCGGCGGCCTCCATCAGTCGTGGGTCGACTCGTTCGAGCGAGGCGTAGATCGGCAGGATCATGAAGGGCAGGAAGTTGTAGGTGATGCCGATCACGACGGCCGGCGCCGAGTTGATGACGTGGTCCTGCGGCCCGATGATGTTCAGCCACTTCATGCTGGACACGACCCAGCCGTCGTCGGCGAGGATCTGTTTCCAGGCGATCGTGCGCAGCAGGAAGCTGACGAAGAAGGGCGCCACGACGAGCACCAGGAGCAGGTTGCGCCAGCGGCCGGCTTTGAAGGCGATGGCGTAGGCGAGCGGGTAGGAGATCGCCAGCGCGAGCGCGGTGGCGATGAAGGCGTAGCCGAACGAGCGGCCAAACGTGGCCGCGTAGCCGCTGATCGCGTCCGCGTAGTTGCTGAACCGGAACGTCTGGGTGAAGACCCCGATCTCGGCCCCCGCGGGCCGGGTCTGGGTCGACGTGGAGAGCAGCGTCACCAGCGGCACGATGAAGAAGAACGCGAGCCACGCCATGCCGGGGAGCAGCAGGAGGTACGGCGTGAGCCGCCGCCGGCCCGGCCGGGACGGGTCGGAGGGACCCTGGTCGCGCTGCCGGTCCTCGTGCGCCTGCTGCTCGCCTACGCCGATGCCCTGAGCCGCACTCACGTCAGCCCACCGGGGCTGGGGTCGTGCCCTCGGTGCGCTCGACGCCCGCGTTGACGTCCAGGCTGCCGTCGAGGGCGAACGTGTGCGCCGGGTCCCAGTGCAGGTCGACCTTCGCGCCTGGACGCAGGACGCCGGCCACCCCGAGGTTCTGGGCGAAGACCATGAGCTCCTGTCCCCAGGGCATCCGGACGAGGTACTGGGTACTGACCCCGGTGAAGCTGGCGTCGGTCACCACGGCACCCGGAAGCACGTTGCTCCCGAGCCGCTCGGTGCTCTCGCCGGCCTGCGCAAGCTGGATCTTCTCCGGCCGTACGCCGATCAGCAGGTCGTCCTGGCCACTGGCTCGTCGGGCGGCCGGCATGGCCACCTTCTGGCCATGGACCTCGAGCACGAGCCCGTCGCCGTCGGTGCCCGAGACCGTGGCCCGGATCAGGTTGGACTGTCCGAGGAAGTTGGCCACGAAGGTCGTCATGGGCGACTCGTAGAGGTCGGTGGGGCCGCCCATCTGCTCGACGTGTCCGGCGTTCATCACCGCGATGGTGTCGGCCATCGTCATGGCCTCCTCCTGGTCGTGGGTGACGTGGATGAACGTGAGGCCGACCTCGGTCTGGATCCGCTTGAGCTCGATCTGCATCTGCCGTCGCAGCTTGAGGTCGAGAGCGCCAAGCGGCTCGTCCAGCAGCAGCACGGCGGGCCGGTTCACGATCGCCCGAGCCAGGGCCACTCGCTGCTGCTGACCGCCGGAGAGCTGGGCCGGCTTGCGACGGGCCATCCCGCCGAGCTCGACGAGCTCGAGCGCCTCGTCCACCTGGGCCTTGACCTGCTTGGTGCCCCGCCGCCGCAGCCCGAACGCGACGTTCTCGAAGATGTCCAGGTGCGGGAAGAGCGCGTAGGACTGGAAGACGGTGTTCACGGGGCGCTTGTAGGGGCGCGCATGGGTGACGTCGTCGCCGCCGATGCGGATCGTCCCCGCTGTCGGCTCCTCGAGACCGGCCACCATCCGCAGTGTCGTGGTCTTGCCGCACCCCGAGGGGCCGAGGAGCGCGAAGAAGGAACCGCTGGGGATGGTGAGGGTCAGGTCGTCCACCGCGGTGAAGGACCCGAAGGTCTTGGTGACGCCTTCGAGCATCAGGTCCTGCCCGCCGTCACCCGCCGCGGTGGTCATCAGTTGCCGATCACCTTCTGGAAGGCCTCGTTGAACGAGATCTCCTCATCCGGCGAGAGGCTGCGGAAGACCTTCACCTTCTCCAGGTCGGCGGCGGTGGGGAAGATCAGCGGGCTGTCGACCAGCGAGGGGTCGATCTTCTCCATCTCGGCCTTGGCGCCCTCCACGGGGCAGATGTAGTTGACGTAGGCAGCCACCTCGGCCGCGATGTCCGGCTGGTAGTAGAAGTCCATCAGCTTCTCGGCATTGGTCTTGTGCGGCGAGGCGATCGGCACCATGAGGTTGTCCGACCACAGGGTGCCGCCCGACTCAGGGAGGGTGAAGGTGTAGTTGGGGTCCTCCTCCTCGAACTGGGCGAGCAGGATGTCGCCGGACCAGGCGATCGCGGCGATCGCGTTGCCGCTGCGCAGGTCGTCGGCGTAGGAGTTGCCCTTGACCTGACGGATCTGGCCGGAGTCGACCTGCTTCTGCAGCTCGGCGATGCCCTTGAGGTAGTCGTCCTCGCTGAAGTCGGATGCGATGTCGACACCCTGGGACATCATGATCAGCCCGACGGTGTCACGCAGCTCGGACAGCACGACGACCTTGCCCTTGAGGTCCGGCGCCCAGAGGTCCTCGACCGTCTTGAGCTCGCGGCCCACCTTGTCCTTGCGGTAGCCGATGCCGGCGTATCCGCTCTGCCAGGTCAGTGAGTACTTCCGACCGGGGTCGAAGTCGACGTCCTGGAGCTTGGGGTTGAGGTTCTTGGCGTTCGGGATGTTCGCCTTGTCCAGCTCCTGGGCGTAGCCCTGCCGGATCAGCCGGCCGGCCATCCAGTCGGTCAAGGTGATGACGTCCTTGCCGATGTCGTCGCCGTTCTTGAGCTGACCCTGCACCTTGCCGTAGTAGGCGTCGTTGTCGTCGATGTCCTCGGCGTAGGTGGCCTTGATGCCCGTCTCCTGCTGGAACTTCTCCAGGGTGGGGTACTTCTTGGTCTTCTCGTCGTAGTCGAGGTAGAAGGGCCAGTTGGCCCAGCGCACCAGCTTGTCCTTGGCCGACGTGTCCTTCACGGTGGGGTCCGGCTGGCTGCCGGTACCGGTGCCGGTGCTTCCCGTGCCGCACGCGGCGAGAGCGGCTGCGACTCCCGCACCACCGGCGCCGCGGAGCATGGTGCGCCGGGACAGCTGGGCGCGGACAAGCTCGCGGAACATCGGGTCCTGTCGGCGGTCAGTCACGTGGGGTCTCCTCGGAGCTCTGGGGCTGGGGCAGTGTCGTCGGGTCTGTCGTGGTGCCGGTGAAGACGGTGCGGTGCCAGGCCTTGCGCACCGCGGCCGTCCCGTCGTACATGACGTGCTTGATGCAGGTGTACTCGTCCAGCGAGTACTGGGACATGTCCTTGCCGTTCCCCGAGGCCTTGTAGCCGCCGTGCGGCATCTCGCTGATGATCGGGATGTGGTCATTGACCCACACGCAGCCGGCCCGGATCTCGCGGGTGGCCCGCATGGCGCGGAACACGTCGCGGGTCCAGGCCGACGCGGCGAGACCGTACGGCGTGTCGTTGGCGAGCCGCAGGCCCTCGTCGTCGTCGTCGAACGGAAGCACGACCAGAACCGGGCCGAAGACCTCGTGCTGGACGATCTCGGAGTCCTGCGCGGCATCGACTACCAGCGTCGGTTCGTAGTACGCCCCGCGGGCCAGGGCGCCCTGCGGAGCGACGCCGCCCCGCACGACCTTGGCGCCGTCCGAGCGGGCCCGGTCGACGAAGCCCGCCACCCGCTCCTGCTGCAGGCGCGACACGAGCGGACCCTGGTCGGTGCGCTCGTCGAGCGGGTCGCCGAGAAGCACGGTGCCCATGACGTCGGCCACCCCGGCCACGAACGCGTCGTAGAGCGGGCGCTGGACGTAGGCCCGGGTGGCCGCGGTGCAGTCCTGGCCGGTGTTGATCAGCGCACCGGCGACGGCACCCTGGACCGCTGCGTCGAGGTCGGCGTCGTCGAAGACGAGGAACGGCGCCTTGCCGCCGAGCTCGAGGTGCACGCGCTTCGGGCCGGCCGCTGCGAGCTCCATCACCCGCCGGCCGACGCCGGAGGAGCCGGTGAACGACACCATGTCGACGTCGGTGTGGCTCATGAGCGCCTCGCCCGCGACCCGGCCGGTGCCGGTGACCACGTTGATGACTCCGTCGGGGACGCCGGCCTCCGTCGCCGCCTCGGCGAAGAGGAGGGCAGTGAGCGGGGTCAGCTCGGCCGGCTTCAGGACGATGGTGTTGCCCGCGGCCACGGCGGGGAGGATCTTCCAGGCCGCCATCTGGAGCGGGTAGTTCCACGGCGCCACCGAACCGACCACCCCGATCGCCTCGCGTCGGACGTAGGACGTGTGGTCGCCGGAGTACTCCGCGGCCGCCTTGCCCTCGAGCGCCCGGGCAGCCCCCGCGAAGAACGCGACGTTGTCGACGGTGCCCGGCACGTCGAAGCCGGTGGCGAGCCGGATCGGCTTGCCGGTCTGCCGCGACTCGGTGTGCGCGAGGTCGCCGGACCGCTCCTCGAGCAGAGCCGCAAGCCGGGTGAGCGCCACTGACCGCTCGACCGGTGCCGCCGCCGACCAGTGGGGGAAGGCGGCGCGCGCGGCGTTGACCGCGGCGTCGACATCGGCGGGGCTCGCCAGGACGACTTGCTCGACCGTCTCGCCGGTCGCCGGGTCGGTGACGTCGAAGGTCTCCCCCGACGTGCCGGATCGGCGGCTCCCGGCGATGAACTGGTGCACGCGGGCTGCTCCCTGGGTGTGCTCGTCGACGGATCGGCGGGCCCGCACGGACGGTTCGCCGCGTGCTGGACCGTGGACGATCCTGACAGAGGACATGCTCCTGGACAAGGGATTCCGTAGCGATACCGGATCGTGACCACGAAATCACGCGGTCACGAGCACCCTGTAGGGGCCTTCCGGCCTTCTCCCTGGTCAGGAGCGGCGGAATCCGCGGTAGCCGGCCACCCGGGTGCCCGACCCGCCCACGGCCGAGCCGCGACCAGGCCCGGACTACACCGCGTCCGGGTCCCAGGTGCGCCGGCCGAGCAGCCAGGTGCCACGCACGCCGATCCCTGGCCAGGCCAGCGGTGCGGTGGTCGTCGGATCGGCCGAGAGCCATACCAGGTCGGCGCGGCGGCCGACCGAGACGGTCCCCCAGGCGGCCTCCTCGAACGCCTGGTAGGCGACGCCCTGCGTGTACGCCGACAGCGCGGCCGGCACGGGCAGGCACTCGTCCGGCACCCAGCCGCCGGTCGGGACGCCGTCAGGGGTCTGCCGGGTGACCGCCACCGCGAGCCCCTCCAGGGGGCGGTACGAGCTGACCGGCCAGTCGCTGCCGAACGAGAGGACCGCACCGGAGGCGAGCAGCGAGGCCATCGGGTACTGCAGGCTCCCGCGGTCGTGGCCGAGGCGCGGCAGCGTGAGATCGACCTGCAGCGGGTCGAGCTGGGCCCACAGCGGCTCCAGGTTGGCGATGACGCCGAGCTCGGCGAACCGCGCCACGTCGGCCGGGTCGACGCACTGGGTGTGCGCGATGACCGAACGACGCTCGCGGGGCCCGTTGACCTTCGGCAGCCGGGCAAGGGCGTCCAGGGTGTGCCGCGCCGCCGCGTCGCCGATGGCGTGGACGTGCAGCTGGAACCCGTCGGCGTCGAACGCCGCGCAGGCCGCGGCGAGCTCCTCCGGCGTCCAGACCGGGTGGCCGACGGAGCCCGGCGGGTCGCCGAGCGCCGCGTCGTACGGTGCGAGCATCGCCGCGGTGCCGGCCTCGACGACCCCGTCGGCGAAGATCTTCACGGTCCGGACCGTGACGTCCCTGGCAGCCGGTGACACCGCCGCGGTGTGGCGGGCCGCGAGGAAGTCGCCACGCTGCGACCGCCAGCGGTCGGGATCGGCCCGCAGCGCGATGTTGGCCCGCACCGCGAGGCGTCCGGTCGCGGCGGCGGCCAGGTACACCTCGAGGTCGGACGGCGCGAGCGCCGCCTCCTGCACCCAGGTGATCCCCGCCGCCGCGAACAGCTCCGCGGACCGCAGCAGGCCGGTGCGCTTCTCCGCAGGCGTGTACCGCGGCGCGTGCCGGACCACGAGGTCCATCGCGGTCCACTCGACCAGCGTGCCCATGGGGCTGCCGTCGGGCCGGCGGGCGACCTCGCCGGCGGGCGGGTCGGGTGTGTCGCGGGTGATACCGGACCGGCGCAGCGCCTCGGTGTTCACCCAGGCGCAGTGGTGGTCGGTGGACTGGAGCAGGACGGGCCGGTCGGCGACGGCCTCGTCCAGCCAGGCGGCGTCGAACCGACCGGCCGGCGCGAGCGTCGGGTCGTACGGACCGCCCTGCACCCACTCCGCCTCCGGGTGCTCCTGCGCCCAGCGACGGACCGCGTCCACGACCTGCCCCACGGTGGAGGCGTCGCGCACCTCGGGACCGGCGAGCTCGACGCCACCCCAGAGCGGGTGCACGTGCCCGTCCCCGAACGCCGGGAGAACGGCACCGCCCTCGAGGTCGAGGACCGACCGGGCGATCGGCACCAGCGCGAGTGCGTCCTCGTCCAGCGCGACGACGTAGCCGTCGTGGACGGCGACGGCGCGGGCCCGGGCCGCACCGGGCAGACCGGTGACGACCGTCCCGTTGTGCAGGACGAGGTCGACGCTCACCCCCGAAAGACCCTCAGGCCTCGATGTTGGACATGACGTGCTTGATGCGCGTGTAGTCCTCGAACCCGTACATCGAGAGGTCCTTGCCGTAGCCGGAGTGCTTGAAGCCACCGTGCGGCATCTCCGCCACCAACGGGATGTGGGTGTTGATCCAGACGCAGCCGAAGTCGAGCCGCTTGGCCATCCGCATGGCCCGGCCGTGGTCCTTGGTCCACACCGACGACGCCAGTCCGTAGCGCACGCCGTTGGCCCAGCGGACCGCCTCGTCCTCGTCGGAGAACTGCTGCACCGTGATGACCGGGCCGAAGACCTCGTCCTGGACGAGCTCGTCGTCCTGGCGCAGGCCGCTGACGACGGTGGCCTCGTGGAAGTAGCCCTCGGACAGGTCGCCTCCCACCCGGTGGCCGCCGGCGGCCACCGACGCGTGCTCGGGCGCGCGGGACAGCATGCCCATCACGCGGTCGAGCTGGTTGCTGTTGTTCAGCGGGCCGAACAGCACGTCCTCGTCGTCGGGGCGCCCGGTCTTGGCGCTCTCGCGGGCCTGCTGCGCGAGCGCGGCGACGAAGTCGTCGTGGATGCGCGGGGACGCGAGCACGCGCGTCGCCGCCGTGCAGTCCTGGCCGGCGTTGAAGTAACCCGCCACGGCGATGGCCTCGGCGGCCGCCTCCAGGTCGGCGTCGTCGAAGATCACGACCGGGGCCTTGCCGCCCAGCTCGAGGTGCACCTTCTTGAGGTCGGTGGCGGCGCTGCCGGCAACCTCCATGCCGGCGCGCACCGACCCGGTGATCGACACCATCTGCGGCGTGCGGTGCTCCACCAGCGCCCGTCCGGTGTCGCGGTCGCCGCAGACGACGTTGAAGACGCCCTCGGGCAGGAACTCAGCCATGATCTCGGCCATGAGCAGAGTCGACACCGGCGTGGTGTCCGACGGCTTGAGCACCACCGTGTTGCCGGCGGCGATGGCCGGCGCCCACTTCCAGACCGCCATCATCATCGGGTAGTTCCACGGCGTCACCTGTGCGCAGACCCCGATCGGCTCGCGGCGCACGAACGACGTGTGGCCGGCCATGTACTCCCCCGCCGACCTGCCCTCGAGCACGCGCGCGGCGCCGGCGAAGAACCGGATCTGGTCGACCATCGGCGGGATCTCCTCCGACATCGTCAGGGCCAGCGGCTTGCCGGTGTTCTCGCTCTCGGCGGCCACCAGCTCGTCGGCCCGCGCCTCGATGGCGTCCGCGATGCGGATGAGCGCCTTCTGTCGCTCGCCGGGCGTGCTGTCGCGCCAGCCCTCGAACGCCGACTCGGCCGCAGACATCGCCGCGTCGACATCTGCCGCCGAGGAGAGCGGGGCATGCGCGAAGACCTTCCCGGTGCTCGGGTCGACCAGGTCCGAGCTGCGGCCGCCGGCGGCGTCGACCGGCTTGCCGCCGACGAAGTTGCGCAGGATGCGGGTGTCAGACAACGGGGGCTCCTCGCGGGGGTGGTCCAGGACGTCCAGGGCTCGCCCGGAGCCTAGCCGCGGAGAACCGTTCTCAACAGTCATGAGGCATCTGGACGACAGATTCAGCAAAATCCGACCGTGTTTGCGACGGATTCACTTGCCAACGCCCCTCTGGAAGGGCGAGGATCGCGGGCATGTCAGCCAGGGAGCGCAGCAGCGGCGTCGTCCTCGACGACGTCTCCAAGGCGATCATCGAGCAGCTGCAGGAGGACGGCCGCCGCGCGTACGCCTCGATCGGCAAGGCCGTCGGTCTGTCCGAGGCCGCGGTGCGGCAGCGGGTCCAGCGGCTGCTCGACGCCGGCGTCATGCAGATCGTCGCGGTGACCGACCCGCTCCAGGTGGGCTTCCCGCGCCAGGCCATGATCGGCATCTCCTGCGAGGGCGACGTCGAGGCCGTGGCCGAGAAGATCGCCGACATGGCCGAGGTCGACTACGTCGTCATCACAGCCGGCAGCTTCGACCTGCTGGTCGAGGTGGTCTGCGAGGACGACGACCACCTGCTCGAGCTCGTGTCCAAGCGCATCCGCGCAGTCCCCTCGGTGCGCAGCACCGAGTCGTTCGTCTACCTCAAACTCCGCAAGCAGCTCTACAACTGGGGAACCAGATGACCATGACCACCGATCCCACCACCGCTCTCGACTCGGCGGCGCTCGCCGCCTCGGCGCGCGACCACCTGTGGATGCACTTCACCCGGATGTCGGCCTACCAGCAGGCCGACGTCCCCGTCATCACGCGCGGTGAGGGCCCCTACATCTGGGACGCGAACGGCAAGCGCTACCTCGACGGCCTGTCCGGCCTGTTCGTGGTGCAGGCCGGACACGGCCGCACCGAGCTGGCCGAGGTCGCCGCGAAGCAGGCGAGCGAGCTGGCGTTCTTCCCGTTGTGGTCCTACGCGCACCCCAAGGCGGTCGAGCTCGCCGAGCGGCTCGCCCATCTCGCGCCGGGCGACCTCAACCGGGTCTTCTTCACCACCGGTGGCGGCGAGGCCGTCGAGTCGGCGTGGAAGGTGGCCAAGCAGTACTTCAAGCTCACCGGCAAGCCGATGAAGCACAAGGTCATCAGCCGTAACGTCGCCTACCACGGCACCCCCCACGGTGCGCTCTCGATCACCGGCATCCCCGCCGCCAAGGCGATGTTCGAGCCCCTGGTGCCAGGTGCGCACAAGGTGCCCAACACCAACTTCTACCGGGCGCCCGAGCACGGCGACGACCTGGAGGCGTTCGGCCTCTGGGCGGCCGACCGCATCGAGGAGGCCATCGAGTTCGAGGGTCCCGAGACCGTGGCCGCGGTGTTCGTCGAGCCGGTGCAGAACTCCGGCGGCTGCTTCCCGCCGCCGCCCAACTACTTCGCTCGGGTCCGCGAGATCTGCGACAAGTACGACGTGCTGCTCGTCTCCGACGAGGTCATCTGTGCGTTCGGCCGCCTCGGGCACTACTTCGGCGCGGACCGCTTCGGCTACCAGCCCGACATCATCACCTGCGCCAAGGGCATGACCTCGGGCTACTCCCCCATCGGCGCGATGATCGCGACCGACCGGATCATGGAGCCGTTCCTCCAGGGCCACAACTCCTTCGCCCACGGCTACACGTTCGGCGGGCACCCGGTGTCGACCGCGGTGGCGCTGGCGAACCT
Source organism: Actinomycetes bacterium (assembly GCA_038246545.1). Taxonomy (GTDB): domain Bacteria; phylum Actinomycetota; class Actinomycetes; order JACCUZ01; family JACCUZ01; genus JBBRVW01. Next base: position 14,706 of record JBBRVW010000037.1, on the reverse strand, counting down.
CGACATCTTCGAGCGCGAGAAGCTCAACGAGCACGTCCGTGACACCACAGGCGACTTCCGTCGCACGCTGGAGAAGCTCAACGACCTGCCCATCGTCGGTGACGTCCGCGGCGACGGCTTCTTCTTCGGCATCGAGATGGTGAAGGACAAGGCCACCCGCGAGACGTTCAACGACGACGAGTCGGAGCGACTCCTCCGCGGCTTCCTGTCCAAGGCGCTGTTCGACGCCGGGCTGTACTGCCGGGCCGACGACCGGGGCGACCCGGTGATCCAGCTCTCGCCGCCGCTGGTCTGCGACCAGTCGCACTTCGACGAGATGGAGCAGATCCTTCGCTCGGTGCTCACCGAGGCGTGGAGCCGGCTCTGACGGTCCCGTCCTCGCCTGCGGCGTCAGCGCGCACCAGGGTCAGGCGGCTGCCGGAGAAGCAGGTCGAGGACCGTGCGGTGCTGGACTCCGTGCTGGACGCCGGCCGGGTGGCGCACGTCGCCGTCCGCGACCCCGACGGCCAGCCGTACGTCGTCCCCGTCGCGTACGCCCGTGACGGCGACGCGGTGCTGTTCCACGGGTCGACCGGTAGCCGGCTGTTCCGCAGCCTTGCCGAGGGCGCGCCGACCTGCCTCACCGTGACCCTGGTCGACGGGCTGGTCGCGGCCCGGTCGGTGTTCGAGTCCTCGATGCACTATCGCTGCGCGATGGTGCTCGGGGTCGCGACCGTGCTCGGGGGCGCTGAGCAGCTGGTTGCGCTCGAACGGGTCACCGAGCACCTGCTGCCGGGGCGCTGGGCCGAGGCGCGGCAGCCGAACGGCAAGGAGCTGGCCGCGACCCTCGTGCTGTCGCTGCCGCTGTCCGAGTGGTCGGTGAAGGTGAGCGACTCGCCGCCGGACGACGCGGACGACGACCTCGACCTGCCGGTCTGGGCCGGCGTGCTGCCGCTGCGCGAGGTGACCGGCGCCCCGCGCCCGGCACCCGACCTGCGCGGTGACCCCCCGGTGCCGGCGTACCTCGGCTCCTGGGTCCGGTGACGGGAGCCGCGTGACCGACTACCGGCGGCTCTCGCTGTGGCACGACACCGCTGACGACGACTTCACCCCGCGCCCCGCCCTGGGCGGCGACCTCGAGGTCGACGTCGCGGTCGTCGGGGCCGGCTACACCGGCCTGTGGACCGCGTACTACCTGGCGCTGGCCGACCCAACCCTGCGCATCGTCGTCCTCGAGCGCGAGGTGGCCGGCTTCGGGGCGAGCGGGCGCAACGGCGGCTGGTGCTCCGCGCTCTTCCCGGCACCGGTTGCCTGGCTCGCCCGGCGCTACGGCCGCGACAGTGCCGTCGCGCAGCACCGGGCCATGCAGGGTGCCGTCGACGAGGTGGGCAGGGTCGCCGCGGCGGAGGGCATCGACTGTGACTTCGCGAAGGGGGGAACCGTCGTCGCGGCCCGCACGCCGGTGCAGCTCGACCGGGCGCGGGCCGAGGTCGCCGAGGCGCGGCGCTGGGGCTTCGGCGAGGACGACCTCGCGCTGCTCGGCTCCGACGACGCGCGGGCCCGCCTGCAGGCAGCCGGCCTGCTCGGTGCGACGTACACCCCGCACTGCGCCGCGATCCACCCGGCGCGGCTCGCCCGCGGTCTCGCCCGCGCCGTGGAGGCCCGTGGCGTGACCCTTCACGAGCGCACACCGGTGACGGCGATCGAGCCGCAGACCGCCGTGACCCCGCACGGCCGGGTCCGCGCCGAGGTGGTGGTCCGCGCCACCGAGGGGTTCACCCCGGAGCTGCCCGGCAGGCGCCGCACCGTGGCCCCGGTCTACTCCCTGATGGTCGCCACCGAGCCGCTGCCCGACGACGTGTGGGACCGCATCGGCCTGCAACGCCGCGAGACGTTCACCGACTTCCGGCACCTCGTCGTCTACGGCCAGCGCACCGCCGACCACCGGCTGGCCTTCGGTGGCCGCGGGGCGCCGTACCACTTCGGGTCGAGGATCCGCCCAGAGCAGGACAGCGACCCCGCTGTGTTCGCCGCCCTGCACCGCACCCTCGTCGACCTGCTGCCTGCCGTCGAGGGCGCGGCGTTCACCCACGCGTGGGGTGGCCCGCTCGGGATCGCGCGCGACTGGTGCGCCTCGGTCGGCCTCGACCGGAGGACCGGTCTGGCGTGGGCCGGGGGCTACGTCGGCGACGGCGTGTCCACGACCAACCTCGCGGGCCGCACGCTGGCCGACCTGGTGCTGCGCCGCGACAGCGACCTGGTGCGGCTGCCGTGGGTCGGTCACCGGTCGCGCCGGTGGGAGCCGGAGCCGCTGCGCTGGCTCGGGGTAAGCGCGGCGCTCACCCTGATGACGGGGGCCGACGCCGAGGAGGAGCGCACCGGCCGGCCGTCCCGGCGGGCCGCGCTGATGCACCGGCTGCTCGGCTGGCACTGACCGGTGGCGAGGTGTCTACCGATGAGTCCGGGCCGTGGCCCGGGTCAGACCGGTGACGCCCGCACGCACGGAGGAAGGACACCGACATGCCCAGGACGACACCGTGGCTGTGGTTCGACACCGAGGCCGAGGACGCGGCGAGCTTCTACGTCGCTCTCTTCCCGAACTCGTCGATCACCCACGTGCAGCGCTACCAGGAGGCCGGGCCCCGGCCCGCCGGCACCGTCATGACGGTGGAGTTCGACCTGGACGGCCAGACCTACGTCGGGCTGAACGGCGGTCCCGAGCACCGGTTCACCGAGGCCGTCTCGTTCATGATCGACTGCGCGGACCAGGCCGAGGTCGACCACTACTGGGACGCCTTCGCCCGTGGCGGCGAGCCCGGTCCGTGCGGCTGGATCAAGGACCGCTGGGGTCTGTCGTGACAGGTCGTGCCCAGGGCACTGATCGAGCTGCTCAACGATCCCGACCCCCGGGTCGCGGAGGCCGTGATGGGCGCGATGCTGCAGATGTCGAAGATCGACGTCGCCGAGCTCGAGCGGGCTCGCGACGCCGCCGCCTGACCGGTCGGGTCAGCGGCGCCCGGGGCGCCAGAGGTCGCGCAGCGCCCACGGCACCACGACGAGCCACCAGACAGCGGCACCGATCAGCGCGAAGATCGCCAGCCACACGCCGACCGCGACCAGCAGCACGGTGCCGACGACCCGGCCGACCGGCCCGAATGTGGTCGCGGACCGGGCCCACCGGCTCTGGGTCGGTACCACCCGGCGCACCACGGGTCCGCCGGCGGCGCGCAGCCCGTTCGCCCCGGCCTCGGGGGCGGGTGCGACCTGCTCGTGCGGCTCGGGGAAGAACGACGTCACCCTCGGTGCATCGGCACGAACAGCCCGCCGGCTGAGCCCTGCGACCATGGAGGACATGGACGACAGCGTCGACGTACCGGCGGCCGGCCCCACGTACCGCCTCTGCTTCGTGTGCACCGGCAACATCTGCCGGTCACCGATGGCGGCCGTCGTGATGCAGCGCCTGGTCGACGACGAGGGCATGTCCGACCTGGTGGCGGTGGACTCGGCGGGGACGAACGCGTGGCACGTCGGCGGCCCGGCCGACGTCCGGGCCATTGCGGCCCTGGGCGACGGCGGGTACGACGGGCGCGCGCACCGGGCCCGGGTGTTCGAGCGGGGCTGGCTCGACGGCCGGGACCTGGTGCTGGCGCTCGACCAGGGCCACCTGCGGGAGCTCCGCGCCCTGGCGCGCAACGACGGGCAGCGCGCCAAGGTGCGGTTGCTGCGCTCGTTCGACGGGGACGCCGCCGAGGGTGCCGAGGTGGCCGACCCCTACTTCGGCGACGGCCGCGACTTCGCCGAGGTCCTGGAGCAGGTGGAGCGGGCCTGCCGCGGCCTGCTCGACGCCGTTCGTCGCGCCCTGCCGGCCCGGGCCTGACGTGGCGTTGCACCCGAACGAGCTACCTGCCGCAGCGCTGGCGTTCCTCGCCGAGCGGCACCTCGCCACCCTCACGACCCTGCGGCCCGACGGCTCCCCGCACGTCGTGCCGGTCGGCTTCACCTGGGACCCCGATGCCCGGGTGGCGCGAATCATCGCGAGCGGCCCGACGCGCAAGGTGCGCAACGCCGAGCCCGGCTGCCGGGCCGTGCTGTGCCAGGTCGACGGGCGGCGCTGGCTCTCGCTCGAGGGCGAGGCCACGGTCGAGCGCCGGGCCGACGCGGTGACCGATGCCGAGCGGCGCTACGCCGAGCGGTACCGGCCGCCGCGCCCGAACCCGCAGCGGGTGGTGCTGGTCGTCACTGTCGACCGGGTGACCGGCGACTCGACGGTCGTGACCCCAGACCCGTGACACCCGACGCGTGCACCGTGGGGCGGACCGGCCGCCAGGTGGCCGGCTTCGCGCCGGGCGTCCGGCTCTGTCCCCGTTGCGCGCCGGCGGCCGACGGACGACAGTGATCGTCGAGGTGAGGTCGGTGGCGGACGGCGTGGTGCGGACCCGGCCCGTGTCCGCCCGGCCGGCCGGGGCGGCGCTCCTGCTCCTGGGGGCATCGGTCGCCCTGGCGCTCGGCACCTACGCCCGGGTGCACGAGCCGGCGGGCCGCCCGTTCGCGACGTTCGGCTTCTCCGGGATGCTCCAGATGAAGGCGTGGCTCACGACCCTCGCCACCGTCTTCCTCCTGGTGCAGCTCAGCACGGCGCTGTGGATGTGGGGCCGGCTCCCCGGGCTTCCCGGACGCGCCCCCGGCTGGGTCGCTTCGGCGCACCGGTGGTCGGGCGCGGCCGCGTTCACCGTGACGCTGCCCGTGGCGCTGCACTGCCTGTGGGCGCTCGGCCTCGCGACCGGCAGTCCGCGGGTGGTGCTGCACGGACTGGCAGGGTGCCTGTTCTACGGCGCGTACGCCGCCAAGATGCTCGGCCTCCGGGTCCGCGGGCTGCCCGGCTGGGCGCTCCCGGTGCTCGGCGGCACAGTGCTCGGTGCGCTCGCGCTGATCTGGCTCACGTCGGCGCTGTGGTTCTTCACCCGGTCGGGGGTGCCGCTGACATGACTGCCCCGCTGACCCGACGCACCGTGCTCCGTGGCTCCGGCGTGGTCGGGCTCGGCGCGGTGGCCGGGTTCGCGCTGGCCCGGCGCAGCCAGGCGGCTAGCGGCACCGGACCGTCGGGCGCCGCCGCCAACGGCTACGGGCCGGCAGCGGGCGGAGGCGAGCGGCTCGCGTCGCTGGCCGACGTACCGGACGGCGGCGGCCTCGTGCTCGGCGGCCAGCATGTCGTGCTCGTCCGCTCCGGTGACGCGGTGCATGCGTTCTCCGCGACCTGCACCCACCAGGGGTGCACGGTTGACGGGGTCGCGAACGGCAGGATCACGTGTCCCTGCCACGGCAGTGCGTTCGACGCGACCACCGGTGCCGTCGTCCAGGGGCCGGCGCCGACCGGGCTCCCCACGGTCGAGGTCACCGTGGCGGACGGCGTCGTGACCCTGGGAGGTGCGTGATGTCCCCACGAGCCTTGCCGACCCTGCTCTGGCTGCTCGCGCTGGGCCTCGCCCTCGGGACCCTGGTCGCGTTGTCCTGATCACACCGGCGGCGGTGGGTCACGAGGACGGCAGGACCACGGCCTTCCCACGGATGCGGCCGGCGCGCAGGTCCCTGATGGCGTCCGGCGCCGCGGCCAGCGGGTACGACCGATCGAGGGCCGGCGTGACCTGCCCGCTCTCGATCAGAGCGGTGAGCCCGTCGAGGTCGGCGGCGTTCTCCCTCGCCACGAAGGTGCCGAGCCGTTGCCGGAGGAAGGGCGAGAGCGCCATCGCACGCAGCTGTCGATCCGTCCCGCCGAGCCACCGACCACCGCCCTCACCGCCGGTGATGACCAGGGTCCCCCTCGGAGCGAGCAGCCGTCGCAGTGCAGTCAGCGTGCGGTTGCCACCGACGTCCAGGATCACGTCGTACGCGCCGGAGCGGTCGGTCAGGTCGTCGCGGGTGTAGTCGAGCACATGGTCGGCACCGAGTGCGCGCACGAGGTCCAGCTTCGCGCTGCTGGCCACCCCGGTGACGACGGCACCGGCCGCCCTGGCGATCTGGACAGCGAAGCTGCCGACTCCGCCCGACGCCCCCAGAACCAGTACCTGCTGACCCTTCGCGACGCGGCCCCTGCGGACGGCCTGCAGCGCGGTCAGCCCGGACACGGGGGTGGCGGCGGCCTGCTCGAACGTGAGGGTGCTGGGCTTGCGTGCGAGCTTGGCCGGTGTGGCCACAGCGAACTCGGCGAACGTGCCCTGGCCGAACCCGTACACCTCGTCGCCGACCTGGAACGCGGTCACGTCCTTGCCTGTGGCGGCCACCCGCCCTGCGAGGTCGCCACCACGTACGCGGGTCTTCGGTGCGCGCAACCCGTAGCCCGAGATCCGGATCGGGTACGGCAGGCCTGTCATCAGGTGCCACACGCCCTGGTCGACGCCGGCGGCCTCGACGCGGACCAGCACGTCGTCATCACCGATCTCCGGTCGCGCGACCCGCTCGACGCGGAGCACGGCGGCCTCGCCGTAGGAGTCCTGCACAGCGGCCAGCATGGTGGCGGCCGGGGTCGCGCGGGCGTTCAGCGCGCGTCGGGCGGGTGCGTCGGTCATCGGCTGTCCTTTGATACGGCCCGGGGGCCGGGGGGCTGGGCCACGGTGGCTCCGATCGGGGCCGTGGACGATGCCGCGCCGCGGCCTCTTACGGTGTAAGATACGCTTACGATGTAAGACTGTCAAGGGAGCACACCCGTAGCCACCCCGCGCGCGACGAGGAGGAGCCACATGCCTGCGGACCGGACACCCCGTGCGCGGCCGGTCGCCCGGGTCCCCCTGAGCCGCGACCGCGTGCTCCGCGCCGGGCTCGCGCTGGCTGACGAGCACGGGCTGGAGTGGCTGAGCATGCGCAAGCTCGGCCAGGCGCTGGGCGTCGAGGCGATGTCGCTGTACCACCACGTCACGAACAGGGACGACCTCGTCGACGGCATGATCGACCTGGTCTTCGCCGAGATCGAGTTCCCCCTAGACGGCGAGTGGCAGGCGGCCATGCGAGCGCGCGCCGTGTCCGTCCGGGCGGTGCTCGGCCGGCACCGCTGGGCGAACGGGCTCATGGAGTCGCGCAGCACTCCCGGCCCGGCCAACCTGAGACACCACGACGACGTCATCGGCTGCCTCCGTCGGGCCGGTTTTCCCGTCGCGCTGGTCGCGCACGCGTACTCGCTGCTGGACAGTTACACCTACGGCTTCGCCATGTCCGACCGAGCCCTGCCGTTCGAGTCCCCGGAGCAGGTAGCCGAGCTCGCGCAGGCGATCCTGGCGCGCTTCCCCGTCGACGAGTACCCGCACCTCGCCGAGCTGACCTTCGAGCACGTGCTGAAGCCGGGGTACGACTACGGCAAGGAGTTCGCGTTCGGCCTCGACCTGCTGCTCGACGGGCTCCGACGTGCCGGAGCCACCACGTAGCGCCACGTCCGCATCATCCCGGTGCCGCCGGCTGTCCTGTCAGCGTGATGCGCAGGGTGTCGAGCACCGTGGGGTCCTCGATCGTCGAGGGCACCGGCTCGTCCTTCCCATCTGCGATGGCGCGCAGCGACCGGCGCAGGATCTTGCCCGACCGGGTCTTCGGCAGGGCGGCGACGACGTCTACCTGGCGGAACGACGCCACCGCGCCGATCTCGTCGCGGACCCGCTGCACCAGCTCGCCCCGCAGCTGGTCGGGGTCCAGGTCCACCCCGGCCTTGAGCACCACCAGGCCGCGAGGCACCTGTCCCTTGAGGTCGTCGTGGACGCCGATGACGCAGCACTCCGCCACCGCCGGGTGACCGGCGACGACAGCCTCCATCGACCCGGTCGACAGCCGGTGCCCGGCGACGTTGATGACGTCGTCGGTGCGGCCCATGACGAACAGGTAGCCGTCGTCGTCGACGTAGCCGCCGTCGCCGGTGAGGTAGTAGCCGGCGAACGCCGACAGGTAGGAAGCGACGAACCGGTCGTCGTCGTGCCACAGCGTCGGCAGCGTGCCCGGCGGCAGCGGCAGCTTGAGGCAGATGGCGCCCTCGGTGCCCGGCGGCACCTCGACACCGGACGGGTCGAGCACCCGGACGTCGTAGCCGGGTACGGCGACCGTCGGCGAGCCCGGCTTGATCGGCATCGGCTCCAGCCCGCGCAGGTTCGCCGCGATCGGCCAGCCGGTCTCGGTCTGCCACCAGTGGTCGACGACAGGTACGCCGAGCTCGTCGGTGGCCCACTGCCAGGTGTCGGGGTCCAGCCGCTCCCCCGCGAGGAACAACGTCTGCAGCGACGACACGTCGTAGGGAGCGAGCAGCTTCCCCTCCGGGTCCTCCTTCTTCACCGCGCGGATCGCGGTCGGTGCGGTGAACAGCGCCTTGACGCCGTGCTCCGACACGACCCGCCAGAAAGCGCCGGCGTCCGGCGTCCCGACCGGCTTGCCCTCGTAGAGCACGGTGGTCGCGCCGACGAGCAGCGGCGCGTAGACGATGTAGGAGTGGCCGACGACCCACCCGACGTCCGACGCGGTCCACCACACGTCGCCAGGCCCGATGTCGTAGATGTGGGTCATCGACCAGGTGAGCGCGACAGCGTGCCCGCCGTTGTCTCGCACCACGCCCTTCGGCCTCGCGGTCGTTCCCGACGTGTACAGGATGTAGAGCGGGTCGGTCGCCGCGACCGGGACGGGGTCGGCCGGCTCGGCGGCCGCGACCAGCCGGTGCCAGTCGAGGTCCCGACCCTCGGTCATCGCGGCGACGGCCTGCGGCCGCTGCAGCAGGACCACGTGCTCCGGCGCGTGCGACGACAGCTCGAGCGCCCGGTCGAGCAACGGCTTGTACTCGACCACCCGGGCGACCTCGATGCCGCACGACGCCGTCACGACGATCTTCGGGCGGGCGTCGTCGACCCGGGCTGCGAGCTCTGCGGCCGCGAACCCGCCGAACACGACCGAGTGCACCGCGCCGAGCCGTGCGCAGGCCAGCATCGCGACGACCGCCTCGGGCACCATCGGCAGGTAGACGACGACCCGGTCGCCCTTGACGACGCCGAGCGAGGCCAGCGCTCCGGCGAAGGTCGCGACCTCGTCGAGCAGCTGACTGTAGGTGTAGGTGCGCGTCGTGCCGGTGACCGGGCTGTCGTAGACCAGCGCGGTGCGGTCGCCGGCGCCGGCCGCCACGTGCCGGTCGAGCGCGTTCTCGCACGTGTTGAGGACACCGTCCGGGAACCAGCGGTAGAACGGCGCGTCGCCCCTGTCGAGCACCGTCGTCGGCGGCCTCCGCCAGTCGACGGCGCGGGCAGCCTCGGCCCAGAACGCGTCCGGGTCGTCGATGCTGCGCTGGTAGGTCGTCCGGTAGTCGCTCATCCGGGCATCCTCACCCGGCGGTGCTGCGACGCGCCAGACCCGCGGTCAAGTCGCGGGCTGCGCCGGCGGATGGGGCTGTTCCGAGTGCTCCGGCGCGCCGAGCCGGCGCACGAGGAGCAGATGCTCGATCACCCGGTCCATCGCCTCGTCGACGGCGTCCTCGCGGTAGCCGCCACGCTTGGGCCGGAAGGCCACCGCCCGGACCTCCTCCAGGGTCAGGCTGCCCTGGCCGTCGAGGGCTGCCACCACCCGGTCGACGACATCGTCGACGTCGTCGACCTGGTAGCCGCGGCGCAGCGTGCCGGCACGCGGGAAGCGCTGCATGTACGACGCCGCGAGCTGCTCGCGCAGGTAGGCCGACTCGCTGTCCGGGTCAGGCTTGCCCCGCCGGCCGGCCGTCATGCTCTGCGCGGCGACGACCTTCTCCTCGAGCGCATCGAGGTGCGCGTCGACCTCCTCGACGTCGTAGCCGCTGCGCACCAGCTCGAACCCGACCTGGCGGACCTCGGACGCTGTCGGCGGCGGGAAGACACCGCTGAGCGACACCTCGACGTGGTTGAGGAACGCGTCGACCTGGCGCCGGTGGTAGCCCTTGCGCAGGCGGCCGGCGCGCCGGAAGCGGTCGTGGTGGCTCACCCGGTCACCGCCGCGAGCTGGCCGCAGGCGCCGTCGATCTCACGACCGCGGGTGTTGCGCACCGTGGTGGGGATGCCGTGCGCCCGCAGCCGCTCGACGAACGTCTTCTCGACGTCGCGGTCGCTCGCGGTCCACTTCGAGCCCGGTGTGGGGTTCAGCGGGATCGGGTTGACGTGCACCCAGCCACGGCCGCGGCGATTGAGCTCGGTGCCGAGCAGGTCGGCGCGCCAGCGGTGGTCGTTGATGTCGCGGATCAGCGCGTACTCGAGGCTCACCCGGCGGCCGGTCACCTCGAAGTAGCGGTGCGCCGCGTCGAGCACCTCGGCGACCTTCCACCGGGTGTTGACCGGCACCAGCTCGTCGCGCAGCTCGTCGTCGGGCGCGTGCAGCGACAGGGCGAGCGTGACGTTCAGGCCCTCGGCGGTGAGCTTCTCCATGGCAGGCACCAGGCCCACGGTCGACACGGTGACGTTGCGCTGGGACATGCCCAGGCCGTCCGGCGCGGGGTCGGTGAGCCGGCGTACGGCACCGATGACGGCCTTGTAGTTGGCCAGCGGCTCACCCATGCCCATGAAGACGACGTTGGAGATCCGGGCCGGTCCGCCCGCGATCTCGCCGCGCTGCAGCATCCGGGCACCGGCGACGACCTGGTCGACGATCTCGCCGGCCGACATGTTGCGGGTCAGGCCGGCCTGTCCGGTGGCGCAGAACGGGCAGTTCATGCCGCAGCCGGCCTGGGAGGAGACGCACATGGTGACGCGCTTGGGGTAGCGCATGAGCACGCTCTCGACCGTGGCCCCGTCGAAGAGCCGCCACACCGTCTTGCGGGTGCGGCCGCCGTCGCAGTCGAGGTGCCGCACCGCGGTGAGCAGGGGTGGCAGGAGCGCCTCGACGAGTCGCGCGCGGGACGCCTTCGGCACGGTGGTCATCTGCTCCGGGTCGTCGCCGAGGTGGTCGAAGTAGTGCGTCGCGAGCTGACCGGCGCGGAACGCCTTCTCCCCCAGCTCGGCCACGGCGTCGCGACGCTGCGCGGGGTCGAGGTCCGCGAGGTGGCGCGGTGGCTTCGCGCGGCGCGGAGCCGCGAAGACGAGCTCACCGGGGGCGACGGGCACTGTCCTTCTCTCTCTGTCGAACGCGGTCAGGCCGGGACGAGCCAGGCGAGCAGCAGGTAGGCGACCGGTGCGGCCGGCAGCAAGGAGTCGAGGCGATCCATGACGCCGCCGTGGCCGGGCAGCAGGCTGCCCATGTCCTTGATGCCGAGATCGCGCTTGATCATGGACTCCCCCAGGTCGCCGAGCGTGGCGGTGACCATGACGGCCAGACCGATGAGCGCACCCTGCCAGACGACGCCGTCGAGCAGGGCGGGCAGCGCGACCGCCCCGCCGAGGGCGCAGAACAGTGCCGACCCACCGAAGCCCTCCCACGACTTCTTCGGGCTGACCGTGGGGGCCATCGGGTGCTTGCCGAACAGGACCCCGGCGGCGTAGCCGCCCACGTCGCTGAGCACCACCAGCACGACGAACGTCACGACCCGGTCGGGTCCGTCGTCGGGGCGCAGCATGAGCACGGCGAAGGCGGCGAGGAACGGGACATAGAGCGCCGCGAAGGCGCTCGCGGTGACGTCGCGCACGTAGCCCTTGGCATTCTCGGGCGCCCGCCAGAGCATCGTGCCCAGCACCGTCAGGGTGAGCGCGACGAGCATCGCCTCGCTGCCCCCGGCATACGCCGAGACGACGATGGCGGCCGCCCCCACGGACAGCGGCACGAGGGGCACCCGCACCCGGTCCTCGGCGAACGCGTGCCCCAGCTCCCAGACCCCGAGGACCGCTGCGGCCACGACCACCACCACGAAGGCGGGTTTCCAGAGGTACAGCGTGGCGATGACCACGACCCCCATCGCCAGCCCGACCGCGACTGCCGCGGGCAGGTTGCGGCCTGCCCGGGTGCGCCGCTCCGGCGGCGGCACCGGCTGCATCGGGACCGGCTCGAGCGGTGAGCTGCCCTGGGCCTCCTGGTCGGCGGTCATCTCTGTGTGGCCGGCCCTCAGACCTCGAGGAGCTCGGACTCCTTGTGCTTGACCAGATCGTCGACGGAGGCGACGTGCCGCTGGGTGACCTTCTCCAGCTCCTTCTCGCCGCGCGAGGCGTCGTCCTCGCCGACCTCGCCGTCCTTAGCCAGCCGGTCGAGCTCGTCCTTGGCGTGCCGACGTACGTTGCGGATCGAGATCCGGGCGTCCTCGGCCTTCTTGTGCGCGACCTTGATGAACTCCTTGCGACGGTCCTCCGTCAGCTGCGGGAACACCACGCGGATGATGGCGCCGTCGTTGGTGGGGTTCACCCCGAGGTCGGAGTCGCGGATGGCCTTCTCGATGGCGCCCATGGCGCCCTTGTCGAACGGCGTGAGGGTGAGCATCCGGGCGTCGGCGACGTGGAACGAGGCGAGCTGGTTCACCGGGGTCGGGGCGCCGTAGTAGTCGACGAGGATCTTGTTGAACATGCTCGGGTTGGCGCGTCCGGTGCGGATCGAGGAGAGGTCGCCCTTGGCGACGGAGACGGCCTTCTCCATCTTCTCCTCGGCCTCGAAGAGGGTCTCGTCGATCACGTGGTCTCCTGCATCGGTCTGGTCGGGTGCTGTCTCGTACTCGCTCTGCGGGCTGCTCGTTCCGGCTGGCTGGGGTGCTCAGGAGTCCGGGCCGATGATCGTGCCGATCTTCTCGCCGTGCACCGCGCGCGCGATGTTGCCCTCCTCCGTCATGTTGAACACGACGATGGGCAACCGGTTGTCGCGGCAGAGGCTGATCGCGGTGGCGTCGGCAACCTTCAGGCCGCGCGCCAGGAACTCGTCGTAGGACAGCGAGTCGTAGCGGACGGCATCGGGGTGCTGGGCCGGGTCGGCGTCGTAGACCCCGTCGACGCCCTTCTTGCCCATGAGCAGTACCTGGGCGCCGATCTCGAGACAGCGCTGCGCGGCCACCGTGTCGGTGGAGAAGTACGGCATGCCGGCACCGGCCCCGAAGATGACGACGCGGCCCTTCTCGAGGTGCCGGATCGCCTTGCGCGGGATGTAGGGCTCGGCGACCTGCCCCATCGCGATGGCGGTCTGGACCCGGGTCTCGACGTCCTGCTTCTCCAGGAAGTCCTGCAGTGCCAGGCAGTTCATGACCGTGCCGAGCATGCCCATGTAGTCGGCGCGGGCCCGGTCCATGCCGCTCTGCGAGAGCTCGGCGCCGCGGAAGAAGTTACCGCCACCGACGACGATCGCGACCTGCACGCCCGATCGCACCACCTCGGCGATCTGGCGGGCCAGGCCGGCCACCACGTCGGGGTCGACGCCGATCTTGCCGCCGCCGAACACCTCGCCGGACAGCTTGAGCACCACCCGCCGGTACGTGTCATCCTCGCCGCCCTCGGACGCGGACGAGGCCGCGACCGCGCTGGTGTCCTCCGTGGGTCCCTGCACGATCGCGGCCTCCTCGTCGTCGTGGAGCCTTGCTCCTGGGTGCTCTGCCGGCCAGTCTGCCAGCCGTGCCGGTCAGGTCCCGCCGACCTCGAAGCGGGAGAAGCGCTTCACGGTGACGCCGGCAGCGTCGAGGACGGCCTTGACCGTCTTCTTGCTGTCCAGCACGGAGGGCTGCTCCAGCAGCGTGACGTCCTTGAAGAAGCCGTTGACGCGACCTTCGACGATCTTGGACAGCGCCTGCTCCGGCTTGCCCTCCTCGCGAGCGGTGGCCTCGGCGATCCGCCGCTCGTTCTCGACGACGTCCGAGGGGACCTCGTCGCGGGTGACGTACGTCGGGCGCATCGCGGCGATCTGCATCGCGGCCGCCCGGGCCGCCTCGAGGTCAGAGCCCTCGAACTCGACGAGGACGCCGACCTGCGCGGGCAGGTCGGACGAGCGGCGGTGCATGTAGGACGCCACCTGCGAGCCCTCGGCTCCCAGGACGACGACGGCCGTGAGCTCGAGCTTCTCGCCGATGACCGCAGCCACCGAGTCGACGTTCTCCTGCACGGTGCGGCCGTCGGCCAGCGTCTCGGCCAGCAGGGCGGGCAAGTCGGCGGTGCCGGTCTTGGCAGCGTGGGCGACGATGTCGGCGGCGAGCTGCTGGAACTGCTCGTTCTTCGCGACGAAGTCCGTCTCGCAGTTGAGCTGGATCATGGCGCCCTCGGCGGCCGCGACGAGACCGTTGGTGGCGCTGCGCGCGGCGCCGCGCTCCTTGACCTTCGTCTCGCCCTTGATGCGCAGCAGCTCGGCGGCCTGGTCCTGGTCGCCGCCGGCCTCCTCGAGGGCCTTCTTCGCAGCCATCATCCCGGCGCCGGTGGCGTCGCGGAGCTGCTTGACCTCAGCGGCGGTGATGTTCGCCATGACTTCGTGGGTCTCGCTCTCTTCTCGGATCGGGGAACCGGCCGGCCGACGCGCCGTCGGCCGGCCCCCGGGGGACCGGCCGGCGGCCGCGGCTCAGGCCTTCGTGTCGCTGGTGCTGTCGCTCTCGGCAGCGGGCGCCGGGTCCTCGGCCACAGGTGCCGCGTCGGCCGGGACCTCGGCCACAGATGCTGCCTCGGCCGGGACCTCGGCCACAGGTGCCGCCTCGGCCGGGACCTCGGCCACAGGTGCCGCCTCGGCCGGGACCTCGGCCACAGGTGCCGCCTCGGCCGGGACCTCGGCCACAGGTGCCGCGTCGGCCGGGACCTCGGCCACAGGTGCCGCGTCGGCCGGGACCTCGGCCACAGGTGCCGCGTCGGCCGGGACCTCGGCCACAGGTGCCGCGTCGGC
>JBBRVW010000036.1:0-51117 GCA_038246545.1 Actinomycetes bacterium | reverse complement strand
TCTATGAGAGAGTCGCATCTACGAGATGCCCTTCGTGAGCAGTCAGATTCGGTCCTTCGCAAGCCCGATTCTGTTGCCACGCAAGGGCATCTTCGTGTTCCGACCCGCTGACAACCCCAAGATCATCGGTGGATCAGGGCTGAGACAGCGTGTCCCGAGGAGGCACAGCGCCTACTCTCCGGATCACCGCACAGCAGGCGGCTGGCAGACGTGTCAGGCTGCCTCGCGCGCTACCCGCGCGGAGGCAACGCGCCGAGGACCACCGTCAGCTACGGCCATACCGTCACGTGGTCGCCGCACCGCCGCTGGCGTAAGGCAGCGCCGGTGCCCTTGTCGACCACGCTGAGTAGCTGATCGTTACCCATGCTCGATTAGGCCGAAATGACTAAAGACATGACGAGAGGCGGCGTATGAGTGTAGTGCCTCAACGGGTGACAGGAGTTGAACATGACGTCTCGCGTGCGGCCGCACCGGTCCCGACGGCACCGGGGTTCGCGACGATATGACCGGACTCGCCACTTCGTGGTGGTGCTGGTGATTGCGATCGCATTGACGGGGTTGTGGTCTTCCGCTCCGGTGTCGGCGAGCAGTACGGCAGTGGGGGCGATCGCTGACGCCTACGTCTCATCGTCTGCGAGGTCGACGAACTACGGTTCCGCGACGACCCTGAAAGTCGATGCAAGCCCTGTGTTGCGAAGCTATCTCCGCTTCAACGCCGCCCTGCCAGCTGACGCCACCATCACCGGAGGGCTCCTCAGGCTCTACTCGAGCAGCGCCAGTTCCACGGCAGGCTTCCGGGTCCGCGCGGTAAGCAATACCACCTGGGCCGAGCGGACTCTGACGTACAAGAATGCCCCGGCACTCGGCGCCACGGTTGGGACATCCGGTGGGTGGTCCACGGCCGGCTACAGGACCGTCACGCTGACGGCTGGAGCCGTCCGCTCCGGCCTGAACTCCGTTGCCCTCGACACGACCAGCTCGACCAGCATCACCCTCCAGGCGAGGGAAGGTCTCAACCCGCCACAGCTGATCATCTCCTATGACCTGCCGGCACCGGCAGACGTCACCCCCCCAGAGACCAGCATCACTTCCGCTCCTGTCGACAGCACCAACACGTCCGCCTCCATCTCGTTCGCGTCCAGCGAGCCCGGCAGCACGTTCCGGTGCCACCTCGACGGCAATGCCGATTCCCCCTGCGTCAGTCCAGTCACTTACTCCGGGCTGGCGCCAGGCCTGCATTCCTTCACCGTCGCCGCCACCGACGCGGCCGGAAATCTCGACTCGACGCCCGCCGTCGCGTCGTGGACCGTCACGACAGCGCCTAGCCCTGCGAGCAGCGCCTGCGGATCGATGGTGGGGAGCTCGGCGCACATCTCGAAGGTCGTGTGGATCTGGTTCGAGAACAAGGGCTACCTCAACCTAACAACCGATGCGGCGCCTTACCTCAACAAGATCAAGTCCGAGTGCGGGTACGCCTCGAACTACACGTCGGTCACCAGCTGCGTGTCGCTGCCGGAGTACATCGCCTCGACGAGCGGCTCACCGCAAGGCATTTGCGACGACAACGGTCCGGCCGCGCATCCGCTCGACGTCGACAACGTCTTCCGGCAGATCGACAACGCCGGGAAGTCGTGGACGTCCTATCAAGAGGGCATGCCCGTCAATTGCTCACGTACAAGCTCCGGTCGGTACGCCGTCAAGCACAACCCTGCGGCCTACTACACCGGCAGCATCGGAGCGAACTCCTGCAACACCAACGACGTCCCGCTCAGTGCCACCCCCACCTTCGGTTCAGACTTCACGATCATCGAGCCAGACCTGTGCAACTCGATGCACGACTGCTCCGTCCAGGCCGGCGACACCTGGCTCAGCAACCTGCTGCCCAAGGTGCTGAGCTCCACCAATTATCAAGCCGGCGACACCGCTGTGTTCATCACGTTCGACGAGGGCGGCGGCCCTGGTGGTGAAACGCTCTACACTCTCGCTCTGTCCCCGTACACGCCCCCGGGAACGGTGAGCACGACATCGTTCGACCACTACTCACTGCTTGCCACACTCCAGGCAACGCTCGGTCTTCCCTGCCTGCTCAACTCCTGCACGGCGACGGACATGCGTTCCAGCTTCGGCATGGCACCGCCCTGATCCCCCACAACCTTGCTGCCGCTGGGCTAGCAGGTCGTCGACCGGGGTCGTCCGGTGGTGGGGGCCCTCTGAGCAGGGTCGGCCGGTCGAGCTGCGAGCGGCGCCCGCCGTACCGAGCCCGGCTTGGCTCCACGAGGTCTTCGCCTGTCAGTTGCCGGCCTGGAGCACTGCCGCACCGACGTCCCGGACGCAGCGAGGGCTCGAGCCGCGTCCCCCCGACGCGGCGCGAGCCCTCGTGCGGCCGTGCTGTCGACCATCCCCCCGCGGGCCGGCGCCCCCGCCGACCCGGGTCCAGTCTGTGGCGACGCCTGGTGGTGCGCCATCGGGCTAACAGACGATGGACGCCGGCACGTCGTGCTGTTCCAGTCATCGAGCCGCCACTCGCGGTGACCTGACAGTCCGGCCCGTGGTCACGTCTTGACGATCCCGTGACCTGCCTCCACGGTGACCGCAGCCGCGGGGGGAGTGCATGCGCCCGTCGCGGTCAGGCCCGTGCCCTCGTGCTGCCCCCCGGCCGGGGGCGCGGGCCGCCTCGGCACACGCCGGCGGGCCCGGCCGCGCCCCTCGGGCGGCCGGGCCCGGATGGAGACATCGGCAGCCGCCGGGCGGGTCTTGACCGCCCGGCGCACGGCGCGCAGCGATCGCCCGGCGCAGCCAGCCGCGGCGGGTCGCCCGGTCGCTGGTTCGTCGGCACCGGAGTGGGCATCCGTGCGTTGCACGATCGACGGCGGGAGCCGCCGTCGCCCTGCTCGCACGGAGGACTCACATGACCATCGAAGGCATCCTCGGCGCCCTGGTGATCGGGCTCGTTATCGGCGCCCTCGGCCGGCTGGTGCTGCCCGGGAAGCAGGACATCCCGATCTGGCTGACCATCGTCGTCGGCATCGTCGCCGCGCTGATCGGCTCGGCGATCGTCGGGCCGCTGCGCGACACCAACGGCGTCGACTGGGTCGAGCTGATCGTCCAGGTCGCCCTCGCCGCAGTCGGCGTCGCGCTCGCCTCGAACCTCTACGGCAGCCGTCGCCGGCACCGCGTCTGACCTCGCGAGGGTCCTGCCTGCTCGTCAGGGGGCAGGACCGTCCGAGCCGCCTCATGCTCGGCCCGCGCGACGACGAGGGCCCCCGCACCGCGAGGATGCGGGGGCCCTCGCCCATCGGTGTCGCGGTTCTCGCCTGTCGTGGGTGGCAGCGCTCAGCGCAGGACGTAGTAGGTGAAGTCGACCCGGTAGGTCTTCACGTCGTACCAGGTGACGCCGGTGGTGAGCGTCTCCCAGCGCAGCACCCGCGACCGGATGAGCAGCGGTCCGGCCTTGACCCGTGGACCGCGGTACGTGCCGCGCGCCGAGCCGAGCCGGAAGCGGGTGGAGCTGAGGTTCTGCAGCCCGTCGTAGAGCACCACGGTCGCGACGTCCCGGTACCGCGTGTCCGCCCGGCCGCCGTACGCCGACACCCGCACGGTGCCGTAGCGGGCGGCAGACGGCAGCCGCACCTGATGGTCCCCTGCCGCGTAGGCGTCGCCCGTCGTGCACAGCGAGCCGCTGGAGTAGGAGACCCAGCCGTCGTGCGGTCCGCTGGTCCGGCGGAAGACGTCGGAGCAGTCGTCGGCGAAGGTCTCGTCGAGGGAGTCGCGTGCGGTCACCGTGGTGCTCCCGGACCGCTTCACCAGGCGCCGTCCCGACACGGTCACGGCGCGCGTTGCCGACCGGGAGCGGTTACCTGCCAGGTCCTGGGCGACCAGACGCAGCCGGTAGGTACCGGGCACCAGGCGGCCGCCACTGCGACGGCCGTCCCACCCGATCCCGACCCTGCCCTGCGTCATCACCTTCTGGCGGACGGTGCGCACCACCGTGCCCGGGCGCGTGAGGACCTCGAGCCGGAGCCACCGGAGCCGCTCCACCGTGGTGGCCGAGAAGGTGAGGGTGTCGAGGTAGCGGTCACGGACCGGCAGCACCCGCGAGGTGGAGGGCCGGGCGCGCCGCAGCCGCGGTGCAGTGCGGTCGACGAGCACCGAGGAGGACGCCAACCCCCGGAGCGTGCCGTCGGACGTCGAGATCTCCAGCCCGAAGGTGCCGTCGGGAACGGTCCCGCCGCCGGTGCGCCGGCCGTCCCAGGTGGCGGTGCGGTTGCCGGCGGCCTGGCTGCCGATCGCCTTGCGGTAGACCACCGCGCCGGCCGCGTCGCGCACCACGAGGGTGGGGGACTGGGTGCGATCCAGCCGGTAGGTGACGGTCGCGCGGTCCCGGCGGCCGTCGCCGTCCGGGCTGATGGATCCGGGTGCGACCGACAGGACCGCGGGGTGCAGGCGGCGAGCCGTGACCGGCACCGCAGCGGCACGACCGGCGTCGCAGCGGTTGCCGTCGCGGCTGCAGAGGAGGGCGCGCACCACGTGCGGCCCGTCACCGAGCGAGGCCGTCGGCAGCACGGCCGCGAACGGTGCCTCGGTGTCGAGGACCCGGCCGGTGGCGCCGCCGTCGAACATGAACTGCACCGCGGCGTCGGCCGGCGCCTCGGCGCTGACCCGGAGGCCGTCGTCGCGCACCTCGGCGCCGGCTGACGGGGAGGTGAGGGTGGGGCCGGCGTTGTCCACGATGACCGTCGACGAGGCGCCGCTGGCGGCGCACTGGTCGACGGCGCTGCAGTCGAGCGCCGTGACCGGCTGCTCGCCGGACAGCCCGTAGCTGTCGAAGGTGGCCGCCGCAGCTCCGGCCGAGGCGGACACCGTCGACGCCTGGTCGCCGAGCCCGAGCCGCACCCTGGGGGCGGTGCTGGTCACTCCGACGGTCGTCCGTCCGCTCACCGCAGCGCCGGCGGCGGGCCCGGTGAGGGCCGGCCCGGACGACGGCGGGAGCAGGTCGAGGGACCTGTCGACGTGCACGAGCCCGTGCGCGAAGCCGTACCGGGCGGAGTCCGTGCCGGCGACCAGCGCCAGCGTGAGGTCGGCCGCCGAGCGGCCGGGCCGGTAGGCCGCGAGGAGCGCCGCCGCGCCGGCGACCAGCGGCGCGGAGTAGGAGGTGCCGTCGTCCGACTCGTAGCCGCCGCCAGGGGTCGCCGCCACGACCGACCGGCCGGGGGCCCCGACGTCGACCCAGGAGCCGTAGCTGGAGAACGCCGCGCGCGACGAGCCGTTCGTCGTGGTCGCGCCCACGGAGAGGACCCCGGGGAGGGCGCCGGGGTACTGCTTGGCCTTGCTGCCCTCGTTGCCGGCCGCCGCGACGACGAGCACGTCGTGCGCCACGGCGTACTCGACCGCGGCGCGCTCGAGCGGGTCGGTGGTGGGTCCACCGAGGCTGAGGTTGACGACGTCGGCTCCGTGGTCGGTCGCCCACACCACGCCGCGGGCCAGGTCGTCGGTGAAGATCCGGCCGGTCACGTCGGCGACCTTCACGGCGAGCAGGCTGGTGGAGCGCCCGGCGCCGGCGATCCCCTCGCCGTTGCCGGTGGCAGCGGCAGCGACACTGGCGGTGCCGGTGCCGTGGCCGACGACGTCGTGGACGTCGGTGCCGCCGGTGACCGCGTTGTAGGTGCCCACGACCTTGCCGGCGAGGTCCGGGTGGCGCACGTCGACGCCGGAGTCCACTACGGCGATGCGCACCTCCGGGCTGCCGACGGCTCCGCGGTCCCACGCGGCCGGCAGGCCCATCGCGCCGAGATAGGCGCGCTGCTCGGGAAATCTCGGGTCCGCCGGCTCGTCGGTCAGCCGCCGCCGGTGCGCGACGCCGATGGTGGTGACGTCGGCGCGACGACCCAGTGCGGCCCGGAGCTCCGCCGCGCGCCTCGCCCGGATCTCGAAGGAGAGGAAGTGCAGCCGGCGGACCCGCCCGACGCGGGCCGCACCGAAGGACTCGGCGGCCGCCGTGACGGCCGGTGCCCCGCCGGGGGAGGTCTGCACGACCAGGCGCAGCGTCGAGGCTGCGGGCCCGAGGCGCGGCGTGGCTGCCGCGGCGGGGCCGGAGGGCAGCACCGCGAGGGCGAGGGCCGCCGTGGCGGCGACGGTCAGCAGGAAGCGGCTGACGACCCAGGAGGGTCCGGTCGCACGCATGTCAGGTCCCCACAGTCGTCGAGCGAGGTCGTGATGCCGGGACCAGCCTGCGCCCGGACGTCCGGCCAGTATCCGTCACCGTGACACGAGGGCGGTGTCTTGCACCGATCCGATCCGTGCCGTGTCGCCGGCGATCAGGAGATGACGCGGTCGGTGCCGGCCACGATGTGCAGCACCGGCAGGGCCAGCTCGTCGCGCAGGCGAGACGCCCAGTCCCTGTGCAGGCCGGCCTCGACCAGGTGCGGCGGGGTCACCACGATCACCTCGTCGGAGGAGTCGGCCCGCGCCGCCTCGACCGCGGCGGGCACGGGGTCGGACCCGGTCACCGAGCCCTGCGCCTCCAGCCCGGCCGCCTTGAGCAGGTCCAGAGAGCGGTTGACGGTGTGCATCGCCGCCAGCTCCGCCTGCTGCGGGGTGGCCGGGTCGTCCTCGTCGAAGGCGTCGCCCAGTCGCCCGAGGGCGATCTCGTCGAGAACCTCGATCAGGCGGTTGTGCTCGGCGTCCGCGGGCGCGAGCAGGTGCACCGTCACCTCGACGGTGCCGTGCAGCTCGGCGATGCGGCGGGCGTCGTGCTCGGTGAGCGTCGCCTCGGTGAGCAGCAGGATCGTGTACACGCGGGGACTCGGCCTCTCCGTCGTCTGTCAGGGGGTCAGGTGGATCGGGTGCTTCGGGAGGATCAGCTGGTCGTGCCGAGGATCTCGGCCAGGTCGAAGCGTACGGGGCGGTCCAGCTGGTCGTAGGTGCAGGACCGCGGCTCCCGGTCCGGCCGCCAGCGCTTGAAGTGCGCGGTGTGCCGGAACCGGCTGCCCTCCATCGCGTCGTACTTCACCTCGACGACCAGGTCAGGGCGCATCGGCACCCAGGACAGGTCCTTGCTGGAGTTCCAGCGGCTCACCGCGCCGGGGAGCCGGCCCTTCTCGTGCGCCTCTGCCTCGGCCCACTCCCGCCACGGGTGGTCGCCGAGGTCGGTGACGGCGTAGGGGGCCAGCTCGTCGACCAGCTCGGCCCGCCGCTTCATCGTGAAGGACGCCGACACGCCGACGTGCTGCAGGCGGCCGTCGTCGGCGTGCAGACCGAGCAGCAGCGACCCGACGATGCCGCCGGACTTGTGCCAGCGGTAGCCGGCGACGACGCAGTCGGCGGTGCGCTCGTGCTTGACCTTGGCCATGCTGCGGACGTCGGGCGTGTACGCGCCGTCGGCCGGCTTGGCGACGACGCCGTCGAGGCCAGCGCCCTCGAAGACCTCGAACCAGCGCTGTGCTGTCGTCGCGTCATCGGTCGAGGGCGTGAGGAAGACCGGCGGCTCGGTGCGGGCCATCAGCTGCTCGAGCC
Source organism: Actinomycetes bacterium (assembly GCA_038246545.1). Lineage (GTDB taxonomy): Bacteria > Actinomycetota > Actinomycetes > JACCUZ01 > JACCUZ01 > JBBRVW01. The sequence continues at coordinate 43,605 of JBBRVW010000036.1, read as the reverse complement.
GGGCTCGGCGGTCGCGGAACGGCGTCTCCATCAGTGAGGCGTCGCCGTCGGCCAGCAGGTCGAACGCGACGAACGACGCAGGCGTCTCCGCGGCGAGCCGGTCGACGCGGGACTTGGCCGGGTGGATGCGCTGGAGCAGGGACTCGAAGTCCAGCCGGTCGCCGTTCATGATGACGACCTCGCCGTCGACCACGCAGCGCTCCGGCAGCTGGGCGCGCAGCGCCTCGACGACCTCCGGGAAGTAGCGGGTGAGCGGGCGCTCGCCGCGGCTCGCGAGCTCGACCTCGTCGCCGTCCCGGAAGGCGATGCACCGGAAGCCGTCCCACTTCGGCTCGTACAGGTAGTCACCGGTGGGCACGCCCTTGACGGCCTTGGCGAGCATCGGCGCGAGCGGGGGCATCACGGGAAGGTGCACACCGGCCATCATGCCGTTTCCCCCATGGGGTAGTTGTGCCCCATGACCTCTCCCACCGGTGGGCGCCTGGCGCGCCTGTCGCCGTACCTGCTGGCTGGCCTGCTCACCACGACAGGGACGCTGCACTTCGTCGTGCCGCGCACCTTCGCGAGCATCGTGCCGCCGCAGCTGCCCGAGCCGATGGTCCTGGTCTACCTCAGCGGCGCCGCGGAGCTGGCGTGCGCCGCCGGCCTCGCGGTGTCACGCACCCGCCGGGTCGCCGGCTGGGCCACGGCTGCGCTCTTCGTGGCGGTGTTCCCGGGCAACGTCCAGATGGCCCTCGACGCCTCCGACCGGTCCGCGCTGTACCAGGCGGCGACCTACGCGCGGCTGCCCGTGCAGGTCCCGCTGGTCGTCTGGGCGGTGCAGGTGGCGCGATCTACCCGGCGGTCCACCGGCTGAGCAGCACGCCGTCCTGCTCGAGCAGGTGCGCCAGCCGCATCGACGTCGCGAGGTCAGGCCCGTGGGTGATCCGGGTGCCGTCACCGCCGACGAGCTGGGGAGAGAGCGTGAGGCACAGCTCGTCCAGCCGGCCGGCGGCGGCGACGTCGGCCAGCAGCGACGGACCGCCCTCGCAGAGCACTCGCGGGAGGCCGCGCTCGGCGAGCGCGTCCAGCCCGGCCCCGATGTCGACCGAGCCGTCGCCCACGACGACGACGTCGGCGACCTCGGCCAGCCGGTCCCGGGCAGCGCCGTCGGCGCCCGCGTGGGTGATCACCACGGTGCGCTCGGAGCCGCCGAAGAGGTCCGAGCCGGGGTCCAGGTCGAGGCGGCCGGACACGAGGGCCAGCGCCGGCGCCGGTCGCTGCCCCGCCGTGTTCCGCAGCTCGGAGTAGGGCGACTTGGCGCGCATCGCTCGGTAGCCCTCGGAGCGGGCAGTGCCCGCCCCGATGAGCACCACGTCGGCCAGCCCGCGCAGGACGTCGAAGACGGCTTTGTCGGCGTCCCCGCCGAGCCCGCCGGATCGGCCGTCCTTGACGGCGGACCCGTCCAACGAGGCCACCATGTTCCCGCGCACCCAGGGCCGGTCGCCGTCGTAGCGGTAGGCCTGGACGAGGGCGTCGTGGTCGAGGTCGTCGACGCTGGTCGGCAGCAGCTGGCGCATGAGACCTGTCACCGACGCCGGTGCAGCGCGGACGCGACGATCGCGACGCCGATGGCGGCCACGGCGACCTGGAACGCCAGGACGAGGAGCCACCACGTAACGTCGAGCTGGTTCGCGATCGCGAGGCCGGCGACCGAGCCGGCGATGCCGAGCAGGATCGTGAGCAGGCATCCGATCGGCTGCCTGCCCGGGACGACGAGCCGGCCGAGCGCACCGATGACCAGACCGACGAGGATCGCGCCGAGGAAGCCCTGAGAGGTCATGCGCTCGAGCCTGCCACGCGGACGACAGCCACCGACTCCCCGGGCACCTCGAGCGTCTTGCCGGCGGGAACCACCCCGGCGGGCCAGGACGCGAGCAGGAAAGCGTCCGGCGCCGACTCGAGGCGCACGGCCTGCGGCCTTTCGGCGAGGTTGCAGACGACCCGCAGCGGGCCACGGGTCACGACCAGCCACCGGGCGTCGGCGTCATACCGCACGTCGACCAGATCCAGGCGCGGGTCGGACAGCCACGGCTCGGCCCGTCGCAACGCGATGAGGTCGCGGTGCCAGTCCAGCGCCGCGGCGTGCCCCGAAGCGGTGAGCTCCGACCAGTCCAGCGTCGATGCCGCGACGGTCGACTCCGACTGCGGGTCGGGCACGTCCGCCTGCGTCCACCCGTGGCTGGCGAACTCGCGCCACCGGCCGGCGCGGACCGCCTCGGCGAGCTCCGGCTCCTCGTGCGAGGTGAAGTACTGCCACGGTGTCGAGGCGGACCACTCCTCGCCCATGAACAGCATCGGTGTGAACGGCGACGTGAATACCAGGGCTGCGGCGATCCGCGCCAGGCCGGGGGAGAGGTCCGAGGACAGCCGGTCGCCGACCGCCCGGTTGCCGACCTGGTCGTGTGTCTGGGAGTAGCCGACGAATCGCCAGCCGGGCACCCGCGTCGTGTCCACCGGAGCGCCCCACGGCTGACCACGGAACGAGGACGCCGTGCCGGCGTGGAAGAACGCGCCGGTGAGGGTCCGCTGCAGCGCCGTCCAGGGGTCGGCGGCGAAGTCGCCGTAATAGCCCTGCTCCTCCCCGGTGAGCAGGGTGTGCAGGGCGTGGTGGAAGTCGTCGCTCCACTGCGCGGTCATGCCGAAGCCGCCGCCCTCGACCGGCGTCACGGTAGAGGGCTGGTTGAGGTCGGACTCGGCGATCAGCGACAGGGGTCGTCGGAGGGCGGTCGAGAGCGCGTCGACCTCCCGGGACAGCTCGGCCAGGACGTGCACGGGGGAGTCGTCGGCGAGGGCGTGCACGGCGTCCAGCCGGAGGGCGTCGACGTGGCAGTCGCGCAGCCACATCAGCGCGTTGTCGACGATCCAGCGCCGCACCTCGGGCGAGCCCTCGTCGTCCAGGTTCACGCCTGAGCCCCACGGGGTCTCATGCTTGTCGCTGAAGTAGGGGCCGAACCGTGGCAGGTAGTTGCCGGACGGCCCGAGGTGGTTGTAGACGACGTCGAGGCAGACGGCGAGGCCGTGGCGGTGGCAGGCGTCGACGAACCGTTTGAGCGCGTCCGGTCCGCCGTACGGTGCGTGCACCGCGTAGGGGTGCACGCCGTCGTAGCCCCAGCCGTGCGTCCCGGGGAAGGCTGCCACCGGCATCAGCTCGACCAGGTCGACGCCGAGCCCGACGAGATGGTCGAGCCGCTCGATCGCGGCGTCGAGGGTGCCGCCGTCGGTGAAGGTACCGACGTGCAGCTCGTAGACGACGGCCCCGGCCAGCTGCCGGCCACGCCACTCGGCGTCGGTCCACGTGAAGCGGGAGTCGTCGTAGACGCGTGACGGCCCGTGGACGCCGTGCGGCTGCCAACGGGTGCGCGGGTCGGGCAGCGGGGTGGGGTCGTCGTCGAGCAGGTACGCGTAGTCGGTGCCGTGCCCGGCAGCCGATACCTCGGCCCGCCACCAGCCCGGGTCGGCCGCGACCAGCGGTACCCGTTCACCGTCGACGTCAGCGGTCACCGAACGGGCAGCAGGAGCCCACACCTCGAACGTCGTCACGACGACCGAACCTACCCAGGCCCCTGCGGATGAACACGAGGCCGCGGTCGCACAGGTCGGCAGCATGGACGCCGTGGGACGAGGGAGGCACCATGGCGGTCATGAGGACCGAGCCGCTCGCCGGACTGCCGCACGGCCGGCCGCTGACGGTCGATGATCTCGACGGCCTGCCCGACGACGGGCACCGTGACGAGCTGGTCGACGGGGTCCTGGTCGTGAGCCCGGCCCCGGTCTGGGCACACCAGGCGGCGCAGTTCACGCTGCACCGGTTGCTGCACGACGCCTGTCCGGCCGACATGCGGGTGGTCGGTGCGCCGTTCGACTGGCGCCACGGCAGGTTCACCTCGTTGGAGCCCGACGTCCTGGTCACCCGTTAGGACGCCCTCCGGCAGGTCGAGGGCGGAAGGCATCCTGCTGAGCCACCACTGCTGGCGGTCGAGGTGCTCACCGAGCACCCGGCGCTTCGACCGCCTGACCGAGCTGTCGGTCTACCAGGACGCCGGGGTGGCGTCGTACTGGCTGGTCGACCCCGACCCGCCAGCGCCTGTGCTCACCGTCCTCGAGCTCGACGACGGCGGGTATGTCGAGGTCGCTCGGGTCACCCGGCGACGTGTCATGGAGGGCGACCCGCCCGTTCGACGTGACGGTCCGGCCGAGTGACCTGCTGGCCGACCTGCGTCCCTGACTCGTCCCGCCCTGGCCGCGGCCTGGCCCCCGGGCGGTGGCTCTGCGACGATCTTGCCCATGCCGAAGACCGGGCCCAAGAAGGGCAAGACCTCCCAGCAGGCCACCGCCGACGCCCGGCCGGACGAGGGCCGGCTCAGCGACCGGCTCCGGCTGCCCAGCGGGCCGGTCGACCTGGCCGCGATCGACACCCGCGCCACCCCCGGCTTCGACGGTGGCAAGAAGGCGGGCACCAAGGCCCTGCTGACTCTGGGCCCCCGCTTGGCCGACCTCCAGGAGCGGCTGTTCGCCGAGGGCAGGTCGGGCGGCACGCGCAGCCTGCTGCTGGTCCTGCAGGGCATGGACACCTCCGGCAAGGGCGGCACGGTCCGGCACGTCGTCGGCGAGGTCGACCCGCAGGGCGTGAGCATCACCTCCTTCAAGGCACCCAGCAAGGAGGAGCTCGCGCACGACTTCCTCTGGCGGGTCCGCACACGGCTCCCGGCGCCGGGGATGATCGGGGTCTTCGACCGCTCGCACTACGAGGACGTCGTGGTGGTGCGGGTCCGCGAGCTCGTTGAGCCACGCACCTGGAAGCGCCGGTACGCCACCATCAACCGGTTCGAGCAGAAGCTCGTCGCCGACGGCACGACCGTCGTCAAGTGCTTCCTGCACCTGTCCAAGACCGAGTCGCGTGACCGGCTGCTCAGCCGGCTCGACAACCCGGACAAGCTCTGGAAGTTCAATCCGGGCGACATCGACACGCGCGGCGAGTGGGGCCCGCTGAGCGAGGCCTACCAGGACGCCCTGGAGCGCTGCAGCACCGAGGCGGCACCCTGGTACGTCGTGCCCGCCGACCGCAAGTGGTACCGCAACTGGGCGATCATGAACATCCTGGTGGAGCAGCTCGAGGCGATGGCGGTCAGCTGGCCGCCGGCCGACTACGACGTGGCGGAGCAGCGCGCTCGGCTCCTGGCCGAGGGCTGAGCGCCCTCACGGGCGCGGCGGAGCCGGCCCCTCCTGACCCGCGCCGCGTCCCGACCGGTGGGTCCGTGTGCCGGGACGGCTCAATTCGCGGCCGGGCGTGCCGATACTCGCCGGAGGGGCTGTTGTGACCTGCGCAGCCCGCATCGGCGAGACGAGGTGAGCGTGCGTGCAGCGAATCCGCGCCGCGCTGCTCGCTCTCGGCCTGGTGGCCGTCCTCGCGGGTCTCGGGTCGGGATCGCTCGCGTCCCGCCTCGTGGGGGACCGCGACCACGACCTGCGGCTCGCCGGCGCCTCCCGCGTGACCGCCCTCGACGACTACGCGGAGCGGGCCCGCTCGGCCAGCCTGCTGGCGTCACACTCGGCGGCCTTCACGAACTTCTACCGGGCACCCGGCAGCCTGGCAGACCGGATCGAGGGCCGGACCGGCGAGGACGACCTCATGCCGCGCGTCCAGCTCGTCCTCAACGACCTGGAGACGCTCTTCCCGAACAGCGTGGCCTCGGCGAGCTTCATCGACCGTTCCGGTGCGGAGAACGCGCGAGTCGTGAGGGGCCGGGCGGTTTCCCCCGGAGACCTGGTCGGAGATCGGCGGGACGCGCTGTTCTTCGGCCACGCGTTCGACCTGCCGTTCGACAAGGTCTACCAGTCGGCGCCGTACCGGTCCGAGTCCACCGGTGAGTGGGTGGTGGGTTTCGCGGCCAAGGTCAACGTCGGTCTCGGCGAGTCGCCTGCGGTGGTGAGCTTCGAGCTCACTCTGGAGAGCTTCCGGCTGGCCGTCTACAGCGCCGAGGCCGATCTCGAGGTCCGCGTCGTCGACCGGACGGACGGCCGGGTCGTCATCGACTCCACCCATCCGCAGGACGTCGGTGTGCCCCTCGGCAACCCCGCCGACCACGGCCTGCGCTGGGTGCAGAACGCGACGGACGGGCGCATCGCGTCGATGGACGGCGAGCGGCAGGTGGTCCGGTTCGCCCGCGTGGACAGCAAGATCGCCTCGGCGTGGGCGCTCGTGGTGTCGGCACCGGCGAGGTCCGGTGCCTGGGGCGGGCCCCTGTCCCCGGGGCCGGTCGGGCTCGTGGTGATCGGCCTGGTCATGCTGGCGCTGTCCAGCCTCGGCTACCTCCAGCACGGCCGGTCGATGCACCGCGCAGCCCGTCGGGACGAGCTGACCGGGCTGCTCAACCGGCGCGCAGCGCGCGAGTCGGCGGAATCGATGCTCGCTCGCGAGCGCGGCCTGGCCGTGATCCTCTTCGACCTGGACCGCTTCAAGCACGTCAACGACTCCCTCGGTCACCACGCCGGCGACCAGCTCCTCGTCGCCATCGCCCGCCGGCTCGCCGAGGTCGTCCGCGAGCCCGAGGACATCGTGGCCAGGCTCGGCGGCGACGAGTTCGTGGTGCTCGCCCGCGGCGTCCACGACGAGGCGGACGTCCGCGTCCTCTGCGAGCGCTTGAGCCGTGCTGTCAGCGCGCCGGTGACCGTCGACGGAATCGAGATGTCGGTGGGCGCCAGCATCGGCATCGCACTGAGCCCCGAGCACGGCACGGACTACGGCACGCTGCTCCAGCGGGCCGACATCGCGATGTACGACGCCAAGGGCCGCCGTACCGGCTGGGAGATCTACCACGACGCGCTCGGCAGCAGTGACAGGGTCGGCCTCGTCATGGACGCCGACCTGCGTCGCGCGATCGCCGCCGGCGAGCTGACCGTCCACTACCAGCCGAGCTTCTCGCTGGCGACGGGCGCGATGACGCGGGTCGAGGCGCTGGTGCGCTGGCAGCACCCGGAGCGCGGGCTGCTGATGCCGGGGCACTTCGTGCCCTTCGCCGAGACAAACGGCGCGATCAAGGCAGTCACCCGGGCCGTACTGGCGCTGGTGCTCGACCAGGTCGTCGCGTGGCGGGCCGACGGCCGGGAGGTCCCCGTGGCCGTCAACGTCTCGGCGCACGACCTCGGCGACCCTCAGTTCGCGGACTCGGTGGCCGAGCAGCTGGCGGTACGTGATCTGCCACCGGAATGCCTGGTGGTCGAGCTGACCGAGACCGCACTCCTCGCCGACCCCGCCTCGGCGTCGAAGACCCTGTGGCGGCTCGCCGAGCTGGGTGTCCGCGTCGCGATCGACGACTTCGGTTCCGGCTACGCCAGCCTGCTCTACCTGCGCCGGTTCCCCGTGCACGTGCTCAAGCTGGACCGCAGCCTGGTGCAGGGCCTGCTGGTGAACTCCACCGACGCGGCGCTCGTGCGGTGGACGATCGAGATGGCGCACGCGCTCCGGGTGGCGTGCGTCGCCGAGGGTGTCGAGGACGCCGGCACGCTGGAGGCGCTGCGGGCGCTCGGCTGCGACGACGCGCAGGGCTTCTTCCTGCAGGTGCCGGTGCCCGCCGCGTACCTGGAGCTGAGCGGGCTCGACGTGGTGGACCGGCCCACCGCCCGCGCCTAGATCGATCCGCTGCGCACCAGCAGGGCCACCGGCATCGAGGCGAGGAGCTCGGCGACGGGCGCGTCGCCGTCGTGGGCGCTGCCGGACAGCAGGTCGGTCCAGTTGCCGGCCGGGAGCGCGACCGAGCCCGCGTCAGCGTCGGTGCGCCCGAGCGACAGCCGGGCGGCGACGGTGAGCACCGTCCGGTCGAGGTCCGCGGGGGAGTGGCGCGCGAAGGCCACGACGTGCGTGGACGTGGTCTCCAGTGGCTCGTAGCCCGAGCCGGCGCCGAACACGTCCGGCCGGTCGCGCCGCAGCCGCAGGGTGCGCGACACGACGAGCAGCTTCTCGTCGTCGAGGTCGGCCGGTGGTGCCCCACCGTCGAGCCGGGCGAGACGTGACACGCGGTGTGCGTAGTCCACGGGGCGCCGGTTGTCGGGGTCGACCAGGGACAGGTCGGTGAGGTCGCAGCCTTGGTACACGTCGGGGACACCGGGCACGGTCAGCGCCAGCAGCTTCTGCGCCAGAACGTTGGCGCGCCAGGCCGGTGCGACACGCTCGACGAACGTCGCCACGGCGGCGACCGCCTCCTCGTCGGCCAGGACGGCCCGGGCGAACGACGCGACGGCGTCGTCGTACTCGGCGTCCGGCTCGGTCCAGGTGGTGCGCCGCTTGGCCTCCCGGGTCGACTTCTCGAGGTACGCCGTGAGCCGGTCGGCATCGATCGGCCACGCGCCGACCAGGGTCTGCCACACCAGGTACTCGGTGTTGGCGTCCAGCACGGACGACCGGTGCTGGCCGGTGGCGGCCCGCCAGGCCATCACCGAGCCGCCCCACTCCTGGGGCAGCTCGGACAGCACCGACAGGCGGGCCCGGACGTCCTCGCTGCGCTTGGTGTCGTGGGTCGACAGCGTCGTCATCGCGTCCGGCCAGGTCGCGAGCTGGCGGGCGCACCACGCGTGCAGCTCGTCGACGCCGACGCCGAGGTGGGCGGGGTCACCGCCGACCTCGTTGAGGGCGGTGAGCCGCAGCCAGCGGTAGAAGGCGGTGTCCTCGATGCCCTTGGCCATCACCGGGCCGCAGGTCTGCTGGAACCGCACCACGAACTCGTCGCGGTGCGGCCCGCTGCCCAGCTCGCCGAGGGCCAGCCCGACGAGCAGGTCGAGCGTGCCGTAGCGGTCCTCGGGCAGCCGGGCGCGCGCGCGGTCAGCGGCTGCCGCGAGCGTCGCGCGGGCGCAGTCCGGCGCGGGCTCGTCGGGCACCACGTAGGCCCGGTAGACCGGCGTCGCGACCAGCAGCTCGACCAGTGCCTCGCGCAGCCCGCGCCGGGTGTGGTCGCGCAGCTCGAGGTGCTCGTGGCAGATCGCGGAGGCAACCTCGACGAGCCGCTCGATCTCGGCCTGCAGACCGTGCCCGATCACGAACCGCTTCGCCTCGTCGACGACCGCGTCGAAGTCCGCAATCTCGCCGGTGAGCCCGGTGTAGAGGTTGGTCAGCTCGTCGGCGGCTTCGTGGTCGACCAGGACCCCGCCGATGCGCAGCAGCGCGTCGTAGCCGGTCGTGCCGGCACACGGCCAGTCGGCGGGCAGCTCCTCGTCGCCCTCCAGGATCTTCTCCACCACGACCCAGGCCCCGTCGGTCGCGCGGGCCAGCCGGCGGACGTACTCGCGCGGGTCGGCGAGGCCGTCGGGATGGTCGATGCGCAGGCCGTCGACCCGGCCCTCGGCGAGCAGGGCGAGCAGCACCGCGTGCGTCTCCGCGAAGACCTGCTCGTCCTCCACGCGCACCGCAGCAAGGGTGTCGATGTCGAAGAACCGCCGGTAGTTCAGCTCCTCGTCGCCGACCCGCCAGTGGGCGAGCCGGTAGAACTGCCGGTCCAGCAGCTCGGCGAGCGGCAGCTGCTCGGTGCCCGGGCGGACCGGGAAGACGTGGTCGAAGTACCGGAGGACCGGCTCGCCGATCGGACCGCCCTCGGCGTCCACGGTGATCTCGCCGTCGGCCACCACCTCGCCGATCCTGCGGCCGAGCACCGGCATCAGCACCGCGCGCTCCTGCGCCGCCCAGTCGACGTCGAACCAGCGTGCGTACGGCGACGCCGGCCCGAGCCGCAGCACGGACCACAGCACCGCGTTCAGGTACGCCGGGGTGGGGAGCGCCATGTGGTTGGGGACGACGTCCACGACCAGGCCCAGACCCAGGGCGCGGGCGGCGTCGGAGAGCCGGTGGAACCCCGCCGCCCCACCCAGCTCCTCGTTGAGGTGCGCGTGGTCCACGACGTCGTAGCCGTGGGTGGAGCCAGGGGCGGCCTGCAGCACGGGGGACAGGTAGGCGTGCGAGACCCCGAGGTCGCGCAGGTACGGAAGGACCGCGGCGGCGTCATCGAAGCCGAAGTCGGGTCGGAGCTGGAGGCGGTAGGTGCCGGTCGGCACCGCGCGCCGGCTGCCGGGTTCGACGGGATGGTCAGACAACGCGGCGCAGCACCAGGATCGAGCGCGACTCCAGGGTCACGGCGGCACCTGCCTTGGCGGTCGGCTGGTCCTCGACGAGCGGCGACGCGGTGTCGAGCACCGGTTCCCACCGCTCGCCGTAGACCTCCTTCGGGACGGTGAAGTCCATGTCCTCGTGGTGGCCGTTGAAGAACAGCAGGAACGAGTCGTCGGACACCCGGGCGCCGCGGCCGTCCGGCTCGATGATCGCGTCACCGTTGAGGAAGACGGCGAGGGAGCGGGCGTAGCCGACCTGCCAGTCGCCCTCCGTCATGTGCTCGCCGGCAGGGGTGAACCAGGCGATGTCGCCGATCTCGCTCTCGGACCCGCGGGTCGGGTCGCCCTGGAAGAACCGCCGGCGTCGGAACACCGGGTGATCCCGGCGCAGCCGCACGACCCTGGCGACGAAGTCGGTGAGTGCCCAGTTGTCGCGGGCGTCGGACCAGTCGACCCAGGCGAGCGGGTTGTCCTGGCAGTAGACGTTGTTGTTGCCCTCCTGGGTGCGACCCATCTCGTCGCCGTGCAGCATCATCGGCACGCCCTGCGAGAGGAACAGTGTGGTGAGGACGTTGCGCTTCTGCCGCTCCCGAAGCGTCAGCACCTCGAGGTCGTCGGTCGGCCCCTCGACGCCGCAGTTCCACGAGCGGTTGTGTCGCTCGCCGTCGTTGCCGCCCTCACCGTTGGCGTCGTTGTGCTTGTCGTTGTAGGACACCAGGTCCGTCAGGGTGAAGCCGTCGTGCGCGGTGGCGAAGTTGATCGACGCGAGCGGCCGCCTGCCGTCCGCCTGGTAGAGGTCGGCCGAGCCCGTGAGCCGGGATGCGAACTCGGCCAGGGTCGCCGGCTCGCCGCGCCAGAAGTCGCGCACGGTGTCGCGGTACTTCCCGTTCCACTCGGTCCACAGCGGCGGGAAGTTGCCGACCTGGTAGCCGCCCTCGCCGACGTCCCACGGCTCCGCGATGAGCTTGACCTGTGAGATGACCGGGTCCTGCTGCACCAGGTCGAAGAAGGCCGACAGCCGGTCCACCTCGTGGAATTGACGGGCCAGCGTCGAGGCGAGGTCGAACCGGAAGCCGTCGACGTGCATCTCGAGCACCCAGTAGCGCAGCGAGTCCATGATCAGCTGCAGCACGTGCGGGTGCCGCATGAGCAGGGTGTTGCCGGTGCCGGTGGTGTCGTAGTAGTGCTCGGGGCTGTCCTCGACCAGGCGGTAGTAGGCCTGGTTGTCGATGCCGCGGAAAGACAGCGTCGGGCCCATCTGGTTGCCCTCGGCGGTGTGGTTGTAGACGACGTCGAGGATGACCTCGATCCCGGCGGCGTGCAGCTCGCGGACCATCGCCTTGAACTCGAGGACCTGCTGCCCGCGCTGGCCGCTGGACGAGTAGGCGTTGTGCGGGGCGAAGAAGCCGATGGTGTTGTAGCCCCAGTAGTTGGACAGCCCGCGCTCGACGAGGTGGTGGTCCTGCACGAACTGGTGCACCGGCATGAGCTCGATCGCCGTCACCCCGATCTTGTGCAGGTGCTCGATGATCGCCGGGTGGCCGATGCCGGCGTACGTGCCGCGGATGTTGGCCGGTAGGTCCGGGTGGCTCATCGTCAGGCCGCGGACGTGCGCCTCGTAGATGACGGTCTGGTGGTACGGCGTGCCCGGGGGGCGGTCGTACTGCCAGTCGAAGAACGGGTTGATGACGACCGACTTGGGTGCATGGCGGCCGGAGTCGAGCGTGTTGACCCGGTTCGGCGCGCTGAACCGGTAGTCGAACAGCGACTCGGCCCAGTCGACCTGGCCCTCGAAGGCCTTCGCATACGGGTCCAGCAACAGCTTGGAGGGGTTGCAGCGCAGCCCGCGCACAGGGTCGCGAGGGCCGTGCACGCGGAAGCCGTAGCGCTGGCCCGGCCCGACCCGCGGCAGGTAGCCGTGCCAGACGAAACCGTCTGCCTCGGGGAGCTCGACCTTGGTCTCGGCCAGCCGGCGCCCACCGGAGCCCGAGTCGTCGAACAGGCAGAGCTCGACCCGGTCGGCGACCTCGGAGAAGAGGGCGAAGTTGGTGCCCGCACCGTCGAACGTCGCGCCGAGCGGGTATGCCGAGCCGGGCCAGATCTCCATGGGCGGTGATTCTTCCCGATCGTCCCCGGCGCCCCGCCGGGGGTCCCACCCCTCGGCGGCCTTGCCGTGGCGTGCGGCCCGCCCGACACTTGTCCACATGTTGGGCCCGGACGTCAGGTACGCACGCAGCGGCGACCTGAGCATCGCGTACGCCACGGTGGGTGGCGGCCCGTTCGACATCGTGTTCGTGAGCGGCTGGGTGCTGTCCAACCTCGAGGTGTCGTGGGAGACCAGCGCCGCCCGCTGGTACGAGGAGCTCGGGTCGATCGGCCGCCTGATCATCTTCGACAAGCGGGGCAGCGGCCTCTCGGACCGAGTGAGCGGGGTGCCCGACCTGCAGACCCGGATGGACGACGTCCGCGCGGTGATGGATGCCGTGGGTTCCCGGCGGGCCGCGGTCGTCGGCGCCTCGGAAGGCGGCCCGATGGCGACCCTGTTCGCGGCCTCCTACCCGGAGCGGGTGGCCGCACTGGTCCTGTACGGCAGCCTGGCCACGTTCACCCGGGCACCGGACTACCCGTGGGCCGACACCCGAGCCGAGCTGATGGCCTGGATCGAGGACGCCGACCGGTCCGGCTTGCGCCTCACCGACGAGTGGTGCGACGACTGGCTCCGCGGGTCGAACCCGACCATCGCTCGGGACGAGAAGGAGCGGTACCTGTTCCGGCGCTGGGCCCGTGCGAGCGGCAGCCCCGCGACCCTGTCGGCCCTGAGCCGCATGAACGCGGAGATCGACGTGCGCCACGTGCTGCCGGCGGTGCGGGTGCCTACGCTGGTGCTGCACCGGTCGGACGACATCGACGTCGAGGCGGCGCACGGCCGGTACCTCGCCGACAAGATCCCGGGTGCCCGGCTGGTGCTCGTGGACGGTGTCGATCACGGCTGGTGGGTGCAGCCGGAGCAGCTGACGGTGCACATCAAGCAGTTCCTCGTCGGGCTCTGGCAGGAGGGCGGTTGGGACGCGATCGAGCCGGACCGGGTCCTCGCCACTGTCCTCTTCACCGACATCGTCGACTCGACCGCGCGGCTCGCCGAGCTCGGCGACCGTCGGTGGGGCGAGGTCCTGTCGGAGCACCACAGGCTGGTGCGTGGCCAGCTGGCCCGCTTCGGTGGTCGGGAGGTGGACACCGCGGGCGACGGCTTCTTCGCCACCTTCGACGGCCCGGCCCGCGCCATCCGCTGCGCGCAGCAGATCTCCGAGGCCGTGCAGGGCCTGGGCCTGTCGCTGCGCCTCGGGCTGCACACGGGGGAGTGCGAGCTCACCGACGGCAAGGTGAGCGGGATCGCCGTGCACATCGGCGCCCGGGTCGCGGCGCAGGCGCACCCCGGCGAGGTGCTGGTGTCCCGCACGGTCAAGGATCTGGTCGCGGGTTCCGGCCTGTCGTTCGAGCAGCGGGGCAGCGTCGAGCTCAAGGGCGTCCCGGGGTCGTGGGAACTGTTCGCCCTTGTGCGCACGGGCTGAGCGGGTCCGCGGCCGGCGGCCGCCGGGGTCAGGAGACGGGCATGCCCGGAGTGGGGAACCCTGCGGTGAACTCGTGCACCTCGGCGGCGACCTTCTCCACGGCCGACTCGTCGCCCGCTGCCACGGCCGAGACCACGGCGTCGATCCAGCCCGCGATCCGATCCATGTCGCCGGTGCGCATGCCTCGTGAGGTGACGGCCGCCGTGCCGATGCGGACCCCGGAGGGGTCGAACGGCTTGCGCGGGTCGAACGGCACGCTGTTGTAGTTCAGCTCGATGCCGGCGCGGTCCAGCGCCTTGGCCGCCGGCTTGCCGGCGACCCCCTTGGCGGTGAGGTCGACGAGCAGCAGGTGGTTGTCGGTGCCGCCCGAGACGAGGTCGAAACCGCGGGCGGCCAGGCCCTCGCCGAGCGCCTTCGCGTTGGCCACGATGGCCGCGGCGTAGGTCCGGAACTCCGGGGTGGCCGCCTCCTTCAGTGCGACCGCGATGGCCGCGGTGGTGTGGTTGTGCGGGCCGCCCTGCAGCCCGGGGAAGACGGCCTTGTCCAGCGCCTTGGCATGCTCGGCCGTGCTCATGATCATCGCGCCGCGGGGGCCGCGGAGGGTCTTGTGCGTGGTGGTCGTGATGACGTCGGCGTGCCCGACCGGCGAGGGGTGGGCGCCGCCGGCGACCAGGCCGGCGATGTGGGCGATGTCGGCCACGAGCACGGCACCGATCTCGCGCGCGATCTCGGCGAAGGCCGGGAAGTCGATGGTGCGGGGGATCGCGGTGCCGCCGCAGAAGATGACCTTCGGCCGCTCGGCCAGGGCGAGGTCGCGGACGTCGTCCATGTCGACCCGGCCGGTCTCCTTGCGCACGCCGTACTGCACCGCGCGGAACCACTTGCCGGTCGCGGACACGCTCCAGCCGTGGGTGAGGTGGCCGCCCGCCGGCAGCGCCATTCCCATCACCGTGTCGCCCGGGTCGAGGAACGCGAGGAAGACCGCCAGGTTGGCCGGCGAGCCGGAGTAGGGCTGCACGTTCACGTGCTCGATACCGAAGAGGGCCTTGGCGCGCTCGATGGCCAGCGTCTCGACCTGGTCGATGACCTGCTGGCCCTCGTAGTAGCGCTTGCCGGCGTAGCCCTCGGAGTACTTGTTCGTCAGCATCGTCCCGGTGGCCTCGAGGACGGCCGCGGACACATAGTTCTCCGAGGCGATCAGCCGGACGCTGTCGCGCTGGCGCTCCGCCTCGGCCTGCACCAGGCCGGCGATCTCGGGGTCGGTGACGGACAGGGCGGGGTCGCTCGCGTGCTCGGTCACTGCCCGGCTCCTCGGGTCGGCGTCCAGGGGATGGGTCCGAGGGTAGTCACCCGCTGCGCGCCGCCCGCCACGGCGCCACCGCGCGAGATCGAACATCTGCCTCTCACGCTGCCGGGGGAGCGTGGACCACGGCGTGCCGCGGCGGACGTCGGCCGGCTCCGCCCAGCCCGGACGGGTGCGGTCTCAGGCCAGCCCGCGCGCGTCGGCGCAGGCGCCGTCGTAGCGGCGGAGCACGAGCTCCACGACCTCGCGGGCGTCGGTGAGCGGGGCCGACACCGCGTCACCGCCGGCCGCGGCGACCTTGTCGGCGAACCGGCCGGGAAACAGCAGGTAGCTCGCGACCGCGACGCGGGGCGCGCCAGCGGTGCGCAGCGCGTCGACGGCCTCGTTGACGCTGGGTTCGGCCGCCGAGGCGAACGCTGCGCGCACGTCCCACCAGCCGGCTGCGCGCCAGTCCTCGGCCAGGCGCCGGACGCCTTCCACCGCGTCGGCGTCGGTGGTGCCGGCAGCCGCGAGGACCACGGCCGTGCCCGGGTCACCTCGCCCGACGCCGACCCCCGTCAGCCGACGCTCCAGCGCGGTCAGGAGCAGCGGGTCGGGGCCGAGGACGTCGGCCTGACGGGCCCGCGATCCCGCCAGCGCGGCCGGGATGTCGACGCGCGAGTGGTAGGCCGCACCGAGAAGCAGCGGCACCACAACCGGCCGACCCCGCAGCGAGGCCATCGCGCCGGCCAGGGACGGCTGCTCGTGGTCGAGGAAGGCGGCGTGCACCGCCAGCCCCGGCCGGCCCGCCCGGACGGCATCGAGCAGCGCCCGGGTCGCGGCAGCGGCGCCCGGGTCGTGGCTGCCGTGGGCCACCGCGACGAGGTCGGGAGCAGCCGCCCCTGAGGAGGGTCGGCGACCGGGCGTGGTGCCGATGGTCAGCCCAGGACGTCGTGCAGGTCCACCACGGACCCGACGACGACCACGGCAGGCGCCTGGATGGCCCGCTCCTGCGCGAGCCCGGCGATCGTCGCGAGGGTGCCGACGGTGGTGCGCTGGTCCGGGGCGAAGCCGCGCTCGACGACGGCCACCGCGGTGGCGGGGTCCCGTCCGTGCGCGACCAGTCCGTCGGCCGCCGAGCCGAGGCCGTCGACGCCCATGAGCAGCACGAGGGTGCCCTCGAGGACGGCCAGCGAGGCCCAGTCGAGGCCCTCGTGGCCCGAGGCGATGGTGACCTGCTTGGCGCGACCGCGGTGGGTCACCGGGATGCCGGCGGCGGCCGGGACGGCCAACGCGCTGGTGACTCCGGGGACGACCTCGACGGTCACACCGGCTGCGACGCAGGCCAGTGCCTCCTCACCGCCCCGCCCCAGGACGAACGGGTCGCCGCCCTTGAGCCGGACCACCCGCCGACCCGCTTCTGCGTGCTCGACGAGCAGCCGGTTGATCTCCTCCTGCGGCAGGGGGTGGTGGCCGGCGGTCTTGCCGACGTCGACGACGACCACCTCCGGGTCGAGCTCGTCGACCAGCTGCCGGGGCGCGAGCCGGTCGACGAGGACCACGTCCGCCTCGGCGAGCAGCCGCCGGCCCCGGACGCTGATCAGGCCGGGGTCGCCCGGACCGCCGCCGACCAGTGCGACGCGCCCGGACCCGGCCCGGTGGCGCCGGAGCGACAGCTCACCGGTGTCGAGGGCCAGCGCCACGGCGTCCCGCAAGCGCACTGCTCGACGGGGGTCACGCCCGGCGGTCACCGCGACGGTCACGTCGCCGGACCGTGCGACCGCGGGCGTCCAGGCGCTGGAGAGCGACGCGTCGTCGGCGCGGACGCACCAGATCCGGGCTGCCCCGGCGTGCGCGGCGACCAGGTCGTCGGTGGCAGGGTCACCCGTCGCGGAGTGGACGAGCCACGCGCCGTCCAGGTCGCCACCGGTGTAGTCGCGCGGCTCCCACCGAACGCGCCCGTCGGTGACCAGGTCGCGCACGTCCTCACAGAGCCACGGGCTCACCAGCAGGACGTCGGCGCCGGCCTCGACAAGGCCCCGCGCGCGCCGGGCGGCGACCGGGCCGCCGCCGACCACGACGGCCCGCCGTCCGGAGACGTCGAGGGTCAGCGGGTAGCCGGTCCCGTTCACGCCGGCGCCTCCACGACGTGGATGCCGCACTCGGTCTTGCCGGTTCCGGCCCAGCGCCCCGACCGGGAGTCGCCGTCGCCCGCCCGCCGGGTGCACGGGAAACACCCCACCGAGGTGAAGCCTGCCTCGAACAGCGGGTTGGTGAGGACCCGGTGCTCGGCGACGTAGTCGCCCACGTCGGCCTGCGTCCACCGCGCCAGCGGGTTGACCTTCACCACGCCGTTGCGGCGGTCCCAGTCGACGACTGCGGTGCGGGACCGGGCGATCGAGTCGTCGCGCCGCAGGCCGGAGGCCCAGGCGTCGTACCCGGCGAGGGCGCGGTCCAGCGGCATGACCTTGCGCAGGAAGCAGCACCGGTCCGGGTTTGTCGAGAACAGGTCCGGACCGTGCTCGGTGTCCTGCTCGCCGACCGTCTGGTCGGGCACGACGGTGAGGAGGTTGATCCGGCCGCGATAGGTGGCCGCGACTGCGTCGCGCATCGTGAGGGTCTCAGCGAAGTGGTAGCCGGTGTCGAGGAACACCACGTCCGTGCCCGGTGCAGTTTTGGCGACCAGGTCGATGAGGACCGCGTCGGCCATCGACGACGTGATGGCGAACCGGCTGCCGAAGGTGCGGACTGCCCACCGGATGATCGTCTGGGCGGACGCGTCCTCGAGCCGCCAGGCGGCGCGACGCGCGAGAGCCTCGCGGTGCTCGGCGAGCGACCCGGCCGGCTCGAAGGTCGGCATGGGGGAGATCAGGGTGGCAGTGCTCATGACGTCACCAGTCCGACGAGCTTCAGGGTGAACACGCGGGTGCAGGAACGGCAGTGCCAGGCGCCGTGCGCCTCCTCGTGGGGACGCAGGTCCTGCTCGCCGCAGAAGGGGCAGTAGAACGGGACGGCTCTGGCGTCACTCATCGCAGCGCCTCCTCGTCGGCGCGGGCGGCCCACTGCGCGAACCGTTCGCCCGAGCGGCGCTGGTCGGCGTACCGCAGCACCACGCGCTCGACGTAGTCGGGCAGCTCGTCGGCGGTGACCTTGTAGCCGCGCAGCTTGCGGCCGAAGCCGGCGTCCAGCCCGAGGCCGCCACCCAGGTGCACCTGGAAGCCCTCGACCTGGTTGCCGTCGTTGTCGAGAACGAGCTGGCCCTTGAGACCGATGTCGGCGGTCTGGATGCGGGCGCACGAGTTGGGGCAGCCATTGATGTTGACGGTGATGGGGTCGTCGAAGTCGGGCAGCCGCCGCTCGAGCTCGTCGACCAGCTTGGCGCCGCGCGCCTTGGTCTCGACGATCGCGAGCTTGCAGAACTCGATGCCGGTGCAGGCCATCGTGTTGCGCCGGAAGGTGCTCGGCCGGGCGCGCAGCCCGAGGCCGGCGGCGGCGTCGACGAAGGAGTCGACCCGGTCGGCGGGGACGTCGAGCACGACCAGCTTCTGGTGCGGTGTGGTCCGCACCCGGTGCGAGCCGTGCGCCTCGGCGACGTCAGCGAGCCCGAGCAGCGTCGTCCCCGACACCCGGCCGACGGTCGGCGCGAGCCCGACGTAGTAGCGACCGTCGTTCTGCCGGTGCACGCCGACGTGGTCGCGTGCGCCGTAGGGCGCCGCGGGCGCCGGACCCTCGACGAGGACACGCCCGAGGTACTCGTCCTCGAGCACCTGGCGGAACTTCGCGACGCCCCAGTCGGCAACGAGGAACTTGATGCGGGCCCGGGTGCGCAGCCGGCGGTAGCCGTAGTCGCGGAAGATGCCGATGACACCGGCCCACACGTCGCCGACCTCGGCGAGCGGAACCCATGCGCCCAGCCGCTGGGCGAGCATCGGGTTCGTCGACAGTCCGCCGCCGACCCAGAGGTCGAAGCCCGGCCCGTGCTGCGGGTGCACGACGCCCACGAACGAGATGTCGTTGACCTCGTGCGCGACATCCTGCAGCGGCGACCCACTGATGGCTGTCTTGAACTTGCGCGGCAGGTTGGAGAAGCCCTTGGAGCCGATGAACCGGCGCTGGATCTCGTCGATGGCCGGTGTGCCGTCGAGGATCTCGTCGGCGGCGATGCCGGCGACGGGGGAGCCCAGGACGACGCGCGGGGTGTCGCCGCACGCCTCGGTCGTGGAGAGGCCGACGTCCTCCAGCCGGCGCCAGATCTCCGGAACGTCCTCGATGCGGATCCAGTGCAGCTGGATGTTCTGCCGGTCGGTGACGTCGGCAGTGTCCCGCGCGAAGTCGGCCGAGACCTGACCGATGACGCGGAGCTGCTCGGTGGTGAGCCGCCCGCCGTCGATGCGGACCCGCAGCATGAAATACTCGTCGTCGAGCTCGTGCGGCTCGAGCACGGCGGTCTTGCCGCCGTCGATGCCGGGCCGGCGCTGGGTGTAGAGCCCCCACCACCGCATCCGGCCACGCAGGTCCGCCGGGTCGATCGAGGCGAAGCCGGCGTGGGCGTAGACGTTCTCGATCCGCGCCCGGACGTTCAGGCCGTCGTCGTCCTTCTTGACCCGTTCGTTCGGCGTGAGGGGCTCGAGGTGCCCGAGCGCCCACTGGCCCTGCCCGCGGTGTCGGGTCTGGACGCGGGCGGACCGGCGGGTGCTGGGGGGTGGCAGTGTGGCCATGGCGGTCGGTGTCTCCGATGGAGAGGCACACGGTCGTACGCCGGTGGGCAAGCCGTTCGGGAACGGTCAGGGTCGGCGGAGACCGCGCGCCGACGAGAAGGGCGGCGGGGTCAGCCGCGCATACAGACCGCGCTCGACACGTGACCGAGGTCGACGTGGAGCCGTGCGACGAGGTACGCACCGGTGCTGGCCATGCAAGCAGAGTGGCAGCCGTCTCGAAATCCTGCCGCCCACGTCCCACCATCCGGACGACACGTGAGGGGTCGACGCCAGGACGGGCGGCTGGCGAGCGACGTCAGGTGACCCGCGGTGTGGCGCGCTCGACCACCGCGCGGGTGTTCAGCCCGGGCGGCAGGGTGCCCGGCGCCAGCCCGGACCCCGAGCCGTCGCCGGCCAGCCGCGACGCGCAGAAGGCGTCCGCGACGGCGGCAGGCGCGTGCCGTACCAGCAGCGAGCCCTGCAGGAGCAGCGCCAGCGACTCCACCACCCGCCGGGCGGAGGCCTCGTCGGCACCGGCGAGCGCTGCGCCGACCCGGTCCGCAGCGGCGTCCAGGCGCCGGTCGGCACCGCCGGCCAGCGCCACCTCGGCCCGCAGCGCCTCCACGGCGGCCGGCTCGCGGCCGAGGGCGCGCAGGACGTCGAGCGCGTTGACGTTGCCCGAGCCCTCCCAGATCGAGTTGAGCGGTGCCTCGCGGTAGAGGCGGGGGAGTCCGCTCTCCTCCACGTAGCCGTTGCCGCCGAGGCACTCCAGCGCCTCACCGACCACGGCCGGCGTGCGCTTGCATACCCAGTACTTGCCGATCGCGACGCCGATCCGCTGCAGCTCGTGCTCGCCCGTGTCCACCGCGTGCGCCATCCGCAGCGCCAGGGCCGTGGCAGCCTCCGACTCGACCGCCAGGTCGGCCAGCACGTTCTGCATGAGCGGCTTGTCGGCGAGGGGGCCGCCGAAGGCGCTCCGGTGGGCCGCGTGGTGGGTGGCCTGCACGACGGCCTGGCGCATCAGGGCGGTCGAGCCGAGCACGCAGTCCAGCCGGGTCGCCGACACCATCTCCAGGATGGTCCGGACGCCGCGGCCCTCGTCGCCGAGCCGGCTGGCCCAGGTGCGCTCCAGCTCGACCTCGGCGGACGCGTTCGACCGGTTGCCGAGCTTGTCCTTGAGCCGCTGCAGCCGGAAGGTGTTACGGCTGCCGTCAGGCCGCACCCGTGGCACCACGAAGCAGGTCGGACCGCCGGGTGCCTGCGCGAGGACGAGGAACACGTCGCACATGGGCGCCGAGCAGAACCACTTGTGCCCGGTCAGCTCGTACTCCCCGTCCGGGCCGAGCGGCACCGCGCGCGTGGTGTTCGCCCGGACGTCCGAACCGCCCTGCTTCTCGGTCATCCCCATGCCGGCGAGCAGCCCGGCCTTCCCGTCAGGAGCCCGCAGGCCCGGGTCGTACGTCGTGGCCGAGAGCCCCGGGACCCAGGTGGCCGCCAGTGCCGGGTCGGTCCGCAGCGCCGGCACCGCGGCGTAGGTCATCGACACCGGGCAGCAGTGACCGGCCTCGACCTGGGACCACACCACGAACCCGGCTGCCCGCCGCACGTGACTGGTAGGGCCGGCGGCCCAGGCCGCGCCGTGCAGCCCCTCCTCGACCGCCACCGACATCAGCGCGTGCCAGGACGGGTGGAAGTCGACCTCGTCGACCCGGTGGCCGTACCTGTCGTGGGTGCGCAGCACGGGCGGGTGTGCGTTCGCCTCGGCGCCCCACCGCTGCGCCTGCTCGCCGCCCGCCTTCCGGCCGAGGTCGGACAGCCCGCCGGGGTCGCCCTCGGCGCCGTGCCGGCGGACCGCCTCGACCAGGGCCGCGTCGGTGCCGAACACGTCGTAGCCGGTCAACGGGGGTGGCTGGTTGGTGACCTCGTGCGTCGCTGATCCGGTCGGTGCACCCACGTGGCCTACCGTAGAGCCGTGGCCGCGGGGACCGAACGCATCGAGCCGGCCGGCTCCGACGCCGAGCCGGTCGTCGTCGGCTGGACCGGGCTCCGGGACGTCGTCTGGCGGCTCACCAAGGAGACTGCGAAGGTCTGCTTCCGCTACCGAGTCACCGGCCTGGCCGCCGAAGCGGGCTTTTTCGCCGTCCTCTCACTGCCGCCACTGATCCTCGGGCTGGTCGGCTCGATCAACTACGTGGCCCGCTGGATCGGCCAGGACGTCGTCGACGAGGTGCAGACCCGCATCATCGACGGCTCGCGCGACATCTTCACCTCCGAGGTCGTCACCGACGTCATCGCCAAGACGCTGCGCGACGTCATCCAGGGTGACCGGTTCGACCTGGTGTCGCTGGGCTTCCTCATCGCGCTCTGGTCCGGCTCGCGGGCGCTGAACGTCTTCATCGACACCTGCTCGATCATGTACGGGCTGGGCGGCATGCGCGGCATCATCCGCACCCGGGTCCTGTCCTTCGGCCTCTACATCGTGGCGCTGCTGGTGGGCATCGTCGTGATCCCCCTGGTGCTGGCCGGACCGACCCTGCTCGGCAAGCTGCTGCCCGACCAGGTCTTCTTCCTCCACTCGCTGTACTGGCCGGTCGCCATCGTGCTGTCCCTGGTCTCGCTCACCTCGCTCTACCACGTCAGCGTGCCGGTGCGGACCCCGTGGTGGCGTGACACGCCGGGCGCGGCGCTGGCGATCGCGATCTGGTTCCTCGGCAGCTTCGCGGTGCGCTGGGTGATCGAGAAGAGTGTCGGGGGCACCTCGATCTACGGCCCGCTCGCGACCCCGATCGTGCTGCTCATCTGGCTGTACGCGATCTCGATAGCGGTGCTGATCGGGGCGGCGCTCAACGCGGCCGTCGAGACCGTGTGGCCGCGCCGCGAGATCGTCGAGGCGCGCAAGCAGCGGCAACCGGCGACGCCGAGGCACAAGCCCGGTCCGGGCTTCGAGACCGGCGAGGTCGAGCTACCCCCCAACCGCACTCCGGGAAACTCGCTCGCCGGGACGCCGGAGAGCCGCTAGCGTCCTTCCTGACGTACCAGCACGTCCCGTCACCGCGACCGAAGAGGAGGAACCCATGCCTGTCGTCGACGACAGCTGCCTGCTCCTCCCCGGTGCCCGCTGACCCGAGACCGTCCGTGACGGCCGGGCACCTTCTTCTCCCCGAAGGGCCCACTGCCTTGTCCGCTCCACGCGACACCGCCGACCATGACGTCACCGAGCACGACACTTCTGACCACGACGGCTCCACCGCCCTCGACCTCAGCGTCCTGGGCTGGGACGACTCCTACGCCGCCGACTTCATGCCGTACCACTCCGTGCACGTTCCGGCCCGCGTCACCCGCGTGGACCGCGGTGCGTGCGACGCCCTGGCCGCCGACGGCCCGATGCGCCTGACGTTCTCGGGGGCGCTGCTCGCTGTCGGGGCCGCCGACCCGGTCGCGACGCCGTGCGTGGGCGACTGGGTCGCGGCCCGTGTCTGGCCCGACGGTCGCGTCACCGCCGAGGCTGTGCTGCCGCGGCGCACGGCGTTCGTCCGCGCCGCCGTGACGCCCGGGACCTCGCACGGCCAGGTCCTGGCGGCCAACGTCGACCTCGCGGTCGTGGTCGAGCCGCTGCACCCGGAGCCTGACCTCGGCCGGATCGAGCGCTTCCTGGCGCTGGCCTGGGAGAGCGGCGCGACCCCCATGGTGGTGCTCACCAAGGCCGACCTGGTGCCTGACGCCGCGGAGCTGCGCTCGGACGTGGCCGCCGCCGCACCGGGGGTGGAGGTGGTCGCGATCAGCTCGACGACCGGCGACGGTCTCGATGCGGTCCGGGCGCACGTCGCGGTCGGCCGGACGCTGGCACTGCTCGGCCCGTCCGGCGCCGGAAAGTCGACGTTGACCAACGCCCTGGTCGGTGACGCCGTCATGTTCACCCGGGCGCTGCGGGCTGACGGCAAGGGCCGGCACACCACCGCGCACCGCGAGCTGGTGGTGCTGCCCGGCGGCGGCCTGGTGGTCGACACCCCCGGCCTGCGCAGCGTGGGGCTTACCGACATCAGCGAGTCGCTGGACCTGGTCTTCGCCGACATCGAGGAGCTCGCCGAGCAGTGCCGGTTCGGCGACTGCGCCCACGTGTCGGAGCCGGGCTGCGCGGTGCGCGCCGCGCTCGAGTCGGGCGAGCTCCCGGAGCGCCGGTGGGTCAGCTATGTCAAGCTGCAGCGCGAGGCGCGCTGGATGGCCTCGCGCCACGACGCGCGGCTCCGGTCCGAGGAGCGCGCGAAGTGGAAGCGGATCACCAAGGACTACCGCAGCCGTCCGGGGTCCATCAGACCCTGACCTGGTGCCGGCCGTCAGGGGCCATGGTGCGGTCGGACCAGGGGGCGGTCAGGTGGGGCTGCCGGTGTGGTTCCAGTGCACGACGGCGGGGGTGTCGCGCTCCCAGCCGAGCACCGAGACCGACGCGGTGGAGAGCAGGAGCTGGGCCCCGTCCTCGACGTCCAGCCCGAGCCAGCGGGCGCCGAGCACCCGGCAGAAGTGCCCGTGGCCGAAGGCGAGCACCGGGCCGTCGACCGAGCGCACCCTCGTGACGACCCGGTCGGCGCGGGCGCCGACGTCGGTGCGGGTCTCGCCGCCGAGGGGGCCGTCACGCCACACGGTCCAGCCGGGCCGGTCCTCGCGGATCTCGGCCGTCGTCCGGCCCTCGTCGTCGCCGTAGTCCCACTCGGCGAGGTCAGGAACGACCTCGGGGTCGGGGAAGCCGGCCAGCTCGGCCGTGCGCCGGGCCCGCAGCAGCGGGCTGGTGAGAACCCGGTCGAACGACCTGCCGGCCAGCTTGCCGGCCACCGTCCGAGCCGCCTGGACGCCGGCCTCGGTCAGATCGATGTCGGTGGTGCCCGTGTGCCGGCCGGAAGCGCTCCACTCGGTCTCGCCGTGACGCACCAGCCACAGCTGCGAGCGCGGCTGCTGCGAACGTTCCGGGGGCGTCACACCGGCACCGTAGCGACCGGGTAGGAAGGACCCATGACGCAGCACGAGGTGGACGTGGTCGTGATCGGGATGGGTCCGGGCGGCGAGGAGGTGGCCGGCCGCCTCGCGGAGGCCGGGCTCCGGGTCGTCGGCGTGGAGCGCGAGCTGGTGGGCGGTGAGTGCCCCTACTGGGGCTGTGTGCCGTCGAAGATGATGATCCGCGGGTCGGGGCTGCTCACCGAGGCCCGGCGGGCCGAGCCCTATGCCGGCCGCACCACGGTCGAGCCTGACATCGGCCCGGTCGCGAAGCGGATCCGCGCCGAGGCCACCGACAACTGGGACGACCAGGTCGCGGTCGACCGGTTCACCGGCAAGGGCGGCACGATGGTGCGCGGCTCGGCGCGGCTGGACGGCCCCGGCCGGGTGGTGGTCGGCGACGACGTCTATGTCGCGTCGCGTGCCGTCGTGGTCGCGACCGGCTCCGCTCCGGTCGTGCCGCCGATCGAGGGGCTGCAGGACACCCGCTATTGGACCAACCGCGAGGCGATCTCGGCCGAGCAGCCGCCGGAGTCGCTGGTCGTCCTCGGCGGCGGCGCGATCGGCGCCGAGCTGGCCCAGATGTTCCAGCGGTACGGGGCTGTGGTCACCCTGGTCGAGGCGGCCGACGGCCTGCTGCCACCCGAGGAGCCGGCCGCCGGCGAGGTCGTGCGGAGCTCCCTCGAGGAGGACGGCGCGACGGTCCGGGTGGGCGCCACGGCGGTGCGCGTGACCCGCGAGGGCGGCGGCGACGGTGGCGAGGTCGTCGTGCGGCTCGAGGACGGCAGCGAGGTCCGAGCTGCGGAGATCCTCATCTCCGTCGGGCGTCACGCCCGCGTGGGGGAGATCGGCCTGGAGACCGTCGGGCTCGACCCGGCGGCACGCGCCCTCGAGGTCGACGAGCGGATGCGGGCCGGCGAGCGGCTGTGGGCGGTCGGCGACGTGACCGGGGTCGGCGCGTTCACCCACATGGCGATGTACCAGGCGGGCATCGCGGTCGATGACATCCTCGGGCAGGACGGCCCGGCCGCCGACTACCGCGGCCTGGCCCGTGTCACCTTCACCGACCCGGAGGTCGGATCGGTCGGCTTGACCGAGCGGGCGGCCCGCGAGCAGGGGCTGACGGTGCGCACCGGCACCAGCCAGGTGGCCAGCGGCTCCCGCGGCTGGATCCACGGTCCGGGCAACGCCGGGTTCATCACCCTGGTCGAGGACGCCGACGCCGGGCTGCTCGTCGGTGCCACGTCGGTCGGGCCGTGGGGTGGCGAGGTGCTCTCGATGCTGACCCTCGCGGTGCACGCCCGGGTGCCGGTCTCGACCCTGCGGACGATGATCTACGCCTACCCGACCTTCCACCGCGGTGTCCTGGACGCGTTGACCGACCTGGACTCGTAGAGCGGTCGTGTCGGAGGTCGCGGGCAGGATGGCCAGGTGCAGCTCGCCGACCTCGCCGCCGCCTCGCGCGTCGTCGCAGCGACCTCGAAGCGCACCGAGAAGATCGCCGCGGTCGCCGAGGCGCTGCGCCGGGCCGACCCGGACGAGGTGCCCGTCGTGGTCGCCTACCTGTCGGGCGAGCTGCGCCAGCGTCGCACCGGTGTCGGATGGGCCTCGCTGCGCGACCAACCACCACCGGCCGCCGACCCGGTCCTCGGCGTCAGCGAGGTCGACCGCACCCTCGAGGGCGTCGCCCGGCTGAGCGGCACCGGCTCGCAGGCGGAGCGCGTGCGTCGCGTCACCGACCTGCTTGCACGCGCTACCGAGCCGGAGCAGGCACTGCTGCGCGGCCTGCTCACCGGCGAGCTGCGGCAGGGCGCGCTCGAGGGCGTGATGCTCGCCGCGGTGGCATCGGCCGCGGGGTTGCCGCTCGTCGACGTGCGCCGGGCGGCGATGCTGCGCGGCGCCGTCGGGCCGGTGGCCGCTGCGGCGCTGACCGGCGGTGCCGCGGCGCTGGCGGAGTTCCGGCTGCAGGTGGGCCGCCCGGTGCAGCCAATGCTGGCGTCGACCGTCGCCGACGTCAGCGGCGCGATGGACACCCTCGGCGAGGCGGCCGTCGAGTGGAAGCTCGACGGCGTCCGGGTGCAGGTGCACCGATCGGGCAGCGACGTCTCGGTGTGGACGCGCAGCCTCGACGACATCACCGACCGGGTGCCCGAGGTGGTCGACGCGGCGCTGTCGCTGCCGGTGCGCGACGTCGTGCTCGACGGCGAGGCGATCGCGCTCCGGCCGGACGCCCGGCCACGGCCGTTCCAGCAGACCGGCAGCCGGGTGGCCTCACGGGTGGACGTCGCCGCCGGCCGGGCCGGCGCCCCGCTGTCGACGTACGTCTTCGACGTGCTGCACGCCGATGGCGAGGACGTGCTCGACCTGCCCGGCCGGGACCGGGCGGCGGTGCTGGAGCGGTCGGTACCCGAGCCGCTCCGGGTGCCGCGACTGGTCACCGGCGACCCCGCGACGGCGGCGGGGGTGCTCGCCGACGCGGTGGGCCGTGGCCACGAGGGCGTGGTCGTCAAGTCGCTGGCCGCGCCGTACGAGGCGGGTCGGCGCGGGTCGGGGTGGCTCAAGGTCAAACCGCGGCACACCCTCGACCTGGTCGTGCTCGCAGCCGAGTGGGGCCACGGCCGCCGGCGCGGCCTGCTGTCCAACCTGCACCTCGGGGCGCGCGACGGCTCCGGCGGCTTCGTCATGCTCGGCAAGACGTTCAAGGGGCTGACCGACACCATGCTGAGGTGGCAGACCGAGCGGCTCCGGGAGCTGGCGGTCGACAGCTCGGAGTGGGTGGTTCACGTCCGGCCAGAGCTCGTGGTCGAGATCGCGTTCGACGGCGTCCAGACCTCGCCGCGCTACCCCGGTGGGATGGCGCTGCGGTTCGCCCGGGTGCTGCGGCACCGGCCGGACAAGACGGCCGCCGAGGCCGACACCCTCGACGCGGTCCGTGCGATTCACGAGCGGTGACCGAACGGCCGGACTGCGCCGCCGCCCGGATGATCACCCCCGCGCGGTGTCAAGCGCCGGTCCTGTTCAGCCGACGTCCTGGGCATGACCCAGGATGCCGGAGCGACCGGATGGCTCACCGTCGCGGACGTGGCGCGCCGTAGCGGCCGCACGCCCGAGGAGGTCCGTGCCGCCGTCGTCCGGCGTGAGGTGAGTGCCGTCAGCACGCACCCGCAGGCCCGCGGCGACTGGATGTTCCGCGTCGCCGACGTCGAGCACTGGCTCGCCCAGAACTGAGCCCGTCCGTCGCCCTGCCGGGCGGCGGCCGGCGATCGGGCGGAGTCGAGGGCTACTTCGACTGGTGGAGGAGCAGCCGCACCAGGGCCGTGCTGAGCCGTCGGGCCCGGCGCTGCGCTAGCCCGGCGAGACTGACCTGCCCGAGCGGTGCCACGGAGCGGAAGGAGGCGCACGCGCACAGGGCGCAGTCACTGCCGCGGCGGTAGTGCTCGTGGGCCGGGTGAGAATGACCGCACGTGCAGCGCCCGCTCATCGATCTCCCTCGGTCCTCGGTCCTCGATCGTCCGTGGTCCCGGTCCCGGCGGGAAAGTCCTAAATGTCCGGTCCGGCCACCGCGAGTCTAGTTCACGGCGCCGTACACGACGAGTCCGGACCCGGTCGACACGCCGTGCGGGCGGCGGCGGGCAGTCGGCGCGGTGCCGCGGGGTCGACGGCGCGGCCGCGCGGCCGCGCGGGCGCCAGGCGGCAGGCGGCAGGGGCGAGGGCCCGCGCGCCTCGAGCCATCCCGTGCGCGGGCCCTCCGGCGATCGCAGCCGATCGCTCACGTACGGCGGGTTCCCCTCCCGCTCGCCGTCCGTTGACCCGCAGCCTGCCCGGCGGCCGGACCCGCCGGTATCCACCGGACGGGCAATCGCGGTAGTCCGGTCGGGGACCCGGACGTGGAACGTCGACCCAGGCGGCATGCTCGGGCCCCGGTGGTGCGACGCCGGGAGCAGCGTGCACCGTGACTCGACGTCACCACCGCCTGGGCATTGACGGGACCGCCGCCCGCTAGCGATTCTGTGGTCAACCTCGAAGGGTGACAGCGACTCCGGGGCCAGGTCGGCCCCCTCCCACCCCCTCCGGCGGAGGGGGCTGACCGCCTGACGAGCGTCGGTGACGTCGCCGTCGGTCAGGGGCGGCCCGGCCACCCGTCGGAAGCGGCCCGGGCGTGCATGAACGTGAACCGGAGAGGGGAGCGGGTAGGTGTGAGCAGCCGAGTCGTCGCCGTCGCCACGCTGGTGGCCCTGTCAGCCTCGATCTTCTTCGCCGCGCGGTGGCTGCCGATCTGACGGCTCAGGTGTGCTGACGGCGGGTGCCGTCACGGCTCAGTGCAGGGCTGCGGGGGGCCGCCGTTGTTCTCGACGCCGCCCCTGACGGCCTGGCAGGTCGTGTCGAACAGGCCGTAAACCTGTGGCCCGAGGGCGAACAACGCGACCACGATGGTGGCGGCGATCGCGAAGACGACGAGGCCGTACTCCACGCTGGACGCCCCACGATCTGGCCCGACGGCAGCCGCGTGGCCGGTCCGAGCCTCCGGGCGGGGTTCCCGCACCGTCATCGCACCCTTACGCATGTCGAACTCCCGACTCCCGGCGAGCCCCCGAGTCGGCGCGCCTGCACCCGACATGTTCCCGGATCGCCCGAGCCGGCCGGAATCGTCTCTTCGGGCGATCTGCGGCGGCCGCTCGGCCGACTGGGGTGATGCGGGGACCCCATGCGCGCAGCTCGTCGGCCGCGTCGGCGTCCGGAAGCGGACGAGCCCCCGGGGGCCCCGGGGGCTCGTCCCCGGGCATGGACGTGGGAGGTCCGGCCGCCGGCGTTCTCGACGGCCGGGCCCTTCCCCTGCGCTGCCAATCCGCTCGTGATGCGCGTCCAGTGTGCGCCGGGATGCGCGGCACGCCGAGAGCTCGTCGTCTAGGGCAGTCGACGGACCCCGTCGGAGTGTCCGGTGTGGCGGTCGCGGCCATGGCGCGCTCCACGTCGGCACGGCCCAGGAGGTCGATCCTGTCGTCACTGCGTCGGCACTGGGACGCCAGCAGCTCGAGCTTGGCGGCAGCTTCGTTGTGGGTTCGGGCTACCTCGACGAAGACCGCATCCTCGCCAGCGCTCTCAGCCGCTGCCTCGTGGGTCGCCACGGCCGTCCTGGCGAGTGACTCGCGCTCCGCTCGTCCGGCCACCAAGAACTCCACAGCGCGCAGCTTCTCCGCATCGTCCTGGTGGTTGACGCGGACACCGGACTGTTCCGGCTCCCGGTCCCACGGCAGGCCTCAGCTCTTCCGACGAGACGAAGAAGTCCCCGCGCACAGCGCGCGGCTGACACAGGCGTTCAGCCATCCGCGCAGAGGGCGACCGACGGACGACCGGGCCTTCGAGGCCCCGGTGCAGGACTGCACCAGGGTGCCGCAGCACCACAGCTGCCACAGCGTCCGGTTCAAGCCGCCGGCTCCCCGTGGCCTTGATTGCCTCGGTCTCAGCAGTGCCGTCCCGTCCAGCACGTCGGCCGCTGCGGCGAGCCGGCGCGCTCCGGGCTGCTGAGGTGGTTCTCTGCTGCTGGCAGCCCGAGATCCCAGGGGCCGCCACCGCGACTGTCAATGGCCACGTCGTGGTCCTCGGTGGTGGCCAGCAATAGTCCCCACCTCGCGCGATGGGTCAAGGCTGAGAGGGGCGCACTCCTGACCGGCTGCCGGCTTCGCGCAGGCGATAGCCCCTGCCGCTGAGAAGCTGGCCCTGTTCTCGGCGACAGTCGTCAGCGCGACCAGGGTGCTGATGCGCTGAGCCGTCACCATTGGACTCCCCGCCGGGTGCTCGGTTGATCCGACTATCGCGGTGAGTGACGAGCTCCGACGGTCGCGGGCGGATCCTCGGGGCCGCTGACATGAGTGGTTCATGACAGCCGGATGACCACTCCGTCATACGAGGATCCGAGAGCCAGAGCACGACCTAACTTCGTCGCGAAGGTGCCGACTAGCGAGGGGCGAGGCACATGCGCGGACAGTGGATGAGTGCGTCGAAGGCGACTACCGAGAGTGGGCTACGGGCCTGCGGTGCGGCAGCGTCAGCTCCGCCGGACGCCCTGCGGCGTGCCGCGGCGGGTGCCTTGGCGCTCACCGTGGCCGCAGCACTCCTGGTCGTGCTGCCGCAGCCCCAGGCGAGTGCCGCATCAAGCAGCACACTGAACGTGTCGGTGCAGAGCGCTCGTACGGAGCCTCGTGCCCTCGGCGGCGCCGGCGTGCACGAGGGCGCCCCGGTGACGTCGTACAAGTTCCTGATCAACGAGGACAACACCGGCTCGACGGCACAGCGCAGCCCGTCCGGTGCCTGCTCCGCCTCGGCCCCCGGCTATCCGGCGAACTGCAACTGGCCGTCGATCCGGGAGCTGCCTCACACCACGGCGCCGATCGTCGCCCAGGGCACGGAGGCCGACCTCGCCGGCGGTCTCGACCTGCCTGACGGCAAGTACCTCATCTCGGTCCTGGCCGACGGCTACAAGCTGGACGGTGCCCACTTCACGGTGCCGTTCACCACGACCGACCCGGTCATCGTCGAGGTCCAGCCGGACCCGCTGCCCGACGCCACCCTGCGCGCGCAGGTCTACCAGGACGAGGCGACCACCAACAGCGCCATCGACAACGGCGAGGGTGGTCTCGCCGGCTTCCAGGGGCACATCAACGACACCCTCGGCGAGGTCACGACCGACGTCTACGGCAACCCGCTCTGCACGACCTACGTGGGGGAGAGGGCCGACTACACGATCCCGGCCGGCTCCCTAGACGCCGACGGCGCACCGATCGTGGACACCGTGGGCGGCAAGTGCTTCAGCGACAGCACCGGGATGCTGGTCATCCCGCACCTCGGCTCCAACCGTTACACGACCACCGTACAGCCGCCGGACGGCTCGGACTGGATCCAGACCACCACGCTCGAGGGCAACCACGACTTCGACACCTGGCTCATGGAGGGCTCCACGGGCTACGACACCGAGGCCACGGTGGCCGGCGAGCCCGTGCCCACCCCGCAGTTCGGCTTCGCCAAGCCCAAGAACAATCTGACGGGCGGCGCCGGCTCGATCAGCGGCGTTGTTGTCGGCGTCAAGCAGTACACACCCCCCAAGGGCGGTGACGTCAACTTCTTCAACGGCATGACCGGCTCGAAGACCGACAAGCCGATCCCGAACCCGGTGCTCTCGCTCGCCGACCTCAACAACGGCGACCAGGCGGTGTGGGTCGGCCGCGGCAACGCCAACGGCAGCTTCACCATCCCGAGCGTCCCAGACGGCGACTACTCGCTGACCTGGTGGGACGAGCCGCAGAACTACATCCTCAACCTGGTCAACGTCACCGTGAAGAACGGTGAGGCGGTCACGATGGGCCAGCTGCCCTTGATGGGGTGGTGGACCCCACTGGACGGCCACGTCTTCAACGACACCAACCGGAACGGCAAGAAGGACCCCGGCGAGAACGGCATCCCCGGCTTCACGTTGACGCTGCGCAAGCAGGACAACTCGCTGATGGACCGCGGCTCGACCACGGCGATCACCGACGCGACCGGGCACTACTCCTTCGAGGGCGCCTACCCGCTCGCGGCGTGGATGGTGATGGAGGCCTACAACGACTCCTTCTTCACCACCGGCGTCACGTACCAGGCCGACAACCAGAAGACCCCGACGACGGTCAAGGGTGCGGGCGTCGACGTCAGCACGCTCAACATGATCGGCCTGAGCGGCACGATGGACTGGGGTGTGCACGCCTACGACCCCACCGGCAACAACGGCATCGACCCGCGCAACGGCGGCATCGTCGGCTCGCTCAGCTACGACACCACCCGCAACGAGGTCGACCCGCGCTACGCCGCGGCGGAGGACTGGCAGCCCGGCATCTCCGACCTCCCGGTCGAGCTGCACGCCCCCGTCGACTGCCCCGCGGACGGCAGCGAGCCGTGCGACGAGGACGGCTACTACCAGCTTGCCCCCGACGGCTCCTACGCCAAGGGCAAGCTGCTCAACACCTACGTCTCCGAGCACTGGAGCCGGCCCACCGGCTGCACGGCCCGTGACCTGGACGGCACGCCCCTGGTCCACAAGGCCGACAACCCGTCCGCCTTCGACGAGGACGTCCTGGCTCCCAACCAGGAGACCGACGGCGAGTGCATCTCGGCGATCCTGCAGAGCGTGCAGTACGGCCCGTACGCCACCGACCAGGGTACGCCGGAAGCCAACTTCGGTGCGGCAGTGGACGGCAACTACGGCTTCGGTGACGCCTGCCTCGACGGAACGCTGGACGGCACCGACCCGGCCAACCCCACCTGCAAGGACGCCAGCGGGGCCGACCTGCCCTTCACGGCGCTCGGCAACGGGGACTACCTGGTCTCGGTCGGCATCCCTGACGACCTGACCGGTCACCCGATGTACAACGTGACCAGCGAGGAGGACATCAACATCGCCCACGGCGACCAGATCGTCCCGCAGGTCCCGCCGCCGGCCTGTGCCGGGGCCCTGCACACGGTCGACGTGGCCAACGACGGCACGACCAATGACAACTACCCCGCTTTGGCCGGCGACGGCACGAACGGCGCCCCCGTCGGCGTGACCGTGGCTGCCTCGAGCCCGGTCGACAACCCGACCTTCGTGGACATCGGCGGCTCACCGTACGAGGGCCAGGTCAAGCCGCGATGCGACACCAAGCTGGTGTCGCTCAACAACGGCAAGTCGATCGTGCCGATGTTCAACCTCTTCACCGACGTGCCGATCCCCTCACGCCTGGTGGGTCTCATCGTGGACGACATCAACTACGGCACCGACCCGCGCAGCGTGCTGTATGGCGAGAAGCCGGGTGTGCCGTTCGCCCCGGTCGGCATCTACGACTTCAACAACCGGCTCGTCCAGACGGTCGAGTCCGACTTCAACGGCTTCTACGAGACGCTGCTGCCCTCCTCGGACAAGATCAGCTGTCCGACGCCCTCCGGCGTGTGCACCGGGATGTACCGGTTCGTGGGCAACGACCCCGGCATCCCGGGTGCAGTGAACTCCAACTACAACCCCCGCTACCGCACCATCGCCACCGAGTTCGAGGCGATGCCCGGTGTCACCATCCCGACCGACCTGGCCCCGACCCAGGTGGGCTCGATCCTGGCGTCACCCACGACGGGCCTCAACATCGCGGTCACCTGCCCGGTCGACGCTGTGGTCCCGCAGCTGTTCGCGGTCTCCAAGCCGTACGTCAACGCCACCGGTGGTTCCTTCACCATCGAGGGCACCGGCTTCGGCTCGTCCAAGGGCACCGGCCAGGTCACGCTCGACGGGACAGCTCTGCCCACCACCGCCTGGGGCAACACGACCATCCAGGTCACGGTGCCGTCGGGCACCCCGTCCGGCCCGAAGACGCTCAAGATCACCGCGGACAACGGCAAGACGACGGTCAACGGACTGACCTTCCACGTGCTCGGCACCGGCTACAGCCCGACCCTCCGTGAGGTCGGCCCCGGGAAGCAGTACGCCACGATCCAGGCGGGCCTGGACGCCGCGTACAACAACAACACCGCGGCCGGGAACCTGGTCGTCGTCTACCCGGGCAACGCCACGGCCGGCACGCCCAACACCAACACCGGGGGCAACCCGCGCGGCGAGTACTTCGAGAACCTGGTGATGGCCTCACCTGTCAAGCTCCAGGGCGTCGGCTCAGGGGGGTTCCAGGGCAACACCTACGTGCCGGGCACCGTGCTGAACGCCAGCGGGTTCGCCGGCGACACCGACCTGGCCACCGCCTGGTACACCAAGGTCGGCGGACTCACCTGGGACGGCAACCAGAACGTCAGCGACGGTGAGGCGATCTACCTGCTCGCCTCGTCGGGCAACGGCAACCAGGCCGGCCAGGCCCGCAGCTTCGGTGGCTCCTTCCACGCAGCTGTGGACGGGTTCGACATCCAAGGCGGCAACCAGCAGGGCTTCCCCGGCAACATCAACACCCTAAGCGGCCTGCCCACAGGTCTGCCGGCGAACATCACCACCCAGGGCGGTGCCATCTTCGCCAACGCCTACGTCAAGAACCTCCAGATCACGAACAACGTGGTGGAGAACAACGGTGGCGGCTACGGCACCATCCGGATCGGCACTCCTGACCTCGCCGGCTCCGACGCCAACCAGCACAACGAGGGTGTGCGGATCGCCGACAACCGGCTGATCTCCAACGCCGGCACGAACCTGGCGGGCGCAGTCGGCCTCTTCGGCGGCAGCGACGGCTACGAGCTGTCCGGCAACGACATCTGCGGCAACTTCTCGCTCGAGTACGGGGCTGGAGTGAGCGTCTACGGCTCGAGCCCCGGCGGCAAGATCCACCACAACCGGATCTACTTCAACAACTCCAACGACGAGGGCGCGGGCATCATGATCGCCGGCGCGCTCCCCGCCAACCCGAACCTGCTCTCCCCGGGCACCGGTGCGGTGGACATCTACAACAACGTCATCCAGGGCAACCTGGCCAACGACGACGGCGGTGGCATCCGGTTCCTGATGTCCGGGAACTACCCGATGAACGTCACCAACAACACGATCGTGAACAACGTCTCCACCCACGAGGGTGCGGGCGTGGCCATCAATGACGCACCGAACGTGCGCCTGATCAACAACACGATCATGAAGAACACCACGACCGCGACGGCCGTGACCTCGGACGGCACACCGGCACCGGCCGGCGTCTCCAGCTCGTTGAACAGCGTCCAGCTGCAGGCCGTCCTGCCTCCCGGCTCCACGACCTACAGCGACCCTGTGTTGTTCAACAACATCCTGTGGGACAACCGCGCCGGCACCCGGGCCGGGACGACCGTGACGGGGATCGGGCTGGCCGGAGACGCCAGCGCCGTCGACCACTGGGACGTCGGCCTGGCCGACACACCTGCCCCTCTGACCCCGACGAGCTCCGTGGTCCAGCAGGACGCTGCCCAGCACCCCTACACCACGAGTGCCACCAACAGCTCGGCGAACCCGGGCGTGGTCTCGGCGTACGACACCTCGGTGGCCTTCGCCACCTGGCGTCAGAACCCCGCCTTCGTCGACGCCACCCTGGTCGCCGTCGAGGCCCCGGCCGACCAGCTCGGTGACTACCACCTGGCGGGCACGGCGCCGACCTGCACCTCGCCCGCCTGCAACCTGGGTGCCGCGAACAAGGGCACCGTGAACGCGCCCGCGACCGACATCGACGACGAGGTCCGCCCGGCGCTCGGCGGGATCGACGCCGGCTCGGACGAGTTCGGCTCTTCGAAGCCGGGATCCACACCGCCCCCGGCCGTCCACGAGTTCTCGTTCTCGACTCGTGGCTACAGCCCGGTCAGCCAGGGCACAGCCACGGGAGCGAGCGACGTCTACCACTGGAACGGCACGGCCTTCAGCCGGGAATGGCAGGCTCCACAGGCGCTTTTCCCCTTGACCCAGACGTTCATCTTCAACAACGTCGACGGACTCAGCCTGGTAGATCCCACGCACTTCTACCTGTCCTTTGCCAACAACCAGAACCTTCCGGGTCTGAACGGAGTCCAGGACGAGGACGTCGTCTACTACAACAACGGGTCGTGGTCGCTGTTCTTCGACGGCTCCGCCCATGGACTGGGCGGCAACGGGGTCGACGTCGACGCCATCCAGGTGGTCGGCAGCACGCTCTACTACTCCACCGAGGACGGCACGGTCCCGACCGGAGCTGGTGGGACAGGGGCGAACAACGACATCTACAGCTGGACCGGTGGCGCCAACTCGACCCGTGTGGTGGATGCGTCGACTTCGCCGTACAACATCTCGACCTCGAACGTGGACGGTCTGGTCTATGTCGACGCGACGCACTTCTACCTGTCCTTCAACGACCCGACCACCACGCTCCCGGGCCTGGGTCAGGTCCAGGACGAGGACATCGTCGAGTACAACGCCGGCACCTGGTCCGTGTGGTTCGACGGCACCGTCAACGGTTTGACCAGCACCAACCTCACCGCGGCCGAGCAGCGTGACATCGACGCCTTCTCGTTCCCGGCTTCAGGCGCCACCCCGCCGCCTCCGCCGCCGGGTCCCACGGGCAACGGGAACGGACCGGTGGTGTACTCCACTCTCGGCAACGCGAACCCCGACCGCGTCACGGGGACCGCCGACAACGCGGACCTGTACTCGTTCAACGGGACCAGCACGACCCGTGAGCTGGACGTGACGGTTCTCCCTGTCGGCAGCAGGCTTCCGGCCTCGGCCAACATCGACGCCTACGACCGGGTCGACGCGACGCACTTCTACGCCTCGTTCGCCGACAACACGAGCGTGCCGGGGCTCGGGGTGGTGCAGGACGAGGACGTCGTCTACTACAACAACGGCGCGTGGTCGGTGTGGTTCGACGGCACCAGCCGGGGACTCACCTCGGCCGCCCTGGACATCGACGCGATCAGCATCTCCGGCAACACGCTCTACTTCTCCACGGTGGGCAACACCAACCCGCCGAGGGTCACCGGTGGGGGCACGGCGGACAACTCTGACATCTACGCGGTGAACCGCCTCGCCACGCCCAGCACCGTGCCGTTCACCCGGGTGTGGGACGCCACGGCGAACGGCGTCCCGAGCGCAACCAACGTGGACGGCTACGTACGGGTTGACGCCACGCACTTCTACCTCTCCTTCCGGCCGGACACCACGCTGCCGGGCCTGGGAGCGGTGCAGGACGAGGACGTCGTGTTCAACAACGGCGGCACCTGGACCAACTACTTCGACGGGACCGCCCACGGGCTGTCCGCCCCCGCCGCTGACATCGACGCGTTCGACATCCCGTGAGACACGGATCCGGCCAGGGGAACTGGGAGAGGGCCATGACCAACGACGAGCTGACCGGTCAGATCCGGATGGTAGGGGGAAAGCGCATGAATGAGATCCGACTGGACCGCCGCGGGTTCCTGCGGCTGGCCGGAGGGACCGCAGCACTCGGTTCCGTCGCTTGGGCAGGCAAGAGCCTGTTCCCGGAGGCCGCCCAGGCGGCGGTGGGAGATCCCCGACCCCCGGACCTGTACCTCGGTGGCACCGACGGCTGGATCCACCTGCCGACGACGCCGGCCATCCCGCCGTTCCACCCGGATCCGCTGGCGCCGGCGGGCATGACCACCTACATCTTCGGGTTCCGGAACCTGACCGGTCTCAGCTCCGCCCAGGCCCTGGCTCAGAAGTACAAGGCGCAGCACTCGGCCCCGCTGTTCTGGGCCAAGCAGTTCGACCCGGCCAACCCGGTCGACTTCAACGTGCAGCTGACCAACCTCGGACTTCACCTGCGGCCCGACCTGTTCGACGCGCACACCCTGCACTGGCACGGCTTGCGCAACGTCATCCCGTTCTTCGACGGCGAGCCGAGCGGATCGGTGTCCGTGCCGGCCGGGCGGACGATGACCTACGTCTACCGTCCCCGGGATCCTGGTACGTACATGTACCACTGCCACGTCGAGGACGTGGAGCACGTGCACATGGGCATGACCGGCCTGGTCTTCGTCCGGCCGCTCAAGGGGGACAACTACCTCTACAACGACCCGCCCGGCACCTCAGCAGCGCGTTCGACACGGTTCGACCGTGAGTTCGCGATGTTCTGCTCGGAGGTGTGGGCCGAGGCGCACTGGGCCGACGCCCACATCCAGCTGCCGGAGTGGAGCGACTACCACGCGGACTTCGCCATGCTCAACGGCCGGGTCTACCCCGACACCCTCGCGCCCAACGCACCGATCAACGCAGCGACGTCGATCAACGCTCTGGACGTGCAGACCGACGTCGACGGTGACCTGGTCCCCGCGCTGGGCCATCCGGAGCTGAAGTACCAGCCGCACTCCTCGTTGGTGACCTGCAACGGAGGCGACCGGGTAGCGCTGCGATTCGCAAATCTCGGTTTCCGCGAGACGGCGATGACCCTCTCGGGAATCCCGATGCGGGTGGTCGGGCGGGACGCGACACCGATGCTGGGCCGCGACGGGACCGATACGTCGTACGAGACCGAGACCATCAACATGGGTCCCGGTGAGAGCTACGAAGCGCTGTTCACGGCCCCGGCCTACCGGGGTCCCGGTGCGTACGACACCTACATGCTCTACAACCGCAACTTCTTGCGGTCCAACAACCTGGCACCAGGCGGGTTCGGCGGGCAGGCCACCGAGGTCCGGGTCTACCCCGCCAACGCGGTCCCCGCCCAGACCTACCCGAATGACCTGGGGGTCTCAGCATGAGCACTGTCATCGCCTCACTGAAGGCGCGACGCGGGGGTCGTCGCGCTGCGGCGCTGCTCGCGGTCGCAGGCATGAGCCTCGCCGGCGCGGCCCTCACCCCGGAGACCACGGCGAGTGCGGCTCCGGCCGACGTCCCCAAGGTCGGCATCGTGTGCACGCCGGGCGAGGGAGGGGTCCCGGGGCAGCCGATCTTCAACCTGACCACGAGGACGGGCTACATCAGCCTCCCCGACGGCAACACCGCGTTCATGTGGGGATACTCCCACGGGTTCGACGGGTTCCAGCACCCGGGTCCGGTTCTCTGCGTGGAGGCTGGCGACCAGGTCACCGTCATCCTGCACAACACCCTTCCGGACCCGACGTCCATCGTCTTCCCCGGGCAGGAGGGCGTGCTGGCAGACGGCATCGCCTCTACGCCGGAGCGCACCGGCGGCAAGGTCACCTCGCTGAGCACCACGGCTGCCGCGCAGACAGGGACCGTGACCTACAGCTTCACGGCCGCCAACCCCGGCACCTACCTCTACGAGTCGGGCACCAACCCGGAGAAGCAGGTCCGGATGGGCCTGTTCGGCTCGATCATCGTGCGTCCGGCCGGGTCCCCCACCCAGGCCTACAACTCCACGAACAGCAACTTCACCCCGAATCGCGAGTTCATGGTTCTCCTCTCGGAGATCGACCCCTACCAGCACCAGCGGGTCGAGCTGGGCAAGACCTTCAACATCGACAACTACCACCCGCGCTACTGGCTGATCAACGGTCGCGGCTTCCCCGACAGCATCGCCGACAATGGTGCCTCCTGGCTCCCGACACAGCCGTACGGCGCGCTGGCGGAGATCATGCCCAACGAGCCGGCCCTCGCGCGCTACCTCAATGTCGGCACCGAGGACTTCCCGTTCCACCCGCACGGCAACAACGGACTCGTCATCGGACGCGACGGGCACCCGCTGGAAGGTCCGGCAGGCCAGGACCTCACGATGGAGAAGTTCGCCATCAACCTCGGGCCAGGTCAGACCTGGGATGTGCGGTTCTCCTGGCACGACGCAGAGAACTACAGCGCGACCAACCCGGTGCCCGTCACGACGCCCGCCCTCGCCAACTCGTTCATCGGCACTTTCTACAGCGGCAGCCCGTACCTGGGCCGCCAGGAGACGCTCCCGACCGGGACGCCCACGCTCAACCAGTGCGGTGAGTACTACATCATCAGCCACAACCACGCGCTCTTCCAGATCACCTCGTGGGGCGCCAACATGACCGGTCCGATCACATACATGCGGATCGATCCGCCCGGCCACTACGACTGCAAGTGAAGGGCGGGAAGACCATGTCTCGACGTAGCAGGCTCCAGAGGCCGTTCCGCGCCACGGTCGCCGTGTCGGTCGCGTCCTCGGCATTGCTGATCCTGTCCTCGGCGCCGGCCCAGGCCGCGACCCAGGATGTTGACCTGTACGCCGTCACGGGTTCGACCACACTTCCCAACGGTGTGTCCGTCCCGGTGTGGGGGTACTCCTCGGGAGGGGGCAATGTCACCGCCCCGGGTGGCCCGACGATCGAGGTGACCGAGGGCGACTCGGTGAACGTGACACTGCACAACACGCTCGGCGCAAAGACCGCCCTGTTCTTCCAGGGGCAGCAGATGCCGCTGGACCGGAGCGGGGTCGCGACCGGCAACACCACGACCTACAGCTTCACCGCCTCGCATCCCGGCACCTTCTTGTACGAGGCGGGGCCGGTCCTCAAGACGGGACCGGCTGATGCGGACGGCACGGGGGCGCAGTACCAGACCGCGATGGGCCTGCACGGGGCCCTGGTGGTCCGTCCGGCCGCCGGTGGACAGGCCTACGACGCCGCCTCGGCGTACGACGACGAGGCGGTGCTGGTGCTCAGCGAGATCGACCCCGCGCTGAACACCAAGCCCGACCCAGCGCTCTTCGACATGCGCAAGTACGTCCCCCGGTACTCACTGATCAACGGCAGGGCCTACCCGGCCACCGCCCCGATCACCAGCGTCGGCGGGCACACCGTCCTCCTGCGCTACGTGAACGCCGGCGTCAACTACCACTCGATGGGGGTCCTCGGCGCGTCGCAGAAGGTCGTCGGGACGGACGGCAGCAAGCTGGACTTCCCCCGCACCTACGTCGCGCAGACCTTCGGCCCCGGTGAGTCCGCCGACGCCCTGGTCACCGTGCCGGGGGCAGCTGCCCAGGACACCAGCCTCACCGTCTACGACGCGAGCCAGAGTCTGACGAACCGCACGGCGGCCGGAGTGGGCGGCATGCTCACCACGGTGGACGTGCCCGGCTCGGGCGCCACCGGCGACGTCACCGGTCCGGTGACCAGCAAGGTCGCGTTCCTCAGCGGGAATCTGACGGCCCACGTCGACGACGCCAACCGCGGGGGGAGCGACATCGCCGCGGTCGAGTACTACCTCGACAACGTCGGCGGCCCAAGCGTCCCCATGACGATCGGCGGCCCGGCGAGCGCCACCGAGGAGGCCACCGCGACGCTCAGCCTTCCGGCCGGGCAGCACGTGCTCTACGTCCGCGGAAGGGACGCGGCCGGCGCGGCCGGCAACTGGGGACCGCTCAGCTCGGTTCTGGTCACCGGCGCCGATGCAGGTGGACCGACCACGTCGGGCCTGACGCTGTCCCCGCGGCTGGTCGGGCACGACGGCGGCGCGGTCCAGATCAGTGCTACCGGTGACGACTCCGCCTCCGGGAACTCCAACGTCATCGCGGCCGAGTACTTCCTCGACACGCCCGGCGCCGACGGCAGTGGAAAGCCGATGACGGTGTCCCAGCTGGCTCCGGTAGCCAGCCTGGACGGGACCATCGACCAGGCCGCGGTCAACAGCATCCTCGAGGGGCACCACTCCGTCTACGTCCACGCCCAGGATGCCCAAGGCAACTGGGGCGCCGCTCTCGACGCGACCCTGGATGTCGACACGACACCTCCCGTGGTCACTGGCGGCGCCGGGCTGTTCGTCAGCCCCAACCCGAGCAACGGTCTCCTGCCCTACAGCAACGGCACGAACTCGATCCGTCTCAACGCCACCCAGCTCACTGACCCGCTGGCGAACGGCGTCCAGAGCCCGATCGCGGCTGCTGAGATGTTCATCGACACGGTCGGCGCCACCGGCACGGGCGTCCCCCTGCGTGCCGTCGACGGCTCCTTCAGCGACCCGGTCGAGGGCGGCTACGCGGACATCCCGCTGACCACCGTCCGCATCCTGAGCAACGGCAACCACACCATCTCGGTGCGTGCCAAGGACGCGGCCGGCAACTGGGGAGCCCTTGCGACGACCACCCTGGTCGTCGACAAGACGGCCCCGACGGCGACCGGGGTCACTGCGGCGCCGAACCCGACCCAAGGGGCGAGGACGGTCTCCGTCACTGCCTCCGGAACTGACGTGGGCACCTCCGTGGCCGGAGCCGAGTTCTTCATCGGCACCGATCCCGGGGTCGGCAAGGCCACGCAGATGACGACTGCCGGTGCAACTGCCGGTACGTTCACCGGCGAGCTCGACACCTCCGTCCTGCCCGAGGGCACCTTGACGCCTATCAAGGCCCGGGTGAGGGATGCCGCCGGCAACTGGAGCGCGGTCGTCACCGCGACGGACACGCTCAAGGTCACCGCGCCGCTGTCGTTCTCCACCGTGGGCAACGCGTCCGGACGCATTCCCAACAACGTCTACCGGTGGGACGGGGCGTCCATGGCGGCCGGGACGGTCTACACGGGCCCGGCGAACGTGGACGGCTACGCCGTGGTCGACGCGACGCACGTCTACCTGTCCTTCAGCGGGACCGCCAGCGTGGGCGGCTTGACTGTGCCCGACGAGGACGTCGTGTCGTTCAACCCCGTCAACGGGACCTACACGAGGGTGTTTGACGGGTCGACCAACGGGCTGGGGGGCGCCGGGGTCAACGTCGACGCGGTCAGCGTGGCCGGCGGCAAGCTCTACTACTCGATGAACGGCACCACTCGCCCGACCGGAGTGGGTCTACCCGCTGGAGCGAACAACGACATCTACCGCTACGACGGCACGGGTGTCACCGGGAGCTCCACGAGGGTGGTCGATGCCTCTCAGGCGCCTTACTCGATGCCGAGCTCCGACGTCGACGGGCTCAAGTTCATCGACGCCACGCACTTCTACCTCTCCTTCAGCCCGACGACCACGGCGCTGCCAGGACCGGGGAACGTGCAGGACGAGGACGTGGTCGCCTACAACGCCGGCCGGTGGTCGGTCTACTTCGACGGCACCAATCACGGCCTGGGGACGAGCAACAACAGCGACATCGACGCGTTCGACCTGCCCTGACCCACCGCGGGCCGGGCCGGCTCACCAGCCGGCCCGCCCCGCCCGTCACTCAGACTGAGGACGCACCATGACCACTGAGACCCTGGCCCCCGAGGCCCCCGCACCACCTCCCGTCTCCAGAGAACGACGCGGCAGGCGCAGCCGGCGTCGGCTCGTCGCCCTGGCCGCGGTCCTGAGCCTGGTCGCGGTCGGTGGCGGCGTGCAGGCCTGGCGGCAGCACCTGGCCTCCGACGTCCGCAACGGCGCCTCGCTGGTCAGTGCCGACGGGATGGCGGCGCGCTACGGCATCGACATCGACCTGCTGGCGGTCACCGCGGCCGGTGGGCTCGTCGAGCTGCGCTATCAGGTCGTCGACCCGGACAAGGCGGCGCCCCTGGTGCACGACCCGGACCTCTCCCCCGCCCTCGTCGTCGAGAGCAC
>JBBRVW010000035.1:0-51654 GCA_038246545.1 Actinomycetes bacterium | reverse complement strand
GCTTTCGCCCATTGCGCAATATTCCCCACTGCTGCCTCCCGTAGGAGTCTGGGCCGTGTCTCAGTCCCAGTGTGGCCGGTCGCCCTCTCAGGCCGGCTACCCGTCGTCGCCTTGGTAGGCCATTACCCCACCAACAAGCTGATAGGCCGCGACCCCATCCTTGGCCGAAAAACTTTCCAGTCCGTGTGATGCCATACGGACTCGTATCCGGTATTAGCTCCGGTTTCCCGGGGTTATCCCAGAGCCAAGGGCAGGTTGGTCACGTGTTACTCACCCGTTCGCCACTGATCCCCAGGGCAAGCCCTGGTTCACCGTTCGACTTGCATGTGTTAAGCACGCCGCCAGCGTTCGTCCTGAGCCAGGATCAAACTCTCCGTAGATGTCTTATGCAGCACCGGCCCGAAGACCTGTGTGCTGACAACTCGTAGAGTGCCGACGATCTGGCGAGACCGTCGACGACCTAGGCACTGCAGACGTAACTAGCAAATAGATAGTTGTCTGTCATGTACCAAAACAAATCCATCGGGAGCTGATGCTCGCGACCTCGAAGAGGCCGTCCGCGCCAACCCCTGACGGGGTTTTTGGCATTGACTTTTGGCACGCTGTTGAGTTCTCAAGGATCGGGCGCGCACCAAGATCGGACCTTTCGGGCCGTTCTCGGGGCAACCGTTCTAACCTACCCAGGCGCTCTGCGGGTGTCAAACTCGTTCCCGCCTCGCACCGCTGGCGCGCGCTGCTGCTCCGCGACCGGGGTCGCGGCATGAGTGACGCGTTGCTGGGGCCACCCCGGGAACGGCCACCGAACGGTGTCCGTCACTCCCTGCCGGGCGACGTGAAGAACAGTAGACAGTCCCCCTGCCGGAACACAAATCCGCTGGTCAGCAGCCTATTCACGTACCACGCACCCGGACCGCGGCGAGGTGCCGCTTGCCGCGCCGCAGCACCAGCCACTCC
Source organism: Actinomycetes bacterium (assembly GCA_038246545.1). GTDB lineage: Bacteria > Actinomycetota > Actinomycetes > JACCUZ01 > JACCUZ01 > JBBRVW01. The sequence goes on along the minus strand of JBBRVW010000035.1, from coordinate 50,700 downwards.
CCCGCCAGCAGGTCGGCGACGCCCACTGCCGCGTCCTCCGCCGCCACCCGGACGTTGTTGAGGTAGGCGCCACCCTCGGCGACCGCGCGCCGGGCGGCGCTCTTGCTGGGGGACAGCCCCGTGACAGCGAACAGGTCGACGACCTGCGGCCAGCCGTCGGCCGCCACGTCGACCTCGGCCAGCGGCAGCTCGGCGAGCGAGGCGGCGAGCGTGCCCGCCGCCAGTCCGGTCAGCTCGCCACGGCCGAACAGCGCCTGGCTGGCGGCCACCACGGCGTCGCGCTCGGCCTCGCCGTGCACCAGCGCGGTCACCTCCTCGGCCAGGGCGCGCTGCGCCTCGCGGCCCTGCGGCCGGTCGGCGACCGTCTTCTCGAGCTCCTCGATCTCCTCACGGGACCGGAACGAGAGCACCTTCAGGTAGGTGACGACGTCGCGGTCGTCACTGTTGAGCCAGAACTGGAAGAAGGCGTACGGAGACGTGAGCCCGGGATCGAGCCACAGGGCGGCGCCCTCGCTGGCGCTGAACTTGGTCCCGTCGGACCGGGTCAGCAGCGGCGTGGCGAACGCGTGCACCGGGGCGTGCTCCACCCGGTGGATGAGGTCCAGCCCCGCGGTGAGGTTCCCCCACTGGTCGCTGCCGCCGAACTGGAGCGTGCAGCCGTGCCGTCGGTGCAGCTCGAGGAAGTCCAGGCCCTGGAGCAGCTGGTAGCTGAACTCGGTGTAGGAGATGCCCTGGTCCGAGTTGAGCCGCGCCGCGACGGCGTCCTTGGTGATCATCTTGTTGACCCGGAAGTGCTTGCCGACGTCGCGGAGGAAGTCGATGGCCGACATCGGCGCCGTCCAGTCGAGGTTGTTCACCAGCACGGCGGCGTTGTCGCCCTCGAAGGACAGGAACGGCTCGATCTGGGCCCTGATGCTGTCCACCCAGGAGGCCACCGTCTCCTTCGTGTTCAGCGTGCGCTCAGAGGTAGGCCTCGGGTCCCCGATCAGGCCGGTCGACCCGCCCACGAGCGCCAGCGGCCGGTGGCCCGCCTGCTGGAGGCGCCGGGCGGTGAGCACCTGGACCAGGTGACCGTGGTGCAGGCTGGGCGACGTCGGGTCGAAGCCCACGTAGTAGGTGACCGGTCCCGCGTCGAGGGCCTCGCGCAACGCATCGAGGTCGGTGCTCAGGGCGATGAGGCCGCGCCAAGCCAGGTCGTCGAGGAGCTCGTCGGCGGCGGTCACGTGGTGTCGTACCTCTCAGCGGTCGGGACGGTGCGCGCCCAGCATCCCCTAGTCGGCCGCGCGACGGCGACGCGATACCGCCGGGCGGTACGCCGACACGGTGGGCTCGCCGCTGAGCCAGAACCGCCACGGCTGCACCGCCCCGTCGCCGGCAACGCCGACCCGCGGACCGCTCGCTACGTCGGCCTCGCGCGCCCCCGGACCGGCACGCAACGTGAGGCAGGCCGCCGGGTCGGTTGCGTCGACGCCGTCGTGGCTCCCGTCGACCCCCAGCGCCACGGTCAGCCGGGCCGGACCGCGCGCCAGCTCACGGGGAACCTTCGCGGTGAGCCGGCGGCCCGACGCGAGCCGTTCGCCCACGACCACCTCGCCGGCCCGGAGCAGCACGGCGCTCGCGTCGCCCTCGGGGCCGCACACGAGGTTCATGCACCAGTGCATGCCGTAGGTGAAGTACACGTAGACGCGCCCGGGCGGCCCGAACATCACGGCGTTGCGCGGCGTGCGGCCGCGGAAGGCGTGCGAGCCGGGGTCGACCGCACCGGCGTACGCCTCGACCTCCGTCAGGCGCACGGCCACCGGCCCTGCGGGCGACTCGTGCCTGAGGACGCGGCCGAGCAGGTCCGGCGCGACCTCGAGGACGGGACGGGAGAAGAACACGGACGTCAGCTGGCGGTCAGCGCTCACCGGTCGCCCAGGCCGCGTGCGCGTGCGCGGCGTCGGCCAGGGCGGCGAGCTGCTCGGCGACGCGGGACGGTGCGGTGCCGCCGTGCGTGGAGCGCGACATCAGCGCGCCCCGCACGGAGAGCACCGACCGGACCTGGGGGGTCAGCCGCGCGTCGATGCCGGCCAGCACCTCGTCGTCGACCTCCCACAGCTCCAGCTCGTGCTCGTCGCAGTGCCGCACGAGCCGGCCGGTGATCTCGTGCGCGTCGCGGAACGCCGTGCCGGTGCGCACCAGCCACTCCGCGACGTCGGTCGCCAGCGCATGACCGGTGGCTGCTGCCTCGGTCATCCGATCGTCGCGGACCCGGAGCGTCGACATCATGCCCGCCACCGCGGGGAGCACGAGCAGCAGCGTCTCGACCGAGTCGAACACCGGCTCCTTGTCCTCCTGCAGGTCGCGGTCGTAGGCCAGCGGCAGGCCCTTGAGGGTCGTCAGCAGTGCCATCAGGTTGCCGACCAGGCGGCCGGACTTCCCACGCGCGAGCTCGGCGATGTCGGGGTTCTTCTTCTGCGGCATGATCGACGACCCGGTGGCGTAGGCGTCGTCGAGCTCGACCCAGCCGAACTCGGTGGTCGCCCACAGGCAGATCTCCTCGCCGAGCCGCGAGAGGTGCACCCCGAGCAGCGCGGCGACGAAGCAGAACTCGGCGACGAAGTCGCGGTCGGACACCGCGTCGATGGAGTTGTCCATCGGCCCGGTGAAGCCGAGCTCCGCCGCAACTGCGGCCGGGTCGAGGGGCAGCGAGGACCCCGCGAGGGCGCCGGCACCGAGCGGGCTCAGTGCGGCGCGGACGTCCCAGTCGACCAGCCGTTCGACGTCGCGCTTGAACGCGTGCACGTGGGCGAGCAGGTGGTGGGCCAGCAGCACCGGCTGTGCGTGCTGGAGGTGCGTCATCCCCGGCATCGCGGTGCCGCGGTGCCGCTCCGCGAGACCCACGAGCGCGGTCTCGAGGTCGGCGACCGCGGCTGCGACCTGGCGCGCGGCGTCGCGCAGGTAGAGCCGCAGGTCCGTCGCCACCTGGTCGTTGCGGCTGCGTCCGGCGCGCAGCTTGCCGCCGAGGGAGCCCAGCCGCTCGAGTAGCCCGCGCTCGAGCGCGGTGTGCACGTCCTCGTCCTCGACGGTGGGCCGGAACGAGCCGTCCTTGACCGCGGCCTCGAGGCCGACCAGGGCGCCGATCATCCGGGTCAGCTCGCCGTCGTCCAGCAGTCCGGCGCCGTGCAGCACCCGGGCGTGCGCGCGCGACGCCGCCAGGTCGTACGGCGCCAGCCGCCAGTCGAAGTGCACGCTGACCGAGAGCCGGGCGAGAGCCTCGCTCGGCCCTCCCCCGAACCGCGCGCCCCAGAGCCGGGTCGGTGTCGTGCCGCTGTCGCTCACACCTTGATCTTCCTCCCCCACGGCAGCCCCGGTCGTCGGGGGTGTCACTCGCCGGGCGTGCCGCCGAGCCGATGGTCGCGCCGCGACGCCATCTTGCTCGGCAGCCCCCACAGCTCGACGAAGCCCTTGGCCAGGGTCTGGTCGAACAGGTCACCGGAGTCGTAGGTGGCCATCTCGTACTCGTAGAGCGAGGAGGTGCTGCGCCGCCCGGTGACCACGGCCTTGCCGGCGTGCAGGGTCAGGCGGATGTCACCGCCCACGTGCGCGTTGGCCTCCTCGACGAAGACGTCCAGCGCCCGCTTCAGCGGCGAGAACCACAGGCCGTCGTAGACCAGCTCGCCCCACCGCTGGTCGACGGTGCGCTTGAACCGCGCCAGGTCGCGCTCGACCGTGACGTTCTCCAGCTCCTGGTGTGCCGTGATGAGCGCGATGGCGCCCGGCGCCTCATAGACCTCGCGGCTCTTGATGCCGACCAGCCGGTCCTCGACCAGGTCGAGCCGCCCGACGCCCTGCGCACCGGCCCGCTTGTTGAGCTCGAGCACCGCCTGCAACGGCGTCACCGGCCGGCCGTCGATGGCTACGGGGACACCCTTGTCGAAGGTGATCACCACCTCGTCGGCGTCGCGCGGCACGGAGGGGTCGGCCGTGTAGTCGTAAACGTCCTCGATCGGCGCGTTCCAGATGTCCTCGAGGAAACCGGTCTCGACGGCCCGCCCCCACAGGTTCTGGTCGATGGAGTACGGCGACTTCTTCGAGACGTCGATCGGCAGGCCCTTCTCCTCCGCGAAGGAGATGGCCTTGTCCCGTGTCATGCCGGAGTCGCGCACCGGCGCGAGCACGGTGAGGTCCGGCGCCAGCGCACCGATACCGACCTCGAACCGGACCTGGTCGTTGCCCTTGCCGGTGCAGCCGTGCGCCACCATCGAGGCACCGTGGTAGCGCGCCGCCTCGACGAGGTGCTTGACGATCACCGGCCGGGACAGCGCCGACACCAGCGGGTAGCGGTCGAGGTAGAGCGCGTTCGCCCTGAGCGCCGGCATGCAGTACTGCTCGGCGTACTCGTCCTTGAGGTCGAGGACCAGCGACTCGACGGCGCCGCAGGCGAGGGCTCGCTCACGGATCTCGTCGAGGTTCTCGCCGCCCTGGCCCACGTCGGCCGCGACGGCGATCACCTCGGCCCCGGTCTCCTCGGCGATCCAGCCGATGGCGACGGAGGTGTCGAGGCCTCCGGAGTAGGCGAGGACGACGCGCTCGGACACAGGGTTCTCCTTGATCAGGTGCGGGGTGTTCAGGTCTCAGGTGTGCGGTGCTGCCATGGCGAGCAGGCGGCCGGCGAGGGTCTCGCCGCCGAGCGGGTCGCGCGCGATCACCATCACGGTGTCGTCGCCGGCGATCGTGCCGACCACGTCCGGCAACGCGGCCCGGTCCAGCGCGCTGGCGAGGAACTGCGCGGCACCGGGGGGCGTGCGCAGCACGACGAGGTTCGCCGACGCGTCGGCCGACACCAGCAGCTCGGCGGCAAGCCGCGACAGCCGGCCGGCGGCCTCGCCGTCGAGGGGTGGCAGCCGCGGCGTCGGGTCGCCGCCCTCGGCCGGCACGGCGTAGACGAGGTCCCCCCCGCCGTCGCGGATCTTCACGGCCCCGAGCTCGTCGAGGTCGCGGGACAGGGTGGTCTGCGTGACCCGGAGACCGTCGGCGCCGAGCAGGGCCACGAGCTCGCCCTGCGAGCGCACCCGCCGGGTCTCGAGCAACTCGACGATCCGGCGGTGCCGGGCGGTCCTCGACATCGCCAGGGTGCTCATGACGAGCGCTCCAGCAGCCAGGCGAGCAGCGCCTTCTGGGCGTGCAGCCGGTTCTCGGCCTCGTCCCACACAACGCTCTGCGGACCGTCGATGACCGAGGCGGCGATCTCCTTGCCGCGGTACGCCGGCAGGCAGTGCAACACGACCGCGCCGTCGGCCGCACGGGCCAGCGCCGCCTCGTCGACGGCGTACGGCACGAACGGCGCAGCGCGGTCGCCGGACTCGCCCTCCTGCCCCATCGACACCCAGGTGTCCGTGGCGAGCACGTCGGCACCGTCGGCGGCGGCGCGCGGGTCGCGCACCCCCTCGGCGGAACCGCCGGTGGCGGCGGCGATCTCTTTCGCCCGCGCCAGCACGGCCGGGTCGGGGTCGAAGCCGTCGGGCGAGCCGACCCGGACATGCATGCCGGCGGCTGCGCCACCGAGCAGGTAGGAGTGCGCCATGTTGTTGGCGCCGTCACCGAGGTAGGTCAGCGTCAGGCCGGCGAGCGCCTTCTTGTGCTCCCGGACGGTCTGCAGGTCGGCGAGGACCTGGCAGGGGTGGAACTCGTCGGTCAGCGCGTTGACCACCGGCACCCGGCTGACCGAGGCCATCGCCTCGATGCGGTCCTGGCCGAAGGTGCGCCACACGATCGCGGAGCACTGGTGGTCGAGGACCCGGGTGGTGTCCTCGACGGGCTCGCCACGACCGAGCTGGCTGGACTGCGCGTCGATGACCAGCGGGTAGCCGCCGAGCTCGGCGATGCCGACCGAGAACGAGACCCGGGTGCGGGTCGACGGCTTGTCGAAGAGGACGGCGACCGCCTTCGGCCCGGCGAGCGGCTGCAGGCCGAGCCGGTCGGCCTTCATCCGGTCGGCGAGGTCGAGCACCTCGACGAGCTCGTCGGGGGTGAGGTCGTCGTCGCGCAGGAAGTGCCTCGGGCTGCTCACGTGTCGTCCCTTCCGTCGTTGCCGGTCGTGCGGACCGTAACGGCGTCGAGGACTGCGGGAAGCATGGCGAGGAACGACTCGGCCTGCGTGTCGGTGAGGACGAGCGGCGGCACCAGCCGGACGACATCGGGCGCGACCGCGTTGACGAGGAACCCGTGGGTGCGCGCCGCGGCCTCGACCGCCGCGGCGACGGGGGCGGTCAGGACCACACCGAGCATCAGCCCGGCGCCACGGACGCCGGCGACCAGCGGGTGCTCGATCGCGCTGATGCCGGCGGACAGGGTCTTGCCGAGAGCGGCCGCGCGCTCCAGCAGGCCGTCGGCCTCGATGGTGTCGAGGACCGCGAGCGCTGCCGCGCACGAGACCGGGTTGCCACCGAACGTGGTGCCGTGCATGCCGGGGCGGAGCAGGGTCGCCGCGTCACCGAACGCGAGGCAGGCGCTGACCGGCAGGCCGCCGCCGAGCCCCTTGGCGAGGGTGAGGACGTCCGGCTCGACGCCGACGGTCTGGTGCGCGAACCACGCACCGGTCCGGCCGATCCCCGTCTGCACCTCGTCGAGCACCAGCAGGGCGCCGGCGTCGCGGGTCGCCTGGCGGGCCGACTCCAGGTAGCCCTCCGGCGCCGGGACCACACCGCCCTCGCCGAGCACCGGCTCGAGGAAGACGGCAGCGGTCCAGGACCCGACCGCCGACGTGAGCGCCGCGCTGTCGCCGTAGGGCACGAAGGAGACGCCGTCGGGCAGCGGCTCGAAGGGCGCCCGCTTCGCCTTCTGGCCGGTGAGCGCGAGGGCGCCCATCGTGCGCCCGTGGAAGCCGCCCTCGGCGGCGACGACGGCCGGCCGGCCGGTGCGCCGCGCAATCTTGAAGGCCGCCTCGTTGGCCTCCGCGCCGGAGGAGGCGAAGAAGACCCGGCCGTCGCGGCCGCTGAGGGCGAGCAGCCGCTCGCCGAGCCGCATCGACGGCTCGTTGGCGACGAGGTTCGAGGTGTGGCCGAGGGTCGCGACCTGCCGCGTCACGGCCTCGACGACGGCCGGGTGGGCGTGCCCGAGCGCGTTGACGGCGATGCCCGCGACCAGGTCGACGTAGGCATTGCCGTCGTCGTCCCAGACCGTCGCGCCGTCACCGCGGACGAGGGTCAGCGTCGGCTCGCCGTACGACGGGACCATCACGTCGCCCCAGCGACTCATGGGTGCACCTCCGTCCCGACGCCCTCGTCGGTGAAGACCTCGACGAGGAGCGCGTGCGGCACCCGGCCGTCGATGACGTGCGCCTTGGGCACCCCGCCGCGCACGGCCCGGAGGCAGGCGTCCATCTTCGGGATCATCCCGCTGGACAGCGACGGCAGCAGCGCCTCGAGGTCGTCGGCGGTGATGCTCGACACGACGTCGTCGGCGGAGGGCCTGCTCCCGTCAGTGGGCCAGTCGGCGTAGAGGCCTTCGACGTCGGTGAGCACGACGAGCTTCTCGGCCTTGAGCGCGACCGCGAGCGCGGCGGCAGCGGTGTCGGCGTTGACGTTGTAGACCTCGCCGCCCGTGCCTCGGGCGATACTGGACACCACCGGGATCCGGCCATCGGCCACCAGCCCCTGCACGACGCCGGGGTCGACGTCGACGACGTCGCCGACGAGACCGAGGTCGACCTTCTCCCCGTCGACCTCGAGGAGCCGCTGCTCGGCCGTGAAGAGGTGCGCGTCCTCACCGGACAGGCCGACCGCGAACGGGCCGTGCTGGTTGACCAGGCCGACGATCTCCCGCTGCACCTGGCCGACGAGCACCATCCGGACGACGTCCATCGCCTCGGGCGTCGTGACGCGGTGGCCGGACTGGAACACGCTCTCGATGCCGAGCTTCTCCAGCTGCCGGGTGATCTGTGGGCCGCCGCCGTGGACGACGACGGGCCGCAACCCGGCGTACCGCAGGAAGACGACGTCCTCGGCGAACGAACGCATCAACGAGGTGTCGGATCCTGCCGTCAGGGCGTTCCCGCCGAGCTTCACCACCACGGTGCGGCCGTGGAACCGCGCCAGCCACGGGAGCGCGTCGACGAGGACGCCGGCCTTCGCCAGTGCTGCGGCCCGCCGGCTGCCGGCGCTCTCGGGCACGACGGTGCCGCTCGGCTCGGTGCGGCGTGGGTCGAGGTCGCTCATGTCGAGGCTCATGTCGCGTAGGCCGAGTTCTCGTGGACGTAGGCCGCGGTGAGGTCGTTGGTCCACACCGTCGCCTCGTGCTCGCCGGCACCGAGGTCGACGGTGATGGTCACCTCGCGCGCGGACAGGTCGCACGTCGCGCGGTCCTCGGCCGCAGCGCCGTCCCGGCACACCCAGACGCCGTTGAGCGCCACGGCCAGGTGCTCGGGCTCGAAGGTGGCATCCGTGGTGCCGACGGCGCTGAGCACCCGGCCCCAGTTGGGGTCCTCGCCATGGATGGCGCACTTGAGCAGGTTGCTGCGCGCGACCGACCGGGCGACGACCACAGCGTCGGCGACGGAGGCAGCTCGCACGACCTGGACGGCGATCGACTTGGACGACCCCTCGGCGTCGTCGACGAGCTGGCGCGCCAGGTCGGCGCACACGACCTCGACTGCCTCGAGCAGCTGCTCGCGGGTCGGAGTCACGCCGGCCGCACCGGAGGCCAGCAGCAGGACCGTGTCGTTGGTGGACATGCAGCCGTCGGAGTCGACCCGGTCGAACGACGTGCCGGTGGCCTGTCTCAGGACGGAGTCCAGCACAGCCGGCCCCGCGACCGCGTCGGTGGTGATCACGGCGAGCATCGTCGCCAGTCCGGGAGCGAGCATGCCGGCACCCTTGGCCATCCCGCCGACCAGGAAACCGGCCCCGACCGCGACCGACTGCTTGGGCACACTGTCGGTCGTCATGATCGCCCGGGCGGCGTCGTCGGCCCCGGAGACCGCGAGAAGCGGGACGGCGGCGGCGACACCGGCGAGCAGCCGGTCGACCGGCAGCCGCTCGCCGATGAGGCCGGTGGAGCAGACCGCGACGTCGCCGGCCGCCACCCCGAGGGCCATCGCGGCCCGCTCCGCGGTGGCGTGGGTGTCCTGGAAGCCGGCCGGCCCGGTGCACGCGTTGGCCCCGCCGGAGTTCAGGACGACCGCATCGACCCGTCCGTCACGCACGACCTGCTGGGTCCACACGACCGGAGCCGCCTTGACCCGGTTGGCAGTGAACACGCCGGCGCCCGCGGGCGCCGGCCCGTCGTTGACCACGAGGGCGATGTCGAGCATCCCCCCGGACTTCAGGCCGGCGGAGACGCCGGCCGCCCGGAAGCCGTGCGCCGCCGTGACGCTCACGGCGCGATCCCGGCGACGGGGAGGCCCGCGGTCTCGTCGAGACCGAGGACCAGGTTGGCGTTCTGGACGGCCTGACCGGCTGCGCCCTTGACCAGGTTGTCGAGCACTGCCACGACGACGGCGCGTCCGCTGTGGGTGTCGGCAGCGACCTGTAGGTGCACGCTGTTGGAGCCGAGCGTCGCCGCGGTGGTCGGCCACTGCCCCTCGGGCAGGACGTGGACGAACGGCTCGTCGTCGTAGGCCGCGTGCAGCGCCTCGCGCAGCCCGGCCCCGGTTGTGCCGTCCGCCAGCACCGCCGTGCAGGTCGCCAGGATGCCGCGCGGCATCGGGGCGAGCACCGGGGTGAAGGACAGGGTGACGCCCGTGCCGGCCGCGCCGCCCAGCGACTGCTCCATCTCCGGCGTGTGCTGGTGGGTGCCGCCGACCCGGTAGGCCGACAGCGCGCCCATGACCTCGGAGCCGAGCAGGTGCGGCTTCGCGGCCCGGCCGGCGCCGGACGTCCCGGACGCGGCGACCACGACGACGTCGTCGGGCTCGACCAGCCCGGCGCCGAGCAGCGGTGCCAGCGCGAGCGCGACCGTCGTGGCGTAGCAGCCCGGGTTGGCGACCCGGCTCGCACCGGCCAGAGCCCCCCGCGCGCCGGGCAGCTCGGGGAGGCCGTAGGGCCAGGTGCCGGCGTGCTCGCCGCCGTAGTAGGTCGTCCAGGCGGCGCCGCTGGAGAGCCGGAAGTCGGCGCCGAGGTCGACGACCGGCAGGTCCGGCGGCAGCTGCGCGACCAGCGCGGCGGACTGCCCGTGCGGGAGGGCGAGGAACACCAGGTCGGCGTCGGCGAGCGTCGCCGCGTCGGTCGGGGCGAAGAGCTGCCCGGCCAGCTGCGGCAGCTGCGGGTGCAGCTCGGTCACCGCCCGGCCCGCGGACGAGCCGCCAGCCACCGGGCCGACGCCCAGGCCGGGATGGCTCAGCAGGAGCCGGAGCAGCTCGCCCCCGGCGTAGCCGCTCGCTCCCGCGACCGCTGCAGTGCGTCCCACTCGCATGATGATGCAGCACCCTGCATGTTCATGCAAGTCAGGGGCGAGCCTGGTCGCACCGGACCACGGCGGCCACCCGCCAGCCCACGACCGGGTCACGACGAGCCACCAGGACAGCTGACCCGGCGGCGCTCAGGTAGACGGCCAGCCCGTTCCCGGTGGCGGGGCCGCAGCTGGCCGGTGCGACGTCGGCCAGCAGCTCCACGGGATCACCGGCCGCGACGACGCCGGTGCGCGACAGCAGGGGCGCGCCGGGCTCGACGAGGCCCGCCATGGCATCGCGGTCTCCGAGCAGGACCGCGTCCTCGACGAGCTCGACGAGCTCGCCCGGCGATCGGGCCGCCATGTCGGGTCAGAAGTTCAGTCGGTGTCGCTCGACGACCGGTCCGGTCGCCGGGAAGTCCACGTCGCAGCCGTATCGGCCGGCCATCGCCGCCAGCTGCTCGGCATCCGGCTCGGCGGCCAGCCCGCTGAACGAGCGGAACAGCTCCTCCAGCCCGGCCGGACCGATCAGCTCGAGACACCGGGCCTCCTCGTCACCGGCATTCCAGAAGGTGTGCCACTGGCCCCGTGGCTTGACCAGCAGGTCGCCGGGTCCGGCCTCGACCTCGAGCCCGTCGACGACCGCACCGAGGCGTCCGGCCAGCACGTAGCTCCACTCGTCCTCGCGGTGGTGCCGGTGCATCGGCGCCGCGAGCGCGCGCGGCTCGAAGATGTGCATCACGACGGCGAAGCGTCCACCCGTGTCGGCGGCGGAGAGCAGGAAGACGTCCTCGACGCCGCCGAGCCTCGACCTCTCCCCCTCCCCCGCTCGCAGGACCTGGTCGTTGACGGTGCTCCCGGACATCGCGGCCTCCTCGTCGGCTGACGGACCAGACGCTAGGAGGCGGCGTGGCCTGCCGGAATCCCAGAAAGGTGGTGTTCCCCCCGGGCGGTCGTCGTGGGACCGTCGGTGTGTGACCGACGCCGTCCAGGCCGCTGTCGCGAAGGTCGAGCGGCTCGCGGTCGAGCCGCGCAGCCTCGTGACGTTCTGGGACGAGGTCTCGGACGTCCTGCGCGGGACGGTGCCGCACTTCACCTTCCCGTGCTGGTTCACCGTCGACCCGGCGTCGCTGCTCATCACCAGCCACTACAACCCGTGGATGCCCGAGCTGCCCCGGGACTCCCTCGCCGCCGAGTACTACGAGGACGACGTCAACCAGATCACGTCGGTGGCGCGCAGCACGTCCGGTGTCTCCACCCTGCACGGCGCCACCGGAGGCGACCCCTCGAGCAGCCCTCGGTGGCAGGCGAACGCCAGGCTGGGCGCCGACCAGGAGCTGGTCGCCGCACTGCGCAGCAGGTCCGGCGTGACCTGGGCGAGCCTGAGCCTGTACCGGGAGCCCGGTCGGCCGCTCTTCGACGAGCGGGAGCAGGACGCCGTCCGGCAGATGGCGCCCGCGCTGGCCGACGGGGCCAGGCGTGCGCTGCTCTTCGGGGAGGCCACCGACCCCGACGACCCGCGGGGCCCGGGGCTGCTCGTCCTGACGAGGGACTGGCAGGTCGAGTCGTCGACGCCCGGCACCCAGGACTGGCTCGACGAGCTACCGGGCGCCGAGGACGGCAGGCTGCCCACATCGGTCCTCTCGGTCGCCGGGCGGGCGTTGCGCGCCGACCTCGACGGGGAGCCCCCGGAGGTCGCGACCGCCCGGGTCCTGACCCGCTCGGGGAGGTGGGTCGTCCTGCACGGCGCGGTGCTCGATCCCGGCCGGGACGCCCGGGTGGCGGTGATCGTCGAGCCCGCGCACCCAGCACGGATCACCGGCCTGCTCATGGCTGCCTACGGCCTCACCGAGCGGGAACAGGACGTGACGCGCCTGGTCCTCCAGGGCAGCTCGACCGCAGAGATCGCCCTCGAGCTCGTCGTGTCGGTGCACACCGTGCAGCAGCACCTCAAGGGGATCTTCGACAAGACAGGTGTCCGGAGCAGACGCGACCTGGTGGGGAAGGTGTTCTTCGCCCACTACGAGCCGAGGCTGCGCGACAACGAGGCCCGGGTCACGCTCGACCGGCCGATACGCGGTGGTCCGATGCCGTGGGCCGGCACCGGCTGCGGTCAGGCGGCGGTGCGCGCCACCACCGCATAGCGCTCGTCGTCCACGGCCCGCCCCCACAGCGCCGCGTCGCCGCTCAGGCAGACGACCTCGAGACGCTCGACCAGCGGGTCGAGCGCGGCGACCAGGTCCTCCGCGCGGACCCCGCCCTGCCAGGGCATCGCCTCGCTGCCCTGCGCGTACGGCGTCACTACCCCTCTGCTCGCCGGCCACCAACGGCCCTCGACGAGCACCAGCCGGCCGCCCGGGTGGACCAGGGACGCCCAGCGCGCCAGCACCGCGTGCGGGTCGGGCAGGGTCCAGAGGAGGTGTCGCGCCAGCACGACGTCGAATCTCTGCTCCCCCACCGGTGGCAGCGCGGCGTCCCCGACGACGAACCGTCCCTCGGGGCACTTGGCCCGGGCCTGGTCGACCATCCCCGGCGCCAGGTCGACACCGACGACCCGGTGCCCGGCGTCGAGCGCGAGGCGGGACAGCGACCCGGTGCCGCAGCCGAGGTCGAGCAGGTCACTCGGCCCCTCGGGCAGCCACTGCGCGAGCCGGGACCGCCACGCCTCCCGGGCCGTGGCGTCGCGCAGGCCGTGGTCGACCTCCTCGTCGTAGCGTCCCGACTGCTGCTCCCAGAAGTCGAGGACGTTGGGCAGCTCGGTCTGATCGGGCAGCTCGGTCTGATCGGGCAGCTCGGTCTGATCGGGCAGCTCGGTCTGATCGGGCAGCTCGGTCTGATCGGGCATCTCGGGCATCTCGGTCGCTTCGGTCGGCTCGGGCACGGGCCGAGATCCTGCCAGGGTGCACCGACACCGCACAGCCGCGCAGGTCAGGGCGCCCCAGGGCAGCTCAGCCGTCCCGGCCGTCGAGCAGCTTCACGAGCATCAGCTGCGCGTGGCCGCGCGGGTAGCCGTCGGCCCGCCCCACCGTCTGATAGCCGCGGGCCTGGTAGAAGTCGGGCGCCTGGAAGGAGTGGGTCGCCAGCACCATCCGGTCGCACCCGGCGTCCCGGGCGGCGTCCTCGGCGGCGGCCAGCAGCCGGCTGCCCACCCCCTGGCCGCGGAGCTCCGCTGCGACCCAGAGCACGTCGACGTAGCCGCAGCCGCCCCAGGTCCAGCCGACGAGTCCGGCCCGGACCCCGGCGTCCCGCCCCGGACCGTGACGGCGAGTCGGCTCCCGTCACGGTGGCCGGTGGCCGCCTCGTTGAACTCGTGGAGCCGGGCCTGGAGGAGGTCGGACACGCCGGCGACGTCCGCGTCCCGGGCGATCGGCAGCGTCATGGCACGAGCATGGCTCAGGCCAGCGGGTCGTCGTCGCCGTACGGGCGCAACCGGAGGGTGCGCGCGTCGTGCTCGAGGACCTGCGGCACCGCAGCGAGCAGGGCGTCGAGGTCGTCGCGGGCCGCGTGCACGAACCGGCCGTGCAGCGCGTCGAGGTCGCCGCGCGCCCACCGCAGCGCGACCTCGACCAGCCGGGCCGGGTCGTTCCAGCGCTGCTCGTCGGCCGGACCCCACATCGTCTCGGTCATGTCGGTGCGCACCAGACCGGGGCTGGCTTCCAGGACGGTCACCCCGGTGCCGTCGAGCGCCGCGGCGAGGGACTCGGTGAGCCGGGACAGGCCGGCCTTGGAGCTCGCGTACGCCGACCAGTCCGGGTGCGGCCGCTGGCCCATGCCGCTCCCGACGTGCAGCACCCGGCCGGCACCCCGCGCGACCATCCCCGGGACGACGGCCTGGACCAGCAGGAACGGGCCCCGGAGGTTGGTCTCGACCACCCGCCACCAGTCGTCAGGATCGACGTCCCACGGCGCGCCGGCCGCGCGCTCCCGAGCCCCCGCGTTGCTCACCAGGAGGTCCACCGGGCCGAGCTCGCGGGTCACGGCGGCGACGGCCGACTGCACCGCGTCGCGACGGGTGACGTCGGCGGGCACCGCCAGTGCGCGGCCGCCGGCAGCCAGGACCTCGTCCTTGACGGCCGCGAGTGCCGCGGCGGTCCGACCGAGCAGCCCGACCGCCATGCCCTCGCCGGCGAGGGCCAGGGCCAGCAGCCGCCCGATCCCCCGACCGGCACCGGTCACCAGCGCGACCTGACCGGCAGGTCCGAGTGTGCTCACCGTCAGCGCAGGACGGCGCCGACCCGGCGGCCGGCCTCGGCGACGGCCGCCTCGCGGGCTGCGGTCGCTTCCTCGACCGTGAGGGTGCGGTCGGGGGCCCGGAACCTCAAGGCGTAGGCGAGCGACTCCTTGCCCTCGCCGACCTGCGACCCGCGGTAGACGTCGAAGAGCCGTACCGACTCCAGCAGGTCGCCCGCACCGTCGCGCAGCGCGGCCTCGACCTCCGCGGCAGGCACGTGCGCGTCGACTACCAGCGCCACGTCCTGAGTGGCCAGCGGGTACGTCGACAGCCGCGGGGCCGGGACCGGGTCGGTCCGCTCCCCCAGGGCCTCGAGGTCGAGCTCCATCGCGCAGGTGCGCTCCGGCAGCCCGAGCGCTGCGACGACCCGCGGGTGCAGCTCGCCGGCGTGGCCCACCACGGTGCCGTCACGCAGCAGCACGGCGCAGCGGCCGGGGTGGAACGGGGCGTGCTGGTCAGCCCGCACCGTGACCTCGACCCGCGCCTCCGACGCGACGGTCCTGGCTGCCTCGACAGCGTCGGACCACGTGGCTGCGCGCCCGGGACCCCACCAGCCGGCCGGCTCCCGCGCGCCGGTGAGGACGGCTGCGACCCGAAGCGGCTGCGCTGGGAGTGCCGCCTGCAGCGCGGCCACCTCGTCGTCGGTCGGCCGCCGGGCGACCGAGGGTCGGGGCGGCACCGGAAGGGGGTCGGGGCCGGGCCGTACGACGGCTCCGACCTCGAACAGCGCGACGTCGGTGGCTCCGCGTCCGACGTTGCGGCGCAGGGCCGCGAGCAGGCCGGGCAGCAAGGTGGTCCGCAGCAGTGGCTCGAGGTCGTTGAGCGGGTTGGCCAGCCGCAGGGCGTGGCGACGGTCGTCGTCGGCCGGCAGGCCGAGCGCGTCCAGGTCGGCCACCCCGACGAACGGGTAGGTCGGGGCCTCGACGTAGCCGGCGTGCGCCAGGGCCAGCCCGATCCGCCGCCGGAGCCGCTGACGGGCCGAGTAGCCAGGCCCGGCCGGCGCCTGCGGCAGCCGGACGGGCACGGAGTCGTACCCCACCAGGCGGATGACCTCCTCGTCGAGGTCGGCGGGGTGCGCGAGGTCGGGCCGCCAGCTCGGCGGCGTCACGACCCAGGGCTGCGACGACGGCTCGACGGCGCAGCCGACCTCGACGAGGCAGCGCGACACCTCGTCGGGGCTGATCGGGAGTCCCGCCGTGCGGCCCGGCCGGGCCGGGTCCAGCTCGATGTGCCGGACCGCCTGCGGGTGCAGCACCTCGGTCGAGCCGACGTACGTCGCACGGCCCAGGTCGCGCAGCAGCTGCACCGCCCGGGTGGACGCCACGGGAGGCAGCTCGGGATCGACGCCGCGCTCGAAGCGCCGGGACGCCTCGGACGACAGCTTGTGCCGGCGCGCCATCCGCGCGACGCCGGCGGGGTCGAAGTGGGCGGCCTCGATGACGAGGTCGGTCGAGCTTGCGTCGATCTCGGTCGTGAGCCCGCCCATCGTCCCCGCCAGCCCGACGGCCCCGCGGTCGTCGGCGATCACGATGTCCTCGACGTGCAGCTCGCGCTGCACGTGGTCGAGGGTCTCGAGGCGCTCGCCCGGCGCTGCCCGTCGAACGGTGACCGCACCCTGGAGACGACCGCGGTCGAAGGCGTGCAGCGGCTGGCCCAGCTCGAGCATCACGTAGTTGGTGACGTCGACGGCCAGCGACACCGGGCGCATCCCGCACAGGAGCAGCCGCCTGGCCATCCAGACCGGCGTGGCCGCCGAGGGGTCCAGGCCCGAGACGGTGCGCAGGACCAGCCGGTCGGCTGCGGTCGGGTCGTCGACCACGCCGGGGTGGCCGGCCCCGTCGACCGGCAGCGGCTCGAGCGCCGCCGGGTCGTGGAAGGCGACGCCGTACGCCGTGGCCGCCTCGCGCGCGATGCCGCGCATCGACAGGGCGTAGGACCGGTCCGGGGTGACGGCGATGTCGAGCACCTCGTCGCGCAGCCCGAGGACCTCCACGGCGTCGGCGCCCAGAGGCGCGTCGCCGGCCAGGTCGTCGGACAGCACGAGGATGCCGGTGTGGTCGTCGCCGGTGCCCAGCTCGCGGCTGGAGCAGATCATGCCGTCGCTGACGTGGCCGTAGGTCTTGCGGGCGGCGATGGCGAAGCCGCCGGGCAGGGTGGCTCCGGGCAGGGCGACCACGACCCGGTCGCCGACCGCGAAGTTCAGCGCGCCGCAGACGATGCCGCGGGGCTGCGCCTCGCCCACGTCGACGTGGCACCAGCGCACGGTCTTGCCGTTGGAGGCGGTCTCCTCCTCGAAGGCGAGCACCCGGCCCAGCACAACGGGTCCGGTGACATCGTGGCCGGGCCGCTCGACGGTCTCGACCTCGAGACCGGCGGCGACCAGACGCTCGCCGAGCTCGCGGCCGGTCAGGGCGGCCGGCAGGTCGGCGTACTCGCGCAGCCAGGACAGTGGCGCCCGCATCAGATCTCCGTCCGCACTCGTGGCATCTGCAGCAGCGGCCGCACTAGAGCTCCGTCCCGAAGGGGCGTGCGTAGCGCACGTCGCCCTCCACCATGTCGCGCATGTCCTCGGCGCCGTGCCGGGACATCAGGGTCCGCTCGATGCCCATGCCGAAGGCGAACCCGGTGTACCGGTCGGGGTCGACGCCGCAGGCGACCAGCACGCGCGGGTTGACCATGCCGCACCCGCCCCACTCGATCCAGCCCTCGGACGAGCAGGTCCGGCACGGCCGGTCCGGGTTGCTGACCGACTCGCCGTGGCAGATCCAGCACCGTAGGTCCATCTCGGCGCTCGGCTCCGTGAACGGGAAGTACGACGGGCGCAGCCGGGTCACGGTGTCGGCGCCGAACATCGCGCGGGCGAAGTGCTCGAGGGTCCCGCGCAGGTGCGCCATCGTGATGCCCTCGTCGACGACGAGGCCCTCGACCTGGGTGAAGACCGGGGTGTGCGTCGCGTCCAGCTCGTCGGTGCGGTAGACCCGGCCGGGCGAGACGGCGTAGATCGGCGGCTCGCGGCGCAGCATGGTGCGGATCTGCACCGGTGAGGTCTGGGTGCGCAGCACCAGGCCGGACTCCTCCGACTCGACCCAGAACGTGTCCTGCAGGGTCCGGGCCGGGTGGTCCGGGGGCATGTTGAGAGCGTCGAAGTTGAACCACTCGGCCTCGACCTCGGGGCCTTCCGACCACTCGAAGCCCATCGCGACGAACAGGTCGGCGACCCGCTCGGTGAGGGTGGTCAGCGGGTGGCGGGCACCGGGGGCGACCCGGTCCCACGGCAGCGAGACGTCGACGGACTCCTCGACCAGGACGCGCTCGTCCCGCTCCTGCTCGAGCTGCTGCTGCCGCGCGGCCAGCGCCTCGGCGACAGCCCGTCGGGCGGTGCCGACCCGCTTGCCGGCGTCGGCCTTGGCGGCCGGCGGCAGGGCGCCGATCTCGCGGTTGGCCAGCGCCAGGGCCGACCGGTCGCCGGCGTGCTCGAGCCGTACCGCCTTGAGCGCGTCGAGGTCGGGGGCGGCCGCGATGGCGGCCAGGGCGGCGTCGCGGGCCTGCGCGACCTCGTCGGCGTTCAAGGGGGTCACCTGCACGGGGTCGTAGGACTTGTTCGGTGCGGACATGCGTCCAATCTCCAAGGCTGAGGAGCGCCGCCCGAGTCTAGGGGCGGAGCAGGGCGGGCCGTCCGGGCCGCCTACCGCGCTGCTTCACATGGCGAGCCGGCGCCTCACACGTGGTGCACACCGTGCAAGGCGACGGTGGATCACGTATACGTGATCGCCGGACGGGTGGTCGGGTCGGGTCGGGGTCGGGTCGGGGTCGGTGGCGGGTGCGGCCCGCCGGGAGCCCGCCGTGCCGAGGTCAGTCGGCGAAGTCGGGGGTCGCGGCGGGCAGCACGAATCGGAACCTCGCACCGCCGGACGGGCCGCGCCCGACCTCGATGTGGCCGCCGTGCGCCTCGACCAGGCCGCGGACGATGTAGAGGCCGAGCCCGGTGCCGCCACGACGACCCGAGCGCCAGAACCGGGTGAAGACCCGGTCACGCGCCTCGTCGGGGATGCCCTCGCCCTCGTCGGTGACGGTGACCGACGCACCGGCCGCATCGCCCTTGGTGGCCGGGCCGGCCGCGATGGTCACGGTGCCCGCGCCGTGCCGGATCGCGTTCTCCAGCAGGTTGCCGAGCACCTGGTCGAGCTTGTCGGCGTCGACCCACATCTCGGGGATGCCGTCGGCGATCTCGACGACGAAGCGCGCCGGGTCCTCCCCGCGCGCCTCCATCGCCGCCACGTGCCGGCGCAGCACCTTCTCGAGGTCGACCGGCTGCCGGCGTACGGCCAGCCGGTGGGAGTCGATCCGGGCGATGTCGAGCAGCTCGGTGATGAGCCGGGTGACCCGGTCGGCGTCGGCCTCGACGGTCTCGAGCATGAGGCGCTTCTGCTCGTCGGTGAAGCGGTCCCACTTGGCCAGCAGCGTGGCCGTGAAGCCCTTGACGCTGGTGAGCGGCGAGCGCAGCTCGTGCGCGACGGTCGAGACCAGCTCGGCGCGGCTGAGCTCCTCCCGGGCCCGGTGCCTGGTGCCGCGCAGGGCCACCACGACGCGGGTGACCGGCCCGCGCGGCTCGGCGCGCAGGTAGCGGGCCGTCACCAGCACCTCGGAGCCGCCGGGGAGGATGAGGTTGCGCTCGGGGTGACCCGTGGCGCTGCGCAGCCCGTCGTAGGGCCGGGCGCAGGGCCACCAGGCCCGGCCGTCGAGGCCCTCCAGCGGGAGCGCGTCGGCGAGGTCCTTGCCCAGCGCGGCCTGCGCGCTGGTGCCGGTGATCCGCTCCGCGGCGCGGTTGAAGACGACGACGGCACCGCGCGCATCAGCGACGACCAGCCCGTCGGGGTGGTCGTCGTAGCCCGCCGTGACGTCGGTCACCCCACACAGACTACCGACCGGTAGCCACCGGGTTGATCGTCCGAGCGGTCACCTGCGGGTCGGACCGGCAGCGCGCCGGGCTCAGCCGGACGGACGACCCCGCTGCGCGCGAGCCGAGGCGTAGAGGCAGACGGCCGCAGCGGTCGCGAGGTTCAGCGACTCGGCCCGGCCGTGGATCGGCACCTTGACCACCTCGTCGCAGAGGGCGCGCGTCGCGTCGGGCAGCCCCCAGGCCTCGTTGCCGAACACCCAGGCGGTCCGGGCGTCGAGCAGCCCGGAGTCGGCCGCCCCGTCGAGGTCCATATCGGCGTGCCCGTCAGCAGCGAGCACCCGCAGCCCCGCCGCTCGCAGGGCCGGCAGGTCGTCGTCGACCCGTCCCCCGACGGAGACGGGCAGGTGGAACAGGCTGCCCGCCGAGGCGCGGACGCACTTGCCGTTGTAGGGGTCGACGCTGTCGCCCGTCAGCAGGATGCCGTCCGCCCCCGCGGCGTCAGCCGCCCGCACCACGGTGCCGGCGTTGCCGGGGTCGCGGGCGTGCGCAAGCACGGCGAGCAGCCGCGGTCCGGTCGCGAGGACGTCGGCGAGCGGCTGGTCGAGCAGGCCGCACACGGCGACCAGCCCTTGCGGCGTCACGGTCTGCGCCAGCGCCGTCATCACCTCGCCGCTCACGAGGTGCACGGGGACACCGGTGGCCGCTGCCGCAGCCACGATGTCGTCGTGCCGCGCGGCAGCATCGCGGGTGACGAAGACCTCGTGCACCGTCCCTGGGCGGTCGACCGCCTCGCGGACGGACTGCGGCCCCTCGGCGAGAAACTTCCGGTCCCGCGCCCGGAAGGCGCGCTTGCCCAGCCGCTGCGCGGCCTTGACCCGCGCGGCCCGGGTCGACGTCAGCTCGGGGCCGGTCAGCACGGGGTCACCATCGGGTCACCATCGAGCGGCCTCCGGGCGGTCAGCGTACGAGATGTGGTGCGGACGCGCGGACGCCCAGGGCGCGGAACGGCTCCCTGGGCGTCCGGTGGGACAGCGACAGCTCAGGCCGCGGACTCGTCCTTCTCGCGGGCGGTGCCGGCGGCCGGCACGTGCGCCTTGGCCAGCTCGACCAGCGCGGTGAACGCGGTGGCGTCGTTCACCGCCAGGTCGGCGAGGACCTTGCGGTCGACCTCGACCCCCGAGGCCTTGAGGCCCTGGATGAAGCGGTTGTAGGTCATGCCGTTCTGACGGGCCGCAGCGTTGATGCGCTGGATCCAGAGCTGACGGAAGTCGCCCTTGCGCTTCTTCCGGTCGCGGTAGTTGTAGACCAGCGAGTGAGTGACCTGCTCCTTGGCCTTGCGGTACAGCCGGGACCGCTGGCCGCGGTAGCCGCTCGCGCGCTCGAGGGTGACCCGACGCTTCTTGTGGGCGTTTACTGCCCGCTTGACGCGTGCCATTGCTTGTTCTCCTTGGGGATGCGCTGCTGGGGGACTGCCGTGCCGGGTGCTGCGTGACCGGTGTACGCCTGTCGGCGTAGGGACCGGCCGGCGGCTACTTCCCGAGCAGGCGCTTGACCTTCTTGACGTCCGCGCTCGAGGTCTCGACGTCGAGGGAGAGGGCGCGGGTCCGCTTCGAGTTCTTGCCCTCGAGCAGGTGGCGGCGGTTGGCCTGCTCGCGCATGACCTTGCCGGAGCCGGTCAGGCGAAAGCGCTTCTTGGTGCCGCTGTGCGTCTTGTTCTTCGGCATCGGGTCGTGACTCCTCGTCGTGCTCGCCCGCAGGGGCGAGCTCGTGCTGCGGACCCCGACGGTGGCCGAGGGCGTGATGGATGGTGCGGGTCGTGCGGGTGGTTCAGGTCGTGCGGTGCTGCGGTCGGACTGGTCCGTGCCCCGACCTCGGTCAGGCCGGCTGCTCGGCCGCGGTGGCCTCGGTCGCCGGGGTGGTCTCGGTGGTGTCGGTGGTCTCGGTGCTCGCCTCGGGCTCGATCTGGTCCGGCTCGGAGCCGTTGGCGCCGGCGGCATCGTCGACGTCCGGGGCGGTGCGGGCCCGCTCGGCAGCCTTGTCGGCCGCCTTCTCGGCGCGCGCCTCGGCCTTCTTCTTCGTCGGGCCGAGGACCATGATCATGTTGCGGCCGTCCTGCTTCGGTGCCGACTCGACGAAGCCGAGCTCCACCACGTCGGCGGCCAGTCGCTGCAGGAGCCGGTAGCCCAGCTCCGGACGGGACTGCTCCCGACCGCGGAACATGATCGTGATCTTGACCTTGTCGCCCTGCTTGAGGAACCGGACCACGTGACCCTTCTTGGTCTCGTAGTCGTGCGGGTCGATCTTCGGCCGGAGCTTCATCTCCTTGATGACCGTGTTGACCTGGTTCTTCCGGGACTCGCGGGCCTTCTGCGCCGTCTCGTACTTGAACTTGCCGTAGTCCATGAGCTTGCAGACCGGCGGGCGGGCCATCGGGGCGACCTCGACGAGGTCGAGGTCCGCCTCCTGGGCCAGCCGCAGCGCCGCGTCGATCGCGACGATGCCGACCTGCTCACCTGCGGGACCGACGAGCCGCACCTCGGGGACGCGGATCCGTTCGTTGATCCTGGGCTCAGTGCTGATGGGGCCTCCTCGATATGGCTGGCGACCCCCCGGACACGAAAAAGGCTTCCGTGCCGGGAGCTCACGGAAGCCACAACGTCCTGCCGGTGCGCGCTGGTCCCGCCGGGGCGGGCGTGCACCGGTCGGCCCCTGCACCCCGGTGGGGGTATCGGTGCCGGCCGGACCGGACCCGACGACCTGGTGGAGATCGGTCGTGGCGGGTGGGAGGTGGTCTCCGCTTGCGTTCCAGGGACTGCTGCCACACGTGACGGCACACCCTGGTCGGTCCCGTTCAGGGTAGCAGGACCCGCCGGGCCGGACGACACGCGGCTGGGGGCCGGGCCGAGGTACTCAACCCGCCGTCACGACGACCTCGAGGCCGCGGACGCCGGCGCGCACCACGGCCAGGTCGTGCACCGCCGAGGCGAGCCGGGCGGCGACGTCGCGAGCCTGCGCAGCGTCGACGTCGGGGGCGAGGACGACGGTCAGGCGGGCGTCGCTGCCGGCGCACGCCTCCAGATGGGCCGAGCGGGCGGCCGGCTCGGCGTCCAACAGGTCCCGGACAGCGGCAGCCATCACCGGGTCGTCCCAAGCGGGGCGCCGGCCGCGCCCCTCGGCCAGCGCCTGCAGCTCGAGGCCGGGCAGGCTCGCCGTCGCCGGTCCCGCGACGTCGAGGACCAACGCCGTCGCGCCCTCCGCGAGCGCCACCCGCGCTGCTCGCGGACCGTCGACGGGCACCGGCCGGGCCTGCGGGTCCCAGGCCGCCAGTGCCGCGGCGTCGGTGAAGACGGGCAGCGCGCGGTCGCCGACGTCGTCGAGCAGGACGGGCACCGCGATGTCGGACGTCTTGTCCTGTACCAGCCCGTCGGCGGTCCCCTCGGTCTCCCCCAGCAGCGCGACGACGGGAGCGAGCACGCGGGCGCCGTGCAGGGCGGCGAGCAGCTCCGGCAGGAACGCGGGGTCGTCGTGGTCGCGGGCCAGCGCGGCGGTCAGGGCGGGGTCGGCGCGCCCGTCGTCGCCCGCGAACCCCGGCTGAGGAATCGTCCGGCCGGGCACCGACCGAGCCTAGCCAGGAACCGTGCCGCTCGGCCCCCTGGCCGAGCCCTGGCCGCAGCCCGGCTGCCGGCGCATACTGCGCCCACGGCGTCTGGGGCGGAAGGGGGACGCATGGCCGACGTACGGGGCGACATCCGGGGCGACATCCGGGGCGAGGTGGACCGGCTGGCCCTGCCGGCCGAGGAGATGCGCCGGATCGGGTACGCGACGGTGGACGCTCTGGTCGAGCTCGCCACCGGCACCCCACCAGTGCTGCGCACGGCCACCCCGGCGCAGATGCGGGCGCGGATCGGCGGGCCGCCGCCCGAGCGCGGGCGCCCGTACGACGAGGTGCTCGCGACGATGCTGCGCGACGTCCTCCCGTTCCGCAGCACGCTGGGACACCCCGGCTACTTCGCGTACATCCCGGGCAGCACGACCTGGCCGGGGGTGATGGGTGACCTGCTGACGTCGGCGACCAACCTCGACGTCGGGAACTGGATGGAGTCGGCCGGGCCAACCCAGGTCGAGCTCGAGGTGCTGGCCTGGATGCGGGACTGGATCGGCTTCCCGGCCGGCTCGGGAGGGATCCTCGTCTCGGGCGGCTCAGCGGCCAACCTCACCGCGCTGGCCTGCGCCCGCGAGCTGCGGCTGGGAGCGATGGACGCCCGAGCCGTCGCGTACTGCTCGGACCAGTCGCACTCGTCCGTGGCCCGCGCCGCCCGCACCCTCGGCTTCCGGCCGGAGCAGCTCCGCGTCCTGCCGACCGACGGGCGGTACCGGATGCGGGTGGACGCGCTGGTCGCGGCCCTCGACGCGGACCTCTCGGCCGGCCGGGTGCCGCTGATGGTCGCGGCGAACGCCGGCGCGACGAACACCGGTGCCGTCGACCCGCTCGAGGAGCTGGCCGCGGTGTGCCGCGCGCGCGGCCTCTGGCTGCACGTCGACGCGGCGTACGGCGGGTTCGCGGTGCTCAGCGAGCGCGGCCGACGGCAGCTGCGGGGCATCGAGCTCGCCGACTCGGTCACCCTCGACCCGCACAAGTGGCTGTACCAGAGCATCGAGTGCGGCGCCCTGCTGGTACGCGAGCCGCAGGCGCTGGAGCGGGCCTTCTCGGTGACCCCCGACTACCTGTCCGAGACCGAGGCCGCGGACGCCGAGGTGCAGCTCGCGGCGCGCGGCCTGCAGCTCACCCGCACCAGCCACGCCCTCAAGGTGTGGATGTCGGTGCAGACGCTGGGGCTGGCGGCGTTCCGCGACACGATCGACCGCTGTCTCGACCTGGCCGAGCTGGCGGAGCGGCTGGTGTGCGAGGACGACCGGCTCGAGCTGATGATGCCCGCCACCCTCGGCATCGTGTGCCTGAGGCGACGGTTCGCAGGAGCGGACGAGAACGGGCTGGCGACCCGCAACGCCGGGCTGGTCGGCTCGCTGGCAGCGTCCGGCTTCGGCATGGTGAGCTCGACCCGGCTGCACGGGCGCTACGCGATCCGGATGTGCGTGCTCAACCACGGCAGCGGCGAGCGCGACGTCCGGGCGGTCCTCGAGCACCTGGCGGCCGGCGACGCCGGCGACGTCCCGCCCGGACGTCAGCTCGACGCCGAGCGGGTGCCGGCGCGCGGTCCGCAGGTGCGCCGGGTCGATGGCGCCGCTGTCGACGACCACCCGGCGATCCTCGCCCTCTCCGAGGGCGCCCGGGCGCGCGTGCAGGCGGAGGGGCGGGAGGTGCGGGTGCCGGCCGGCCAGGTGGTCGTACGGCGGTGGGCGGCGGACCGCGACTTCTACCTGGTCCTCGACGGCGACCTGTCGGTGGACGTGGACGGGACGCCGGCCGCGGCGCTGGCGTCCGGGGACTTCTTCGGCGAGCTCGCGGCCCGCGACTGGGGGTCCGGGTTCGGCTACCCGCGACTCGCCACTGTGACCGCCGGCTCGGACTCGACGCTGTGGCGTCTGCCCCCGGAGCTGTTCGTCGCGCTGCGCGCCGCCGAGCCGGGGTTCGCCGCGCTGGTCGACACGGCGGCGCGGGACCGCCTGGCTCGGAGCTGAGGCAGCGCAGCGATGGCCGACAGGCCCACGGTGTTCGCCGACCGGGCAGCAGCCGGGCGCAGGCTCGGTGCGCGACTCGCCGCCCTCGGGATCACGGCCCCGGTCGTGGTGGGACTGGCCCGCGGCGGTGTCGAGGTGGCCGCCCCCGTGGCCGCCGAGCTGGGCGGCCGGCTCGAGGTCCTCGTGGTCCGCAAGGTGTCGCCACCCGACCGTCCGGAGCTCGGGGTCGGGGCGGTCGCCGAGGACGGGACGCTGTGGTGGGACCACGCCGGGCTGGCGGCCCTCGGCCTGCTCCCCAGCGACCTCGACGAGGTCGTGACGGCCGAGCGGGCCGAGTGCGCCCGCCGGGTCGCGGCCTACCGGCGCGGCCGCGCCCGGGCACCGGTCGCCGGGCGGCCGGTCGTGGTCGTGGACGACGGCGTCGCCACCGGGGTGACGGCCGTGGCCGCCCTCCGCTCCGTGCGCCGGGCCGGCGCCGGGCGGTCGGTGCTCGCCGCGCCCGTCACAGCCGCGGCGACGCTGCCGCTCCTGGCAGCTGAGGCGGACGACGTCGTCACCCTCCTCGCGCCCCGCCGGTTCGGTGCGGTCAGCCAGTTCTACGCCGACTTCACCCAGACGTCCGACGCTACCGTCGTACGGCTGCTGTCGGAGGCCGTCGGACCACGGCGGCCAGCTCGGACCGCTCGGCGGCCGAGACTCACACGCCGTCCGCGGGATCGACCAGTCTGAGGTGCTGGGCCGCGGCCGCCGCCTCGATCCGACTCCGCACTCCCAGCTTCTGCAGCAGATGAGTGACGTGGACGTGGAAACTGACTGTCTTCGGGCTCAGGTAGAGGGCGGCACCGATTTCCTTGTTGGTGCGGCCCCTCACCAGAAGTGCGAGCACCTCTGACTCTCGCCGCGTCATCGACGGTGCCCCCGGAACTCCGGCGTACAGGCGGCCGGCGGTGGACGGTGCGAGCACTGTGGCGTCGACCCGGAGCCAACCACGGGTCGCCATCTCCGCCAGGGGGGCCTCCAGGACATTCGTCCCGAGCGGCGCGCACAAGTCCATCGCCTGGCGAAGGACGGCGGCCGCCTCGGCCCGGGGCCGTCCGCCCGAGCACGAGTCGCAACCAGCTCCGCCGGCCGAGAAGCTTGCTGACCCTGATCGGGTCGTCGGCCGCGGCTACCAGTTCGAGCGCCTTGTCGACGTACCCGAGGGCGTCGGTGGCCGCCCCCTCAAGGTCGGCCGCGGCGGCCGCACGCTCGAGCAGACCGAGACGGTCGGAGGGCCCGACCGCCGATCTCACGGCCGCCTCCAGGGCCTGGCGCAGGTGGTGGTGCGCCGTGGCGTAGGCACCAGTCGACTCGGCGGCGGCTGCGGCCCGCTCGTTCCAGACACACGACTCGGACCACATGCGCGCCTCGTGGTACTGCCAGCCGACCTCGCCCTCGAACAGGCCGGCGGCGCCGGTCGACGTCCATCGGACAGCGAGCGCCTCGGCGAGCCGAGCATGCAACTCCAGGTGCTCGGCGGGAGGCAGAGAGTCGAGCACTGTCGACCGGGCGACGTCGTGGCGGAAGCTGTAGCTGCCGTCATCGTGCTGCAGTAACGCGATCTGCAGCGCAGCCATCGCGCCCGTCGCCGCGCGGGTCTCACCCATGACGTCGCTGAGCAGCCTGTGCTCGAGACGCCCGCCGGCCACGGCGACGATCGCCACGACAAACCGTCCGGCGCGGCAACCGCTCCACCTCCGCTTCCACGACGTCCCGGACGCTCGCGGGCAGCGATCCTGCGGGACCTTTGGCCAGCTCGAGAACGAGGAAGGGATTGCCTCCGGTGCGGCGGTACATCTCCTCGGCCCGGCCCGGCCCGGCCCGGCCCGGTCCGGGCCTGCGCCCGGCAGCTCGGCAGCTCGGACAGCAGCCTTCCGGTGCTCACGAGGTCGAGGGCGGGGACCGCCACGGTCGTCATGGTGCCGGCCGAGAGCTGGGCGGCACACCAGTGCCGCACCGATGGGCTCTCGACCGGCTCCCGTAGCCCCAGGACGAGCAGCAGCCGGGCACGGTCACCCGACCTCAGCAGCAGCTCGAGGAGCGACAAGGTCCCGGCATCCACCCAGTGGAGGTCGTCGACGCGCAGGACCACGCGCGAGCAGGTCGCCAGATCAAGAATCAGGTCCGCCAGGACTATGAGCAGCAGCGCACGGGTCGGTCCCGGGCCGCGAGTCTGGGAACCCGGCTTGCGGGTGCCCGGCACCAGGTCCGGAACCAGCCCGCGGAGCACGTCACGCGACTGTGGTCCGAGGAGCTGCAACAACAAGGAACGATGATCGGCCCGCAGGTGGCGCAGCAGTTGCACGACCGGCGGGAAGGGCACCTCCCGTCCTGTGGTCAGGAGCCCGCTGCAGCGCAGGGCCATGGCGCCGCGATCGGCAGCCCGGTCGAGGAAGACGTCAGTCAGCGCTGTCTTGCCGATACCGGCCTCGCCGGTGACGAGGATCCCCCGCACCCGGGCGTCGGTCGAAGCGAGCGCAGCATCCAGTGACGCCAGCTCTCCCTCCCGGGCCAGCAGGGAGCGGACCATGCCGACATGTCAACCCGCCGAGGCGTCAGCGGGGGGCGGCAATCTAAGGCATTTTCGGGGGCCGGACTAGGGCTTCTTCACGATGTGCCGGGCCACGTCTCGTTGCACTCTCGAGGTGTTCCGCACCGCTGAGCCCGAGGGGGCACCATGCACCGCAGACAGATCCGGACGGCGCCTCGACGTCCCCGGCCGCGAACCGTCATCACCTCGCTCGTCTCGACACTGCTGCTGTTCGTCCTCGGCTCGTCCGTCGCGTACGCCAAGGCGGCACCGCTGGACGAGGGTCGCGTCGGTGCCAAAGGCGGCACGAGCCGCACGGGCAGCACCGGCAGCAGCTTCGACTGGACGCCGTGGCTGTGGTCGGCACTCGTGATCGTTCTCGTGCTGGCCATCGTCATGCTGGCGTCGACCGTCACCCATCACCGGCACCACCCAGCGCACCCAGCCTGACAACCCGACCTGGTCACGGTCGGGGCCGGCCCGCAGACCTCCACGCTGCGGGTCGGCGCCGTCAGCGCGCTGGGTGTTGTTCAGGGCTCGACGATCGCGATGACCGGGCCGCCGCCGGACGGACCCTGGTGCACCGCCGCGACCGACACGAACACCGCCGGGTCGCCGGTGACGGAGGCGACCACGCCGCCGACGCAGGACTTGATCTGCCGGTGCCAGTGCACGTCGGAGTCGTCGAGCATGATGTTGCGGCGGTCCCGCACCCGGCCGGTGGGGTCGGCCTCGCACTTGCAGAAGACGTTGACGACGCGGCCCTTGAGGTCGCTGGTGTGCGGCCGCTCCGGCAGGTCGTCGAGGCCTGCGCTGCGGATCGCCGCCCACACGCCGTCGGCGTCGAGCGCGTCCTTCATGACACTGTGCCCGATCCGGAACCGGCCACCCACCCCGCGCACGTTGCCGAGGACGACGATCTGCGCCTGGTCGAGCTCGACACCGGACGAGCAGGACGCGACCGACGAGAAGAGCGACAGGTCCTTGTGGATCTGCTCCGCCACCGGCATGTCGATCTCGCCCAGGGCGATCGCGATGCCCAGGGCCGTCGTGGAGTTGGAGACGTCCATGGACTTGAGGGTGTCCTCGGTCCAGACCTCCTTGCCGCGGCTCTTGGCGTCGGTGATGGTCTCGAGGGTGAGCAGCGGCGTCTTGGTCTGCACGTAGTGCACGTCGGCGGGGTCGGTGATGCCGGCCCGCTCCATCGCGATCTTGACTCCGGCGGCGACCTTCTCGACCATCGGGAGCCGGCCGATGTCCTCCGGGAAGATCTGCTCGCTCATGGCGTAGCCGACCGTGAGCCGGGGCTCGTCGGTGGCGGGCACCTTGTCGGCGCTGGTGGTGGCGAAGATCGTGGCGTGCGGCGAGATGACGCCGTCGGTGCCGCCGGACCACACGATGGGGATCTGCTTGATGTCGGCCATGGGTCGGGTGCCCTTGGCCTCGAGGACCTCACGGAACGCGCGGTCGGCGATGATCCGGGTGTAGTCGTTGACGCCGCCGTTGCCCTCCGTCTTGCCGATGACGGCGATGACGTGGTCGGCCTCGACGAGGCCCTTGTCGATCAGGTCGGCCAGACCCGATGCGTCGGACACGCTCTCGAGGGCGACCTTGTGCACCTCGACCGGCAGGGGCTGCGACATGTTCAGGACCTCTCTGGCTCGACGACGGTGCCGGCTCGTCCGTGCACCGCTTCCGTGATCTTCTCCAACGACGTGATGACCGCCCGGCTGCCGCCGTTCTCGACGAACCGGACCGCGGCCTCGACCTTGGGCCCCATGCTTCCGCTGGCGAAGGCCTGTTCGCGCGCGATCGTCCGCAGCTCGCCGGCCGTCGTGCGTTCGAGCGGCCGGGCCTCGGCGGTGCCGTAGCCGAGGACGACGTGCTCGACGTCGGTCGCGATGACCAGGACGTCGGCGCCGACCTGCGGGGCGAGCAGGGCCGCGGTGAGGTCCTTGTCGATGACGGCCTCGACGCCGCGAAGCGTGCCGTCGGCGTCGCGGACCACCGGGATCCCACCGCCGCCGGCACCGATGACGACATAGCCCGCGTCGGCGAGCAGCCGGATGGTGGCGGCGTCGAGCACCTCGAGCGGCTCGGGGCTGGCGACGACCCGGCGCCACCCCTTGTCGCCGCGGTCCTCCCATTTCTGGCCGTGCTCGATGAGGCTGTGTGCCTGGTCGGCCGGCAGGTAGCGGCCGACCGGCTTGGTCGGGTGCGTGAAGCCGACGTCGCCGCCGTCGACCCTCGTGCGGGTGACCACGGTCGCCGTACGCCGGTCGACGCCGCGCTCGGCCAGCGCCTTGTCGAGGGCGTCGAGGATGAGGAACCCGACGGTGGCCTGGGTCTGTGCCCCGCACCAGTCCAGCGGGACCGGGGGGACCACGTGGGCCGCGAGCTCGTTCTTCACCAGCAGGTTGCCGACCTGCGGCCCGTTGCCGTGGGTGAGGACGACGTCGACGCCGGACGCGACGAGGTCGGCGACGTGCTCCATCGCCACGCCGATCGCGCGGTCCTGGTCCTCCGGGGTCGCGCTGCCGCCCGGGCCGGTCATGGCGTTGCCGCCGAGAGCGATGAGCACGCGCATCCCGCGACCCTAGGGGACGACGCGCCCGCCCGTGCTCACGCCTCCCGCGTCCACCCGCCCCCGCCGTCTTCCCCCGTCTCCCCCCGTCCCCCCGTCCCCCGCCGTCTTCCCCGAGTTGATCACGGGCCCGTGATCAACCCGGGTCAACCGTGGCGTGCAAGGGACTGTTGACGCGAAGGCGCCGCTGTCGAGCCCGCACAGCGGTGATGCGGCTATGCCTTGGCGAGCAGCAGACGGCTGCCAGCCCGAGAGAAGGCTCGGAGGAAGCGCTGCTGGACGGATCGATCGTGACCATCGAGTTCGGACCAGACGACGCGGACCATCTCGTTGCCTTCATCCCGAACGGCGTCCTCGCGACGCTTCTCCCGCCAGACGACGTCGCCGAGATCGACGTCCTCGTCGTGGCGGTTGCTCTTCTCGTAGAGCTCGCGACCGTACTTCTGCCGACCGTCGAACTCGCCTGCCGTGTCGAGTCCGTCGAAGTAGTAGTCGGTGATCGCGATCAGCTCGCCCCGCGAGCCGACGATCCGGCGCTGCAGGTCAGGCGCAGGCAGTCCCAACCGGGCGATCATCACTCGGCCGCGCGACTCGCCGACGGTAGCCGCGCGCCCGTCGGAGAACTTGATGACGCGTGACGCCGCGACGGAGCCGGCCCAGTCGCGCTGGCGTTCGACGACGTCCATGACTTCGTCGATCTCGGGCAGGAAGAGTCGTCGAGCCCCGTCGGCGAGGACGACACCTACCTCGAACGGCACCGTCCTAGCGGCGTCGACGACAGACCGGGCCGGCGCGGCGATCCGCATCCCGTTGACCTCCAGCACCTGATCGCTCGTCAGCTCGCCGAGGTGGTGCACGACGCCGGCCTCGGTGCGCGAGGTCTTGCCGGGATCACGGTGCACATGGACCTCGTTCAACGGCACGCCCCACACGGGCACCCCGAGAGCGGCCAGCGCGGTCGACCCTGCGGCAATGACGTCGCCGTCCAACCGCGCCGACACAGCACGGAACGTCAGCACGTTGACCTGCGCTGGTTCGAGCGTGCGCACGTACGCGGTCAGCGCATACGCACCCCGCCGGAGCCTGGTCCACTCCTTGCCACGCACCTTCGTAGCAATCGCCTCGTCGCTGTAGCCGCAGCCCAGCGCCTGCCACCGGAAGACGAAGCCATGTTGTGCCGCGCAGATTCGTGCGAGCTCACCATCCATGCGTCGATCCTCCGGTCGCTGCACCACGTCCTGATCCAGCGTCGACACATCTGTGCACGGGACGCAACGGCCGCCTCGACTGTGGACGGCGCTCACCGGCTCGGTGTGGCGCGCTGGCCCCTCGCTCAGCGCAAGGCTGCCCTACCGCGGCGGTTTGGTCTCAACAGCGCCGTGCAAGCCACTGTCCACCCGAGTTGATCACGGGCCCGTGATCAACTCGGGGTGCCGGGTGGGGGTGCCGGGTGGGGGTGCCGGGTTGGGGGTGCCGGGTTGGGGGTGCCGGGTGGGGTGGGTGCGGGGTGCGGGTGGGCGGGTGGGCGGGTCAGGGGGAGCCGAGGGCGCGGTAGCGGGCGAGGCGGGCGGCGAGGCGGGTCCGCGGGTCGCGGCGGAGCAGGCCGGCCAGCTCGGCCTCGAGCACGCGAGCCACCCGGGCCAGGTAGGCGGCCGGCTCGTCGGCGGCGTCCGGCCGCTCGGCCACGATCCGGTCGACGATGCCGGCCCGGAGCAGGTCGAGCGAGCGCACGCCCTGCTGCTCGGCCATCTCGGCCGCCCGCTCCGTGGTGCGGTGGATGATCGCCGACGCGCCCTCCGGCGGCAGCGGCGAGAGCCAGCCGTGCTGGGCGCACAGGACCCGGTCGGCGGGCAGCAGCGCGAGTGCTCCCCCGCCGGCGCCCTCACCGAGCAGCAGGCAGACGGTGGGCGCGTCGAGCAGCACCAGGTCCTGCAGGCAGCGGGCGATCTCACCGGCCAGGCCGCCCTCCTCCGCCTCTTTCGACAGGGCTGCGCCCGCCGTGTCGATGACCGTCACCAGCGGCAGCTTGAGCTCGTCGGCGAGCTTCATCCCCCGCCGCGCCTCCCGCAGACCGGCGGGGCCGAGCGGGCGGCCGGCCGCCTGGTTCTGCCGGTCCTGCCCGAGGACCACGCACGGGGCACCACCGAACCGGGCCAGCGCGAGGATCAGCCCGGCGTCGATCTCGCCCGCGCCGGTGCCGCGCATCGGCACGACGTCGTGGGCCGCCGAGCGCAGCAGCTGCCGGACGCCGGGGCGCTCGGGCCGCCGGGAGCGGCGGATCGACTCCCACGCCGGGACGTCGTCGACGCCCTCGTCGGCGGCGTCGACCGGGGCGGCGTCCGGCGAGCCCTCCCGCGGCGCCGACAGCACGGCCAGCGCCCGGTCGAGGATCTCCGGGATCTCGCCCGGCGGCAGGACGGCGTCGACGATGCCGTGCGCGAGCAGGTTCTCGGCGGTCTGGACGCCGGCCGGGAACTCCCCGCCGTACAGGGCGGCGTAGACCCTCGGCCCGAGGAAGCCGATCAGCGCACCGGGCTCGGCGACCGTGACATGGCCCAGCGACCCCCACGACGCCAGCACGCCGCCGGTGGTGGGGTTGCGCAGGTAGACCAGGTAGGGGTTGCCGGCCGCCTTGTGGACGCCGATCGCCGCAGTGATCTTCACCATCTGCAGGAACGCGGTGGTGCCCTCCTGCATGCGGGTGCCGCCGGAGGTCGGCGAGGCCAGCAGGGGCAGCCGCTCGTCGGTTGCCCGCTCGACGGCCGCCACCAGCCGGTCGGCGGCCCGCACGCCGATCGAGCCGGCGAGGAAGCCGAACTCGCAGGCGACCAGCGCCACCCGCCGGCCGCGGATCCGGCCCTCGCCGGTGACGACCGACTCGTCGAGCCCGGTGCGCTCGCGCGCGGCCGCGAGCGCGTCGGCGTAGGCCGGGTCCAGTCCCTCCTCGGGCGCCAGCGGCTCGTCCCAGCGCCGCCAGCTGCCGGGGTCGAGGACCGCCTCGATCAGCTCGAGCGCGCCGGGGCTGCTCACTCCGGGCCGCCCTCGACCTCCGCGAGCCACGCCCGCACCGACGTGTCGTGCTGCCCGAGCAGCGGCGGTGCACCGTGCCGCTGCGGCTCGTCCCCGTCGAAGCGCAGCGGCGGGCCGGGGAGCGTGATCCGCCCCGCCAGGGCGTGGTCGACCTCGACGAGCAGCCCCTGGGACGCCGTCTGGTCCCAGTCGTAGACCCGGTCCAGGGTCCGGACCTCGCCGGCGGGGACGCCGGTCGTGGCGAGCCTCGGCAGCAGCTCGGCCAACGGGAGCAGGGCGAAGGCCGTGTTCACGGCGTCGACGACCGCGTCCCGGTTGCGGACCCGCTCGGCGTTGGAAGCGAACCCGGCCGCGTCGGCCGGGAGGTCGAACTCGGCCGCGAGCCGCCGCCACAGCCCCTCGCTGCCCACGGCGATCTGCAGCAGCCCGTCGGCGCAGTGGAACAGGCCGTAGGGGCAGATCGACGGGTGGTGGTTGCCCTGCCCGTACGGCACCTCGCCGGTCACGGTGTAGCGGGTGCCCTGGAACGCGTGCACCCCGACGATGGCCGCGAGCAGGGACGTGCGCACGACCTTGCCGACCCCGGTGCGATCGCGCTCGTGCAGGGCGGCGACCACGCCGTACGCGCCGTACATGCCGGCGAGCAGGTCACCTATCGGCACGCCGACGCGCATCGGGTCGCCCGGCCCTGTCCCGGTCAGCGACATCAGACCCGCCTCGCCCTGCGCGATCTGGTCGTAGCCGGCCCGGCCGCCCTCCGGCCCGTCGTGGCCGAAGCCGGTGATGGACAGGACCACCAACCGCGGGTTGAGCTCGTGCAGCCGCTCGACCGGGAAGCCGAGCCGGTCGAGCACCCCGGTGCGGAAGTTCTCGACGAGGACGTCGGCCTGCCGCACCAGCCGGGTCAGCAGGTCGCGGCCCTCCTCGGACTTGAGGTCGGCGGTGACCGACTCCTTGTTGCGGTTGCAGGAGAAGAAGTAGGTGCTCTCGCCGTGCTCGGCCACACCGTGGGCGTCGACGAACGGCGGTCCCCAGCCACGGCTGTCGTCGCCGCCGGCGGGGTTCTCCAGCTTGATGACCCGGGCGCCGAGGTCGCCGAGCATCTGGGCCGCGTGCGGACCGGCCAGGGCCCGCGACAGGTCGACGACGAGCGTTCCCTCCAGCGGTCCCGGCATGGCAGCACCTTAGGACCGCGCGCGCCGCGCGACTGCCCGGACGTGCGAGGACCCCGCCGGGTCGAGCCGGGCGGGGTCCTCCGGACGGCTGTCGTGCTACCTGCCGCGGAGCTTGGCCAGGGCCTCCTCGAGGATGGCCGCGCCATCGGCGTCGCTGCGGCGCTCCTTCACGTAGGCCAGGTGCGTCTTGTACGGCTCGGTGCGCGGCGGCGACGGTGGGTTGGCCTCGTCCTGGCCGGCGGGGAAGCCGCAGCGCGGGCAGTCCCAGGTCTCCGGCGCCTGCACCTGGCTGTCCTCGGCGAAGCTGGGGCGCGTCTCGTGCCCGTTGGCGCACCAGTAGGAGATGCGGAACCGCGGCGCGGACTCGCCGCGCTCGGCCTCGCCCATCGGTCCGGCTCCGACCCGGCTGCCCCGGATGGCGTTGCCACTTGCCACGTTGCTGCTCCCAGCGTCGAGCGGTCGCCGCGGCGACCTGTGCGGTGCCCGGCGACCTCAGTGTAGGTCGTCGGGCGGGTGCGGTCGGGTGTTCGGTCGGAGGTCAGCCGTTCTTGAGCAGCAGCCCCAGCGCCACGATCGCGGCGACCCAGACGATGCCCAGCCCGATGGTGAGCCGGTCGAGGTTGCGCTCGACGACCGACGACCCGCCGAGGGACGACGAGACGCCGCCGCCGAACAGGTCGGACAGGCCGCCGCCCTTGCCCTTGTGCAGCAGCACGAGCAGGAGCAGCAGCAGGCTGGTGATGGTGAGGATGATCTGCAGGACGAGCTGCACGGTGGTCGGCTCCCGGAGGTACGTCGCGGCGCGATGACATCGAGTCGGTCCGGCGCGGGGATCGCCCGGCCGAGGCGCAACTCTACCGTCAGGCCTGCGCGGGCTCGGCCCCGTCTGCCGCCTTGCGGTAGCGCACGATCCCGACGAACTCGTCCGGGTCGATGCTCGCGCCACCCACCAGGGCACCGTCGACGTCGGTCTGGGCCATGATCGAGGCGACGTTCGCCGCCTTGACCGAGCCCCCGTAGAGCACCCGGACGCCGTCGGCCAGGTCGCCGGAGTAGAGCTCGGCCAGCCGGGTGCGGATCGCGGCGCACACCTCCTGGGCGTCGTCGGGGGTCGCGACCTCGCCGGTGCCGATGGCCCACACCGGCTCGTAGGCGACCACGACGTGCCGGGCCCGGTCGGCGGTGACGCCGTCGAGAGCACCGTCGAGGTGGGCCAGCGCGTGCTCGAGGTGCCGGCCCTCGCGGCGCACCTCGAGCGGCTCCCCCACGCACACGATCGGCGCGATCTTCTCAGCCAGCAGCGCCTTGGTCTTGGCGTTGACCAGCGAGTTGTCCTCATGGTGGTCGGCACGCCGCTCGCTGTGTCCGACCGTGACGTAGCTGCAGCCGAGCTTGGCGAGCATCGACGCGGCGATCTCACCGGTGTGCGCGCCGGGCGGGTGCGCGGACACGTCCTGCGCGCCGTAGCGGATGCGGTACTTGTCACCGTCGACGAGCGTCTGGACCGAGCGGATGTCGGTGAACGGCGGAAGCACCACCACCTCGACCGCGTCGAGGTCGTCGTCGGTGAGCGAGAAGGCGAGCTTCTGCACCAGCGCGAGCGCCTCGAGATGGTTGAGGTTCATCTTCCAGTTGCCCGCCATGAGCGGGGTGCGTGCCATAGCTCTAACGCCCTCCAGCAGCTTCGTCGTCAAGTGCACTGAGACCGGGGAGCTCCTTGCCCTCGAGCAGCTCGAGGCTGGCGCCACCCCCGGTCGAGATGTGGCCGAACGCGCGCTCGTCGAAGCCGAGCTGGCGTACGGCAGCCGCCGAGTCGCCCCCACCGACGACGGTGAGGCCACCGGCGCGGGTGACGTCGATGAGTGCCTGCGCGACCGCCCGGGTGCCGTCGGCGTAGGGCGCCAGCTCGAACACGCCCATCGGGCCGTTCCAGAACACGGTGCGCGCGTCGACGATCTTCGAGGCGAACAGCCTGCCGCTCTCGGGGCCGATGTCGAGGCCGAGGCGGTCGGCGGGGATCGCGTCGACCGCGACCACCTCGTGGTCTGCATCGGCCGAGAACTCGGTCGCCGCGACGACGTCGACGGGAAGGACGATCTCGACGCCCTTGGTCGCGGCCCGCTCCAGGTAGCCGCGGACGGCGTCGAGCTGGTCGTCCTCCAGCAGGCTCCTCCCGACCTCGTGGCCCTGGGCCTTGAGGAAGGTGAAGACCATGCCGCCGCCGATGAGCAGCCGGTCGACCGAGTCGATGAGGTTGTCGATGACCCCGAGCTTGTCGGAGACCTTCGACCCGCCCAGCACCACCACGTACGGACGCTCGGGGTCGCCGGTCAGCCGGCGCAGCACCTCGGTCTCGACCTCGACGAGCTCGCCGGCGGCGTGCGGCAGCCGCTGCGGGACGTCGTAGACGCTGGCGTGCTTGCGGTGCACCGCGCCGAAACCGTCGCCGACATAGACGTCGGCCAGGGCGGCGAGCTCGTCGGCGAAGGACCCGCGCTCGGCGTCGTCCTTGCTCTCCTCGCCCTTGTTGAAGCGCAGGTTCTCGAGCAGCGCGACGTCACCGTCGGACATGCCCTCGACGGTCTGCCGGGCCGAGTCGCCGACCGTGTCGGTGGCGAAGGCCACCGGTCGGTCGAGGATCTCGGACAGTCGCCGGGCGACCGGGGCGAGGCTGTACTTGTCCACCCGCTCGCCCTTGGGGCGGCCGAGGTGCGCGCAGACGACCACCCGGGCACCGCGGTCGGCCAGGTCGGCGATGGTCGGGGCGCTCGCGCGGATCCGGCCGTCGTCGGTGATGGTGGAGCCGTCGAGCGGCACGTTGAGGTCGGAACGGACCAGGACCCGCTTGCCGGCCAGGTCGCCGAGGTCGTCGACGCTCTTCACGTGGCAAGGCCTACAGCGACGAGCCGACGAGCTTCACCAGGTCGACCAGCCGGTTGGAGTAGCCCCACTCGTTGTCGTACCAGCCGACGATCTTGACCTGGTCGCCGATCACCTTGGTGAGCTTGGCGTCGAAGGTGCAGGACGACGGGTCGGTGACGATGTCGGAGGAGACGATCTCGTCCTCGGTGTAGGTGAGGTAGCCCTTGAACCGACCGTCGGCCGCCGCCTTGAACGCGGCGTTGACCTCCTCGACCGAGGTGTCGCGGCTCACCGTCACCGTCAGGTCGGTGGCCGACCCGGTGGGGATCGGGATCCGCAGGGCGTAGCCGTCGAGCTTGCCGACGAGCTCCGGCAGGACGAGGCCGATGGCCTTGGCGGCACCCGTGCTGGTCGGCACGATGTTGAGGGCGGCGGCCCTGGCCCGGCGCAGGTCGCTGTGCGGACCGTCCTGCAGGTTCTGGTCCTGGGTGTAGGCGTGGATCGTGGTCATCAGACCGCGCTCGATGCCGAACGTGTCGTTGAGCACCTTCGCCATCGGCGCGAGGCAGTTGGTCGTGCAGGACGCGTTGCTGATGATGTGGTGGCTCGCCGCGTCGTACTTGTCGTCGTTGGCGCCGAGGACGACGGTGAAGTCCTCGTTCTTGGCCGGCGCCGAGATGATGACCTTCTGCGCACCGCCGTCGATGTGCGCCCTCGCCTTGGTCGCGTCGGTGAAGAGCCCGGTGGACTCGATGACGACCTCGGCGCCGAGCTCCTTCCACGGAAGGTTCGCGGGATCGCGCTCCGCGAGGGCGCGGATCCTGCGACCGCCGACGACGATGTTCTCGTCGTCGTAGGACACGTCCTCGGCGAGCCGGCCGAGGATGCTGTCGTACTTCAGCAGGTGGGCCAGGGTCTTGTTGTCGGTGAGGTCGTTGGCGCCCACGACCTCGATGTCAGCGCCCTGGGCGAGGACGGCGCGGAAGAAGTTGCGCCCGATCCGGCCGAATCCGTTGATGCCCACCTTGACCGTCACGGCAGTCTCCTCAGTCGTCGCGTTTCACCTGCCCGCCAACCCTATCCAGGCACGCCGGGAGGCTGTGCGCGCCGCCTCGCCAGGTGAGACGCGCCGGCGGCGCCGACGGTTCGCCCTCGTCCGGCCCCAACCGCGGCGTTCCTGGCCCGACAGTGGCGTGCACGCCGCTGTTGACCCGAGTTGATCACAGGACCGTGATCAACTCGGCTTGAGGTCGCGCGGGTTGAGGACGTCGCGCGTCGGGGCGCGGCAGGTGGTCAGGCGTCCAGCATGTCGGGCGTGAGGTTGGCGTCGGTGCCGGGGATGCCGTTGTCGTCCGCCTTCTTGTCGGCCATCGCCAGCAGGCGCCGGATCCGGCCGGCGACGGCGTCCTTGGTCATCGGCGGGTCGGCGAGACCGCCCAGCTCCTCGAGGCTCGCCTGCTTGTGCGCGAGGCGCAGCTCGCCCGCCACGCGCAGGTGGTCGGGGATGTCCTCGCCGAGGATCTCCAGGGCCCGCTGGACGCGCGCGCCGGCGGCGACGGCCGCCCGCGCCGAGCGGCGCATGTTGGCGTCGTCGAAGTTGGCGAGCCGGTTGGCGGTGGCTCGGACCTCGCGGCGCATCCGCCGCTCCTCCCACGCGAGCCGGCTGTCCTGCGCGCCGAGGCGGGTCAGCAGGGCGCCGATGGCGTCCCCGTCGCGGACGACGACCCGGTCGACCCCGCGGACCTCCCGGGCCTTCGAGCTGATGCCCAGCCGGCGGGCCGCGCCGACCAGGGCCAGGGCCGCCTCCGGTCCCGGGCAGGTGATCTCCAGCGCCGACGATCGGCCCGGCTCGGTGAGCGAGCCGTGGGCCAGGAACGCCCCGCGCCAGGCGGCCTCGGCGTCGCAGACCGCGCCGGAGACGACCTGCGGGGGCAGGCCGCGCACCGGACGCCCCCTGCCGTCGAGCAGCCCCGTCTGGCGGGCCAGCGCCTCGCCGTCCTTGGCCACCCGCACGAGGTAGTGGCTGCCCTTGCGCAGGCCACCGGCGGCGACGACGGTCACGTCGGAGGCGTGGCCGTAGACCTCGGCGATGTCCTTGCGCAGCCGTCGCGCTGTGGCGCCGGTGTCGACCTCCGCCTCGACGACGATCCGGCCGCTGACGATGTGCAGCCCGCCCGCGAAGCGCAGGATCGACGACACCTCCGCCTTGCGGCAGCAGGGCTTGGTGATCGTCAGGTGCGCGAGCTCGTCCTTGACGGCGGCGGTCATGGCCATGGGCTCAGATCCTGTCAGTCGGCGGTCGGTCTGATGCGAAGAGGTCGCGAAATGCTGTCGCGAGCAGGTCCGGGTCGTGCTGGTCAGGGCGCTCGGCGAGGGCCAGCGGAGCGAGGACCAGCTTGGCACCGAGCGCGGCCGCGGCCGCCTCGAGAGCGGGCCGGTCGGCGACCCCGACGGGGTCGGCCAGCACGAGGTCCAGCTGGAGGTCGGGCGCGTGCCGCGCCAGCACCTCGAGGTGGACCTGCGGCGTGAAGCCGTCCGTCTCCCCCGGCTGGGTCTGCAGGTTGAGGACCAGCAGCCGGCGGGCCGGCGTGCTCTGCAGCGCCGCCGCCAGGTCGGGAACCAGCAGGTGCGGCAGCACGCTGGTGAACCAGCTGCCCGGTCCCAGCACGACCCAGTCCGCCGCGCGTACGGCCGCAACGGCCTCCGGGCAAGCGGGCGGCTCCGGCGGCAATAGGGAGACGCTGCGCACGCGCCCTGACGTGGAGGCGACCGCGACCTGGCCGCGGACGCGTTCCAGTCGGCCGTCCCCCACCTCGACCTCCGCCTCGATGTCCAGCGGGACCAGCGACATCGGCAGCACCCGCCCCTCGACGCCCAGCAGCCGGGCCATCCAGTCGAGGCCGACGACGGAGTCGTCGAGCAGCTCCCAGAGCGCCACGATCAGGAGGTTGCCCACCGAGTGCTCGTGCAGCTCGCCCTCGCTGCGGAACCGGTGCTGGACGACGTCGCTCCAGGTGCGGCCCCAGTCGTCGTCGCCGCACAGTGCCGCGAGCGCCATCCGCAGGTCGCCCGGTGGAAGGACTCCCAGCTCGCGGCGCAGCCGTCCGCTCGAGCCGCCGTCGTCAGCCACCGTCACGACGGCTGTCGGCCGCTCCGTGACCCGGCGCAGCGCCTTGAGCGCGTTGGCCAGGCCGTGCCCGCCCCCGAGCGCCACCACGGTCGGCGAGCCGCCCCTCGTCACCGGCACGTCACTCCCGCCCGAGGTCTCGGTGGACGACGGCGGTGTCGATGTCGTGTGACGAGAGCCGTCGGGCCAGCTCCTCCGCCATGGCGACCGAGCGGTGCTTGCCGCCGGTGCAGCCGACGGCGAGCGTGACGTACCGCTTGCCCTCGCGCTGGTAGCCCGCCCCGATGACGTCGAGCAGGTGCTCGTAGGTCGCGAGGAAGTCGTCGGCACCGACCTGGGCCATCACGTAGTCGCGGACGGCCTCGTCCCGCCCGGTCAGCGACCGCAGCTCCGGCACCCAGTGCGGGTTGGGCAGGAAGCGGCAGTCGACGACGAGGTCGGCGTCGACCGGCAGCCCGTACTTGAAGCCGAACGACATCACGGTGGCGTGCAGGCCCGGCTCGGTCTGCTGGAAGGCGGCGATGACCTTGGAACCGAGCTCGTGGACGTTGAGGTCGGTCGTGTCGAGCACGATGTCGGCCTCGGCCCGGAGGTCGCGGAGCATCTCGCGCTCGCGCGCGATGCCGTCGACGATGCGGCCGTCGGCCTGCAGCGGGTGCGGGCGCCGGACCCCTTCGTGCCGGCGCACCAGGGCGTCGTCGGACGCCTCCAGGAACACGATGCGTGGGTTGCTGCCGTCGTCGGCGAGCTGCGCGAGCGCCGCCGTGAGGTCGGCGAAGAACGCCCGGCTGCGGACATCGACGACGGCGGCCATCCGCGCCACGTCGCCGCGCGACCGGCCTCCGAGCTCGGCCAGGGTGGGGAGCAGCGCCGGGGGGAGGTTGTCGACGACGAACCAGCCGAGGTCCTCCAGCACGTTGGCGGCAGTGCTGCGGCCGGCCCCGGACATGCCGGTGATGATCGCGAGGTCCGGGAGGTGCGCGCCCTCGGCCGCGGTCTCGGACACCTCGGCGACGTCGATCGGGACGGGCTCGGTGGGTCGAGAATGGCTCACGGCGTCTCCTCGACAGCTGGGACGGGGGTGGGCGTGTCCGTCGTGTCGTCCAGGATCTCACCCGTGGCGGTGTTGACCGCAGGACCGGGCCTGACCCTGGCAGGGTCGGCCAGTGCGCGCACGACTGCCTCGGCGGTCTGCGGGCCTACCCCGGGGACGGCCATGACGTCCTGGACCGTGGCCGCGCGGAGCCGCTTGAGCGAGCCGAAGTGCTTGAGCAGCGCCCTGCGCCGGGTCTCCCCGAGCCCGGGGACGCCGTCCAGCGCGCTCTCGGTCATCGTCCGCGAGCGACGGTTCCGGTGGTGGGTGATGGCGAACCGGTGCGCCTCGTCCCGGACCCTCTGGAGCAGGTAGAGACCCTCGCTGGTACGCGGCAGGAGCACGGGGTGCGGGTCGTTCGGGAGCCACACCTCCTCGAGTCGCTTGGCGAGGCCGCACAGCGCGACGTCGTCGACGCCGAGCTCGTCGAGCGCGCGCTGCGCCGCGGCGACCTGGGGCGCGCCGCCGTCGACGACGACGAGGTTGGGCGGGTAGGCGAAGCGACGCGGCCGACCGGTCTCCGGGTCGATCCCGGCCGGGGCCTCCATGCCGGCGACCGGGCCGGCGGCGTCACCGGTGGCGCCCTCGACCTCACCTGTCTCAGCTCGCTCCTCGACGTACCGGCGGAACCGCCTGCTGATCACCTCGTAGACGGACGCGACGTCGCCGCGCCCGGCGTAGCCGCGCACGACGTAGCGGCGGTACTCCGACTTGCGGGCCAGCCCGTCCTCGAAGACGACCTGCGAGGCGACCACGTCGCTCTCCTGGAGGTGGGAGACGTCGTAGCACTCGATGCGCAGCGGTGCCTCGTCGAGGCCGAGCGCGTCCTGCAGCTCCTGCAGCGCGACGCTGCGGCTGGTGAGGTCGCTGCCGCGACGGGTCTTGTGCAGCGCCAGCGACTGACCCGCGTTGCGGGCGACGGTCTCCATCAGGGACCGCTTGTCGCCGCGCTGCGGGACCCGGAGGTCGACCTGGCTGCCGCGCATGGACGAGAGCCACTCCTGCACCGAGTCGGCGTCCGGTGGCATCGCGGGCACCAGCACCTCGCGCGGCACGGCGTCGCCCCAGCCGCCCTCGCCCGCCTCGCCGCTGGCGCCGTAGACCTGCTGGATGAAGTGCTCCACGAGGTCACCCGTGGTGAGGTCCTCGACCTTGTCCACCACCCAGCCGCGCTGGCCGCGCACCCGGCCACCGCGCACGTAGAACACCTGGACCGCGGCCTCGAGCGGGTCCTCGGCGAACGCCACGACGTCGGCGTCGGTCCCGTCGCCGAGGACGACGGACTGCTTCTCGACCGCGCGCTCGAGCGCCTTGATGTCGTCGCGCAGGCGAGCCGCCCGCTCGTACTCCTGGCTTGCCGCCGCGACCTGCATGTCCTTCTCGAGACGTCGCAGGTAGGTCGACGTCTGACCGGCCATGAAGTCGCAGAAGT
Source organism: Actinomycetes bacterium (assembly GCA_038246545.1). Taxonomy (GTDB): domain Bacteria; phylum Actinomycetota; class Actinomycetes; order JACCUZ01; family JACCUZ01; genus JBBRVW01. The sequence goes on along the minus strand of JBBRVW010000035.1, from coordinate 7,689 downwards.
CCTCGACGATCCGGCGGTGCTCCTCGGCGTTGACCCGTCCGACGCACGGTGCCGAGCACTTGCCGATGTAGCCGAGCAGGCAGGGACGCCCGACCTGCCCCGCCCGCTTGAAGACTCCCGCGGAGCAGGTCCTGGCCGGGAAGACCCGCAGCAGCAGGTCGAGGGTCTCGCGGATCGCCCAGGCGTGCGAGTAGGGACCGAAGTAGCGGACGCCCTTGCGCTTGGGCCCGCGCATCACCTGCAGGCGCGGGAACTCCTCGTTGAGGGTCACGGCGAGGCTCGGATAGCTCTTGTCGTCGCGGTACTTCACGTTGAAGCGCGGGTCGAACTCCTTGATCCAGGTGTACTCCAGCTGGAGTGCTTCGACCTCGGTGCCGACGACCGTCCACTCCACCCGGGCCGCCGTGGTGACCATCGTCTGGGTCCGCGGGTGGAGGTTCGAGATGTCCTGGAAGTAGGAGCCCAGGCGGGACCGCAGGCTGCGCGCCTTGCCGACGTAGATGACGCGGTCCTGCTCGTCACGGAACCGGTAGACGCCCGGAGCGTCCGGCACCGCGCCCGGCGCGGGACGGTAGGACGCCGGATCTGCCACCCGGCAACACTACGACCGGCGACCGACGCCCGCCGACCAGGCGAACGGTCGGGCCGTGAGGCGATCAGGCCTCGACGACCTGGCCGCCCTGGACGGTGACCGCGATCTCGGCCAGGGGCGAGGGCGCCGGCCCGCGCTTGCCGGTGACCGGGTTGGTCGTCGGCGCGCCGTCGGTGATCGAGAACGCGCTCTGGTGACAGGGACAGATGACCGCGCCCTTCTCGACCGTGCTCACCGTGCAGGACTGGTGGGTGCAGACCGCGGAGAACGCCTTGAAGGTGCCCTTGGTCGGCTGGGTGACGACGATCTTCCGGGCGTCGAGGATCACCCCGCCGTCGACCGGGACGTCGCCGGTCGCGACCAGCGGACCCGCGGGAGCGGCACTGCTCCCGCTGGCCGCCGGCGGCTTGCCCGAGGTTCCGGAGGTCGCGGTGGTGTCGCTGCCGCCGCCGCACGCGGCGAGGACCGGGAGCCCCGCGCCGGCCACGACCACCAGGCCGAGGACGTGCCGGCGGCTGGTGCCGCCCACGCCGTCGCCGCCGGGGCCGTCGGCGGCGCGGTCAGGAAAGCTGGCGTCTCCTGCAGGGGAGTTCTGGTCCATGTGAGTCCCTACGAGCGGCACGGGCGGCAGGTTTCGGTCCGGAAGATCTCGTCTCAAGAGCCGGACCGCACCGCTGAGACGCGGACCGCGAGCAGCTGCAGGAGGTCGGCGTCGACCGGGTCGGTCTCGCCGAACACCTCCACCTGGCCGACCTGCCGCCCCCCGACCTCGAGGTAGACCCGGCGTACCGGCCCGGCGCTCTCGCCAGCGGTGACCGAGCCGCCCGGCCAGCGGACCCGCATGCCGCGCACCGGCCAGGATTCCGCGACAGCGGCCGCAGCGTTGCGCAGGGCCTCGGCGTCGCCGTCCCCTCCGGCGGCGATGGCATGGATCAGTGCGCGCCCCGAACGGACCAGCCGTGCATGGTTGACCGCATCGTCGCGCGCCCGCATCTGCTCGGTGACGTCGCGCCCGAAGATGGACAGCCCCCCGGCTGTCGGGAGGATCCGGTTGTAGATCCAGCAGTCCCAGGGCTCGTGGTAGCCCGTGACCTCGACCGCCACGTGCTCCTCGCGAGCTCGGTGGTAGGCCGCAGCGAACTCCGGCGCAACCTCGAACTCGTCCCAGAGCCGCTTGCCGATGAGCGAATCGGCCGGGTCACGGCGCAGCAGGTCGTACGCCGCGCGGTTGACGAAGACGTAGCGCCAGTCCTTGTCGACGGCGGTGTAGCCGTCGCCGATGGTTTCCATGACCTGTTCGAGGAAGATCCGCGACGTGGGGAACGAGTTGCCCTGCTCGAGATGGCCCAGCAGGTGCGGCACGCGGGCCTCGACGACCAGACCTCCACCGGGCCGGTCGGTGACGACCAGGATCCCGCCCACCGCCTCGGCGCGCTCGCGCATGCCGCGCAGCCCGCGGTGCAGCGCACCGCGGCGGTCGGCGTCCGGGCCCATGCCGGCGCCGTCGTCGACGATGCGCATGACGTACTCGCCGGCCTCCTGCGCGAGCCGGACCGCGACGTGCTGCGCCACGGCGTGCTTCCGCACGTTGGTCAGTGCCTCGTGGGCGATCCGCACCAGGGCCCGGGTGACGATCGGCGCCGGCTCGACGTCGACCGCCACCTCCACGAGCGGTCGCGGCTCCCCGCCCCCGAGGGTCGCCTCGACCGTGGCCAGCAGAGCCGCTCGGACGTCGTCGTCCGCGACCGACGGCTGGTCCAGCTCGACGAGCAGCCGGCGCAGTCGCGAGGTGGCCTCGCGCACGGAGTGGTCGAGCGCCTCGAGGTCGCCCCGGCGCTCCGGCGGCAGCACCGGGTCCAGCGCCCGTCGCAGGGACTGCAGCCGGAGGTTCACCGCAGCCATCACCTGGACCGTGTCGTCGTGGATGTCGGCGGCGATCCGCTGCCGCTCGGACTCCTGCGCCTCGTGCAGGTGGTGCAGCAGCCCGCGCTGGTAGGCGAGCTGTCGCTGGACCGCCTCGCGCCCCGCGACGACCTCGCGGATGTCGGACTGGACGGTGGCCAGCGCCAGGGGGGCGCCGGTCTCCGGATCGTTGACCAGGAACGAGGAGACCCGCACCGGGATGCCCTCGTCGGTCGGCCAGTGCCGAAGCGTGGTCTCCCCGGTCCATCGGCCGTCGCGGACGACGGCGGGCTGCTCCACCTCGAGGCTTGCGACCAGGCCCTCGGGGGTGAGGAAGTCGGCGATCGACCTCGTGGTCACGTCGACGTCGTCCGGGATCCCTGCCAGGGAACGGCCGCCCGCGTTGACGAAGATGACCGAGCCGTCCGGCCGGGCGAGCGCGATGAACTGGGGGGCAGCCTCGGCAAAGGCACGGTAGAGAACTTCTGCCGACTCGGCGGTCGCCCGGTCCGTCACGTCGACACTGATGCCGACTCCCATCCGGTGGTCGGCCTCCGACGCGGTGAGCGGCAGGTACCACGTGTCGTACGTGCGGTGGCGGATCGTGTCGGTCTCGTGGACGGAGTCCCCGTGCAGTGCCGCCTTCAGCCGCTCGACGATGTGCGGGTACTGTTCGGCGTACAGGTCGAACATGCTCTGCCCGACCAGCTCGCCGGGCTCGAGGCCGAGGTTCTTCAGCGCGGCACCCTCGGAGAAGACGCAGATCCCCGTCTCGTCGTAGGCGAACACCGACAGCGGGGCGCTGCGCAACAGGCCGTCGAGCACCAGGTCGCGGGTCGACCGGGTGTCCGGTGCGGTCATGCCGGTGCTGCTCCCGCCGGCGGGTCGATGAGCCCGTCCCGGATCGCGATCGACAGCGCCTCGAGCTTGGAGTGGGCGTCGAGCTTGGCGAGGATGTTCTGCACGTGGTTGCGCACCGTGTTGACCGAGATGAACAGGCGATTGGCGATGGCGCCGTTGGTGAGGCCCTCGGCGATCAGCCCGAGAATCTCGCGCTCACGCGTCGTGAGGTCGTGCACCGGTTGCTCGTGGCGGTGGTGGAGGCGGTTGAGGAGCCGGGCCAGCAGGTCCGGGCTCACCATGATCTCGCCGGCGGCGGCGGTACGTACCGCGGCCACCAGCTCGTCCAGGGCGCTGGTCTTGAGGATGAACCCGGCGCAGCCGGCCTCGGTCGCGGTGACCAGCATCGCGTCCTCGGCCGCCGCGGTGAGCACCACGATCTTGGCGCTCGGCCGCAGCGCCTTGAGCTCCACGAGCGAGTCGACGCCGAGGCCGTCGGGCAGGCGGTGGTCGAGGAGCACGACGTCCGGGGCGTCGGCCACGATCATCGCCCGCGCCGCGGCCAGGGTGCCTGCCGTGCCGATCACGGTCATGTCGTCCTCGGTCGAGAGGGCGAGCCGCAGGCTGTCGGCGAACATGTCGTGGTCGTCGACGATGAGCAGCCGGACCGGTCCCGGTGTACCGGCCGTGCCGGATCCCGGCGTCTCCGCTGTGGTCACGTGTCGAGTCTCCTCGTCCCCCGCTGGTCGAGTACAGACTGCCACGACGTACCGACTGTGCGTGCGCATCTGCCGATAGTGCATGAGCACCACACGGCGGCGGTCCCCCTGGGGGATTGCCTCGCTCCGCGTGCGCCGGGAGCATCGGGGGGTCGCCCCCTGCCACAAGGACGTCCGGACGTGCCGCTGCGCATCGTCGTCGCCGACGACAACGCCGCCTTCCTGGCGGCGGCGCGCGACGTGCTGTCCTCGTCGCCGGGGCTGGACGTCGTCGCGACCGCGGTCAACGGACGGCTGGCCCTGGAGGCGTGCGACGAGCACCGGCCGGACGTCGCGGTCCTCGACGTGCAGATGCCGGGCGGTGGCCCCGCCCTCGCCGCCGAGATCGCCCGGCGCTGGCCGGCGACGCGGATCATGTGCGTGAGCGCACAGGACGACGCCGACACGGTGCTCGCCATGCTGACCGCCGGCGCGACCGGGTACGTCGCGAAGGGCGCCCTCGACGAGGACCTGGCGACCTGCGTGCAGCGCTGCGCCGAAGGGATGCTCTTCGTGATCGCCGGCTGCGCCGCCGAGGTTCGCGAGCGGGTCGCCGACCTGGTGGGCCGGAAGGGCCAGACCGCCTGACCCGAACGGCACGGATGTACGAGACCAGAACCGTTCATCAGGACCTCGCCGCCCGGGCCGACCCCTGGCACTCTGGCGATGGTGGGTGACAGGACACTCGTCGGGACGTCGGCGGGCCTGCCGTTCCCGGCACCTGCCGAGACCCGGTTGGGGCCGTTCCCCCGTGCGGTCCCAGCCGGGCCCCCCTGGCACACGGCCGGCAGTCGTCCCCCCACGACTGCCGGCCGTCTGCACGTCCGGGAAGGCCGCGGCGGTCGCCGCGGCGGCTCAGCCGGACCGGCGCACCGCCGCCTTCCTGGCCGTCGTCTTCCCTGAGGTCGTCTTCCCCGCGGCTGCCTTCGTCGCGGTCGTCCTCGTCGCGGTGGTGACCTGCGCCGCAGGCTTCGGGGCGGTCTTCGTCACCGCCGCCGGGCGCGCCGCGGCGGCGGGTGTGGTGGCGGCCTTCCGGGGTGTGGTGGCCGCCGCCGCCCGGGAACGGCGGGCCGGCGCGGCCGCACCGGGGGCAGCAGCCGCATCGTCCAGGACGCCGCGGAGGAACGAGGCGGTGTGGCTCTCGGCCACCGCCGCCACGTCCTCAGGAGAGCCCTCGGCCACCACGGTGCCGCCGCCGGACCCGCCCTCGGGCCCCATGTCGATGACCCAGTCGGCCGTCTTGATGACGTCGAGGTTGTGCTCGATGACGATCACCGTGTTGCCCTTGTCCGCCAGGCCCTGCAGGACCAGCAGCAGCTTGGAGATGTCCTCGAAGTGCAGACCGGTGGTGGGCTCGTCGAGGACGTAGACGGTGCGCCCGGTCGACCGCTTCTGCAGCTCGGAGGCGAGCTTGACCCGCTGCGCCTCGCCGCCGGACAGGGTCGGCGCGGGCTGCCCGAGCCGGACGTAGCCGAGCCCGACGTCGACGAGCGTCGTCAGGTGCCGGGAGATGGCGGGCACCGCCGCGAAGAACTCGGACGCCTCCTCGATCGGCATGTCCAGGATCTCGGCGATCGTCTTGCCCTTGAAGTGGACCTCGAGCGTCTCGCGGTTGTAGCGCGCCCCGTGGCAGACCTCGCAGGGCACGTAGACATCGGGCAGGAAGTTCATCTCGATCTTGATCGTGCCGTCGCCGGAGCAGGCCTCGCAGCGACCACCCTTGACGTTGAACGAGAACCGACCGGGAAGGTAGCCGCGGACCTTCGCCTCGGTGGTCTCGGCAAAGAGCCGGCGCATGTGGTCGAACACACCGGTGTAGGTCGCCGCGTTGGACCTCGGCGTACGGCCGATCGGGCCCTGGTCGACGTGCACGACCTTGTCGATGTGCTCCAGGCCCCTGATCGTCTTGTGCCGACCGGGCACGGTGCGGGCGCCGTGCAGCTTCTGCGCGAGCGAGGTGTAGAGGATGTCGTTGACGAGCGTCGACTTGCCCGAGCCGCTGACGCCGGTGACGGCGACGAAGCAGCCGAGCGGGAACGACACGTCGATGCCCCCGAGGTTGTGCTCCCGGGCGCCGACGACCGTGAGCTCGCGGCCGGGAGTCCGCGGTCGACGCTCGGCGGCGCTCGGAGCGGGAATGACCTTGCGGCGGGAGAGGTACGCGCCGGTCAGCGAGTCGCGGCTGGACAGCAGGTCGTCGACGGTGCCGGAGACGACGACCTGACCCCCGTGCTCGCCGGCGCCCGGCCCGATGTCGACGACCCAGTCGGCGTGCCGGATGGTGTCCTCGTCGTGCTCGACGACGATCAGGGTGTTGCCGAGGTCGCGCAGGCGCGTCAGCGTCTCGATCAGGCGACGGTTGTCGCGCTGGTGCAGGCCGATCGACGGCTCGTCGAGGACGTAGAGGACACCCACCAGGCCGGCGCCGATCTGGGTGGCCAGCCGGATCCGCTGCGCCTCGCCGCCGGACAGCGTGCCGGACGGCCGGTCGAGCGAGAGGTAGTCGAGACCGACGTCGAGCAGGAAGCCGAGCCGGGCGTGGATCTCCTTGATCACCCGCTCGGCGATCTGGCGTTCGCGGTCGGACAGCTCGACCGACCGGAGGAAGTCGTCGGCCTCGCGGATCGGCAGCCGGCAGACGTCGGCGATGGACCGGTCGCCGACGAGCACGGCGAGCGACTCGGGCTTGAGCCGGGACCCCTGGCACGCGGGGCACGGGACCTCGCGCATGTAGCCCTCGTAGCGGTCGCGGCTCCAGTCGGAGTCGGTCTCGGTGTGCCGGCGCTGCACGAACGGGATCGCGCCCTCGAACCCCGTGTGGTAGCTGCGTAGCCGGCCGTAGCGGTTCTTGTACTTGACGTGCACCTGGTAGTCGAGCCCGTGCAGCACCGACTGGCGGGCGCGCTCCGGGAGCTTGCGCCACGGGGTGTCCATCGAGAAGCCCAGGTCCTCGGACAGCGCATCGAGCAGCCGCTGGAAGTACTCGCTGGAGGACGCACCGGCGGCCCACGGGGCGACCGCACCGTCGCCGAGGCACTTCTCGTCGTCGGGGACGATGAGCTCGGGGTCGACCTCGAGGCGGGTGCCCAGGCCGGTGCACTCGGGGCAGGCACCGAAGGGCGAGTTGAACGAGAACGACCGGGGCTCCAGCTCGTCCATGGACAGCGGGTGCTCGTTGGGGCACGCGAGCTTCTCCGAGAAACGACGCTCGCGGTCCCTGGCCTTCTCGGGCAGGTCCACCAGGTCGAGGATGACCAGGCCGCCGGCCAGGCCGAGAGCGGTCTCGACCGAGTCGGTCAGCCGGCGCTTCGCGCTCGGCTTCACGCTGAGCCGGTCGACGACGACGTCGATCGTGTGCTTGTACTTCTTGTCGAGCTTGGGCGGCTCGGCCAGCGAGACCGTGGCGCCGTCGACCCGGGCTCGGCTGTAGCCCTTGGTCTGCAGCTCGCGGAAGAGCTCGACGAACTCACCCTTGCGGCCGCGGACCACCGGGGCGAGCACCTGGAACCGGGCGCCCTCGTCCATCTCGAGGACCCGATCGACGATCTGCTGCGGGGTCTGGCGGCTCACCGGCTCCCCGCAGACCGGGCAGTGCGC
>JBBRVW010000034.1:0-51694 GCA_038246545.1 Actinomycetes bacterium | reverse complement strand
TCCAAGTAGTCCAGGCAGGCCCGATCGTCAGGAAACCAGGACAGCAAATCCTGATACGTCTCGGGGTAATCCACGCCGGCTTCCGGGTGACCGTCCTCGTTCATACTTCAGTTAAGCAGATACCCAGAACACATGTTCGAAGTCTACCGCAACCAGCCCAGTAGCGGAACCCCGGAATGCGTTGCTGTGCAAGGGATTTCGACCTGTGCACGACGCCAGCGCGACGTCAGCACAAGGACTAGAGGGTGGCCGACGGCGTGCTGCCCACGACTGCCGCCTGCCTGTCCCCAGCCGCTCTGAGCCAAGCCCACCACCGGCGGGAGACCTACCGGGGCCCTCCCTTCGGCAGCAGCGCCGCACCGAGGGCGAGCAGGCCGTCGGTGGCCATCAGGATGCCGCGCGACGTGAGGGCGACGGCGGTGGCGTCCGACGTCGGCAGCACCCCGTGCAGTAGCAGGATCAAGACCGCCTCGCGCACTCCCGCGCCGGCCGGCAGCACCACGAGCAGCGGCCCGAGCGAGAACGCGATGGCGAAGCCGCCGATCGCCACCGGCAGCGCCTTCCACGGATCGGCGCCGAGGCCGACCGCGAGCAGCCAGACGTGACCGCCGTAGACCAGCCAGAAGACCAGCGCCGACCCGACGCCTCGCAGCACGTCGCGCTCGTGCAGCGGCCGTTCGAGCCCGGGCCGCCGGAGGATCCGGAGAGCGCTGCCGAGCAGCGCGTTGAGCACCCACGGCACGAGCAGGGCGACGAGCAGCGGCACGGCCAGCAGCCCGAGCAGCACCACCTTGCCCTCGGCGCGCAGCAGGGCGGGCAGCGCGGCGGCGCCGACGAGGATGCCGACGAGCGTCGAGAGACCGAGGGTCAGCAGGAACGCGAGGCCCATCCGCTGCTTGGGGACGCCGAGCTCCTTGCCGAGCCGCATCTGGGCGACCACCGGCCAGATTGCGCCGGGCAGGTACTTGCCGAGCTGGGTGACGAAGAACAGCCGGGCGGCGGGCAGCGCCGGGAGCCGCGAGCCGAGGACGGCGAGGGTGCCGCGCCAGATGACGAAGCTCAGCACCACACCGACGAGCGCGAGCGCCAGCGCCGCGAGGACGACCAGCGGGTCCTGCTCACGGACCCGGTCGACGATCTGCGACCACTTGCCGTGCAGCGCCCAGCTGAAGGCCGCCACCATCGCCACCACGAGGACGCCAGAGACGACCGTGCGGCGCCACGACGTGGGACGACGGGTGTCCTCGGGCGCGTCCACCGTCACCGGTCGGCCTGCCGAGCCCGCGTCAGGTCTCGGAGCGGGACCGCACGATGAGGTCCGCGAGCAGCGCGAGTGCGGCCACGAGCATGCCGGTGATGAAGATGAGCACGGTGTTGACCGCGAACCGGCCGAAGTGCGCGAACAGGTCGTAGATGCCCTTGAGCAGCCCGATGCCGATCAGGGTGAGCGCCGGCGGCATCAGCACCTTGAGCGGGTTGAAGTACATGACCATCCGCAGCACCTGGAGGATGTAGCGGTAGGCGTCCTTGGTGAAGTGGAACTTCGAGACGCCGGATCGCTTGGCGTAGTCGATGGGCACGTACTTGATGTCGTGCTGGTTGGACAGGAACGCCAGGGTGATGGTCGTGACGCAGGAGAAGCCGGGTGGCAGCAGCCGCAGGTAGGGCAGCGACACCGACCGGCGGAAGGCGCGCAGCCCGGAGTTGAGGTCGGGGATCGAGGAGTTCGACAACCGCTCGGCGATCTTGCGGATGACCCACTTGGCCGGCACCCGCAGCACCTTGTGGGTGCCCTCCTCCGAGGTGCGCGCGCCGACGACCTGGTCGTACGTCGGGTCCTCGAGCAGCGTCTGCACGAACTCGGGGATGCGCTCGTTGGGGTAGGTCATGTCGGCGTCCGTCCACACCACGATCTCGCCGCGCGCCTCGTAGCTGCCGATGCGACGGGCCGTGCCGGAGCCGCCGTTGCGGCGGAACGGCATGACGCGCATCGACGGGAACCGCGGCCGCGCGTCGAGCAGCAGCTGCAGGGTGTTGTCGGTGGAGGCGTCGTCGATGGCCAGCAGCTCGTAGGGGATGCCGCTGGCGTCCATCGCACCGCAGATCCGCTCGACCTCGGCGATCACGTGCTCGTGCTCGTTGAAGCACGGCAGCACGATCGTCGCGACCGGGCGACCGTCCTCATGGTGGACCTGCGCCGGTGCGTCGTGGTGCTCGACCACCGGCGCCTCGACCGGGGTCAGGACCTGGGTGGCGGGTTCGCTGGGGACTGTGGTCTGCTCGCTCATGTCGCGGGTCACCCTACCGGCGCGGGCCGCCTGCCCCGCCCCGCACCGAGAGGGGGCCGCCGCGCGTCACGGGTAGTAGCCGACGACCTCTGCCACGAGGTTCGCCGTGCCCCTGCCGTTGGTGATCTTGATGCGGCCCTTCGCGCCCACCCGGACGACCACGAGGTTCGCGGTGGTCCGCCAGGCCGGCACCGAGAGGTCCGGGAAGGCTGGCCGGCGCTTGCCCTTGGGCCAGGCCGTCACGAAGGTGGACGCGGTGGCGTCGCGCGCCGTGAGGTTCATCACGACTGCCTTGGCGCGCAACGGCGCGGGCTTGCCCTTACCGGCGACCTTCACCGTCAGGACGCCGCCCTTGCCGACCTTGGCCTTGCGCGCACCGAGCCCGGTGCGGGTGTCGAGCACGCGGGTGGCTGCCTTCGGCTGGAACAGCCGGCCGCCCACGACGTCGGAGGGGGCCCACCAGCCGACGACGTCCACGACCACATGGGTCGCTGCGGTGTGAGCGGTCAGGGTGAGCCGGCCGTCCTGCAGCCGGGCCACGGCTCGGCTCTTCACGAGCGAGCCGTGCGTGTACGCCAGGGTCGCGTTGTCGCGGGTCGTTGCCGGCGACTGCGCCGTGAGGGTGCCGGTGCCGGCCGGCGACACGGTGGTGACGTTGAGCAGCGCCCCGGTCATCGAGGCCGCCGGGATGCCCGACAGCGCAGGCAGCGTGACGGTCCGCGGGCTCTCCGGCACGAGCTGGCCGGCCGGGTCCCGACGCGAGTCGTAGAGCCGCAGGGTCTTGGTCGGTCGGAACACCTGGCCACCGGTCACCGGGTAGTACCCGACGACGTGAACCGAGAGCTCGGTGGTCCCGGAGCTGTTGGTGACGCTGACGATGCCGTTGCCCCCGAGCGGGGACACCGCGAGGGCGGAGGCCGTGGTGCCGCCGGCCACGTTCAGTGCCGGGGACGACGGCTTGGCCGACCCGCCGGGCCAGGCGGTGACCGTCGTGTCGCTGGTGGCGCAGCTGGACGAGACGCTCAGGGCCACCGCCGCGACCCCCTCGGCCGGCACCTTGCCGGTGCCGGGTACGACGAGGTCGACCCGGCCGCCGGGTCCGAGCGGGAGGTTGCCCGCGTCGTGGGTGTCGTAGAGCTTCACCGGGTCGACGGGAACGAACGTCGTGCGCCCCGACAAAGCGAGGGCGGGCGCCGTCGGTGGCGCCGTCCGCGCGGCGTTGACCGTGACCTGCCCGGTCCAGGTGCGGGCAGCGGCGCTCGCGTCCGCACTGGCGAGCGACACGGCGTACGCGCCCGGTCTGACCGGTGTGCCGGCGTCGTCGCGCAGGTCCCACACCGCGGCGAGCGACACCGCCGGCGACGCGGTGCCGGTCAGCGTGCGCACGACGGTGCCGCGGCAGACCTCGGTCACCTGCATCGTCCAGCTCTGGTCGCTCGTGACCCGCGCAGTCGTCGTGATGGTGCCGCCCCGGCCGTACGTGGCGCTGGCGGGCGTCGGTGCAGGGTCCATCAGAGCGGTGCCGAGGTACTGCGTCGCGAGCTGCCGGATCAGGGGGAGCTGGGCGTAGAGGTTCTTGCCCGGGCACTCGGTGCTGCCGGCGTCGCGGTGCCCGCTGATGACGTTGAACGTCACCTTCGTACCGGCCCGGTACCTCGACGTACCGCCGCCCTGCGAGGTGAGCAGGGCGGTGCCGTTCGGGTCGCGGAAGGCCGTCGAGAGCTTCCACGCCAGCAGGCGCGCGATCGAGTCGACCATGACCGGTGGCGCGGCGACCTTCTGGTAGTCGCCGACGGCGGACACGGCGAAGCTGTCGACGTTGAAGCCGCCGGTGTGCGCGCCGAGGACGTTGGCCGAGATGCCGCCGTAGCGGCCCTCCCAGAGCCGGCCGAACCGGTCGACGAGGTAGTTGTAGCCGATGTCCGACCAGCCGTTGCCCTTGACGTGGTAGGCGTAGATGCCGCGGATGATCCTCGGTACGTCGGCCTCGGAGTAGCCGTTGGTGCCTGCGGTGTGGTGCACGAACCCGGCCTTCGGCGTGCCCGTGAACGTCGGGCTGTTGCGTCGCAGCGACTCGTCGGCGCCCCACTCCGCCCGGCTGTGGATCAGCGGCTGCCCGGTCTCGGCCTGCGCCGCCTGCATCGGCCGCCCGGCACCGACCTGGCCGTCGGCGGCGGAGCTGCCCGGGTCCACCAGGTCGACCCGCAGCCCCCGCGGCAGGCGTCCGGACCGGACGTCGACCCGCACCTGGTAGCCGTCGGAGCCGCCGACCCAGAGCGGCTCGGTGCCCGGGCGTGCGGTCCGGGCCTCCTTGGTCGCCGGGGTGTCGTTGGTCTCCAGGGCGGTCCACCCCGTCCAGCCGTGCGCGCCGTGCGTGCGGGCCAGCACGTCGAGGTCCGCCGTCGACCCGGCCGTCCCGGCCCGCCACGTCACGCCGAGCAGGTCGAAGGAGTCCAGACCGGTGCGTGTGACCAGGACCTCGGGGCGGCCGGCCGCGGCGAAGGTGGCGCGGGCGCTGCCGCGCAGCGCCGACCCACCGACCGCCTGGACGCCGTGCAACGGCTGCGAACGCACCTCCGGCGCGACCGCGTGCGCCCTCGCGTGCGGCACGCTGGCCACCGGTACGACGAGGCCCAGCGGCACGAGGACGGTGAGCAGGACGGCGGACGGTGCGCGGCGCATGCAGGACCTCAGGGTTGGTGGTTCTGGTGCTGGAGTGACGGGTGTGACGAATAGTGTCAGCAGCCAGTGTCCCTGGGATCGGCTCCCGCGCCGCGACTCTTGACGATCTCGGCGTGGTGCGAGCGCGACATTTTGCCCGGCCGTGACCACCGCCGGCGGCGCCCGCCGCGACACGCCGCCACCTAGCCTGACCGGGTGCCCACCCCCGGACTCCCCGGCCTGCTCGACGCCGCGCTGCGCCGCGACCCGGCCCGCCCGCTGCTGACGTTCTACGACGACCAGTCCGGCGAGCGCGCGGAGCTCTCCGTCACGACGTTCGCCACCTGGGTGGCCAAGACCGCGAACCTGCTGCGTGACGACCTCGGGGTCGAGGCCGGCGGGACCGTCGCGCTCGACCTGCCGTGCCACTGGCAGGCCGCGGTCTGGCTCCAGTCGGCCTGGGCGCTCGGCCTGCACGTCGTCCCGGCCGGCCGGCCGGTGGACGTGCACGTCCGCGCCTACGACTCGCCGGCCGACGCCCCGGACGGCCCCGGCGAGGTCGTCGCCCTCGGGCTGGGGCCGCTCGCGCTGCCCCGCCGGGGCGCCCTGCCGCCGGCCGGGACGACGCTCGACTACGACCGGGAGGTGGCCGGCCACGGCGACCGGTTCACGCCCTCCTGGCAGGTCGACCCCGCCGGTGCGGCACTCACGACCGTCGCCGACGGGACGCTCACCGGGTCCGAGCTGGCCGGGCTGGCGGTCGGCCAGGCCCCGGTCGCCGGCCGGGGACTGCTCGTGGCCGAGCCGCTCACGACCCTTGCCGCGGTGCTCGCCGGCCTGCTGGTCCCGCTGGCCACCCGCGTCACGGCGGTGCTCTGCCACCACCTCGACCTCGACCACCTCACCGGCCGCGCCGACCAGGAGGGGCTCGTCGGGGTGGTGGGCCCGGACACGCCCGTTCTGCCCCGGTGGCACCCTGTTCCTGGGAGGGCTCCCAGGAATCTCGCCTAGACTGGCCCGTCGACCCCCTCGTCGCACGGCCGCCTCCGTGGCGGTCCGGGCCCGCACTCCCGCGCCGGCCCGCGACCCGACGCCGAAGGACCCTGGTGCAGAAGACCGCCAGCCGCCGCCACGCCCCGCGGGCCCGCCACGCCGCGCGCCGGGCTGCCTGGCGCCGGGTGCTCACGGTCCTGGCGACGGTCCTGGCCGTGCTGCTCGTCGGTGGCACGGCGACGGCGTTCGTCGCCTACCAGCGCCTCAACGGCAACATCAACCGCGTCCGGGTCGACAACCTGCTGGGGTCGGAGAAGGACCGGCCGCCGAAGGTTGCCGAGGACCCCAAGGCGATGAACATCCTCGTCATGGGCTCGGACAAGCGGAAGGGCAAGAACGCCCTCAACGTCGAGGGTCAGCGCTCGGACACGGCGATCGTCATGCACCTGGCCGCCGACCGGAAGTCCGCCACTGCGGTGAGCATCCCGCGCGACACGATGGTGCCCATCCCGGCGTGCACCCTCGACGACGGCTCCGTCGTGCCGGCCCAGACGCTGCAGATGTTCAACGAGGCCTTCTCGGAGGGCGGCCCGGCCTGCACGATCAAGACGGTAGAGAAGCTCACGAAGATCCGCATCGACAACTACGTCGTCGTCGACTTCGGCGGCTTCAAGGACATGGTCGACGCGCTCGGCGGCGTCCGCGTGTGCCTGCCCTACGCGGTGAACGACCCGCAGTCGCACCTCAACCTCTCGGCCGGCACCCACACCGTCCGGGGCCAGCAGGCGCTCGCCTACGTGCGCACCCGGCACGGCCTCGGCGACGGCTCGGACCTGTCGCGCATCGACCGGCAGCAGGCCTTCATCGGCTCGATGGTGTCGAAGGTCAAGAACAAGGGCCTGCTGCTGCGGCCCGACCGGCTGCTCAGCTTCCTCGGCGCCGCGACCAGCTCGCTCACCACCGACTACGGCAGCCTCAAGGACATGGCCGGGCTCGCCCAGGACGTGCGCGGCCTGCCGACCAAGGACGTCACCTTCCTCACGGCGCCCAACCAGCCGTGGAGCGAGAACCCGAACCGCGTCGAGCTGAAGAAGTCCGCCGCCACCGTGTGGCGCGCGCTGCGCTTCGACCAGCCGCTGCCCGGCAAGGAGCCGAAGCCGACCTCGACGCCGCGCGCCTCGACCGCGACCCCCAGCGGGCCGCCGCTGGTGACCGCCCCCGAGAAGGTGAGCGTCACCGTGCTCAACGGCTCGGGCACCGCGGGCGCGGCCGCCGACCTGGCCGAGCAGCTCACCGCCGACGGCTTCAACGTCGTCGGCGTCGGCAACGCCGACCGGCTCTACTCCGCGACGACCGTGCTGCACGACCCAGCGTACGACGAGTCCGGCCGCACGCTGGGTGCCGCGATCCCCGGCTCGGTGGTGCAGGAGGACATCAGCCTCGGCAGCACCCTGACCGTGGTGGTCGGCACCGACTCCCCCACGGTCGTCCCGGTCGAGGTGAGCGGCTCCACCAGCTCGCCCGAGCCGACCGAGACCCTGGCGACCCGGTCCGCCGCCCAGAACATCTGCTCCTGACTCACGGTTGGCTAGAGTCGCCGGGTGCCCAACGACAGTTCCCAGGCTGCCGCGGCAGCCCTCCGTCCCGCCGACAAGTCGGTCGCCTCGGCCGCCGACGCAGTCGCCGACATCGGCCCCGGCAGCTCGCTGGCAGTCGGCGGCTTCGGCCTCTGCGGCATCCCCAACGTCCTGATCGCGGCCCTGCACGACACCGGCGTCGACGACCTGCAGGTGGTGTCGAACAACTGCGGCGTCGACGGGTGGGGGCTGGGCGTGCTGCTCGCCGACCACCGCATCTCGCGCGTCGTCGCGTCGTACGTCGGTGAGAACAAGGAGTTCGCGCGGCAGTTCCTGTCCGGCGAGCTCGAAGTCGAGCTGACCCCGCAGGGCACGCTGGCCGAGCGGCTGCGGGCCGGCGGCGCCGGGATCCCGGCCTTCTACACCGTCACCGGTGTCGGCACCCAGGTCGCCGAGGGTGGCCTCCCCTGGCGCTACGCCCCGGACGGCTCGGTCACCCTCGCCTCCCCCGCCAAGGAGACCCGTGAGTTCGCACTCGGCGGCGAGCCGAAGACCTACGTGCTCGAGCAGTCGATCGTCACCGACTTCGCCCTGGTGCACGCGTGGAAGGGCGACCGGTCCGGGAACCTCGTCTTCCGCGAGAGCGCGCGCAACTTCAACCCGCTCTGCGCCACCGCCGGCCGGGTCACCATCGCCCAGGTCGAGAACCTCGTCGACGTCGGCGAGATCCGCCCCGAGGACGTGCACGTGCCCGGGGTCTACGTGCAGCGCGTGGTCGATGTCGGCGCCGACGTCGAGAAGCGGATCGAACGCCGCACCACCCGGCCCCGCACCGAGCAGGAGGGCTGACCATGGCGCTGACCCGTGAGCAGCTGGCGGCCCGTGCCGCCCTGGAGCTCGAGGACGGCCAGTACGTCAACCTCGGCATCGGGCTGCCGACCCTCGTGCCCAACTACCTGCCCGAGGGCGTGCACGTGACGCTGCAGAGCGAGAACGGCATCCTCGGCGTCGGGCCCTACCCGTACGAGGGCGAGGAGGACGCCGACCTCATCAACGCCGGCAAGGAGACCGTGACGCTCCTGCCCGGCGCCTCGTTCTTCGACTCGGCGACGTCGTTCGCCATGATCCGCGGCGGGCACATCGACGCCGCGATCCTCGGCGCGATGCAGGTGTCGGCCGGCGGCGACCTGGCCAACTGGATGATCCCCGGCAAGATGGTCAAGGGCATGGGCGGCGCGATGGACCTCGTCCACGGCGCGAAGCGGGTCGTCGTCGTCATGGAGCACGTCGCCAAGGACGGCACCCACAAGATCGTCGACGAGTGCTCGCTGCCCTACACCGGCCGCGGCGTCGTCGACCGGATCATCACCGATCTCGCCGTCGTCGACGTCACCGCCGACGGCCTCGTGCTGCGCGAGCTGGCGCCCGGAGTCACGGTCGACGAGGTGCGGGCCGCCACCGGGGCACCTCTCGCCGTCCCGGCCGAGCCGGTCACGATGCAGCAGTGACCTGGCGCTCGTGAGCACGACGACGGCCGGCTCCGAGACGCCGGCCCGACGTGACGACCCCGCCCCGGCGCGGCGCACCTTCCTGCCCGGCCTGCCCACCTGGGTGATGGGGCTGCTGCTGGTCCTCCTGCACCTCGCGGTGACCTTCCAGGTCCGCCCCGCCCCGCGGTGGAACGACGGCATCTTCGTGCTCAACGACGCCCGCGACTTCCCGCACGTGCCGTTGGACCACCACGCGCTCCGGATCGGCAACCTGCTGCCGGTCCGAGCGTTCCTCGAGATGTTCGGCTACGGGCAGGTCGCGTACTACGCCTGGCCGTTCCTCACCGCGATCCTGCTCGTCGTCGCCGTGTTCGCCCTGGGCGTCGTGCTCTTCGACCGCTGGACCGCAGCGGCGGCAACGGCGCTGCTGATCTTTCACCCCGTCCTCGTGGACACCGTCATCAAGGCCGGCACCGAGCGGATGACCAGCTGGCAGCTGTTGCCGGACATCCCGTCGACCGCGTTCGTCACCACCGGCTTCGCGCTGCTCGTCGGAGCGGCTCACCGGCGTAGCAGAACAGCTACGGGCGAGGACTCCCAGGGACGTCCGGGCGACGGCGCCGCCACCTGGTGGTTCCTGCTCGCGGGCTTCTGCTTCGGCTGGGCCTACCTCGTCCGTGAGCTGTCGGTGTTCTTCTACCCGCTGGTCCTCGGTGTGCTGATCGCCTGGCGGCTGCCCTGGCGCCGCTGGGTCCAGCTCGCCGTGCCCATGCTCGGCTGCCTGGTCCTCGAGATGGTCCTGGCGCAGTGGGCGCACGGCGACCCGCTCGCCCGGCTCAAGGTCGACGGCGACCACGGCAGCGCCCCGCTGACACCGATCACCCGCGTCGACGCGCTGCTGCGGTTCCCCCGCATCGTCGAGGTCTACCCGCAGACCGTGGTGGTCATGACCTCGTTCGTCCTCATGGTGCTCGGCGCCCTCGTCGTACGCCGGCGAGCGCACGTGCTGCTGCTGGCCTGGTTCGTCGTCATCTGGCTGCCGCTGACCCTCGTGTCGGGACTGCTCGACCCGGGCTTCATCCGGATCAACGCGTCCCTGATGCGGTACTGGGTCCCGGTGCTGCCTGCCCTGGTGCTCGGGTCCGCCGGCTTCGTGGCGTGGCTGCTCGGGCTGCTGCGCGCGCGCCTGCCGGCCGACCGGCGGCAGGCCGGCGTCGCCGTCACCGCTGTCGTCGCCGTGCTGGGCGTTGCTGTCGCGGTGGTCCCGCTGCTGCGGCCGATCCACCGCAACCCGCGGGACCAGGGGTGGAACGCCGTGCGCGCCTACCTGCGCGAGCACGACCGCCGCATCGACACCGTCATCACCGACGACCGCGACGCCCTGGTGCTGGGCATCTACAGCCGTGACCCGGTGGGCGGCGACCTCGTCGTGCGCACCGACATCGAGAAGGTCGGGCACGCCCTCGGTGCGCCGCCGGAGTCGCCGGGCGACCCCGGTACCTACCTGATCTGGACACCGGGGCTCTCGCGCAAGCACCCGAAGGTGTCCGACGGCTGGAAGCCCGTGGTCACGCAGTTCCAGCTGCGCGTCTACGCCCCGACCACCCCCACCGGCTGACCGATGGCGCGGGTGGCGTTCGTGGGTCTGGGCCGGATGGGGCAAGGCATGGCGGGCCGTCTGGTCGACGCCGGGCACGACGTCGTCGTGCACAACCGCACCCGGGCCAAGGCCGCCGGGCTCCTGGACCGGGGCGCGACCTGGGCCGACTCCCCCGCCGTGGCGACGCGCGATGCCGAGGCGGTCGTGGTGATGCTGAGCGACGACGACGCGTCCCGCCACGTCTGGACCGCACCGGACGGCGTGCTGGCGGGCAGTCCCGCGGCGCGAGCTCTGGCGGTGGAGTGCTCGACGCTGTCCCGCGACTGGGTGCTCGAGCTGGCTGCGGTGTGCCGGGACCGAGGGCTGCGCTACGTCGACGCGCCGGTGACCGGCCTGCCGGACGCCGCCGCGGCGGGCGCGCTGACGCTGCTCGTCGGTGCGGAGCCCGCCGACCTCGCCGCGGCCGAGCCGCTGCTCACCCACCTGTCGACCGAGCGTCTGCACTTCGGGCCGGTCGGCACGGGCACGGCGTACAAGCTGATCGTGAACCTCGTCGGTGCGGTGCAGATCGCCTCCGCCGCGGAGGCGATGGCGCTCGCGGAGCGGGCCGGCCTGGATCTCGACCAGGTGGCCGGTGCGCTGGCCTCCGGGCAGGCCGCCAGCCCGCAGGTGATCCGCAACAGCCGCCGGATGGCCGACGGCGCGCACGACGACGTGGTGTTCTCCGGCCGGCTGCGCCGCAAGGACGCCGCCTACGCGGTCGCGCTGGCCGACCGGCTCGGCGTCGGCGCCCCCTTCGGGCGCACGGCACTGGCCGGGCTCGACCGGCTCGTCGAGGCCGGCCTGGGCGATGCCAACGAGAGCCGCATCATCGACGTGGCGCGGCAGGCACCGCCGGGTCCTCCTGCCGGCTGAGCACGACGCCGGTCAGCTCGGCGGCGTCCTGGGGCGAGAACGGGCAGTCGCCCGCCCGCACCCGGTCCAGCCGCACCGAGCCGGCACCGCGGTCCGCTCGTACGGTGAAGGTCAGGACCAGCTCGGGGCGGTCGACGCAGTAGGGGGCTGTCGGACCTGACCTCGACCGTCCCCGGGCCGGTCCCGACGTACTGCACGTCGAAGCTCTCCGACCGGTCACCCAGCGGGAAGACCAGGGCGCCGCCCCCGTCCGGCCGGATCCGGAGCGCAACCAGCGCGCGGTACGGGCGGACGTCCTCGTGGCGGTGCAGCACGTGTCCGACGAGCAGGCCGGTAGGCAGGCCGGACCGCAGCGCCGGGACCGGCTCCACGGCGCGCCCACGGGGCAGCGTGACGACGAGCAGGACGAGGACGAGAGCGGCCACGGTGGCGAGCGCGACCAGCAGGTGGGGTCGCCTGGACCTCGCCGTGACGGGGAGGTCCCCCAGCCGACGGCGGCCTGGGGCGATGTCCACGGGCTGCTGCGCGTCCAGGCGCCGCAGCGCCGGACCGATGGCGGCAGCCAGCACCGAGCCCAGCTCGTCGGTCACCGCTCTCCTCCAAGGCGGGCGGCGAGCGTCCGAAGCGCCCGCGCCGTGTGCGTCTTCACCGTCGCCGTGCTGCAGCCGAGCAGGTCGGCCGTCTCTGCGACGTTGAGCTCCTCGTAGTAGCGCAGCACCAGCACGTGCCGCTGCCGCTCCGGCAACCCGCGCACCGCGGACGCCAGTGCCACCTGGTCCAGCCGGGCCAGCACCGCGTCGTCAGCAGCCACGTCCGTCGCGGATAGTGCTCCGACCCCGAGGTGCCGCCGGGCGACGATCCGTCGCCGGGTGCGGGTCCGTGCACCGTTGACCACGCAGGCGCGCAGGTAGCCGTGCGCGGCCGTTCTGTCGTTCAGTCGGCGCCAGTGCGCCGCCAACGACGCGAAGGCGTCCATCACCACGTCCTCCGCCGCCGACGGGTCGTCGAGCAAGTGCCTCGCCAGGTGCACCAGCCGGGCGTAGCTCGCCTCGAACAGGTCGGCGACCTCGGCGGCCGGGCTCGAGTCGACGACGGCGGGCGGGGGGGTTGCTCCCGCAGGTGCGACCGCGCCGATCCCCTCGACCGGGAGGCTGGCCACGTGTTCCAGGATGGCCCCCTCCGTCACCTGGTGCTGACGGTTCCCGCCAACCGCCAGCGACCCACCGCGCCCGCGAAGGAGAAGTCGTCGGTCACCGCGCCGGAGGCGCCCTCGAAGACCCCCGTGCTCGACCCCCCGTCGACACGGCCGCGCAGGGTCCAGCGACTCGGGTTCCCGTACGAGCCCTGGTCGGCGGCATCGCCGGACCGGCCGGGGAAGCAGACCGGGCCGGAGACCTCGAGGACCAGGTCACCCGTGCCGTCGAGCAGGTGCACCCTCTCGATCCGCTCGACCACGAGGCACCCGTCGCTCTCCGCGAAGGCGTCGTCCTCGATCGTGACCGTCGCCGGGCCGAAGGCCGTGAGGGAGCCGCTGCCGCACAGCGCGCCGGGGTCGCAGGGGGCGTTGCGTGGCGCGTCGGCGGACTTCGGCCAGAAGATGGTGAACCGGCCGTTCAGCGAGCTGCTCGTCGCGGCCTGGGCGGTCCAGGTCGGGGTCAGGGCCAGGATCAGTACCGCCGCCGCCAGGGCCTTGAGCAGGGTGCGCACGGGGACCTCCTCCGGCCGCGGACCACGGCTCTCGGGTGGTAGGTCGCGATCGGCGCCGGACGGTTGACCCGCCGGCCCGGACATCGTGGTCAGCGCTCCACGAGGGCGAAGACGGCCTCCCACTGGGCCAGGACCTGGTCGGGTGCGAACCGGGTGATGCTCGCGCGGGCGGCGGCGCCGTACGACCGGCGCAGCGCCTCGTCACCCATCACGCGGTCCAGCCCCTCCGCCAGGGCGGCCACGTTGCGCGGCGGCACCACGAGCCCGTCGACGCCGTCGGTGACCATCTCGCGCACGCCGGGGGCGCAGTCGAAGGCCACGCACGCCAGCCCGCAGGCCATCCCCTCGGCGAGCGCCATGGGCAGCCCCTCGTGGATCGAGGACAGGGCGAAGACCGACGACGCCAGCAACGCCTGCTCGATGTCGTCGGCGAGGCCGGGCAGCTCGACCCGCCCGGCGAGGCCGGAGCGCTCGACCTGCTTCTCCAGCGCCGGCCGGAGCGGTCCGGTGCCGTAGATGCGGAGCAGCCACCCGGGGTGCCGGTCGGCCACCCGGGCGAACGCGTCGACCAGCCGGTCGTACCCCTTCTCCGGCGCGAGCCGGCCGGCCGCGACGACGACCGGGGCCGTCAGGTCGCTCGCCCGATCCGGGTAGTAGGAGAGCGAGTTGTGCATCACGCCGACGTTGTTGAAGCCCTCGAGCTCGAACCTGGCCGCGTCGTGCTCGGTGAGCAGCAGCAGCAGGTCGACGTCCCGGTACCACTGCTGCACCCGCTCCCACCGGGTGGACCCGAGGGTGGCGTCGAACGACTCGTGGCTCATGCCGATGACGTGCAGGTGGTCGGTGTCGGCCGGACCGACCCAGTTCATCGACCAGACCTGCATGCACACGACGACACCGTCGTCGGCCTCGGCGAACAGCGCCGACAACCGGTCGACGGCAGCCTGCCGCGCCCGGTCGTGCTGTTCCCGCGCGGCGCGGACCCGGGGGTCGAGCCTTGCCTTGACCCCGCTCGCCCCGGGCAGCGCGGGCTCCTTCTCCTCGTTCAAGGTGAGCCACCGGTACGGCCGGTCGCCGTAGTCGTGCACCTCCAGCGCGTGCTGGATGCCGACGACCGTGACCCGGTGGCCGCGCTCGTGGAACAGGGTGGCCAGGTTGTGCGTGACCCGCTGGACCCCGCCCAGCTCCTCGATGTTGTTCGCGACGAGGAAGACGTCCCGTGGCGAATCGGTACGGGTCACTTCCCGCTCCGCCGGAAGAACTCGTCGACCACGTGCTCGGACGCCCGCCCGGTCTCGTAGCTGCAGAAGCGCTCGCGGAACTCCCCATAGCGGTCCGCGTACTTCGCGACGTCGTCGTCGACAGCACGCAGCGCCTCGATCAGCGCGTCGGTGGTCTCCACTATCGGCCCCGGTGCGATCTCCGGCAGGTCGAGATAGGTGCCGCGCTCGTCGCGCACGTAGTCCTCGTAGTCGTACGTGTAGAACACCATCGGCTTGCCCGTGTTCGCGAAGTCGAACATCACCGAGGAGTAGTCGGTGACCAGCACGTCGGCGACCAGCATCAGCTCGGTCACGTCATGGTGCTTCGACACGTCGGCAGCGAACGGCGCGTACCGGTTCGACAGCTTGTAGGTGTCGAGATAGTGGGTGCGCAGCAGGAGGTAGCAGTCGTCGCCGAGCGCGCGACGGGCTCGCTCCAGATCGATCGGTAGGTCGTACGTCGTCTCGAGGCGCCGAGCCCGGTCACGGAACGTCGGGCAGTAGAGCACCAGCCGCCGGTCCGCCGGCAGCCCAAGCTCGTGCTTCTTGGCGTCGATCCACTCCTGGTCGACGCCGCGCACGAGCAGGTCGTTGCGCGGGAGACCCTTGCGGACCAGCGCCCCCTCGTAGCCGTAGGACTTCACGAACGTCTCGACGAAGTATTCGCTCGGCACGAGCAGGGCGCTCCACCGTTTCATCATCTGCTTGTGGGTGCGCCGGGTGGCCGCGCTCGCACGCTCCAGGGCCGGGGAGTCGAAACCCATCCGCTTGAGCGGTGTGCCGTGCCAGGTCTGGACGTAGGTCGTCTCCTTGCGACGCGCGTACGTGCGCGGGAAGCCCTGGTTGTCGACCCACAGCTCGGCCCGCGCCATGTCGTGCACGTACCGCCAGCTCTCGCGGAGGACCAGGCGGCAGTCGGTCGGGAACCCTTGGGGGCGTCGGGCGTAGGACCACACGGGGTGGATGTCCAGTCGGTCGAGGCCGGCAGCCACGGCGGCCTCGTAGATGTACCGCGGGCTGTCGGAGTACTGCTTGCCCATGTGTGACTCGAAGACCACGAGCCCGCGCTGGACCGGCAGCCGCCGCAACACCTTGTACGCGAGTGCCTTGAGCGCGGTGTTGTTGCCCACGGCCCTGCTCGCGCGCCACCGGATCGCGTGCCGCGCCCGGGCGCTCACCGTCGCGGCGCGCTCCACAACCGCCGTCACCCGGCTGTCAGGCGCCTGCTGGAACGCGAGGTTCAGCTTGCTGGTGACGATGGGCTGCACCCAGCCGGTACCCGCGCCACCGAGGCGGCTGCGGACCTTGACGGGGCGGCCGGACACCATGGCCGGGTCGATCGCGAACGTCGTCACGTTCGTCTCGTCGTGCTGGGTGATCTCCAGCCGCAGGTCCCACGCCGGACCTCGCTGGTCCAGCCGGCCGAGCGCGCGCGACAGGTCGATCGCCGTCTGGTAGTGCAGCCGCGCGCCGTCGAGGGACCAGTCCGTCACGTCGTGGGTACGCCGGACGGCGCTGGCGCGGTTGCGCACGGACACGGTGAGGCGGAGGCCCGCACCGTCGCCGATGCGGCCGAGCTGGTTGACGACCGCTCCCTCGAGGTGCAGCCAGCTGCCCTCGACGTGCGCCGCCGTGACCTCGTTGAACAGGCTGATCCGGGAGAACGGCAGCCGGTGGAAACCCATCTCGGTGACGTCCATGACGGCGCGGTCCTCGGCGGTGTCGAGGTACCTCGACGTCCAGTACACCCGCCCGTCGCGCTCCACGAGGTCGGTCGAGAGCTTGAAGCCGTGGCGCAGGTAGTCGACCGTGCGCAACGTCTCCTCGACGTCCATCCGCCGGATCATCGCCACGCAGATCCGCTCCAGCGGGTAGGCCATCGCCAGCGTCTCGTCGCTGATCGTGGCGCAGTAGTCGGCCGCCAGCTGCATGAACTTCTGCTGGTAGTCGGCGTCGCGGTAGGCCAGGTCGGTGAGGTACAGCTTGAGGTCGTGGCGGACGAACTTGAAGTCCTTCCACACCTTGAGGTCCGCGCTGTCGTGGCTGCGCAGGTAGTCGTCCATCAGCCGGTGCACGGCGATCCGGTCGCGGAAGTTCTCGAACTCGTGCCGTCGCTGGGTTATCGACGCCTCCTCGGCGTCCTCGACCACCCGCCAGTAGTAGATCTCGTTCGGGATCACGGCGATGCTCTCGGCCTGGCAGTAGACCTCGGTCGAGAACAGCGAGTCCTCGTAGTGGATCCCCTCGGGGAAGCGGATGCCGTGGCGGTCGAGGAACTCGCGACGGTAGATCTTGTTGGTGGAGAGCGGGTCGAAGAACAGCAGCGGGTTCTCGCGCACGCCGCGGTAGAAGGCGCGGCCGCCGGCGAACAGGTCCTTGGCCCAGGGGGTCTGCTTGCCCTTGGTGAGGTTCTCCCGCACGACCCGGCCGGCCACCACCTCTGCACCGGTGCGCTCGGCGGCGACGAGCATGTTCTTGCAGGCGTGCCGCTCGTAGTAGTCGTCGCTGTCGAGGAACATCACGTATCGGCCGCGGGCCCGGTCCATGCCGGTGTTGCGGGGCCGGCTGCAGCCACCGCTGTTCTCGGGCAGCCGGACGACGGTGATCCGGTCGTCCTCGCGGGCCAGCTCGTCGGCGACCTCGGCCGAGCCGTCGGTGGAGGCGTCGTCGACGACGAGCACCTCGAGGTTGCGCAGCGTCTGGTCGAGCACGGAGCGGACCGCGCGGGGCAGGTTGGTCCGGTCGTTGAAACAGATGACGACCACCGACACGTCCGGGGCGTCCACGTGCAGTCCTCCTCGTCCCTCGTCGGCCCTGCGGCGACAATCAGCCCTGCGGCGAAGTCCAACCCTAGGTGGCCCGACCTGAATCTCAGATGACCGGCGGCCGGCCGGCGCGTGTCAGCCGCCACGCCGTGCGCCAGCGGATCGGCCGACGCTCCCCGGCACCCGGGCCCAGGCCCTCGCGGAAACCCGAGAACCAGACCGCGAGCAGCCGCGGCGAGCGCAGCCGGACCACGGTGACGGTGATCCAGACACCCAGGTAGACGACGAGCAGCGGCCAGGGCAGGTTGCGGCGGGCCACCCAGACCCGGTTCCTGGCGTTGTTCCGGTAGTAGACGTCGTGCCGGGCCGGCGAGGTCGCCGGGTGGTTGACCACGACGTCCGGCTCGTACCAGGTGACGTGACCGGCGTCCCAGAGCTTCCAGACCAGGTCGATGCTCTCGTGGCCGTAGAAGAAGTGCCCCGGCCAGCCGCCAGCCTCGTCGAAGGCGGCCCGCCGGACGACGAACGTGCCCTCCCACACCCAGCCGACGATGCCCGGGCGCAGCGGGTGGCGCCCCCCGGGCCTCGGTACCCAGCGCGTCGGTGACGGCTTGCCGGTGGGGTCGACCGGCCGGGGCTGGACGGCGGCGACACGCGGGTCCCGGTCAAGGACGGCGCACAGGCGGGCAAGCACGTCGTCGGTGGGCAGGTAGGCGTCGTCGTCGTAGAAGAACAGCACGTCGCCTTGCGACTCGGCCGCCCCCACGTTGCGCCCCTCGGGGATGCCCACGTTCTCGGGCAGGTGGACCGTGCGCACCCCGTCCGGCAGGCCCACGGGGTCCCACCCGTTGCCCACCACGACGACGTCGAGGTCGACGCCCCGCTGGCACAGCAGCGACTCCAGCGCCCGGGGGAAGTCGACGGGACGGGTGCCCATGCTGAGCACGACAGCACCGACGGTCGGCCGGCTCATCGGAGCCGGCTCGAGGTCAGGATGGCGGCGAGGTGCCCCAGGACGGTGACGACGGCCACCGGGACGAGCACGGCGACCAGCAGCCGGGTGCCGTCGAGACCGCCACCGATGGCGTCGACGACGGCCGCCACCAGGGCCAGCATGGTCATCTCGATCGAGTGGAAGACCCGGTGGAAGGGCACGAAGCGGGCCAGCGAGCGCAGCCGGCGCACGGCGGACACCTGGGGCGCCGCCTCCTCCGCGCGGTCCTGGAGCCTCGGCAGCCCGTTGGCCGCGCGGGCCACGTGCACGGCGTCGTTGAGCGACTTGTTGACCAGCACCAGGACGGCGAGCACGGCGCCGAGGCTCGTCCAGCCGCCGAGGGAGCCGAAGCCGGCGTCGGCCCGGACACCGAGCGCCAGCGGTATCGAGCTCTCCGCCACCGTGTGACCGAGCTTGTCGAGGAAGAACCCGACCGGCGAGAACGTCTGCCGCCACCGGGCGACCTCCCCGTCGCAGCAGTCCCAGAGCATCTGCAGCTGGCCGAGCAGCGCGGCCAGCACGGCCCCGAGCAGCCCCGGCAGCAGCAGCGCCGCGCCGGCGGCCGCGCCGGTGACGATCATGAGCACGGTCACGCCGTTCGCCGTGATGGCCGTGCCGATCAGGAACCGCGTGAGGTACGGCGAGAGGCGCCGCTGGTAGAGGTCTCCGGTCCAGTGCTCGGCGTTGCGACGGCCGGTCACCGAGGGTGGCTGCGTCACCGTGCGCAGCTCGGCGATGGTCGGACGCTCAGGCACCCGCGGCTCCCTCGGACAGCGTGCTCGGGTCGGTCAGGTCTCCCCGGGACCGGACCTCGCGCAGCAACCGCGCCGGTTCGACCCCGAGGAAGAGGATGCCGAGCCCGGCCGCGAGCACCCACAGTGCCCCCGTCCCGGCTGCCCCGCCGACCAGGGCCAGGACCGCGACGACCACCAGCCGGCCGGGAGCCCCCAGCCCCAGCGCCCGCGCCACCGGCCCGGGCGGTCGCAGGCCCTGCAGCACCCGGTACAGCCCGTCGTAGTGGTGCGATGCGACGACGAGCAGCAGGGCGAAGGCGGCCGCACCCGCTTCCTCGCCGGGGAGTGTCGCGGTCAGGAGGAGCACCACGGCGTACTCCCCCACCCGCAGCAGCGCCGGTCGCGCCCAGAGGAAGCGCTGCTCACCATGGGTCCCGCCCGCCACCCGCTGGGCGACGGCCGACGGGAGCAGCGGCGCCCCGTCGACCTGCGCCGCGACGATCTCGTGCTCTCGCTCCGGGACGGGCTCGGCCGCCCAGGCGCGGGCCCGCAGGATCCGACCGGCGCCGACGTAGAGCAGCGAGCCGAGGCCGAGCGCCAGCAGCACCGCCAGGGCCAGAGCCGGCCGACCGACCAGCGCCAGCAACGACAGGACGGTCCACCGCTCGCCGATGCCCAGGTGCAGCACCTTCTTGGTCCAGACGACCGCCGGGCGCCCCGCGGACGCGCGGCGGCTCAGCTCCACGGCTCGCGGGGCCGGACCGAGACCCGGTGCTGAGCCGGTGGTGGGGTCACCCGGCTCGCCGAGGGGGGCGGTGACCACCTCAGCCTCGCGCAGCTCCTTGACCGTGGTGAACGTGTAGTCCAGCGAGTGCCGGGCGGTCTGCAGGGTGAGCATCGCGGCGGCCAGCACCCAGCCGGTGCGGCCCGCGCCGGCGCCCCAGGCGAGACCGCCGTAGCAGGCGAACTCCTTGAGCCGGTCGGTGGACGCGTCGAGCCAGGCACCCAGCGGGGAGAACATCCGGCGGTAACGCGCCACGTCGCCGTCGACGCAGTCGATGACCAGCGAGGCCTGCAGCAGCAGCGCGCCCAGCACCAGGGCCCACCGGGCGCCGACGGCGAACGCGGCCGCGGCCGCCAGCCCGAGGACGACCGAGAGCATCGTGACCTGGTTGGGGGTGAGGCCGAGCCGGAGCGCCAGCGGCGTGAGCCGCCGGGCCAGCGGCCGGTGCACGAACGTCGCCACGAACGCGTCCTGCGCCTTGGCTGCGCGGCGGAAGCGGGTCGCGCGCACGGCTCGCTCGTCCATGGCCGCCAGCCGCTGCTGCACGTCGAGGGCGGCCTGGCCCTCGCCGCGTGCCCACTGCCACGGGTCCAGCAGCACCACGCCGACGCGGGTGCCGGACCGCACGAGGCCCAGCACGAGGTAGGCCAGCGGGTCGCCGCTCCAGCCGTGCCTGCGCGCGAGACCGGCCAGCTCGTCCGCAGCCCCCGCCGCCACCGGCCGGTCGGCCGCGCCGACCCGGAGTGCTCCGGCGAAGGCCGCCTCGGTCGGCGCGGCTCGGTGCGCCGGGGTCGCCACCGCCACCACCCGAGCGGCCCGCACCCGCAGGTCGGCCGGCGCCTCCCCGACCGCCGACGCCAGCACGGCTGTGCCCGGCCGCGGGTCGTCGGCCAGGTCGGCGAGCGCCTCCGGGTGGACCCGGAGGTCGGCGGCCACCAGCAGGAGCGATCCGGGTCCGTCGCGCAGCGCCACCGCGAGCCGGTCGAGATCGGTCGCGAGGTCCGGGCCGACGACGACCGGAAGCTCCCGCACACTCCCTCCTTCTCCGCTGGTCCCGCTCTCCGTGGTCGCCGGGCGGCTCACTGGTACTGGGCCCGCCGGGCCTCGATGTCCGCGCGGTAGAGCGCCAGCGACTCCTCGATGGGCGCGTCCGCCACCAACGACCCGCTCTGGAGGTAGAGCCCACGGGTGCAGAACCGCTTGAGGTCGCCCTCGTTGTGGGAGACGAGGAAGAGCGTCCGGCCGCCCGAGAGCAGCTCCTGCATCCGCAGGTAGCACTTCTCGCGGAAGGCGCGGTCGCCGACGGCGAGCACCTCGTCGACCAGCACGATCGGCTCGTCGAGCGTGGTGATGACCGAGAACCCCAGCCGCACCTTCATGCCCGAGGAGAAGTGTCGGAAGGGGGTGTCCAGGAAGTCACCGACCTCCGCGAAGTCGACGATCTCGTCGAACTTGGCGGCGATCTGCTTCTTGGACAGACCGTGCAGGCCCGCGGTCAGCCAGATGTTGTCACGCGCGGTCAGGTCGCCCTCGAAGCCGCCGGTGACCTCGATGAGCGGCGCCACGCCGCCGCGGACCTGGATCCTGCCCGCGTCCGGGAGCAGGACACCGGCGATCAGCTTCAGCAGGGTGCTCTTGCCCTGGCCGTTGCCGCCGACCAGCCCGACGGCCTCGCCCTGCTGGATCTGGAAGGAGATGTTGCGCAGCGCCCAGAACTCATGGTGCTTGCGCTTCTTGCCCTTGCCGCTCTTCCCGCTCTTGCCGTCCTTGCCGGTGCCACCACCGGGCCGGTCCGGCCGGTCGGCCCGCCGCGGCCTGGCCGGCTTGACCTGCGCCTCGGGCGCGGCCGCCGCGGCGGGGGTGGCGAACATGTCGCGCAACCGCTTGTTGCGGCGCTTGTTGCGCGCGAAGTGGATGCCGAGGTTGCGGGCCTCGATGACGGGGGTCACGAGTGCCTAGATCTCCTTGAGGACGCGGCCTTCGAGCCGCCGGAACACGTAGATGCCGACGACGAAGACCAGAATCGACACGGCGGTGGCCAGGACAACAGCGGTCCACCCGGCCCACTGGTCGGGGAAGAAGGCGGTGCGATACAGGTCGAAGATCCCCGCGAGCGGGTTCAGGAGGAACAGGTCGCCGACGGCGCCGAGCCGTCCGGTGACGTCGTTCACGCCGTAGATCACGGGCGAGAAGTAGAAGAGCAGCCGCATGACGATCCGCATCAGCCGCTCGACGTCGCCGTAGAGCACCGAGAGGGAGGCCAGGAGCAGCCCTGCGCCGGTGAGCAGGATCGTCTGGAGGAGGATCGCCAGCGGGACGAAGACCACCCACCACGACAGCTCGGCCCGGCTGAAGATCGCGAAGCCGGCGAGCACCGGGATCGCGTACATGAACTCGGCGAACTTCGAGCCGACCGTGCGCAGGACCCAGATCTCCCGGGGCAGGTTGGTCGACCGGACCAGCTTGGAGTCCTTGGTCAGCGACTTCATCGACGATCGCAGCACCGCGTTGGTCCACTGCCACGGCAGCATCCCGCACAGCAGGAAGACGATGTAGGGGGCCTCGCCGAGCTGGCGATCCATCAGCTTGGTGAAGACGAACCAGTAGACACCGGCCATGGCCAGCGGCTCGAGGATCGACCAGACGTAGCCGAGAACCGAGTCGGCGTACTTGACCTTGAGGTCACGCACGACGAGCAGGGACAGGACGCGGCGGTTGTCCCACAGGGTGCCGAGCCGTGCCGGCACCACCTGACCAGCCACGACACTCCCACCGGTCTCTCGCCTGACGGACGAGGAACGCTACCACCGCGGGCGCGAGCGGCCCGGCCGCCACTCAGCCGGCGAACCGCTCCACGAACGCGTCGACCGTGCCGCGCACCGCCTCGGCGTCGAGGTCGAGGTGCTCCAGGATCGTGTAGCGGTCCGGCCGGGTCGTCGGGGCCAGGACGACGGCCTCCGCGAACTGCGCTGCAGTGAGCCCGAGGTCCGCGGGAACCCGTGGCAGCTCGTGCCGCCGGAGGCAGGCATCGACCAGCGCCGCCGACTCCTCGTCGCCCCGCAGGAAGAACGAGTAGAGCGCTCCGACGCCGGCGAGCTCGCCGTGGTTGCCGAAGCCCGGGAAGAGCTGGTCGACCGCGTGCAGGATCTCGTGGTCGCCGCCGCTGCACGGCCGGCTGGATCCGGCCGCCGCCATCGCCATGCCGGAGAGCACCAGTGCCTCGGCGAGCGCGGTGAGGAAGCTGTCGGACTCGATGCCGTCGGTGCGGTGCAGCACGGCCTCGGCCGCAGTGCGGGCGAAGGTCACGGCGAGACCGTCGATCGGCTCGCCGCGCTCGTCGCCGGCGAGCCGCCAGTCTGCGATGGCCGACAGGTTGGAGACCACGTCCCCGACACCGGAGCGGACCATCCGCGGCGGGGAGGACCGCACGTAGTCGAGGTCGACCACGACGGCCATCGGCAGCCCGACGCCGAAGGAGCCCTTGCCGCCCTCGTGCAGGAGCGAGCTCACGGGTGAGGCGATGCCGTCGTGCGCGAGGTTGGTGGCCACGGCGACCATCGGCAGCGCCAGCCGGGTGGCGGCGTACTTCGCGACATCGAGCGTGCGACCGCCACCGATGCCCACCAGCGCGTCGTAGTTCTTGCCGCGCAGCTCCAGCTGCAGGTCGCCCGCGGCCTCGAGGCTGCCGCCGCGGACGGTGAAGACGTCGGCGTTGGACAACGCCGGTTGCAGCGCCTCGACGACCGCCTCCCCCTGGCCGGGGCCGACGGCGACCGCCACGTGCCCGTCGGCGGAGATCCGCCGGTCCGACAGCAGGTCGCCGAGGCCGGAGACCGCACCGGCCCGGATGTCGATGAACAGCGGGCTGAGCAGGACCCGGGCTAGTAGTGGCACGCGATCTCCCGCGCCTTCGCGAGGTCGTCGTGGTTGTCGACCTCGACCCAGCTCACCGTGCCGATCGGGGCCACGCCGATCTCGCCGCCACCGTCGACGAGGGTCTGGTAGCCGTCCTCGTAGTAGAGGTCGGGGTCGCGCCGCCAGGTGGTCTCCAGCGCCGTGGCCAGTGCCTCGGCCGCGTGCGGCTCGATCAGCGTTGCGCCGATGTACTCGCCGGTCGCTTCCGCCGGGTCCATCAGCTTGGTGATCCTCAGCATCCGGCCGGACTCGTCGACGACGACCTTCATCTCCTCGTCGGCGAGCGACTTCTGGTCGTCCAGGGCGAGCAGGATGCCGGGGGCACCCGCCTGCTCGCGGGCGGCGAGCAGGGTGCGCTCGATGCTCACGGGGTGGACCGTGTCCCCGTTGACGAGCAGGGCGCCCTTCGCGAAGTGCTCACGGGCCAGCCAGAGCGAGTAGCAGTTGTTCCACTCCTCGGCCTTGTCGTTGTGGACAAGGGTGAGCCGGACCCCGTGACGCTCCTCCAGCGTGGCCTGCTGCGACTCCACCGCCTCGGCCCGGTAGCCCACGACGACCGTGACATCGGGCAGCCCGGAGGCGGCAAGGTTGGCCAGGGCGATGTCCAGGATCGTGGTGTCGCCGTCGACGGGCACCAGAGCCTTGGGCAGCGTGTCCGTGTAGGGGCGGAGCCGCCGGCCGGCACCTGCCGCCAGCACCATGCCGATCATCAGGTCGGAACCTCTCCGTGGGCAGCGCGATCCCCGGACGGTATCGTCCCCAGAGGCGAGGGGCGCACGACGTCCGTCGGACCTACCGTCGTTCACAGCCGTTCCCAGGAGGACCCGACGTGCCCGAGACGTCCGACGCCAGCGTGACGCGGGCAGCGGCACGACGCACGGTCCGGGCGTTCCGCTGGCGGGCCCGCCGGGCGCGGGCCGCGCTGGCGCTCAAGCTCGCGCCGGACTCGTTCGTCCCGCAGATGGCCGCGGCCCGGATCCCGGTCGACGCCGAGGTAGCCGTCTACTACGCCGACAGCCCCGAGCGGATCTACCAGCTGGACCAGTGGCTGCCCGTGCTGGAGCGGCTCGCCGCGACGCACAAGGTCGTGCTGATCCTGCGCGACCTGCGCACCATGCGCGACGTGCAGGACCGCACGACGCTGCCCGCGGTGTGCCTCACCACGTTCCTCGACCTGATGAACCTGTTCGACGCGTCGGAGTTCAAGGTCGGCGTCTACGTCAACAACAGCCAGCGCAACTTCCAGCCGCTCAACAACCCGCGCATGCTGCACGTGCACGTCAACCACGGCGAGAGCGACAAGCTGTCGAGCTTCTCCAACCAGGTGAAGGCCTACGACCGCGTGTTCGTGGCCGGCCCCGTCGCGGTGGAGCGCTACCGCGAGGCGCTCATCGCGTTCGACGACGGCAAGGTCGTGCCGGTCGGACGGCCCCAGCTCGACCTCGACTTCGTGCCCGAGCTGCCAGCCTCCAGCCGGCGCACCGTCATGTACGGCCCGACGTGGGAGGGCGAGAGCGAGTCGAACAACTGGACGTCGCTGGATTGCTTCGGTGTGCGGATCGTGCAGGGGCTGCTGTCGCTGCCCGACATCCGCGTCGTCTACAAGCCGCACCCGCGGGTCGCCGGCTCGACGCACCCAGGTGTGCGGTCGGCACACCGCAAGATCCTGTCGCTGATCACGAAGGCCAACGAGGCCGACCCGACAGCCGGCCACCTGGCGCGGATGGACGGCAACATCCTCGCGATGTTCGGCCAGTGTGACGCCCTGGTCGGCGACGTCTCCAGCGTCACGCTCGACTACCTCTACCTGCGGGACGCACCGATCTTTCTCACCGACCGGCGAGACGACCGCGAGCTGCTGGCGAGCGACAGCCCGCTCACCGAGGGAGCCGACATCGTCGACTCGACGACGGTCGACGGTTTCGCCGCGGCCATTTCCGACGCCCTCGCGAACGACGCCCGCCGTGCCGGCCGTGCGCGGACCCGCGCGCACTACTTCGGCGACCTCGGCCCGGGTGACAGCTCACGGATGTTCGAGAAGGCCGTGTCCGAGCTCATCGCGGAGCGCGACCGGCTGCTCGCCGGCCACCGACGGGTGACCACCGGCGACGTCGATGAGCACGACTGAGGTCGATCGCTTCCTCGTCGCCGCACCGACCCTGATCGGCCACCGGGGGCTCGGCAAGGGCACCGTGACGGGGCAGCGGGAGAACACCGTCGCCTCGATGCTCGCCGCGCTCGACGCCGGTGCCCACGGCCTCGAGGTCGATGTCGCCCGCACCGGTGACGGGCACCTCGTGGTCAGCCACGACCCGGTCCTGCCGGACGGCCGGTTCCTCGTCGACGTCGACCGCGCCGCGGCAGTGGCCGCCGGCGTCGCGTCACTGGACGAGCTGCTGGCCGCCGTGCCGCCGGGCGTGCCGGTCGACCTGGACCTGAAGTCGGTCCTCGAGGACGCCACCGAGGGCACCGCCCGTCGTACCGGCGCCCTGCTCGCCCCGATGCTCGCCGAGGAGGTACGACGCCGGCCGGTGCTGGTGACCTCGTTCGACCCGGCGGCCCTGCTGCGACTGCGGGACGCGGTCCCCGAGGCGGCGTACGGCCTGCTCTCCTGGATCGACTTCCCGCTGCGGCACGCGGTCGCCGCGGCCGCCGGGCTCGAGCTGGACATGGTCGGGCTGCACCACGGGTCCTTCGGCCCGAACCGGGTCGAGCCCGGCCCGGTGCACCGGTCCCCCGCCGTGAGCGTCGCGGCCGCCCACGCGGCGGGCCTGCGGGTGCTGGCCTGGTGCCCCGAGCCGGTCCTCGCCACCGAGCTGGTGGCTGCGGGCGTCGACGCACTCGTGGTCAACGACGTGGCGGCGGCCGTGGCCGCCCGTCGGCCCGTGAGCTCCGGGCACGGGCCGGGCATCGGGCGCGCGGACCCGAACGACGGAGCAACGGGCGATCCGGGGCCCCGGCCCCGGCCGTGACGCCATTGCTCCGTCCTTTCGGCTCACCTCGAACGGAGGGACCGCGGGGACGTGAGGAATCCGATCCCCCACGCGCCGTGCATCGTCGCCAGGACCACAGGGAGCAGGGCGCGGGACCGCAGCGGCAGGCCACGGCCCACCAGGGCTGACCCGACCAGCACACCGGCGGCGTAGCCCAGCGGGGCCAGGAGGGCCGGCCGCCACCCCGTCGCGCCGGCGACCGTGCCGGCGACCACGGCGACGACGGCGACGGGCGGCGCGAGGTAGCGCAGGTTGGCGGTCCCCTCGTGCTCGCGCATGACCACCCGGCGCCACCGGCCGTAGTCGCGGTACTGCTTCGCGAGAGCGGTGAGTGTGGAGCGCGGTCGGTAGGACACGCGCATCGCGGGGGTGAACCACACGAGGCCGCCGCTCTCGCGGATCCGGTGGTTCAGCTCCCAGTCCTGCGCGCGGAGGAAGGTCTCGTCGTAGCCGCCGAGCCGGTCGAGAACCTCGCGCCGGAAGGCGCCGAGGTAGACGGTCGGGGCCGGTCCCTCCTCCCCGCCGGTGTGGAAGCTGGCCTGCCCCACACCGATCGGGCTGGTCATCGCCGCGGCGACCGCTTGCTCGAAGTCGGTGACTCCTTCCGCGGCCATCAGGCCGCCGACGTTGTCGGCTCCGGTGCGCCGCAGCGTCTCGACGGCGACGCGCACGTAGTCGTCGGGAACCAGCGCGTGGCCGTCCAGCCGGACGACGACGTCGTGCCGCGCTCCCGCGATCGCGAGGTTCAGCCCGGCCCCGGTGGCGCCCGTCGGGTTGCGGACGGTCCGGACCCGCGGGTCGGCCGCCGCCACCTCGCCGGCGATCTCGTCCGTACGGTCGCGTGACGGCCCGAGGGCGAGCACGAGCTCCAGCGGTCCGGCGTAGTCCTGCGCGAGCACCGTCCCGACCGCGGTGCGGAGGTGCCGCTCCTCGTCGAGCACCGGCATCACCACGGATACACCTGGCCAGTCCGGCTGGGCCTCGTCGCTCGGTTCCATGGCGCCGACACGCTATCCGAGCCCCCGACGCCGGCACGCCGCCGTCCGGCGTGGCACCGGGCCAGGCCCGCGCGGCCGACCTAGCCTGGCCGGGCAAGCGGGCCCCCGTGGCCCGGGTCCGCCGCCGGAAGGTCCGCCACCCGCATGTCCACGCCGACGGGCGTCCAGCCCGCGCTTCCGCCGCAGCTCGACCCGCGCGGGCGCACCGCGCCGGCGCCGAGGCCGCCCCGGACCGGCCGCCGGCCGCCTACAAGGATCAGCCGGATCGGCCGGCGGTTGCTCGTCCTGGTCGCGGCGGTCGCTGCCCTCGCCGTGCTCGCCGCCAGCGCCTCCGGCTACGCCCTCCTGAGCTGGTCGACGCGCAAGATCGACCGGGTCGACGCGTTCGCCGGCCTCACCCACCGGCCCCCCGGGAGCGCCGCCGGCTCCACGACGTTCCTCCTGGTCGGCTCCGACGGCCGCACCGGCATGTCGCAGGCCGACATGAAGCGCCTGCACGTCG
Source organism: Actinomycetes bacterium (assembly GCA_038246545.1). Lineage (GTDB taxonomy): Bacteria > Actinomycetota > Actinomycetes > JACCUZ01 > JACCUZ01 > JBBRVW01. Next base: position 23,516 of record JBBRVW010000034.1, on the reverse strand, counting down.
GCAACGCCTCCACCGCCGCGGGCCGGCGCGCCGACACCATGCTGCTCGTGCACGTGTCCGCCCGGCACAGCACCGTCGACGCGGTCAGCCTCCCTCGCGACTCCTACGTCACCATCCCCGCGCACGTCTCGTCCGACGGCGACCAGGTCCCGGAGCGCCGCAACAAGCTCAACGCCGCCTACGCGTTCGGCGGCCCGGCCCTGACCGTCGCGACCATCGAGCGCACCACCGGCGTCCGCGTCGACCACTACCTCGAGGTCGACTTCCTCGGCTTCGTCCGGCTCGTCGACGCCGTGGGTGGTGTCGACGTCTGCAGCAACGCGAAGCTGCGCGACCGCAAGGCCGGCCTCCGGCTGCCGGCCGGTGTGAGCCACGTCGACGGCGAGACGGGTCTGGCCTACGTCCGGGCGCGGCACCTGGACGCCCGCGCCGACCTCGGCCGTGTCGAGCGTCAGCAGCGGTTCCTCGCCGCGATGGTCGACCGCGCCACCAGCCGTGACGTGCTGCTCGACCCCCGGGCCCTCGTCCGGTTCCTCGACGCCGCGTTGTCGGCCGTGCGAGCCGACCCTGGGCTCACCGAGGACGAGCTGGTGCGGCTCGGCTCCCGGCTCCGGCACGTGTCCGGCGGCGACATCAGGTTCCGCACCGTGCCGGTCGCCGACCCGTCCTACCGGTCGGCCAACGCGGGAGCCGTCGCCCTCTGGGACGACGACGCCGCGAGTGCCGTCTTCACCGCCATGCGCGACGACACCGCGCGACCGCGCCAGGGCCGCGGGCCCGCGCAGCGCCCGACGATCCCGCCGTCCGGTGTGCACCTCCAGGTCTTCAACGCCGGTGGCACCCCGGGACTGGGATCGCGGGCCGGCGCGGACCTCGCCGCCGAGGGCTTCACGATGGCCGGCCCGGCGGCGAACTGGAGCCGCACCGGCACGGTGCGCACCACGGTGCGGTTCGACGCCCGCTACACCGAGAGCATCAAGACCGTGGCGGCCGCTCTCCCCGGAGCCACGCTCGTCCCCGTAGCGGGGCTGGGACGCACCATGCAGGTCCTCGTCGGCACGTCGTACGACGGCACGCACGCCGTCCGGGTGGCGGCCGCGGCGCCCGTCGACACCGGCGTGCGCACCGCAAGTGACCACGTCTGCAGCTGAGCTTCATCCTGCGCCCTGCGGGCAACCCCTTGCGCGAGACCAGTGCACGGGGGGTCAGGCGCCACCGGTCGCGCGTGACCGCAGGATCGCCTCACGCCGCGCCAGCCGGTGCTCGCGCCGGATCTCCGCCTCGGCGAACCGACGCCGGTCCTCGGCCGTCTCCGGCTCGACGGGCGGGACGACGCGCGGCCGGCCGGACTCGTCGACAGCCACGAAGACGAGGTAGGCCGTGGCCACCCGCACCGGTTCGGTACCGGCCTCGTTCCAGGGCTCGGCGAGCACCCGGACCCCCACTTCCATCGACGTGCGGCCGGCCCAGTTGACCTGCGCCGAGGCCTGCACCAGGTCACCGACCCGTACCGGGGCGAGGAAGTCCATCTCGTCCATCGAGGCCGTCACCGCCGCCCCGCCGGAGTGCCGCTGGGCGACCACGCCGGCGACGTCGTCGACGAGCTTCATGACGACACCACCGTGCACCGAGCCGAGCAGGTTGGTGTCCAGCACCGTCATGATCCGGCTGAGCGTGCTGCGGGCGGCGCTCGTGGGCTTCCCGGCGTGAGGTGCGTCACCCGGCTGTGCGTCACGCGATGCTGCTGTCACAGCGCCCGAGGGTACGGTCAACGACCGGGACGTCCGCACAGCCGGGCTCCGGACCGACCGATGCCGATCGACGAGGTGGAGCGTGGCTGGATCGCACGAGTGGCCTGAGGACTGGTCCCGCGGGGGCTCGTCCGACGGCGGCTCCCCGCCGCCGCCGCCGGACCGGCCGAGGACGGGCGGGGGCTCCGACCCGGAGCGCACCCAGGTCCTCCGACCGGGGCAGCAGGCCGCGCCGGCCGGCCGGCCCACGACCTCAGCGGCGGCAGCGACCGCGGCGCACCGGCCCAACGAGCCCGGGCCGGAGGCGCCACGGCGCGGCGCGCACCCCCCGCCCCCGTTCCGGCGCCCGACGCGTCGCACGGCCGGTGCCGGCCGGTGGACCCGACGGGTGCTGCTGGCCCTGTTGCTCGTGGTCGTGCTCGTGCTCGGCGTCCTCGTGTACTTCGTCTCGCGCATCGACAAGGTCGACGCGCTGCATGACTACGACGGGCGCCCGGCGGCCGGCTCCGGCACCAACTGGCTCATCGTCGGCTCGGACAGCCGCGAGGGGCTCTCCGACGAGCAGGTCAAGGCGCTGCACCTCGGGAAGGTGGGCGGCCAGCGCACCGACACGATCATCCTGCTGCACAGACCGGCAAGCGGTGCCGCCACCCTGGTCAGCCTGCCGCGCGACTCGTACGTGCCGATCCCCGGCCACGGCCGCAACAAGCTCAACGCGGCGTACGCGATCGGCGGACCTGCCCTGCTCGCGCAGACGGTGGAGACGGTGACCGGACTGCGCATCGACCACTACGCCGCGGTGGGCTTCGGTGGCTTCGTCGGGATGACCGACGCCGTCGGCGGCGTCGAGCTCTGCCCGAAGCGCCGCATCCGCGACCGCAAGAGCGGCCTGAACGTCGCCAAGGGCTGCCAGGAGATGGACGGCCCGAGCGCGCTGGCGTACGTCCGCGCCCGCTACTTCGACCCGACCGGCGACCTCGGCCGGGTGAAGCGGCAGCAGGAGTTCCTCGGCGCCGTGTTCGACAAGGCCGTGAGCCCGGCGACCCTGGTCAACCCGTTCCGCATCCTGTCGCTGGGGAACGCCGCGACCACCGCCCTCACGATCGACAAGGACGACGGCACGCTGTCGCTGGTCCGCTTCGCCGTCACGATGCGCGCGGTCGCCGGCGGCGAGGGCAAGCGCATCACGGTGCCGGTGGCCGATGCCAACTACCGGACCGCAGCAGGGTCCTCCGTGCGGTGGGACCGCGCGCGAGCGCTCGCGCTGTTCCGTTCGCTGCGCGAGAACTGACTCCGAGGCGCCGGTCAGTCCCGGTCTCCGCCGCCACCGGACGCGCGGGTCAGGTGGGCCTCGAGCTCCGCCGTCAGCTCGGGGGCGGGCAGCTCCGCGAGGAGCCGGGAGGTCAGCTGCACCTGACCCAGGTAGCGCAGGCAGCCGGCGCAGTCGAGCAGGTGCGCGTGCACCTCGTCGCGGCGTTCCGGCGGCAGCGCCCCCTCGACGTAGTCGGTGACGAGCTCCACGACCTCCTGGCAGACCAGCACGGGTGACCGGGCCTTCAACCGGTTCCGTGGAACGTGCGGAATGCCGCCAGCAGCTCATCCTGCGCCTGCTCGCTGAGCGACTCGACCGGGACGCGTCCCAGCTCGCTGATGGTGGTGCGCATCTGGTCGAGGTAGTCGACGCAGCCGGGGCAGAGGTCCAGGTGCGCCTCGAGCTCGACGCGGGTGGTGTCGTCGAGCTGACCCTCGAGGTAGGCGGTGACGAGCTCGACCACCTCCTGGCAGGAGATCGTCGTACCCGGTGCTGGGGCGTCGGTCACGGCTGCGCCTCCTCGAGCGAGCGGTAGTAGTGCTCGAGCACCGTGCGCAGCTTGGCCCGGCCACGATGCAGCAGCACCCGCTGGTTGGCAGCGGTCACCGCGAGCAGGCCGCAGACCTCGTCGGAGTCCAGACCGTGCACGTCGCGCAGGGTGACCACGGTCCGCTGGCGCTCCGGTAGCCCGTGCAGGGCATCGGCCAGCAGCCGGCGGGTCTCGGCCGCCACCGCCGACTGCTCGGGGCCGGGCTCCCACCGGGCCGGGCTGCCCAGCGGCGTCCAGTGCCCCGGGTACGCGTCGCCCTTTCCGCGGAACCGGTCCGGGTCGACGGTGCGGGGCTCGTCGCTGTCCGGGCCCCAGGAGGACATCGGGACCGTGCGCGCCTCCCGGACCCCGCGTGTCTTGGCCAGGTTCGTGAGGATGCGGAAGACCCAGGTGCGCAGCGACGAGCGCCCCTCGAACCCCGCCAGCCCGCGGACGACGGCCAGCCACGTCTCCTGGACCACCTCCTCGCACGAGGCGTCCGTGGACAGGTGCGACCGGGCTACCCGCAGCATCATCGGCGACCACGTCGCGACCACCTCGGCGAATGCCCGCTCGTCGCCGCTCCGGAGCCGGTCGACCAGCGCGGCGTCGTCGGGTGGCGGCACGCGGGGCGCCGGCAGCCCTGGGCCGGCCGTCCGGGCGACCGGCGTCTCGGGTGCCTGCGGCTGCATCTGTCGACCTCCCGGTCTGCGCCTGGTCCGGACCCTAGTCCCGTGCTGTCCCGCCGCCACTGTCTGCGGACACCCGCAGGCGTTACGCGCCGTCCCCGCCGGTGGCCTGGCTGATGGCCCACGCGGCGTTGACCAGTCCGATGTGGCTGAACGCCTGCGGGAAGTTGCCCAGCAGCGCCCCCGTCTCCGGGTCCACCTCCTCGGCCAGCAGGCCGACGTCGTTGGCGAAGGCCGCGGCCCGCTCGAAGACCCGGGTGGCGCGGTCGACCTGCCCGGCGAGGGCGAGCGCCTGGGCCAGCCAGAAGGTGCACAGCAGGAACGTGCCCTCCTCCCCCGAGAGGCCGTCCACGCCGCCCTCGGTGCGATAGCGGTAGACCAGACCGCGGTCGTCGGTGAGGCGCTGCTCCGTCGCGTCGATCGTCGCCAGCATGCGCGGGTCGTCCGCCGGGAGGAAGCCGACGATCGCCATCATGAGGTTGGACGCGTCCAGCGCGTCGGAGCCGACGTACTGGGTGAACGCGCCGGCCTGCTCGCTCCACCCGTCACGGACGACCGTCTCGAAGATCTCCTCGCGGGTGTTCTTCCAGCCGTCCACCTTCGAGCTGGCGTCGATCATGTCCGCGAGCGCGATGGCGCGGTCGAGGGCCACCCAGCACATGACCTTCGAGTAGAGGAAGTGCTGCGGGTCGCCGCGGACCTCCCAGATGCCCTGGTCCTTCTCCGTCCACCGCTCGGCAGCCGTGTCCGCGCAAGCGACGAGGAACGCCTTGGTCTGGTCGTCGATCCCGCCGAGCTGGTCGGCGAGCCTGTGCGCGGAGCCCAGCAGCTCGCCGTACACGTCGTTCTGGGCCTGGTCCCAGGCGCCGTTCCCGACGCGTACGGGCCGGCTGTCGCACCAGCCCTCGAGGTGCGGCAGCTCCCGCTCGGACAGGTCGTGCTCCCCGCCGATGCCGAACATGATCTGCAGCGACCGGCCTGGGCCGATCGACGAGGCCGCGGCCGTGGTCATGAACGCGAAGAAGTCGTCCGCCTCGTCCGGGCAGGCCGCGACCCACAAGGCCTCCATGGTGAAGCTGGCGTCCCGCACCCACGAGTAGCGGTAGTCCCAGTTGCGCTCGCCGCCGACACCCTCGGGCAGGGAGGTGGTCGCAGCCGCGACGATGGCGCCGCTCGGCTGGAACGACAGCCCCTGCAGCACCCGGCCGCTGTGGTGCACCAGGTCGGACCAGGGCCCCTCGTACGCCTGGTGCAGCTCGGACCACGACACCCAGGCCTGCGCGGTGCGGTCCACCACCGCGGCGAGCTCGTCCTGCGTCCAGACCCGGGCCGGGGTCTGTTCGAGAGTCGTCCGGTGCAGGCCGAGGTGCACGGTCTCGCCCTGCGCCATGGAGTGGCGCCCGGTCCCGCGCCCGTCGGCGAGCTCGAGGTCCACGGGCGTCGTGAGCACCAGCCACTCGGCCCCGCCCCGCGCCGTGACACCGCCCTCGACCTGTGCCAGCAGCGGCACGACCAGCCCGTACTCGGGACGGGGCACGTAGTCGACCTCGACCTCGACGGTGCCTTCCGTGCACTCCAGCCGGCGGACGAACAGGTGCGGGACGTCCGTGCCCAGCCGGTGCCCGCCGTTGTCCTCGCCCATCGCCAGCAGGTCGGTGACCACGAGGGTGCCGCCGGCGGTGTGGAAGGTCGTCTCCAGGACCAGGCTCCGGTCGAGGTACCGGCGGCTGCTGGTCCAGTCACCCGTCGGCCGGACCTGCCAGTGCCCCGCGGCCTGCCCCAGCAGCCGACCGAAGACCGACGGGCTGTCGAACCGCGGGAACGACAGCCACTCGACCGAGCCGGACGTGTCGACCAGGGCGCTGGAGTGCCGGTCGGAGAGCAGGGCGTGGTCGGCGATCGGTGTCCTCGACATGTCGGGCTCCACAGGGGTGTCGGCGGTAGGACGGGGCGTGACTCAGTCCGGTGAGGTCGGCGGCCGTTACGCGTAACGACCTGGTCGGCAGGCGAGACGGCTGAGCATGCATCCCGACCTCGTCCCCGGCACGATGTTCCCCGACCTCGAGCTGCCCGACCACACCGGAGTCGTCCGGACCCTGTCCGAGCTTGCCGAGGGCGACCCCGTGGTGCTCACCTTCTTCCGCGGCTGGTGGTGCCCCAAGGAGCAGGCGTTCTTCCGCGGCCTGGTGCGGCTGCAGGACGAGATGGAGGTCGCCTACTCGCGCCTGGTGTCGGTGAGCATCGACACACCGACCGAGCAGTCGGCCTTCCGGGCCGGTCTCGGCGCCCGCTGGACGTTCCTGTCCGACCGCGAGCGCCGCTACGTCGACGAGCTCGGGCTGCTCGAGACGACCGACACGGTGTACCGGCCGTACGTGCCGGCGGCGTTCACTCTCTACCCGGACCGCACCATCCACACGGTGTACAACGGGTACTGGTTCTGGGGCCGACCCACCGCGGAGGACCTGCGTCGCGACCTCCGGGCGATCACGGCCGACCTGCGCCCGGACTGGGAGGTGCCGGCGTGACCTGGTGCTGGTTCGCCCGCGTCGACGGGACGGCCGACGTCGGCCCCGACGCCCTGGCCGCCGCGCCGGTCACCACCGTCGGCGGCGACCCGGCCGGGGCGCTCGCGGCCTGGCCGGCGGGCCGGAAGCCGGTGTCCGCCGCGGTCCGGATGGACGAGCGGCTGGTGGACCCCGACGGCGACGAAGGCTGGGTCTCGCTGGTGCTGCTCCCGCGGGGCCGGTCGCCGCTGTTCGACGACCCCGCCGTGTCCGGCGCCCTTCGCGCGGTGCTCTCGGACCTGCCCGCCGACGGCGTCAGCACGCTCGTGCGCGACTCGTCGCACTTCGCGGGGGCTGTGACGGTGCGACGGACCCGGCCCTGGGCACTGCGCGACGACCCGTTCGCCCGGCTCGGCCGCCCCGCGCTGCTGCGAGTCGGACCCGGACTCTTCGGCCGGACCGCTCCGGTGCCCGGGCCGGTGACCCAGCGCTACAGCGGGCAGCCCTGGCCCGCGGCAGGATTCTGACGGCCTGCGGTGGCGCTCCTGGGTGGGCTGGCAGCCGCGGCCTTCTTCGCGACGGCCACCCTCTGCTCGTCGCGGTCGGCACGCATGCTGCCGCCCTCGTCCGTGCTGGCCTGGGTGATGGTCACCGGGCTGCTCGCCCTGCTGCCGGCGCTGGCCCTGGTCGACGTGCCGTCCGTCGACGCGGGTGAGGTCGGCTGGTTGCTGGTCTCCGGGGGCGGCAACGTCGCGGGGCTGCTGCTCGCCTACTCGGCCCTGCGGCGCGGCAAGGTCGGGGTGGTCGCGCCGGTGCTCTCCACCGAGGGAGCCATCGCCGCGGTGGCCGCGGTCGCCTCCGGTGAACGGCTGGCGGTCGCCGCCGCGTGGTTGCTCCCGCCGATCGCCGTCGGCGTGGCACTCGCGGCCTCGGGGCCGACGACCGACGTCCCGACGGCTCCGGGGCCGACCGGGCCCGGCACCCGCCCGGTGCTGCTCGCGGGCATCGCCGCCGGGTGCTTCGGGGCCAGCCTGTACGCCACCAGCCGGGCCAGCGCGGACCTGCCCGTCGCCTAGGTGCTGCTCCCGGCGAGGCTCATCGGCGTGGTGGCCATCGCCCTGCCGCTGGTCGCCCGGCGGCGGCTGACGCTGACCCGGCCGGCCGCCCCGCTGGTCGTGGTCGCGGGGCTGTGCGAGGTGCTCGGTTTCGCCGCCTTCGCGACCGGCGCCCGGCACGGCCTGGCGGTGGCCGCCGTCCTCGCCTCCCAGTTCGCCGGGCTGGCCGCGATCGCGGCCTACCTGCTCTTCCACGAGCGACTGACCAGGTGGCAGGTGTCCGGCGTGACCGTGGTCGCGGTCGGCGTCGCCACGTTGGCCGCGGTCCGGGCGTAACGGAACCGGCGCGGCGGGGACGGAGCGCAGATGGACGAGTACGACGTCGTGGTGATCGGTGGCGGCCCGGCCGGCGAGAACGCCGCGGGCCGCTGCGCGGCCGGCGGCCTGTCGGTCGCCCTGGCGGAGCGGGAGCTCGTCGGCGGGGAGTGCAGCTATTGGGGCTGCATCCCGAGCAAGACGTTGATCCGGCCGGGTGACCTGCTGGCTGCCGCCCAGCGGGTGCCGGGCGCCGCCGAGGCCGTCACCCGCCACGTCGACGCCGCCGCCGCGTTCGCCCAGCGCGACTACATGACCAGCAGCTGGTCGGACGCCGGCCAGCTGCCCTGGCTGGCCGAGAACGGCATCGACCTCCTCCGCGGTGACGGCCGGCTGGCCGGCACCCGGGCGGTCACGGTGACGTCGGGCGGAGACGTCCGCGAGGTACGGCCCCGACAGGCCGTCGTGCTCGCGACCGGCACCCGCCCGCGGCTTCCCGCGACCCCGGGGCTCGCCGAGGCGCGACCGTGGGACAACCGGGAGAGAACCGTGAAGTCGCTCCCGCGCCGGCTGGTCGTCCTGGGCGGCGGGGCCGTCGGCGTCGAGCTCGCCCAGGCGTTCCGGCGGCTCGGGACCGAGACGGTCACCGTCCTGGAGGTCGGCCCCCGGTTGCTGCCTCGCGAGGAGCCCTTCGCCGGCGAGGAGGTGAAGGCAGCGCTCGAGGACGAGGGCGTCACGGTCATGACCTCGGTCCAGCTGAGCTCCGTCGACCGTGCGCAGCCTGACGGACCGGTCTCGATCCGGCTCAAGGACGGCACCGTCGTCGTCGGCGACGAGCTGTTGGTGGCTGCCGGCCGCCGGGCCGCCACCGACGACCTCGGCCTGAGCAGCGTGAGCCTCGAGCCCGGCGCGTACGTCGAGGTCGACAACCGGCTACCCGCCGGCGGGGTGGACGGCGGCTGGCTGTATGCCGTCGGCGACGTCAACGGGCTGGCACCGCTGACCCACATGGGCAAGTACCAGGCACGGGTCGCCGGCGACGTCATCCTGGGCAAGGACGCCCGGGACCTCGCGAGCCGGGACGTCGTCCCGCGGGTGACGTTCACCGACCCGCAGGTCTGCGCGGTCGGCCTGACCCAGTCCGGGGCCGTCGCGCGCGGGCTGGACGTGCGCGCCGTCACCTACGGGACCGGCGACGTCGCCGGCGCGTACACGTCAGGAAACGGGGTGCGCGGCACCAGCAAGCTCGTGGTCGACCAGGCGCGAGGCGTCGTCGTCGGCGCCACGTTCACGGGTCCCGGTGTCCAGGAGCTGCTCCACTCGGCCACCGTCGCCGTCGCCGGCGAGGTGCCGCTCGACCGGCTCTGGCACGCCGCCCCGTCCTTCCCGACCGTCAGCGAGGTCTGGCTACGCCTCCTCGAGACCTACGGACTCTGAGGAGCCCGCCATGCCCGACGTGTCCTTCGACAACCTGTTCCTGGTCGTCCTGGTGGGCGCCCTGGCACCCCTCGCGCTGGGCTTCGCCCCCCGGCTACGACTGCCGTCGGTGGTGCTCGAGCTGGTCGCCGGGATCGTCCTCGGTCCGGCCGTGCTGGGCTGGGTGGAGGTGGACCTGCCCGTGCAGGTCCTCAGCCTGATCGGCCTCGCGTTCCTCCTGTTCCTGTCCGGGCTGGAGATCGACGTACGCCGCCTGAAGGGGGCGCTGCTGCGGGGAGCGGTGCTGGGCTACCTGGTGACGCTGGCCCTCGGCGTGCCCGTCGGGCTGGCGCTGGACGCTGCGGGCTGGGTGCGGAGCCCGGTCCTCGTCGTCATCGCCCTGTCCGCGACGTCGCTCGGACTCGTGGTGCCCGTCCTCAAGGACTCCGGCCAGGCCGGCAGCCGGGTCGCCCAGAGCGCCATCCTCGCCGCCACCGTCGCCGACTTCGCGGCCATCGTGCTGCTGTCGCTGCTGTTCTCCGCCTCCGACGGCAGCACGCGGAGCCGGCTGTCCCTGCTCGGACTGTTCGTGCTGCTGGTCGTCGTGACCGGTGTCGTCGTGTCGCGAGCGGGACGCGCCATGCGGCTCGGCGACGTCCTGATCCGGCTGCAGGACACCACCGCCGAGATCCGGGTGCGGTTCGCGGTGGTCCTGCTGGTGGCGTTCACCGCGCTCGCCGAGCGGGTCGGGCTGGAGAGCATCCTCGGGGCGTTCCTGGCGGGTGTGGTAATCGGGGTGGTCGACCGGGACTCGTCCAGCCACCCGGCCTTCCGCACCAAGCTCGAGGCGATCGGCTTCGGCTTCCTGATCCCGGTGTTCTTCGTGAGCAGCGGAGCCCGGCTGGACCTCCAGGGCCTGTTCGACCAGCCCTCGGCCCTGCTCCGGGTGCCGGTGTTCCTGGTGGCCCTGCTGCTCATGCGCGGGCTGCCGGCACTGCTCCAGCTGCGGGCGCTCGGCCGCCGGTCAACCGTGGCGGTCGCCCTGCTGCAGGCCACCTCGCTGCCCTTCATCGTGGCGGCCGTGCAGATCGGCGTCGAGCTGGACCGGATCTCGCCGGTCACCGGCGCGGCGATGGTCTCCGCCGGCCTGCTGTCGGTGCTGGTGTTCCCGCTGGTGGCGCTCGGCCTGCTGCGGCAGCCGCCCGAGCCCGACGGACCGGGAGCTCCCGCGTCCCCGGGAAGCGACGACCGCGGTCACCATGTGACCCGGACGCAGTCCGGCAGTGACTGGCCGCCGGTGGCAGTGGTCCCTAGGGTGACGCCCGTGGGGTACCGGAGAGACCCGCGTGTGGACGCCTACCTCGAGCCGCTCCCGGACTGGCAGCGGGAGATCGGCCAGCACCTGCGCGAGCTGGTCCACGAGGCGGACCCCGATGTCGAGGAGACGATCAAGCGCACCGTCCAGCCGTACTTCGTGCTGCAAGGCAACGTGTGCGCGCTGCTGGCCGCGAAGGACCACGTCAACTTGTTCCTCTACGACGGAGCGATCGTGCCCGACCCTGCGGGGATCATCACCGACGGGCACGACAACTCGACAGCGCGGCAGATCCGCTTCCACCAGGACGGCTCGGTCGACGACGGCGCGCTGCTGCAGATGCTGCGAGAGATCATCGCCAACAACCGTGCCGGTGGGTGGCGCGCCATCAAGGCGTCCCGCGGCACCTGAACCACGGGAGCGCGCGATCGACCAGGACCGCGGCCTGCTCGCCATGCGCCACCACGGGTGCGTGGTGGACCACCTGTCGGGCACTACGGCCCGCACGGACCCCTGACGAACCGGCGGTCGTCGGGTCGAAGCCGGCCTTGGTGCGGCGGAAGAGGTCCTGCAGGTCGACCTACAGCTGGTCGGCCGAGTGCCGGCCCCCGAACAAGTAGCCGCACTACGCCTTGTCGATGACCAGTCCCGGTGCCAGACCAGCGTGTGCGGGACGGTCGCGGGGTGGTGCATGTCGGTGTACTCGTCGATCTCCAGGGCGCGCTGCACCTCGAGGTCGGTGTCGCAGAGGAACGGCCACCACGCGCCGGTGGCGATGCGCATCTTGTTCGTGTTTGCTGGTCGTCGGGCAGGATGCTGACGAGCCGGGTGAAGGCGACCGGCACCAGCTCCTGCAGCCGGAGCAGCTCCTTGTGGTGCTGCCGCTCGCGTGCGGGTCCTCACGCAGCCGCCGGGATCCCCGTGTGGCGCGCGTCGGAGGAGATCACCCAGACGCCCCCGGCCCGCAGACCCACAGGTTCCCCAGCTCGTCGACCTTGATGCCGTCGATGGCGTCCTCGCCGTCGGCCGGCGTCATGTCGAAGAACTCGGTGCCGTCGGGCGCCTCGGAGCCAGGAACTGCCGGATCGCACCCTGCGCCCAGAGGAAGGCGCCGCGCAGGTTGACGCCGAGCAGGTTGACGCCGAGCAGGTTGACGCCGAGCACCTTGTCGAAGTCGGCCACGGACAGCTTGTCGGTGTCCTCCGCGATCTGGATGCCGGCGTTGCTGATGAGGATGTCCAGCCGGCCGTACTGCTCGATCACCTGGCGGTACATCGCCCGGACCTCATCCTCCTGGGACACGTCGGCCGCCACGAGGATCGGGTTCGTCCCGGCGGCCGCCATCTGCTTCATGCAGATGTTGACGCCGTGCTCGATCGCCTCCTTGGTCTCCTCGGCACCCTCCGGGCGCCCGACGTAGTTGATCGCGACGTCGACGCCCTCCTCGTCGAGCTTTCTGGCAATCGCCTGCCCGATGCCGGAGCTGCCGCCGGTGACCAGGGCGACCTGCCTGCCAGACCCTTCATGACCTCTCCTCGTGTCGCGGACGGCAGCACAGTCACCCGCACCCGGGGAGGCGTTACAGGTCGAGCCCGGCGTGCCCGTCGCGCAGGAAGTCCAGTGCCTGCTCGACACCGGTGACCTGGTCCCACGTGCGATAGGCGCCGAACGACGCGTTCCAGAACTCGCCGCCCGGCGGCGGCAGCTGGTGCGGACCGACGTACACGTACGGCGCAGGGATCGCAGCATCGCCCGGCGAGAAGCCGTAGTTGGCCGGTCCGGCAGTGAGGCCCAGGTCGAAGTGCTCCGGAAAGATCTGCGGTTCGCTCGGGTCCTCGGCGGACAGCTCGACCGCCAGCGCCCCCAGCGCCTGCTGGCCCAGCGCGAACCACCCGGCCAGCGCGGCGGCCGCGGTGGCGTCGACGGCCAGCGGCGCATCCGGCTCGAAGGGCGTGCTCGGCGGGTGCTTGGTCCAGGGGAAGCCCGGTTCGACGCCGGCGAACTCGGCGGCGGCCGCCAGCGTGGTCAACCGTTCCCGGCGGGTGCCGCCGGCTCCCGTCACCACCAGCTCGGCGCCGTCCACCGCGAGCGAGGTCCTGTCGGGCAGCTCCGGCATCCGGAAGCCGCCGGCGCCGGGCAACAGCGTGATCTGCCCGGTGGCGCGCTTGCGGGTGGCGGCCAGCAGGTGCTCGGCGACGCTGTGCAGGGCCAGCCGGGTCGCTGTCACGGTCTCGGGACTCAGGGTGTTGGTCATGCACTCAGGTCTACCGGAACGTCGCCGGCCGACCGACCTGCCGATGCGGGTCAGTTGACCAATCACGGACCCGACGCGGCTACCCTGCACGTCCTGCCGCCCCTCTGGTTCCGCAACACCTGGGCCGAGGTCCTCGGCCGCCTCGGGCCGGAGCTGCGGCAGTGGCTCACGCAGATCGCGCTGCTCGGCGCGGGGCGCCGGGCTGCTGTGACGTCACGCGGTCAGCAAGGCCCCCGTCAGCGAAGCAGCTGACGGGCGATCACCAGGCGCTGGACCTGGTTGGTGCCCTCGTAGATCTGGGTGATCTTCGCGTCGCGCATCATCCGCTCGACGGGGTAGTCCTTGACGTAGCCGTAGCCGCCGAGGACCTGTACTGCGTCGGTGGTGACCTCCATCGCGATGTCGGAGGCGTAGCACTTCGCGGCGGCGCCGAAGAAGGTGAGGTCCTTGTCGCCACGCTCGGACTTCGCGGCGGCGACGTAGGTCATCTGGCGGGCTGTCTCCACCTTCATCGCCATGTCGGCGAGCATGAACTGGATGCCCTGGAACTCGGCGATGGGCCTGCCGAACTGCTTGCGCTCCTTGGCGTAGGCCGCCGCATAGGCCAGCGCTCCCGCGGCGATACCGACGGCCTGGGCCGCGATCGTCACCCGCGTGTGGTCGAGAGTCCGCAGCGCGGTCTTGAAGCCCGAGCCCTCCGCGCCGATCAGACGATCCGCCGGGATCAGGCAGTCGTCGAAGTACAGCTCGCGGGTCGGCGACCCCTTGATGCCGAGCTTCTTCTCCGGGGCGCCGAAGGTGAAGCCCTCGTCGGACTTCTCGACGACGAAGGCGGAGATGCCGTTGGCTCCGGCATCCGGGTCGGTGACGGCCATCACGGTGTAGTACTCCGACACCCCGGCGTTCGTGATCCACCGCTTGGCGCCGTTGAGCACGTAGCCGTCGCCGTCGCGCACGGCCGTGGTCTTCATCGCGACGGCGTCGCTGCCTGCCTCAGGCTCGGACAATGCGTAGGAGAACATCGCCTCACCGCTGGCCACCGGAGGGAGGTACCGCTTGAGCAGCTCCTCCGAGGCGGACAGCAGCAGCGGCATCGTGCCGAGCTTGTTCACGGCCGGGATCAGCGAGGTCGACGCGCACGCGCGGGCCACCTCCTCGATGACGATGCAGGTGGCCAACGCGTCGGCACCGGCCCCGCCGTACTGCTCCGGGACGTGGACCGCGTGGAAGTCGGCCTTGCGCAGGGCGTCGTAGGACTCCTGCGGGAACTCCGCCTTCTCGTCGACCTCGGCGGCCAGCGGTGCGATCTTGTCGTCGCACACCGCCCGCACCGCCTCGCGCAGCATCTCGTGCTCGTCGGGCAGCCGGTAGACGTCGAAGTCGCTCACCCGGGAAGGGTACGGCGACCGGCTCCCGGAGAGGAGGCGGGGCGGGCGGTCCGGGGGTCGTCGGTAGCCTTGCGCGCATGACCTTGCGCCTCAGCGTCCTCGGCACCGGCTACCTCGGTGCGACGCACGCCGCCGCCATGGCCGAGCTCGGCTTCGACGTGATCGGCATGGACGTCGACGAGGCCAAGGTGGCCGCCTTGATCGAGGGACGGGCTCCGATGTTCGAGCCCGACCTGGAGCCGCTGCTCCGCAAGGGCGTCGAGAGCGGTCGCCTCCGGTTCACCACGTCGTACGCCGAGGCCGCGACCGCCGACGTGCACTTCCTCTGCGTGGGCACCCCGCAGCGCAAGGGCGAGTACGCCGCGGACCTGCGCTACGTGGACGGCGTGGTCGAGGGGCTCGCGCCGCACCTCGACCGCCCCACCCTGGTCGTCGGCAAGTCGACCGTGCCGGTCGGCACCGCCGCACGCCTCGAGACCAAGCTCGCCGCGCTGGCGCCCGCCGGCGCCGACGTCGAGCTGGCCTGGAACCCGGAGTTCCTCCGTGAGGGCCTCGCGGTCGAGGACACCCTGCACCCCGACCGCATCGTGGTGGGCACCACCTCTGCGAAGGCCGAGAGCCGCCTGCGCGAGGTCTACGCGAGCATGATCGCCGACGGCACGCCGTTCCTCGTCACCGACTTCGCCACGGCGGAGCTGGTCAAGGTGTCGGCCAACGCGTTCCTCGCCACCAAGATCTCGTTCATCAACGCGATGGCCGAGCTGTGTGAGGCGACTGGCGCCGACGTGACGCTGCTGGCCGACGCGATCGGCCACGACGACCGGATCGGTCGCAAGTTCCTCAATGCCGGGCTCGGCTTCGGCGGCGGCTGCCTGCCCAAGGACATCCGCGCCTTCATGGCGCGCGCCGGCGAGCTCGGCGTCGACCAGGCGCTGTCTTTCCTCCGCGAGGTAGACGCGATCAACATGCGGCGCCGCGCGCACGTCGTCGACCGGGCCCGCGACGCGTGCGGCGGCAGCCTGCTCGGGCAGCGGGTGGGCGTCCTGGGCGCCACCTTCAAGCCCAACAGCGACGACGTCCGCGACTCCCCCGCCCTCAACGTCGCCGGCCAGATCCAGCTCCAGGGAGCGCAGGTCACCGTCTACGACCCGCGTGGCAACGACAATGCCAAGGCACTGTTCCCCACGCTGTCCTACGCCGAGTCCGCGCTGGAGGCGTGCGAGGGCGCCGACCTGGTCCTGCACCTCACCGAGTGGCAGGAGTTCCGCGAGATGGACCCGTCGGTCCTGGCCGACGTGGTGCGGAAGAAGGTCGTCATCGACGGCCGCAACGCGCTGGACCGGGAGCGCTGGCGTGACGCCGGCTGGACCTACGGGTCGCTCGGCCGGCCGTGACCGACGGCACGACGGTCCGCGAGGTCCTTGGCCTGCACACCTGGGCCGTCGTCGGGCTCCGGCAGAACCCGGCCCGCGCCGCGCACGGCGTCGCGCGGTTCCTGCAGGAGCGGGGCCACCGCATCGTCCCGGTGCACACGACTCCGGAGGAGGTCTTCGGCGAGCCGGCGTACGCGCGGCTGGCCGACGTCCCGCACCCCGTCGACGTGGTCGACGTCTTCGTGAACAGCTCGCTCGCCGGTGGCGTCGCCGACCAGGCGGTCCAGATCGGCGCGAAGGCCGTGTGGTTCCAGCTCGGAGTCGTCGACGAGGACGCGGCACAGCGGGTCCGCGAGGCCGGGCTGCTGATGGTGATGGACCACTGCCCCGTGATCGAGTGGGACCGGTGAGCAAGCGGCTGCGGGCCGTGCTGGCGCTCGCAGCAGTCTCGTTGCTCGCCGTGGCCCTGCCATCGACTCCGGCCGCAGCGGCGCCGGCCGGCCGGCCGTTCGCCGGGAACGGCACCTGGGTGTCGGTGTTCTCCGGCGATGCGGTGTGGGACCACCCGGTGGCCCAGGTGCGGCGCATGCATGCGCAGGGCGTCCAGACCCTCTACCTGCAGACGGCGAGCTCGTCGACGCCGGTGGGCAGCGACGTCTACCGGCCGTCCCGGGTGGCGCGCTTCCTGGTCGCCGCACACGCGCGTGGGATACGGGTGGTCGCGTGGTACCTCCCGCCGCTGCGCGACGTCCGCCGCGAGCACCGGCGGGCGATGGCCGCCATCGACTTCCGCACGGCGAGCGGGCAGCGGTTCGACGCCTTCGCCCTCGACATCGAGCCGTCGGGCACCACGCCGGAGGGGCCGCTGCGCGACGAGAACCTGCGCCGGCTGAGCCATCGTCTCCGCACGTCGGCACCCGACGGCTACCGGCTCGGCGCGATCGTGCCGTCGCCGATCGGCCTCTCGCTCGCCCCGAGGTTCTGGCCGGCGTTCCCCTGGTCCACGATCGGCCGGTTCTACGACGTGGTCCTGCCGATGAGCTACTCCAGCTATCGCGTCAGCGGCGCTTCGGCCACCTACGACTACACGATGGGCAACATCGCCTTCCTGCGTGACGTTCTGGGCGCGGACGTGTCGGTGCACGTGATCGGCGGCAATGCCGGGGCGCTCGACCGCTCCGAGACGCGGGCCTTCGTCGCTGCGTGCAACCAGGCGCGAGTCACCGGTGCGAGCCTGTGGCACTGGACGGCGCACGGCACAGAGGACCGCCAGGAGATGTCCGTCCTGGACCTCTGACAGCGTCCCGAGTCGCTGGATTTATCGAATAACGATGTTATCGTTTGTCGATAGGACACCAGCCAGACCCCGGAGCCGGCATGTGGAGCAAGACCGACACGAAGTTGCTCGAGGTGGTGCTGACGGCCGGGATCATCCTGGTCGCGGCCTTCGGCGGGGCCGCTCCCCTGTTCGATGCCAGCGGCGTCGGCCTGGGCCCGCTCGGCGTGGACCGTCCGGTCATGAACGTCAGCGGAGTCCTGCAGGATCCGGTGCCCGTCCCCGGTGCGCCGACGCTGCCGGCCGACCCGATCGCGGCCGGTGACCCGCGACAGGTGGAGATGTCAGGTGCCGACCGGGTCGACGTCACGTTCTGGGCACCGACCGCGGGACAGCGGCTGCAGTACCTGGCCGGGCCGTCTCTCGTCTCCCTCACTGGCCTGGTGGTCCTCGCCCTGCTCCTGCTGGTCGCCCGGTCCCTACGGTCCGGGGAGCCGTTCACCGTCGCCAACGCGCGCCGTGTCACCGCCATCGGCGCGGCGCTCGCCGTCGGGGGGACCTTCGCGCCGCTCGTCACCGACATGACGCACCTGGCCCTGCTGTCCGCGACCGAAGCCGGGCCGCTGGTGCGCACCAACGAGTTCACCATCTCGTTCCTGTGGCTGGTGGTCGGCCTGGTCGTGGCGAGTCTCGGCGAGGTCTTCCGCCGAGGTGTCGCACTGCGCGTGGACGTCGACGGGCTGGTCTGATGCCGTCCGAGGACGACCACCACATCACCGTCCACCTCGACGACATCCTGGCCGACCGCGGCCTGACCCTCACCGAGCTAGCCGACCGGGTCGGGGTCACCGTCGTCAACCTGTCGGTGCTGAAGAACGACCGCGCCAAGGCGGTGCGCTTCTCCACCCTGTCGGCGATCTGCCGCGAGCTGGGCTGCCAGCCGGGCGACCTGCTGGGCTACGGCGGCTGAGCCTCGAGGGCTGACTGCTTCGCTCAGGCGGCGGCCATCTCGGCCAGCTTCCGGACGACGTTCCAGTTCCGCGAGGTGGCCGTCCCGCCGAGCGTCTTGTCGCCCACCAGCCTGGCCAGTCGGCTCGAGTGCACGCCCGTCGGCAACCAGAGGTACACCTCGCGGCCGTGGACCGCCACCTGCTCGGGCGCACAGCCGTCGACGTCGACGTCGGCGAGCCAGCTCGCCGCGGGCGGCTTGTCGAGGAAGGTCACGAGGTAGCGTGCGCCGTCGGTTGCGGTGCCCGCGAACGGGTCGGCCTCGACCACCTTCGCCAGCTGCGCGGCGGTGCGCACCACGACCGGGACGTCCATGCCCAGACCGTCGCTGATCGCGGTCTCGACCGCTCTCGCCACCGATGACGCCGATCGCGAGCCGGTACGGAAGACGGCGTTGCCGCTCTGCAGGTGCGTGCGCACGTCGTCGTAGCCGAGGCCGGCCATCAGGTCGCGGAGGTCTGCCATGGCGACCCGCCGCTTCGCCCCGAGGTTGATGCCGCGCAGGAGCGCGACGTAGGTGGGCACGGTCAGCCGATGCCGAAGCCGGCGGCTCCGCCGCCGGTGCTGCGCCGGCGCAGCTGGCCGCCCTTGGCGATCGCCTTCTCCCGCAGCTCGCCCTGGAAGGTCAGCATCTTCTCCTGCAGGGCCAGGTCGGACGCGCCGAGGATGCGGACGGCGAGCAGGCCCGCGTTGCGCGCGCCGCCCACGGCGACGGTGGCCACAGGGACACCGGCGGGCATCTGCACCATCGACAGCAGCGAGTCCATGCCGTCGAGGTAGGCGAGCGGGACCGGCACCCCGATCACCGGCAACGGCGTGCAGCTGGCGAGCATGCCGGGAAGGTGCGCCGCCCCGCCGGCGCCGGCGACGATCACGCGGAGACCGCGAGCGGCCGCCTGCTCGCCGTACTGCACCATCTCGCGGGGCATCCGGTGCGCGGAGACGACGTCGACCTCGTAGGGGATGCCGAACTCGCGCAGCGCGGTGGCGGCGTCCTCCATGACCGGCCAGTCGGAGTCACTGCCCATGACGATGCCGACAACAAGAGCGTCGGCGGACTCAGCCAGCTGTGTCATCACTGTCTCCTCGCAGGAACGCCGCGGCGTGACGGGCACGCTCGCGCACGTCCTCAGCATCGCCGCCCAGCGCGGTGACGTGACCCACCTTTCGCCCTGGGCGTACGTCCTTGCCGTACATGTGCAGGCGGATCCCGCGGTCGTGCGCGAGGCAGTGCAGGTAGCCGGCGTACATGTCCTGGTGCTCCGCACCGAGCACGTTGGCCATCACGACGTACGGCGCCGTGGTGGTGGTGTCGCCGAGGGGGAGGTCGAGCACCGCGCGCAGGTGCTGCTCGAACTGGCTGGTCCTGGCCCCCTCGATGGTCCAGTGCCCGCTGTTGTGCGGGCGCATCGCCAGCTCGTTGACCAGGACGCCGGACTCCGTGTCGAACATCTCGACGGCCATCACGCCCGTGACGCCCAGTCCGTCGGCGATCTGCAGGGCGGCCCGCTGCGCCGCGAGGGCGTGGTCCTCCGTGACGGGCGCGGGGGCGTAGACCTCGCGGCACACCCCGTCGACCTGGACGGTCTCGACCACCGGCCACACCGCCGCCTGGCCGTGCGGGCTGCGGGCCACCAGCACCGCGAGCTCGCGGGTGAACGCGACCCGCTCCTCGGCGAGCAGCGGGACCTCGGTGGCCCGGGCCAGCCAGTCGCCGGCGTCGGCCGCGCTGCCGACCAACCGCACGCCCTTGCCGTCGTAGCCACCGCGAGCGGTCTTGAGCACCACCGGCCAGCCCACCTCGTCGCCGAACGTCGTCAGCGACGCCGCGTCGGTCACCTCCGCCCAGCGCGGGCACGGGACCCCGAGATCGGTCAGCCGCCGGCGCATCACCAGCTTGTTCTGCGCGTGCTCGAGGGCGTCCGGCCCCGGTCGGACGACGACGCCGTCCGCCTCGAGGGCACGCAGGTGTGCCGTCGGCACGTGCTCGTGGTCGAACGTGAGGACGTCGCAGCCCACGGCGAAGGCCCGCAGCTCGTCGAGGTCGTCCTCGGCGCCCACCGTGGTGCCGGGCACCACCTGGGCCGCGCTGTCGTGCGGGTCGCGGGCCAGCACCCGCAGCTCGATGCCCAGCCCGATCGCCGGGCCGGCCATCATCCGGGCCAGCTGCCCGCCGCCCACGACACCCACCACCGGGAACCCCACGACCGGCGACCCTACCGAGCCCGAACCGGACCGGCTCCGCCCGGCATCTTGCACCACCCAGCCGGTCCACTTCGGAGCCTGTGGACGGCGGGCCGGCCGATCACCCCGGCTGCGCCACGCTTCCGCGATGCAGGAGCTCGTCTCGTCACGGCGGATGCCCGCCACCCTCCGCTGGATGGCCGCCAGCCAGGACCTGGTGGTGACCCGCGCCCAGCTTGCCGCGCTCGGGATCGGCCACGAGGGGGTGGCGGCGCGGACCCGGCAGGGAGTGTGGCGCGATCTCGGTCCTCGGGTCGTGGTCCTGCACTCGGGGCAGGTCACCCAGCGTCAGCGGGCGTGGGTCGGCTTCCTGCACGCCGGCAGGCACTCGGTGCTGGCGGGACCGACCGCGACCGAGCTCGGTGGCCTGCGCGGGTACGCCGCATGGGAGATCAGCGTCGCCGTGCCCCACGGCTCCGAGCTCGGCGACCTCGAGCATCCGCTCGTGACCGTGCGGGTCCACCAGACCCGACATCCCGCCCAGTCGGTCGTTCCGGGACGGACCCCAGCGCGGCACACGATGGCCAGGGCCGTCGTGGAGACCGCCTCGACAGCGGCTGACGAAGATCTCGCGCGGGCCCTGCTCGCCGCCGCAGTCCAGCAGAGGCTCGTGCGGCCGAGCGAGATGGATGCCTTCCTGGAGACCCGCCGCACCATGCCTCGCCGTCGCCTGCTCCGCGAGACGATCGACGACGTCGCCGGCGGCGCTCACTCCCTGCCGGAGCTGGAGTACGCCCGTGCGCTGCGGAGGGCCGGCCTACCCGAGCCGACCCGACAGAGGCTCGTACGCCGCCCCCACGGGAGCTACTACCTCGACAACGACTTCGAGCCCTGGCTGGTCACTGTCGAGGTCAACGGATCCCAGCACGACGACGCACGAGCACGCGACTACGACGACGAGCGGCGCGGCCGGCTGCAGGCGGGCGGTCGTCTCGTGGTGGATCTGAGCAGCTACGTCGTGCGGCGGCTCCCCAGGGTGGCGGTCCTGCGCACCGCGGACGCGTTGCTCTCTCGTGGATGGGTGCCGCCACCCCGGTGCGCCACGGTGCTCCAGACCTACCGGCAGCTGACGGCCTGACGGAAGCGGACCGGTTGCACGCGGCGCGTTGCGCCGTGCAGCCGGTCCGCGTGGTCGAGGCGGGAGCTAGAGGCCGAGCTCGCGGGCGATGAGCATGCGCTGCACCTCGGAGGTGCCCTCGCCGATTTCGAGGATCTTTGAGTCGCGCCACATCCGGGCCACCGGGAACTCGTTCATGAAGCCGTACCCGCCGTGCACCTGGGTGGCCTCGCGGGCGTTGGTGACAGCGATCTCCGAGGAGTAGAGCTTGGCGATGGCGGCTTGCTTCTTGAACGGCTCGCCGCGCAGCATCCGGGCCGCGGCGTCGTAGTACGCGAGCCGGGCGGTGTGCGCCCGCATCTCCATGTCCGCGATCTTGAACTGGATGGCCTGGTTCGAGCCGATCGGCCGGCCGAACGCCGAGCGCTGCTTGGCGTACGTGACGGACTCGTCGACACAGCCCTGCGCCAGCCCGACCCCGAGCGCCGCGATCGCGATGCGGCCCTCGTCGAGGGTGGAGAGGAACTGCGCGTAGCCGCGACCCTGCTGACCGAGCAGGTTGCCCACCGGCACCCTGCAGTCGACGAAGGACAGCTCGCGGGTGTCGGAGGCGTTCCAGCCGACCTTGGAGTACTTCTTCGACACGGTGAAGCCGGGGGTGCCGCTCGGCACGATGATCGCCGAGATCTCCTTCTTGCCGTCGTCCTTGGTGCCGGTGACCGCGGTGACGGTGACCAGCCCGGTGATGTCGGTGCCGGAGTTCGTGATGAAGGCCTTGGTGCCGTTGATGACCCACTCGGCGCCGTCGTCGGAGAGCCGGGCCGTCGTGGTGGTGCCGCCCGCGTCCGACCCGGCACCGGGCTCGGTGAGGCCGAAGGCACCGAGCATCTGCCCGGTCACCAGCTTCGGCAGCCACTCGGCCTGCTGCTCCGGGGTGCCGTAGCGGTAGATCGGCATGGCCCCGAGCGAGACGCCGGCCTCCAGCGTGATGGCGACCGACGAGTCGACCCGCGCCAGCTCCTCGAGCGCGACGCACAGCGCGAAGTAGTCGCCGCCCATGCCGCCGTGCTCCTCGGGGAACGGCAGCCCGAACAGCCCCATCTCGCCCATCTGCCGGACGATCTCGTAGGGGAACTCGTTGCGCTCGTAGAGCTCGCCGATGGTGGGCGCGACCACCTCGTGGGCGAACTCCTCGACGGTTTTGCGCAGCGACTCGAGCTCGTCACTGAGGTGCATGCCGGTCACGGGGCTCTCCTGGCTGTCGGGTCGGTGCGTCTCGTACCGCGGGTGCGACCGGCGGGCCGCGTGTGTCACCTGCGACGCAGGGCGGCCCGCGCCTGTCATGTCGTACGTGGTCATGGTGCCATGTCCGGGGACCGGCGCGACCCGCCCGGAGCCGGCTCCGATCCGGCGGCGGGCGCAGTTAGGCTCGTTCCCGTGGCCGCCACACCCCTGACCCGCCCGTGAAGGCGCTGCTCGCCGCGTACTACCGGCTGGGCCACCTGGTCCGCGAGCTGATGAAGTTCGGCGTGATCGGCACGGTCGCATTCGTCATCGACGTGGGCCTGTTCAACCTGCTGCTCCACCTCACCGACAAGCCGCTGACGAGCAAGGCCCTGTCGACGGTCGCAGCCACCACGGTCGCCTACGCCGGCAACCGGTACTGGACCTTCCGCCGCCGCAGCCGCTCCACCGTGCGGCGCGAGTACGCGTTGTTCCTCGTGCTCAACGGCATCGGGCTGGCGATCGCGCTGGCCTGCCTCGCGACCTCGCACTACCTGCTCGACTTCACCAGCCGACTGTCGGACAACATCGCCGCGAACGTCGTCGGCCTCGTGCTGGGCACGGCGTTCCGTTTCTGGTCCTACCGGCGGTTCGTCTTCCCCGAGCTGCGAGAAGAGAGCGAGGGACGAGCGGACGACGAGCTGCTCGCATGAGCGTCGAGCTGCGAGAAGAGAGCGAGGGACGAGCGGACGACGAGCTGCTCGCATGAGCGTCGAGCTGCGAGAAGAGAGCGAGGGACGAGC
>JBBRVW010000033.1:0-53610 GCA_038246545.1 Actinomycetes bacterium | reverse complement strand
GGCTGGTCGGCTGCGTGCGCGCCGTCGACTCGGTGGCGCGGCTCGGCGGTGACGAGTTCGCGGTGCTGCTCGAGGGTGTCGAGGACGTCGCCGAGCTCGACATCCTCTGCCAACGCCTGCTCGCCGCGCTGCGCCGCGAGATCCGGGTGATGGGCCACGAGGTCGTGGTCGGCGCGAGCATCGGGGTGGCCCTCGGCACCCCGGAGGACGACGCGCCCGGCCTGCTGCGCAACGCCGACATGGCGATGTACCGGGCGAAGGCACTGGGCAAGGACCGGTTCTTCGTCTACCAGCCGTCGCTGCGCGAGGAGAACGTCCGGCGGCTCGAGCTCGTCGAGGCGCTGCGTCGGGGTATCTCGCAGGACCTGGTCGTGCACTACCAGCCGATCGTCGACCTGGCCCGCGGCTGCGTGCACGGCGTCGAGGCCCTGGTGCGCTGGCAACGCGGCGACGTCCTGGTCGCGCCGGACGCGTTCATCACCGCTGCCGAGGAGAGCGGGCTCATCACCGAGCTGGGGGAGCGGGTGCTGGCCAGGGTGCTCGAGGACGCGCCAGCCATCCGGGATGCGGCCGGCGGTCCACTGTCGTTCGGCATCAACATGTCGGCCCACCAGCTGCGCGACCCCGACTTCCTCGAGCTGGTCCGTGACGCCGTCCTGAAGCTGGGCGACAGCACGCTCATGCTCGAGATGACGGAGACGGTGGTCGTCGCCGACGACTTTCAGACCGACCTTGCGCTCCGGACGCTGCGTGCCATGGGCGCCGGGCTGGCCATCGACGACTTCGGCATCGGCTTCTCCTCCATCGGCTACCTCCAGCACCTGCCGGTCGACACGCTGAAGATCGACCGGAGCTTCACCCGCGACGTGGCGGCGAGCCCGAGGGCGGCGGCCCTGGTCGAGGCGATCCTCGTCATGGGCAGCGCGCTGGACCTGGCCGTGGTCGCCGAGGGGATCGAGCGGCCCGAGCAGGCCAGCCGGCTGCGCGCTGCCGGCTGCCACTACGGGCAGGGGTACCTCTTCGGCCGCCCGCAGCCGCTGACCGAGTTGGTCCGGTCGTTGCGGACGGGCGTGCCGCTGCCCGGCCTGGAGCAGGCGCGCGGCCCGGTGGCCTGACCCGGCCGGCGGCGCACCGGAATCCGGTGCGCCGGCCAGGTGCGACACGCCCCAGGTGTGGGGTAAGGGGGTTCTGGACTACCGTTGCTACCTACGGTTCCGTAACCGTAGGCCGGTACGCCCGAGCTTGTCCGCCGCTCACGCCCCGGAGGCCTCCTTGACCGTCGTCGGCGACCCCGCCACGCGCAGCACCCACCTGACCGAGACCGACCTGCTCCGCGAGCTGGAGCCGGTCGTCGAGGAGAACCTCGAGCGGCACCTCAAGGTCGCCAAGGAATGGATGCCGCACGAGTACGTGCCGTGGGGCGAGGGCCGCGACTTCGACGGCATCCTCGGTGGCGAGGCGTGGGAGCCCGGCCAGTCGAAGATGTCCGACGTCGCCCGGACCAGCCTCATCGTCAACCTGCTCACCGAGGACAACCTCCCGAGCTACCACCACGAGATCGCCACCGTGTTCGGTCGCGACGGTGCGTGGGGCACGTGGGTGCACCAGTGGACCGCCGAGGAAGGCCGCCACGGGATGGCGATCCGCGACTACCTGCTCGTCACCCGCTCGGTCGACCCGGTCGCTCTCGAGCGGGCCCGGATGACCCACATGGGGGCCGGTTTCGAGTCGGCGAACCACGACGACCTGCTGCGGTCGCTGGCCTACGTCTCCTTCCAGGAGCTCGCCACCCGCATCTCCCACCGCAACACCGGCAAGATCACGCGCGACCCGGTCGCCGACCAGCTGCTGGCCCGCATCGCGCTGGACGAGAACCTCCACATGCTCTTCTACCGGAACCTGCTGGGCGCTGCGCTCGCGGCGTCGCCGAACCAGACGATGCGCTCCATCACCGAGGTCGTGAAGAGCTTCGAGATGCCTGGCAGCAGCATCGAGGACTTCACCCGCAAGTCCGTACAGATCGCGCTGTCCGGCATCTACGACCTGCGGATCCACCGCGACGACGTGCTCGGTCCCGTCCTGCGCCAGTGGGGGGTCTTCGATCTCGAGGGCCTCGACGAGGAGGGCGAGACCGCCCGCGAGGGGCTGTCCGAGTTCCTCGACGGCCTCGACGCGGCGGCCTCCCGCTTCGAGGAGAAGCGCGACACGCACCACGCGAAGCTGCGCGCCCGCGGGCACGAGCCCGAGGTCGTCTGACCGCCGCGGCACCCGGCGGGAGTCAGTCCGCGCCGGGCAGCAGCACCCGCACGACGCCGTCCTGCACCTGCACCTCGAAGGCCGCCAGCGGCGCGGCCGCCGGTCCGTGCCGCACCGAGCCGTCGGACACCCGGAACTCGCTCCCGTGCCACGGGCAGACCACGCACGTGCCGTCGTCGCTGAGCCCGCCCTCGTGGACCGGCCCGGAGAGGTGGCTGCAGCGGTTCGACAGCACCGACACCTGCTCGCCCTGTCGCAGGACCAGGAGCGCCACGTCGTCGCCGAGCACCCGCCGCTGCGGCTCGCCGTCGGGAAGGTCCTCGAGCGGGCACAGGTCCTGCCAGCCCGGCCGGACGAGGTGCGGCACGTCCTCGCCGTGATTGGCCCCGGCGGCCTGCCGGAACGACAGGTGCCCGCCCAGGTAGCCACCGACGCTGAGGGCAGCCAGGCCGGCCCAGCCGAGGGCCCGGCCCGCCGTCCGGCGGCGGGTGAGCCGGCTGGCGAGCGACGCGGCGTACAGCGCGACCCCGGTGGCGTTGGCGGCCGCGTGCACCAGGCCGACCCGCTTCTGCTGCTCGTGCAACTCGGTCCAGTCCGCCCAGCCCGTCGCCAGCGACGGTGCGACGCTCGCCAGGCCGACGGCCACCAGCGCGGTCGGCGCGGCCTCGTCACCTCCGGGGAGGGCGTCGAGCACCGAGGCCGACACGAAGGACCCCAGCGACACCTGGACCGCCGTCGGGTGGACAGGGTGGCCCAGCCAGACCCCGTGCAGCAGGTCGCGCGCGACCCGAGGCCGGAGGACGGACCGGACCACCCGCTCGACCGGGGCGACGAACCGGTCGACGCCGGCGGCGGACTCCACGCGCGAGAGCAGGACATCGGGGTGCATGCCCGCAGCCTGGCCCGGAGCGCGTCGGTCACACGGGCTGCCCGGCGGTCACCCGCACCTGGTGGACGGTGCGGCCGGTTTGGGTCCCTGCGACCCGGGCAGTCAGCGGCTTCGATCATCGTTGACTACACAACTGGAGTTCTTCATGCGCGCAGCACCCCCGCAGGCCGTCGACTGGCAGGGCGGCGTGTCGGATGCCTGGACCACGATCGCGACGTTCGTGCCCAGGCTCCTGTTCTTCCTTGTCGTCCTGGTCGTCGGCTACCTGCTGGCCAAGATCCTCGCGAAGGTGGTCGACGGCGTGCTCGAGCGCATCGGCTTCGACCGCGCGGTCGAGCGCGGCGGGATCAAGACGGCGCTGGCCAAGGGCCAGTACGACGCGTCCGACATCGTGGCCAAGCTCGTGAAGTACACGGTCATGCTCGTCACGCTGGTCATCGCCTTCAACGTGTTCGGGCCCAACCCGATCAGTGACCTCCTCCAGCAGGTGATCGCCTACATCCCGCGCATCATCGTCGCCATCGTGATCGTGGTGGTCGCGGCAGCCATCGCCAAGGTGGTCAAGGACCTGGTAAGCAACACCCTGGGCGGGCTGTCGTACGGCAACGTGCTGGCGACGATCGCGTCGGTGTTCATCCTGTTCCTCGGCATCGTCGCGGCGCTGAACCAGGTCGGCGTGGCCACCGCGGTGACCACGCCCGTTCTCGTCACGATCCTGGCGACCATCGGCGGTGTCGTCGTGGTCGGGGCAGGTGGCGGGCTGATCCGGCCGATGCAGAGTCGCTGGGAGCGTTGGTTGACCAGCGCCGAGCAGGAGTCGGAGAACGTCAAGGCGGAGATCCGTCGCTCCCCGTCGGCCCGGCAGCAGGCTGTCGACCTGCGTCAGGACTACCAGGCGCAGTACGAGCAGGCCGGCGTTTCCGCCGGGCAGCACCGGGGCGGCCACGAGCCGGACGCCGAGCAGAGCCGGCAGATCTGACGGACTGACCTGAGCCCCACACCTTCGGCGCCCGTCTCCACCGAGGAGGCGGGCGCCGAGGTGCGCTCAGCCCTTGGCCTCCGACCAGCGATGCACCACGGCGACGTCAGCGACGAACCGGACCCCGCTGCCGGCGGCCCACCTGGCGGCCGTCGTGTCGAGCACCCGGTGCAGCGCCGCCACCACCTCGGGTGCGTCGTCCGTCCGCACCTGCACCAGCAGCTCGTCGTGCAGGCAGAGCACGACCTCGGCGCCGGCCGGGAGCCCGCCCCGCACCGACACCGCCCACATCTTGAACAGCTCGGCCGCCGCGCCCTGGACCACCGCGTTGCGAGCGAACCGCCCGCGACCCGCTGCGGCTGCTGCGTCGGCGGGCTCGGCCAGTCGCCACATGGGGACCCGGCGGCCGCCGTACGTCCGGACGTCGACGCCGGCGGCCCCGGACTCGTGCGCGGCACGCAGGTAGGACATCGCGACCGGGTAGGCGCGCTCCAGGCCGCGCAGGGCCTCACCCGCCGCGCCGCTGGTCTGGCCGTACATCGCGGCGAGGACGGCCACCTTGGCGACCGGCCGCTCGACGCCGAGCCGGGCCGCGACCGGGGCGTAGAGGTCGTCGTCGCCGGTCGCCCGCGCCAGCGCGTCGTCGCCGGACACCGCGGCGAGCACCCGCGGGTCGACCTGGCCGAGGTCGGCGCGCACGAGCAGGTGCCCGGGCTCGGCCGCCACCGCGGGACGCAGCTCGGCCGGCATGTTGTGCAGCCCGGCCGACGCCGTCATCCGGCCGGCCGCGCCGTCGCACCCGGTCCACACCCCCCGCAGGCGCCCGTCCGGGCCCAGGTCGCGGTCCAGCCAGCCGTAGCCGTACGTCGTCGCGATCCGCTCGGCCTTGCGCCACTCGAGCAGCGCGGCGACCACCGGATGAGTGCCGCGGAACGGCTCCAGCCGCCACGACCGGGTGTCGGGCACGTCGATGCCCACCCGGCCCAGCAGCAGGCGAACCTGCGCGGGGTTGCGCAGGTCGACGTCGTCGGCTCCGGGGACCAGCCCGCGCACGGCGTCGTCCCGGCCGGTGCGGGTGGTGACGGCCTCGGCGGCGTCCGCGGGTCGGGCGCCCACCCGCTCCTGGACCAGCTGCTCCGCCGCGGCCCGGTCCAGCGGCAGCCCGCGCAGGCCCAGCTCGACCGCCAGCAGCTCGGCCGCCGACTCCGACCAGGTCGTGAGCAGGGCGAGGCGCGGCGTCGCGGCCCGTCGCCGGGCGTCGGGCAGGTCGCCCAGGGCCTGCTCGTGCCGCGCCCGCACCTGGAGCGCGGCCGCCGCCCAGCGCGCCGCCGCCGGGAGCGAGGGCGGACCGTCCAGGGCCCAGCCGGGGCGCAGGTAGCCGTCGGACCGGATCGGCTCGGTCGGGTCGGTCGGGTCGCCGGTGTCGGGACCGCCGGCGAGCAGGTCCAGCTGGCCGGTGCGCGGCCGGCCGGCGGGGTCGAGTCCGTGCGCCGCGGCCCAGACCAGCGCAGCGTCGTCGGAGGTGCCGCCGTTCAGCAGCCGGTGGCTGGCGCCCACGTCCCACGTCGACGCCACCCACGGCGCCGGACCGGTGCCGGGCGAGCGGAGCAGCGGAGCGGCGTCGCGGGCTGACCACCAGACCAGCCGGGGCCGCAGGTCGGCCACCACGGCACGGAGGCCGGCCGTCGTCTCCTCCGGTGCGCCCGCGCAGGCCAGCAGCACCCCCTCGGTCGCGAGCCCCACGCCGTACGGCGACCAGGACACGGCGAGGTGGTCGCCGGCGGCGATGCCGGTCGCGCGCAGGGCTGCCACCAGGACGGCCGGTGCCACCTCGGCGAGCGGGCTGACGGCGGGGGACACGGGCCCCATCGTGCCGGTCGCGGCCGACGCGCCGGTCCCATCATCCGGCGAGCAGCGCCGCTAAGGTCGGACGCGCATCCGCACCACGACCGGCGTACGGGGGAGCACCCATGACCGACAGCCGCACGGCCGAGCCGCCCGACGAGGTCGACCCGCGGGTCGCCGAGCTGGTCGTGGCCATCCGGGACCGCTTCGGGCTCCGCGGGCTCCGGGGCGCTCGGTGGATGATCGCGCAGGAGATCGCGATCGCCGAGGAGGCGATGGCGCAGCTGCCCGCCGGGGAGTAGTCAGTCCTCGCCGCGGCGCAGGCGCTTGGTCTCGCCGCGGCGCTTCTTGGCCGCGATCCGCCGCTCCTGCGACGCCCGGCTGGGCCGCGTCGCGCGGCGCGACCTCGGCGGGGGAGCCGTCGCCTCGCGGAGCAGGGCCGCCAGCCGCGCGCGGGCCGCCCGCCGGTTCTGCAGCTGCGACCGGTGCTCGGCAGCCGACACGGTGAGCACACCGTCGACCAGGCGGTCGGCCAGCGCCGTCAGGGCCCGCTCCCGTAGGACCGGTCCCAGCGCCCCGGTCGCCGAGACGTCCAGCGAGAGCTCGACCCGGCTGTCCGTGGTGTTGACCGACTGGCCGCCCGGCCCGGACGAGCGGGAGAAGCGCCAGCGCAGCTCCCGCGACGGCACCACCACCGAGCCGCGTACCGGCAGGTCCTCGCTCACGGCGGCCATCCTGCCGCGCCGCGGGGTGGCTGCGCCCGGTGACGGGCCGGTGACCGCGCTGGGCCGAACGGGTGACGGCTCGTTTGCAGGATCGTTATCTGCCCCCTACCCTGTGCCGACCGCGCACCGCGCGGTCCCTTCGACGGCTCGCCGAGTCCTGCCCGGCCGTCCGGGGTCTGCTGAAGACGCAGCGGGCAGGAGTGGGGGACCCACATTCGGTCCCCGTGATCGCACCTTGGTCACGGAGTCCTCGGGGTGAAGCCGTGGAGACACGGCCGGGCAATCTCTCTCGCCCGAACCCGACAGCTCACCTCGCAGGCGGCGAGAGGGAACGACGTATGGCGCAGCCGCGCACCCGGTCGACCGCGTCCGCGCGAGCTCGGCACCGCAAGCCCCGCAACCACGCCCGCACCCTCGGCATGGCGACCGCCCCGCTCGTCGCCGCGATCCCCCTGGTCGCGGTCTCGGCAACGCCGTCCGTCGCTGCCAGCAGCGCCTGGGACCGCCTCGCCGGCTGCGAGAGCGGCGGCAACTGGGGCATCAACACCGGCAACGGCTACTACGGCGGCCTGCAGTTCGCCGACGGCACCTGGGACGGCAACGGCGGTGGCACGTACGCCTCCCGCGCGGACCTCGCCAGCCGGGCCGAGCAGATCGTCGTCGCCGCCAAGGTCCTGGACGGCCGCGGCTGGTCGCCCTGGCCGGCCTGCAGCAGCCGCCTCGGTCTCGGCTCCGACGAGCGTCGCGAGGCGCTGGCCACCGCCGCCGACATCAAGGCCCGGCTGACCGGCGACCCGGCCGGCTCGCAGGACAACGGCGACGCCACCGCGGCGTCGGACAAGACGTCGGCCGACAAGACGTCGGCGGACAAGACGTCGGCGGACACGACGTCGGCGGACAAGACGTCGGCGGAGCAGCGGGCGTCGGACAACCGCGGCGTCCAGACCGAGCGGGCGACCCGGGGCAAGCACCGCAAGGCCCCGACCGCCGGCGGCGTCTACGTCGTGCACAGCGGCGACACCCTCTCGGGGATCGCGCGCCAGCGCGACGTGCCCGGTGGGTGGCAGAACCTGTACCGCATGAACAAGCGGACCATCGGCTCGAACCCCGGCCTGATCCACCCCGGTCAGCGCCTCCAGCTCGGCTGAGCTCCCGCAGCACCACGAAGGCCCCGCCGCCCGTCAGGGACGCGGGGCCTTCGTGCGTCTGCTGCCGGGGGACGAGCAGACGGCGGTGCAGGGCCCGACGGCGAGCGGGGCCGCACCTGGCGCCGCCTGTCCTGGCTGCTCTGCCGAGCACCATCGCGGACCCGCAGCGCGCCTCAGCAGACGCGGAAGCCGGTGAGCCCCTCGGGCGGCTCGTCCTCGACGACGACGTCCTCGACCCGGGACTGCGCCGTCCCGCGCCGTAGCCAGTCGAGCAGGCGCGTGACGTCGTCGGCCGGTCCCTCGACGACGACCTCGACGGTCCCGTCCGACAGGTTGCGCGCCCAGCCCGCCAGCCCGCGTGACGTCGCCTCCCGCCGGGTGCCGTCGCGGAAGAACACGCCCTGCACCAGACCGCTCACGACCGCTCGTCGCCGTACGACGTCCACCCGGTCATCCTGCCCGGGCACCGGGCACCGGGCACCGGGCACCCGGGCACCGGGCACCGGGCACCGGGCACCGGGCGCCGGGTCAGGGGGAGCCGGGTCAGGGAGACCCGAAGCAGCCGCCCCCGCCGAGCACCTCGAGGCCGCGCAGGTCGCCCGCGTGGTAGCGCGCCAGCGAGTAGCTGTTGGTGTCGTACATGACCTGGAAGGCGTCCTGCACGTGCGCCAGCCCGACCAGGTGCCCCAGCTCGTGCAGCAGCACCGCCCGGGCCTTGGCGTCGTCGCCGGTGGTGAGCTGCTGGGTCAGCAGCGGGGCGTTGAACACCGCGGTGCCGCTGACGAACCGCCGGTCCGCTCCGGTGCCGTAGCTGTCCGGCCCGGCCCGGCCGAGGATGTCGTCGGTGAGCATGGGCGTCTCCGCCGGCGAGGACCAGGCGACAAGGACCGGCGCCCAGCGGTCGCCGTAGCGGTCCTTCTGGTACGGGCTGCGGTTCTCGGTCGGCACCTCGCTCGTGCTCCCGTCGTCGACGAACCGCAGGCCGGAGGCAGCGCTGAGCTCGCCGAGCACCGAGAGGAGCAGCGACCGGCCGCCGGGGGGCTCGCCGTACGGTCGGACGACGACGTGGATCGGCCGGCACGGGTCCCAGGCGACGGGCGTGCCGTCCGGGTGGCCGGCGAGGAAGGCGTAGCCGCCGTCGCCGGAGGGGGCCAGCCCGGGACGGCCGAGCGGCTGTGGCGCCAGGTCGTCGGCCGGGCGCGAGGGGACGTCGACGCCGGGCCGGCTGCCCGGGGCGGCCGCGGCCGCCCGCAGCGTCGCGCAGCCCGTCAGCGTCCCCGCCACCAGGGCGAGCAGCAGCACGGGGACGGCGGTCCGGCGGGCGGCGCCCCGGCGGGGGCCGGTGGAGGTCACGAGATGTCATCGGCACCCGGGGAGGCCGACCCGAGCCCCGGAGGGCCACGGAGGTGGAGCGCTGCGGGTCGGTGCCCCGAGTGGGATTCGAACCCACACTGAATGGTGTTTGAGACCATCGGCTCTGCCAGTTGGCCTATCGGGGCAGGGCGGCCGCCCCTTGGCGGGCGCCTCGGTCATCATGCCACTCGCCGATATCCTCGCCGGGTGGTCGAGGTGACGGACGAGACGCCGCGCAGAGCCCCCCGCGTCGTGATCGCCGAGGACGAGGCGCTGATCCGGCTCGACCTCCGCGAGATGCTCGAGGAGGAGGGCTACCAGGTGGTGGCCGAGGCTGCCGACGGCGAGCAGGCGGTCGCCCTCGTCACCGAGCATCGCCCCGACCTCGCAGTCCTCGACGTGAAGATGCCCGTCCTCGACGGCATCTCGGCTGCCGAGCAGATCGCGAGCGCGCGGCTGGCTCCGGTCGTCATGCTCACCGCGTTCTCGCAGCGGGAGCTGGTGGAGCGGGCCCGCGCGGCCGGCGCGATGGCCTACCTCGTCAAGCCGTTCAGCAAGGCCGACCTCGTGCCGGCGGTCGAGATGGCGATGGCCCGCTACGACGAGCTGACCACTCTCGAGAACGAGGTCGGCGACCTGCGGGAGCGGCTGGAGACCCGCACGCTGGTCGACCGCGCCAAGGGGCTGCTGCAGGACCGTCACGGGCTGGGCGAGGCGGCGGCGTACCGCTGGGTGCAGCGCACCTCCATGGACCGCCGGATGAGCATGCGCCAGGTCGCCGAGCTCGTGCTGCGCGAGGCGGCCGCTGGTCCCTCCGACGGCTGAACCCGGACACCCCCGCGGGTTGTGGCGGTCCGGTGTCGGTCGTGTGTCAGGTTGACGCACGGTGGTGCAGGAAAGGTCACGACTTGGCAACGACGGGCCGTCGCATGAGCGCGAACGGTCCCGTACCCCACCTGCTGAGCGGTAGGTTCCGAGCGTCAGGCGAGAGCCTGCGCGGTCCGCCTCAGGCCCGCGACCCTTCTCAAGGAGATGGTTCATGATTCGCCCCACCCCCCTCTGGCGGTCGGTTGCGGTCCTCGGTGTCGCCGGCCTCGCGCTCACCGCGTGCGGTGGCAGCAGCGACACGGCCAGCACGTCGGACAAGACCCCAGCAGCCTCCAGCTCCGGTGACACGGCCAAGAAGGGCGACGGCACGCTGAAGATCGGCACCCTGCTCCCGCAGACCGGTTCTCTCGCGTTCCTCGGCCCGCCGGAGTTCGCCGGCGTCGACCTTGCGCTCAAGGACATCAACGACGCGGGCGGCGTGAACGGCAAGCAGGTCGAGAAGGTCGACTCGGACTCGGGCGACACCTCGACCGACACTGCCTCGCAGTCGGTCGACCGGCTGCTCTCCAACAACGTCGACGCCATCATCGGCGCCGCGTCGTCCAGCGTGTCGCTCTCGGTGATCGACAAGGTCACGAGCAACGGCGTGCTGCAGATCTCGCCGGCCAACACCTCCGACGAGCTCACCGACTACGCCGACAAGGGTCTGTACTTCCGTACCGCCCCGCCGGACGTCCTCCAGGGCCGCGTCCTCGGTGACCTGATCCTCGCCGACGGCAACACCTCGGTGGGCATCCTGGCGCTGCAGGACTCCTACGGCACCGGCCTCGCGTCCAACGCCGAGAAGGCCATCACCTCCGGTGGCGGCCAGGTCGTCGAGAAGGTCGTCTATGACCCCAAGGCGGCGTCCTTCGCTGCTGAGGTCGGCAAGATCAAGGCGGCCGACCCGGAGGCCATCGCGGTCATCGCGTTCGACGAGACCAAGAAGATCATCCCTGAGCTGGTGAAGCAGGGCATCGGCCCGGCCAACAAGAAGATCTACTTCGTGGACGGCAACCTCGCCAACTACGACAAGGACTTCCCGAAGGGCACGTTGGACGGCGTCAAGGGCACCCTCCCGGGTGTCGTCGCCGACGACAGCTTCAAGGCCCGGTTGACCGCGCTCAAGCCCGACCTCACCGAGTTCGCGTACTCCCCGGAGTCCTACGACGCCACCATCCTCATCGCCCTGGCCGCTCAGGCCGCGGGTGACGACGCGGGTACGTCGATCGCCTCCAAGATGCAGGAGGTCAGCGCCGGTGGTACCGCGTGCACGACCTTCAAGGACTGTGTCGCCCTGCTGAAGGACGGCAAGGACATCGACTACAACGGTGTCAGCGGTCCGGTCGAGTTCAACGACAAGGGTGACCCCAGCAAGGCCACCGTCGGCATCTACCAGTACGGCGCCGACAACAAGTACACCTTCGTCGAGGGCAAGGACGGCGAGATCTGAGGTTCGCCTCGGAGCTAGCCGTCAGCACCTGACGGAGCAGCACGACAGAGGGGCCCGGCCGTTTACGGCCGGGCCCCCCTGCCGTCCGCGCCTGTCCGTGCCTGTCGTGGCCGTTCACCGTGGTCGCCACCCGCCGGTCACGCAGCCTCGCTTGCGACTGTGCACGGCAGCACGCCGTGGGGTGCGGCGGAGTGGTGCCGTCGAACGTCGCCGACGAGCACCGCACTCGACGGCCGGTGGGGACGGGGGAGAGGGCTGCGCGGGCGGTGGCCCCGCCGCCTCCAGCCGGCCGGGTCAGGCCTTGGCGAGGGTGCCGAGGTAGAGCTCGATGACCTTCGGGTCGCTGGCGAGCTCCTGGCCGGAGGCGGTGTAGGCGTTGCGGCCCTGGTCGAGGACGTAGCCGCGGTCGCAGATCTGCAGGCAGCGGCGGGCGTTCTGCTCGACCATGATCACCGAGACGCCGGCCCGGTTGATCTGCCGGGTCCGGACGAAGACCTCGTCCTGCAGGGCGGGGGACAGGCCGGCCGACGGCTCGTCGAGCAGCAGCACCGACGGCTCCATCATCAGGGCCCGGCCCATCGCCACCATCTGGCGCTCGCCGCCGGAGAGCGAGCCGGCGCGCTGGGCGCGGCGGTCGCCGAGGGCGGGGAACAGCCCGGTGACGAACTCGAAGCTCTTCTTGAACTTCTTCGGTGCCTGGAAGACCCCCATCTGGAGGTTCTCCTCGATCGTCAGGCTCGGGAACACGTTGTTGGTCTGCGGCACGAACCCGACGCCCTTGGCGACCAGGCGGTCCGCCTTCATCCCGGTGATGGTCTCGCCGCGCAGGGTGATCGACCCGCTGCTGACCTTGATCAGGCCGAAGATGGCCTTGAGCAGCGTGGACTTGCCGGCGCCGTTGGGGCCGATGATCCCGACCAGCTCGCCGTCGTTCACGTAGAAGTCGCAGCCGTTGAGGATGTTGACGCCGGGCACGTACCCCGCGACCACCTCGTCGGCGCGCAGCAGCGCGTCGGTCGCGGCGTCCGTGTGCGCGCTGCGGTCCTCGCGGGAGATTGTGTGGTCCGCCCGCGGCGCCGCGTCGCCCTCGGCGGCCTTGAGGCCCGCGTCCTGCTCGGCGCCGGCCGGTGTCCCCGGCTGGTCGGCGGGCTGCTCGGCGGTGTCGTCGGTGGGCCCGTCGGGTCGCTCGCCGGTGGTGTCACCGGTGGGACGGTCGTCGCTCACGTCTTCCCTTCCCTCTCGGCGCGCTCGCGCTCGAGCGCCTCCTCGGCCTCGGCGAGCACCTGCTGCTCCTCCTCCTCGGTGAGGGGAGCGTCGTGGTGCGAGCCCAGGTACGCGTCGATCACCCGCTGGTCGCCCATCACCGAGTCCGGCGGGCCCTCGGCGATGATCTTGCCCTGCGCCATGACGATGACCCAGTCCGAGATGTCCCGCACCATGTCCATGTCGTGCTCGACGAACAGGACGGTCATGCCGTCCTCGCGCAGGTCCTTCACGTGGCCGAGCAGCGACTGGGTCAGCGCGGGGTTCACCCCGGC
Organism: Actinomycetes bacterium; assembly: GCA_038246545.1. GTDB lineage: Bacteria > Actinomycetota > Actinomycetes > JACCUZ01 > JACCUZ01 > JBBRVW01. Next base: position 40,557 of record JBBRVW010000033.1, on the reverse strand, counting down.
CATCGGCTCGTCGAGCATGACCATCTCGGGGTTGACCATCAGCGCGCGGGCCATCTCGAGCAGCTTGCGCTGGCCGCCGGAGAGGCTGCCGGCGAAGTCCTCGCGCTTGGTGTCCAGCTTGAAGCGGGCGAGCAGGTCGTCGGCCCGGGCCGTGATCTCCCGCTCCTGGGCACCCCAGAGGGCCTGGAAGAGGGCGGCGAAGACGTTCTCGCCCTTCTGGCCGGTGGCGCCGAGCCGCATGTTCTCGATCACCGTGAGCTTGGACAGCGCCTTGGTGAGCTGGAAGGTGCGCACCATGCCCATCCGGGCCACCTTGTGCGCGGCGACACCCTTGAGCGCCCGGCCGCCGAAGGACCAGGCGCCCTCGGTCGGCTGGTCGAACCCGGTGAGCAGGTTGAAGAAGGTGGTCTTGCCGGCGCCGTTCGGCCCGATCAGGGCGGTGATGGCACCTCGCTGGATCTCGACGTGCTCGACGTCGACGGCCGTGAGGCCGCCGAACTGGCGGACGATGTGGTCGGCCACCATGATCGGGTCGGGCTTCTTGGCCCCGGGCTGGTGCGGGACGTCGGCCAGCGCGGCGGCAGCGGCATCGCGGCGGCCCCGCCTCGAGCCGGCCTCGGTCGTCGTCATCTCGTCATCGGGCATCGAGCGCGATCTCCCTCCGGTCGCCGAAGATCCCCTGCGGTCGGAAGATCATCAGGAGCATGAGCAGCAGGCCGACCAGCATGAACCGGAACTGGCCGACCTGGGTGCTGTTGATCACCGAGTTCGAGACGTAGCCGGCGTTGATCGCCTCGTTGAGGATGTTGTCGGTCAGGGACAGGAGCACCCAGAAGATCGCGGCACCCACGACCGGTGCCGCGACCCGCGCGGCGCCGCCGAGGATCAGGATCGTGTAGGCGAAGAACGTCGTGTCGGTGCCGAAGATGTCGGGTTGGATCGAGGCCTGTCCGAGCCCGTAGATGAAGCCGCCGAGGCAGCCGAGCACACCACCGATCACCAGGCTCTGCATCTTGTAGGCGTAGACGTTCTTGCCGAGGCTGCGCACCGCGTCCTCGTCCTCGCGGATGGCCTTGAGCACCCGACCCCACGGGCTGCGCATCAGCAGGAAGACGATCAAGCACGACAGCGCGACCAGCGACCAGCCGACCGAGAGCACCCACATCTGACGCTCGCTGAAGCCGAAGCTACCGATGTTGTAGTTGCCGATCGGGAACGGGTTGATGGCATAGAAGTCGCCGGCGAACGCCTGCCGCCCATCGGAGCCGCCGAAGGTGTCCTGGAAGGTCACCGAGCGCACGGTCAGCCGGATGATCTCCGCTGACGCGATCGTGACGATGGCGAGGTAGTCGGCTCTCAACCGCAGGGTCGGGATACCGAGCAGCAGTGCGAGCAGCACGGCGGCCGCCAGACCGATGATGATGCCCAGCCAGAGCGGCAGGTCGAAGCTCGAGACCGTCACGGCCATGCCGTACGCCGCGACCGCGAGGAAGCCGGACTGGCCGAAGTTGAGCAGCCCGGTGTAGCCGAAGTGCACGTTGAGACCGATCGCGGCGAGAGCGAACACGACGGTCTGCAGGCCGACGGACGCCTCGAGGGCGTTGACGATGATCCGGGTCCAGTCCACGACGAGCTCTCCGTTTCCTCAGCCGACCCGCTGCGCGCGGCCCAGGATGCCCTGCGGCCGGACGAGGAGGATGACGATCAAGATGCCGAGCGCACCGATGTTCTTCAGCTCCACCGGGACCCACAGCGTGATCACCGAGATGAACATGCCGACCACGATGCTGCCGACCAGGGCCCCGTACGCCGTCCCGAGCCCGCCGAGGGTCACGGCGGCGAAGATGAGCAGCAGGATCTGGAAGCCCATCTGGAAGTTGACGCCCTGGGCCAGGCCGAGCAGCACCCCGGCCAGCCCGGCGAGCATCGCACCGACCACCCAGACCACCCGGATGACCCGGTCGACGTCGATGCCGGAGGCCGCAGCGAGGGCCGGGTTGTCGGCGACCGCGCGGGTCGCCTTGCCGATGCGGGTCCGCACCAGCGCCAGGATCGTCGCCGCCAGCACGATCACGGCGACGGCCATCGACCAGTAGTCGACGGCCGCAAGGCTGATCGGGCCGAAGTCGATGCCCTTCGCCCCCCGGTAGTCCGGGTAGGACCGGGTGACACCGCTGAACAGGTACAGGAAGAAGTACCGCAGGAAGATGCCCAGGCCGATCGAGACGATCATCGCCGCGATCAACCCGGTGCCGCGCCGGCGCAGCGGTTTCCAGAGTCCGGCGTCGTTGGCCCAGCCGAACGCGCCGCACAGCAACAACGCGATGATCGCGGCCGGGAAGAACTGCAGACCCCCGAAGTCGGGCAGGAACGGCACCTTGCCGGTACTGACCCACCAGGTCGTCATCGCGCCGAACGTGACGAGCTCGCCGTGGGCGAAGTTGGTCAGGCCGGTGGTGCCGAAGATGAGCGACAGCCCCACCGCGGCAAGGGCGACGATGAGGCCGAAGCGCAGGCCCTCCGCGGTCAGCTGGGCGGCCTGGTTCCACTTGCTCGTGATCTTCCGCGTGCTCTTGCCGAGCGGGAAGAGCACCGGCTTGTCCTGCCCGACCAGGACAGGCACCTTGAGCGACTTCTTCGACGGGTCGCGCAGGTTGACGTTCTTGGGCAGCGTCTTGTCGTCGACGGTGACGGTGTAGGTGCCCTTGCCCGGCACCTCGACGGTCCAGCGACCGGTCTTGTCGCTGGTCGTGCTCTGGGAGAAGCCGCCCGGGCCCTTCACCTGGACCTTCACGCCCTCGTAGGCGACCCGTTCGGACTTCTTGATCTGGAAGAGGAAGCCGAAGATGGACTCACCGTCCGCCGAGGCCGGTCCGGCTCCCATGCCGAGCACGACGACGAAGGCGGAGAGAAGCGTTGCAAGGAACAGCGCGACTCTCGTGCGCACCAGGGCACCTCCGGGTCGGTGACGAGCGGGCCGGCTCACCGGTGGCCGGGAGCATAGTGCCCCCCGGCGGACGGGAGGAGCAGGAACCCGGGGAACTGGGCCGACCCGTTACCGGACTGCCACCACGATGGCGACCAGCAGCGGGGCGAAGGCCAGCGCGGGCAACAGGTCGGCAACAGGCACCTGACGCAGTCGCAACAGCCGCAGGCCCACGCCGACGAGGAGCAGTCCGCCGGTCGCTGTGAGGGCGGCGAGGTGCGCGTCGGGGAGCAGGTCGCCCAGCAGCGCCCCCAGGAGCGTCAGCAGTCCCTGGACGACCAGGACGACGAGCGCCGACGCGGCGACACCCCAGCCGAGGCTGGCGGCGAACGCGATCGAGGCGAAGCCGTCCAGCGTCGCCTTCAGCGCGAGCTTGTCGATGCCGCGCCCCAGGCCGTCGTCCAGCGTGCCCAGGATCGTGAGCGGCCCGACGCAGAACAGGATCGACGCGGCGACGAAGCCCTCCACGAACCGCTCGCGGTCCCCGCCGGCGTGCGGCACCCGCCGCCGGATCGCGGCGCCGAGGCCCTCCAGCCGGTCCTCGATACGCAGCAGTGACCCGGTGATCCCGCCGAGCAGGACGGCGCCCAGCACGATCAGCACCGGCGCGCTCGACCCGACCGCGTCGGACAGCTCGGGATCCAGGACGGCCGCCGCGCTGGTGGCCGCTACCAGGAGAGTGACGAGACCTAGACCGTCGGTGACGACGTCCCGGGTGCGCTGGGGGAGCCGGTGACCCAGCAGGACGCCGAGGGACGAGCCGATGAGCACCGTCGCGACGTTGAGCAGCGTCCCGGCACCGCGCAGCACACCGACCTCCACGTCGCGACCGAGGGGACCCGTCGTGGGACCCGGTTCGATCTTTCTGACTGATCATCTCGCGCCGGGGGGTTCGGTGGGCGTAGTGTCCGCCGCGGTTGTAGGGGGCAGCCGAGGACGAGGCCGAAGAAGATCCAGGCGCGCCGCAGGTGCGCTCCCCGAGCCGGTGGAGGTGCGGTGTCCCGACCCGCAGTCGTCGTCCGGGAGGCGACGGCCGACGACCTGCCCGCGCTGCTGGCGTTGTGGGCGGAGCTGCGCGACCTGGGCGGCCGGATCGAGCGGCTGATGCCTGGTCCCGACGACGCGGCGCTGCGCGCCCGGCTCGAGTGGATCGCGCAGGACCCGTCGTCACGGGCGCTGGTCGCGATCGTCGACGACGACCAGGTCGCCGGCATGACGCTGCTCACCGAGCAGCCGTACGCGCCGCTGTTCGAGCAGCGTGCCGTGCACGCCCACTACCTGCACGTCGGTGACGGCTACCGCCGCCGTGGCGTCGGCAAGGCACTGCTCGCCGCGGCCGTCCTTTTCGCCGACGAGGTCGGCGCCGAGCACGTGATGACCAGCGTGCTGCCGCAGATGCGCGAGACCCAGCGGTTCTACGCACGGCTCGGCTTCAGCCCCGTCGTCGTCCGCCGCTCCGCCCCCGTGAGCGTGCTGCGTCGCCGCCTCGCGCCGTCCGGCGCCCCCACGGTGACCGGCAACCTGCTGGCCCGCCGCCGCTCGCTGCGCCGGGTGCGCGCCGCGGTCGTCGCCCGCGTCGTCGACTGATCCCGCCGCGGGGGAGCGCAGCGTCAGCTGCCGGGCGCGACGTCGCGCAGCAGGCAGCTGATCCGCGAGGTGCAGACCGGCCGGCCGTCCTCGTCGACGATCTCGACCTGCCAGGACGCCATCGTCGAGCCCAGGTGCAGCGGTCGCGCGGTGCCGGTGACGACGCCGCTGCGCGCGGCGCGGTGGTGGGTGGCGTTGATGTCGATGCCGACCGCGACCCGGTCCGGGCCGGCGTGCACCACCGAGCCGAACGAGCCGAGCGTCTCGGCGAGCACGACCGAGGCGCCGCCGTGCAGCAGCCCGTACGGCTGGGTGTTGCCGGCGACCGGCATGGTGGCGACCAGTCGCTCCGGTGACACCTCAGTGAAGACGATGCCCATCCGCTCCATCAGCGTGCCGCGCGCCATCGCGTTCGCGTGGTCGACGTGGGCGCTCGCATCGGGCTGGGCCGGGCTCCGCGGGGGCTCGCTGGTCATGGTGGCGATGGTAGGCACGGCGGCCGGAAACCGTGTCGGCGCGCCCGGCTAGGGTCGACCGCGTGGCAGCGAGGACCGGCAGCACCAAGACGGCCAAGGCGACCGACCGGCTCCTGCTCCTCGACGGGCACTCGCTGGCGTACCGCGCCTTCTTCGCGCTGCCGGTGGAGAACTTCTCGACCACGACCGGGCAGTTCACCAACGCGGTCTACGGCTTCACGTCGATGCTCATCAACCTGCTGCGCGACGAGGACCCGACGCACGTGGCGGTCGCGTTCGACGTGTCCCGGCAGACCTTCCGGTCGGAGCTGTTCGCCGACTACAAGGCCAACCGCTCGGCCAGCCCGGCAGACTTCAAGGGGCAGGTCGACCTCGTCAAGGAGGTCCTCGCGGCCCTGCGCATCCCGACGCTGGAGGCGGAGGGGTACGAGGCCGACGACGTGATCGCCACCGTGACGAGCCGCGCCGAGCGCGAGGGCTTCGACGTCCTGATCTGCACCGGCGACCGGGACGCCCTGCAGCTGGTCACCGACCACGTCACGGTGCTCTACCCGCGCAAGGGCGTCTCCGACATGTGGCGGTTCACCCCCGAGCACGTGCAGGAGAAGTACGGCCTGACCCCGGCGCAGTACCCCGACTTCGCGGCCTTGCGGGGCGACCCCAGCGACAACCTGCCGAACATCCCCAGCGTCGGGGAGAAGACCGCGACCAAGTGGATCGTGGAGTTCGGCGACCTCGACCAGCTGGTCGCCCGGGTCGACGAGGTGAAGGGCAAGGCCGGCGACGCGCTGCGGGGCCACCTCGCTCAGGTCGTGCAGAACCGTCAGCTCACCGAGCTGGTGCGCGAGGTCCCCATCGAGGTGATGCCCGGCGACCTGGTGCGCACCAACTGGGAGCGCGACGAGGTGCACCAGGTCTTCGACGCGCTGGAGTTCCGGGTGCTGCGGGACCGGCTCTACCAGACCGTCGAGGCGGCGACGCCCGAGGCGGACGAGGGCTTCGAGGTCACGTTCACGGTCCTCGGTGCCGACCAGGTGGCACCGTGGATCGAGGCGCACGCGCGGGCCGGCACGCGCACCGGCGTGCACATGTCCGGCTACTGGGGCTCGGGCACCGGTGACGTCACCGGTGTCGCGCTGGCGACCGCCGACGGCGAGGGTGCCTGGTTCGCCACCGAGACCCTCGGCGAGGCCGACGAGCAGGCCGTCGCGGCCTGGCTGGCGGACGAGTCGGCGCCCAAGGCGCTGCACGACGCGAAGGGTCCGACGCTGGCGTTCGCGGCGCGCGGCTGGCAGCTGGCCGGCGTCACCAGCGACACCGCGCTGTCGGCCTACCTCGCGATGCCCGACCAGCGCAGCTACGACCTGGCCGACCTGGCCCTGCGCTACCTGCGCCGCGAGCTGCGGGCCGAGGACAACGACCACGGGCAGCTGGCGTTCGGGCTGGACGGCGGGGACGACACCACCGCCGCGGAGTCCGACGTGCTGCGGGCCCGGGCCGTTCTCGAGCTGGCGGAGGCGCTGGACGCCGAGCTCGAGGCGAAGGCCGCGACCCGGCTGCTGCGCGAGGTCGAGCTGCCGCTGATCGGGGTGCTCGCGGCGATGGAGCGGGCCGGCATCGCGGTCGACACCGAGCACCTGAGCTCGCTGGAGTCGCAGTTCGCCGGCACCGTCAAGGAGGCCGCCGACGAGGCGTACGCCGTCATCGGCAAGGAGATCAACCTCGGCTCGCCCAAGCAGCTGCAGGTGCTGCTGTTCGACGAGCTCGGCATGCCCAAGACCAAGCGCACCAAGACCGGCTGGACCACCGACGCCGACGCACTGCAGGCCCTCTACGCCGAGACCGCCCACCCGTTCCTGGCCGCGATCCTGCGGCACCGGGACGCCACCCGGCTCAAGGTGACCGTCGACGGCCTGCTGAAGACGGTGCGCGACGACGGACGCATCCACACGACGTTCAACCAGATGATCGCCGCGACCGGCCGGCTGTCCTCGACCGACCCCAACCTGCAGAACATCCCGATCCGCACCGAGGAGGGCCGCCGGATCCGGCTGGCGTTCGTCGTCGGCGAGGGTTACGAGTCGCTGCTCACCGCCGACTACAGCCAGGTGGAGATGCGGATCATGGCGCACCTGTCGGAGGATGCCGCGCTGATCGAGGCGTTCCACTCCGGCGAGGACCTGCACGCGTTCACGGCGTCCCGGGTGTTCGGGGTCGAGCCCGCCGACGTCACCCTCGAGCAGCGGGCCAAGATCAAGGCGATGTCCTACGGCCTGGCCTACGGGCTCTCGGCGTTCGGGTTGTCGCGCCAGCTGAGCATCGGCACCGACGAGGCCAAGGGCCTGATGGACGAGTACTTCCTCCGGTTCGGTGGGGTGCGCGACTACCTGCGCGACGTCGTCGACGAGGCCCGCAAGTCCGGGTTCACGGAGACGATCATGGGCCGGCGCCGCTACCTGCCCGACCTCACCAGCGACAACCGGCAGCGCCGCGAGATGGCGGAGCGGATGGCGCTGAACGCGCCGATCCAGGGCTCGGCGGCCGACCTGGTCAAGGTCGCGATGCTCAACGTCGACCGATCCCTGTCCGACGAGGGCCTGGCCAGCCGGGTGCTGCTCCAGGTGCACGACGAGCTGGTGCTCGAGGTGGCTCCGGGGGAGCGGTCGGCCCTCGAGGCCCTGGTCCGGCGCGAGATGGGTGTGGCCCACGAGCTCGCGGTCCCGCTCGACGTGTCGGTGGGCGTGGGCCGTACCTGGCACGACGCCAGCCACTGACCCACCCGTGTGCTCACCCCGCGAAGGAGACGCTGGGTGACCGGGTGACGACCGTCCGAACCGGTACCAGCCACCGGGTTACGGTCCTCCTGCTCCCGACGTACGTTCGAGTCGTCCACTCACCACGGGGAAGGCCTCTCGACCATGCGCACGCGCTGGTACCGGCTGCCCGCCGCGGCCGTCGCGGCCGGGCTGCCCGCGTTGCTCGCGGGCATGCTGGTCGCGCCGTCGCCGCTCGCCGTGGTCGGCCCCGGCGACGACACGGTCCGCACCCAGCTCGCTGACGCACCTCCGGTCCCGGCGACCGGCGACACTGCCGGTGACGGTCTCGACGGGGCGCATCCGGTGACGGTCCCGGGCACCGGGGTGCTCGAGCCGCGGCTGGACGGCAGCGCCCGCGACGACCGCAACCGCGGGGTGCCGGTGCGGGTGTCCGGGACGGCGCTGCCCGCCCACGTCCTGCTCGCCTACCGCAACGCCACAGCGTCGCTGAGCCGGAGCGACCCGGGCTGCCACCTGTCCTGGAGCCTGGTCGCGGGCATCGGCAAGGTGGAGTCCGGCCACGCGTTCGGCGGAGCGGTCGACCGGCAGGGCCGCACCCTGACCCCGATCCTCGGGCCGGTGCTCGACGGTGCCGGCGACTTCGCCGCCATCCCCGACTCCGACGGCGGCCGCTGGGACGGGGACACGACCTGGGACAGGGCTGTCGGCCCGATGCAGTTCATCCCCTCGTCCTGGGCGACCTGGGGCCGCGACGGTGACGGCAACGGCACGACGGACCCCTCCGACATCGACGACGCGTCGCTGGCCACCGCGTCCTACCTCTGCGCCGGCAACCGGGACCTCGCCGACCAGAAGGACCGCCGGTCCGCGGTCTTCAGCTACAACCACTCCTGGGACTACGTCGACCTGGTGCTGGCCTGGGCCGACGCCTACGCCAGCGGGTCGTCCGTTACCGGGACCCTCGCCGGCCAGGGCAGCCCCCAGAGCGACGGCGGCGACCTCGGCGGGACGACGCACGCGCTGGGCCCGCCGATCGGCGCCACCCCGAAGCCCGGCACGCCGGCACCCGCGGCCACGCCCGAGGCGCCCGTCGAGCCGCCCGCGTCGGCGGCGCCCCCCGTCGAGCCGGCGCCGGCACCGACGTCGCAGGCCCAGGCCCCCGGGCCGACGTCGGCAGCGCCCACGGTCCGGCCGACCCCAACCCCGACCCCGACCCCGCACCCGTCGGCCACGGTCGAGCCGTCGAGCTGCCCGACCCCGCCGCCGACGCCGACGCCCACCGGCACCGCGACGCAGGACCCGACGGGCACGGCAACGCCCACGCCGGCCCCGGACCCGACGCAGACCCCAGACCCCACGGCCACGCCGTCCCCGATCGGTTCGCCGACGGACTGCCCGACCCCTGACGCGCAGCTCTGAGCTGCCGGGCGAGTCGCGCTGATCGGTGCGAAACGGAGTACGGTCCGCGCGGTACCTGGTAGAAACGCAGGCGGCCCCTGTTACTGCCGGGTAACGCTGCCGGGGCCCTGGTCGCCCGCCGGGTGCGCCGGCCCGCCGCTCGTGTCTGGAGATCCATGTCTCGTCGTACGTCGCGGTGGACGCCCGCCCTGGTTGCCCTCCTGTCGCTCACCGTCCTGAGCGCCTGTGGCGGTCAGGACGCCGCACTGTCGGCGCAGCAGCGCGAGCAGTCGACCCGGACCGACGTGCCGTTCACGAGCTGCGACAAGGCCGCCTGCACCGGCAAGATCGACGGGGCGGCGTACGACATCCGGATGCCCGACACCTGGAACGGCACCCTGCTCATCTACTCCCACGGGTACCGCCAGGCCGAGCCGTCCCCGCCGGACTTCGACGCGGTCGACACCCGGCCCGCCCCGGCGCCCACCGAGGAGGTCGGCGCCGCGCTGCTGGCGCAGGGCTACGCGCTGGCCGGGTCGGCGTTCAAGACCAACGGCTGGGACGTCGCCGACGGCGTCGGCGCCGACGAGAAGCTGCACGCCTTCTTCGCCGACAAGATCGGTGAGCCCGACCGGGTGTACGTCTGGGGCGACTCGCTGGGCGGGCTCATCACCGAGACCGTGGCCGAGAAGCACCCCGAGTGGGTCTCCGGCGTCGCCCCGCTGTGCGGCGTCCTCGGCGGCGGCAACCTCAACCTCGACCTGGCGCTGGACGTGGCCTACGCCGTCAAGACGCTGATCTACCCCGACCTCAAGCTCACCGGCTTCACCAGCCACGACGAGGCGGTCCAGAACTGGCAGGGTGCCTACGACGCGATCACGAAGGCCGGCGGTGACCTGACCAAGGGCGTGCCGGCGATCCTCATGGTCGCTGCGATGGTCGATGCACCCACGCAGACCCGCACCTACGACGGGTCGACGATCGAGTCTCAGGTGCGCGCCCGCGCCGAGTCCATCCTCACCGCGCTCGGCTACGGAACGTTCGGTCGCTACGAGATCGAGCAGCGCGTCGGCGGCAACCCCTCGGGCAATGACCAGACCGACTACTCGACACGTGTCAGCGCCGAGGAGCAGTCGCTCATCGAGACCGTGTCCGCGGGCTCGACCCGCGACCTGCTCTCCGCTCTGCAGAACGGCGAGCGGGTCACCGCGGATCCGGCGGCCCGCAAGGCGTTCGGTGCGCTGGGGAACCCGACCGGAAAGTTGCAGGACCCGACCGTGACGCTACACACGACCGCGGACCCGCTGGTCCTGGTGCAGAACGAGAGGGTGTTCGCCGACCGGGTGAAGGCGGCGGCCGGCCGTACCTCTGACGTCGTGCAGCTGTACGTCACGCCACCGGCCAGCTACACCGAGGCCGCCGGGGCGCCGTACGGTGCGGGCCACTGCAACTTCAGCACCGAGCAGCGCGTCGGTCTGATCACGCTGCTCGACGGCTGGGTGCGCAAGGCCACGTTCCCGACAGGTGGCGCGATCGCAGCCGCCTTCGGCAACGACCCGGCCGTGACCCAGGCCTACCAGCCCGGGCCGTGGCCGGCGGCCGACGCCTCGCTGTGAGCCGCTAGGGTTCCGGCCGTGGAGAGTCGCACCGTCACGCGCGAAGTCGTGTCCCTGAGTCGCGGCGCGCGTATCGGCGCCGTGGTGGGGGTACTGCTGGTCCTGCTGGCGGTCTTCCTGCTCTTCGTTCCGCTCGAGAAGTCGTCGACCTCGGGGCAGCCGTTCCGGTGCGGGACGGCGGTCAGCCCCGAGGGGGGCGACTTTGCGAAGGCGGTCTGCGCCGGGATCGCCACGAAGTACCGGCTCGAGGCGGGTGGCGTCGCACTCGCAGCCGTCACTGTGGCGGCAGGGGCTCTCTGGACTTTCGGGGATGTCCGGCGACGCGAGGTCCGCGAGATCCACGACTACGAGGAAGAGTGACTCGCGAGACGCAGCAGCTGTGGCTCCAGCCAGTGCCACACGAGGTGGGCGCCGGCCTCGCTGAAGTGGACACCGTCGACGCGCAGGGTGACACCGTTCAGCGTGTCGTGGTACCCGTCTGAGCAGAGGTACGAGTACAGATCGATGACCGGGATGCCGCGCTTCTCCCCGTAGTCACGAGCGAAGTCGTTCAGCCAGGAGATGCGCTGCTTGTCGTTGGTGACCTTGGCGTCGGGGATCGTGCCCGGGTCCGGGAGCTGGTGGCAAGGGACGTTGCTGATCGCCACCGGCGTCCCGAGCCGGGTGAAGGGACGCACGGCGCGGTCCAGGGTCTGGCGCAGGTTCTGCGCGAAGGGCAGCGAGCCGAAGGGCAGGGTGCGTCCCGCGACCACGTGGTCCCACTGCTCATGAGTCCCCAGCATGACGAGACCCACGTCGGGGTCGGCCGGCGCGACGTCGTCCGGCCAGTCGTGGGACCACGCGACACAACCGGCAGTGGGCGGCTTGCGCACACCTTGGTAGCTGACGGCAGCCGGCGTGAGTCCGCAGCCCAGCTTGGTGCTCCCGGTCAGCTTCAATGCGGAGTCCCGGGGCTGGTTCTCGCGAAGGTTGAACGCCACCGAGTCCCCGACGAGGAACGCGGTGCTGGTCTGGCGGAGCCCGGCAATCTGCGGCAGCTGCGGCGCCAGCCATCTCCAGACCAGGGCGCCGCCGGGCCCTGCCACATGCACGCCGTCGGGGCGGACGTCGACCCCGTCGATGGTGGGTTGGTAATCCGTGGACGGACACAGGAGCCCTCGCAGGTCGACGACCCGGACCTGGTCCGGGTGCCGAGCGGCGACCCGCTGGAGCACAGTGTTGAGCCACTCCTGCCGCGTCGGATCGTTGTGGTCGGGGGCGAGGTCGACGCCGTTGACGGTCCAGGAGGCCTGGTTGAAGCAGGGCACGTTCAGGAGGGCTACCGGTGTGGTCCGGCCAGCCAGCGCGGTGATGGCCTCGTCGTAGCGCTTCTCCAAGGCCCGAGCGAAATCGGGCGTACCGACCCGGAAGACCTTGCCGCCGATCTCGTGGTCGTAGAGCTCCCACGCGCCGGTGGACAGAACGACGACGTCGGGATGGGCGGCGGTTGCCGCACGGGCGAACTCGTGTCGCCACTCGTTGCACTGCGGTTGCGGCGGTGTCGCCACCCCGTCGATGACGAGGTTCTGCGGCAGCAGCCCGCAGCCGATCACTGTGCTGGTGGACAACGCGATCTCGTGATGCTGGTCGGTCGGGAAATACCACCCGAGGAACCGCCCCGGGGAGTCGCCCGCCAGGAGGACCGACAGCTGGCCGGGAGCTGCCTGGTTGATCCTGGTCTCGTAGGTCCCGCTGCGCTCGATCGACGGGGCGGCCGTGGCTCCGGAGGTGCCCTGGAGGACCACCGCGACCGTCGTCAGGGTGGCCGCGACCGGGACCAGCCGGCGGACCACTGGGCGGAACCTGCGCCGCAGTACGCCGCGTCGGATCGGATTCTCGAGGACGACATAGCTGGCGGCGGCGATGAGGACGGTCGTCACGAGCCTCGCCGCGAGGAGGGGAAGCTCCGTGAGGCCGGTCCGGTCGGGGGAGAGGAACAGGAACACCGGCCAGTGCCACAGGTAGAGCCCGTAGGAGATGACGCCGCCAAGCCTCAGGGGTTCCCAACCGAGTACCCGAGACGTGATCGACCCGCGGTCCCGGCTCGCGGCCACGACGGATCCCGAGGCGAGAGCCACCAACAGGAACCCGCCCCGGTACAACCAGGGATCGCTCTCGTGGACGCCGAGCAGAAGCGCCGCCAGACCAGCCAGCCCCGGAAGCCCCAGCAGGTCGGACGCCGTGATCGGCACCCTCGGGTGCAGCAGGCGGACCGCTGCGGGTGCCCCGCTTGCTCGCCGGTGGCGGCCCTGCCAGGCCGCTAGTGCGGCCCCGACGAGCAGTGCTTGAGCGCGCGTGTCGGTGCCGTAGTAGACGCGCGAGGGGTCGGCGCCGGTCCGGTACGTGACGGCCATCGCCAGCGCCGACGCCACGGCGCCGACCAGGAACGCGAGCGTCAGCCCACGGCTGTTGCGCCGCACCCGGAGCCAGAGCAGCAGCGCGAGGGGGAACGCCCAGTAGAACTGCTCCTCGATGCCCAGCGACCACATGTGCAGGAGCGGTGACGGATCCTGGAACTGGTCGAAGTAGGACTGCCCGGTCGCGGCGAACCGCCAGTTGGCGACGTAGAACAGGGTCGCGACAGCGTCTCCCCGAAACCGGCCGAGTCGGTCGCTCGGCAGCGTGGCAGCGCTGAAGATCGTGGCTGCGACGAGCACCAGGAACAGCGCGGGCAGCAGCCGACGGGCGCGGTGGAGCCAGAACGTCGCCAGGTCGATCGACCGCCAGGTGCGCCACTCGAGGAGCAGCAGGCTGGTGATGAGGAAGCCGCTGAGGACGAAGAAGACGTCGACACCGAGGAAGCCGCCGGGGAGCCAGCCCACCTGTCCGTGGTAGAGCATGACGCTGAGCACAGCGACGGCGCGCAGCCCGTCCAGTGCCGGACGGTAGGCAAGTCGATCCCGCGCCAAGAAGAGGCTCCTTCGGTTTACGAGGAGGATACGTGGGACCCCCGGAGCCCGTGTACAGTCACGCAACCGCCGCCCGCCGAGAGAGCCCGCTGCCCATGAACCCGCTGTTGGCAAAGCGGCTCAGTGCTGCTCTGGCCCGGCACGGCTGGCGCGTCCAGCGGACTGTCGACGGGGAGCCCAACCCGGCCCATCTTTGGGCGACGGACGAGAAGTTCCAGGCGGCGATGCAAGGCCCACGCTCCCGCTCGCTGGTGCACGATGCCGCGTGCTACGTCCTCTACCGGTCGTTGCAGACCACCGCCGGCCTCGACGGTGACGTCGCGGAGGTCGGCGTCTACCGCGGCGGCACCGCCCTGCTGATCGCCCGCGCCGTCGAGCGCGGCACCCGGGTGCATCTCTTCGACACGTTTACCGGGATGCCCGACGCTGACGTGACGCGTGACATGCACCGGGCGGGTGACTTCGCGGACACGTCGCTCGAGGCCGTCCGGTCACTCTTCGCGGACAACCCCGATGTGGTGCTCCATCCGGGATTCTTCCCGGACACCGCGGCCCCGGAGGGAGACCGGAAGTTCCGTCTGGTGCATGTCGACGTCGACATCCATCGTTCGGTGCTGGACTGCTGCGAGTTCTTCTACCCGCGGCTCGTCCCTGGAGGCGTCCTGGTCTTCGACGACTACGGGTGGACATCGACCGTCGGGGCCAGGGATGCCGTGGACGACTTCTTCTCGGGACGCTACGAGACGCCGGTCTACCTGCCGACCGGCCAGGCCCTCGTGCTGAAGCGCTGACCGGAGGATCGACATGGATGTTGCCCGGTTCGAGGCGGCGCTGCCGACGGCCTTCACCGGCGAGGTCACGGACGGGTTGCCCGTGGACCCACGGTTCGCTGCGCTCGTCGACCAGGTCGGCGGCTTCACCCCGCCGGCCACGCTGGCGGTGCTGAACACAGCCGCGCGCCTGCTGCCCGCGGACGAGTGCTACCTCGAGGTGGGCACGTTCAAGGGCCGGTCCCTGTGCGCCGCGTTGCTCGACGCGCAGGACCGCGAGTTCGTCGCTGTGGAGAACTTCCAGGAGTTCGGCATGGTGGGCGCGGAGGCCAGGACCGTGCTCGCCGACAACGTGCGAGGCCGCGCCGAGGGGCGCCGGCTTCGTCTCGTCGAGGGTGACTGCTTCGCCGTCCTGGCTCGTGAGGGGGCCGTGCCACAGCCGGTCGGGGTCTACTTCTACGACGGTGCGCACACGCGGTTGGCCCACCGGCTCGCGCTCTCTGTCGTCGAGCCGCTGCTGGCGGACGAGGCGCTCGTGCTGGTCGACGACGCGTCCTGGCGCCTGGTCCGCTCGGCCACCCTTCGGTACGTCACCGGCCACGCCGAGTGGGGCGTGGTCACCGAGTTCCGGGTCGCGACGCCGGACGACCCGCGCTGGGCCAACGGTCTCCTCGTGCTGCGCTACCGACGGGCCCCGGCGAGCCGCGGCCGCCGGCGCACCCGGTCATTCTCGGAGGAGTGGCGCCGCCAGCTCCAGGTGCGGCTCCGTGGCCCGGCCACCATGATGGTCTGGCGGACGCTGCACCAGCTCCCGTGGCTCGTACCGGTCGCCCGCCGGCTCGTGCCCAAGCGCTCGCGCCGGGTGGACTCATCCGAGCAGGGCAGCGGCGCCGGGGGTCGGGACCTCGGGGGGTAGCGCGCCGGCCGCGCCGGGTCGCCTGGTCAAGGTCAGGAGGCCGCCCACGGCGGCGGTGCAGACTGCGATGACGGTGCAGGCCGTCAGCACCTGCCCGATGCTGTCGTGCCGCCAAGCCGAGACGACGACCACCTGGACGAGTGCACAGAGCCAGGTCGCCACCCCGAACAAACCCTCTCGGACCGCCACGCTCGCGACGAGCGACAGGTTCACGAGGGCGAAGGCTGTCCCCAGAAGCGCGAACCCGGGTGCGTAGGCAGCGGCCGCCACGAACTCCTCGCCCGACAACGCACGGATCAAGGGTTCGGCCACCAGCGTCGCGGCGCCGACGAGCGCGGCACCGAACACGGCCGTGGCGCCTGCGGTCGCCAGGTAGAGCCTGGTCGGGCTCGGGCTCGCCGCGAGGCGGGGGAACGCCACGACGGCGAAGAACTGCGGCCCCCACAGCCCGGCCTTGGCGAAGAGCGACCCGAACGCGTAGATCCCTGCCTCGTGGGCCGGCAGGTAGTGCCGGGCGAGGAGGACGTCGAGATTGGTGAGCACGAGGAAGGCGGCGACCCGTTCCGCGGCACGGGCGACGTCCACGAGGTCTCGCCGCCACATCGCGTGCGTATCGCGCCACCACTGCGGCACGTCGGCGAGCCTGGCGAGCAGCACGGTCGCGCCTGCCGTGGCCACCGTCAGGGAGGCAAGGGCCCCGGTCAGGCCCCACCCGGCGACCGCGGTGACGAGCGCGGCGACCAGGCGGGCGGCCGAGACCATCACGGTGGCGACCGCGAGTCGGACGAAGTTCTGACGCCCGAGCAGGTGGCCCATGAGCGCGCCCGCCACCGTCATCGGAGCAAGGGTGGCACCCACCCAGATCGACGGCCAGGGGCTGGAGAGGTGCAGGTAGTGCATCACTGCGGGAGTGCAGGCCCAGGCCACGATCGTCGTCGCAGCGGCGAGGCTGATCGCGAACCGCGCGGACGTCGTCGAGCCTCCCGACGAGTCCGCGGAGACGGCTCGTGCGACCACGAGCTGCAGAGACACCGACAAGATGCTGCCGATGACGCCCACTCCCAGCAAGGCTCCGGCGGCGCCGTACTCCGCTGGCCCCAGGACCCGGGACAACGCCACGAGGAACAGGTATCCCAGGAAGTTGGCCAGGAGGGAGGCTGCGCCGTAGAGGGTGCTGGTGGCTCGCGGCGACCAGGGCGCACGCGGGTTCGACAACGACTCAACCTTCCATGACACGAGGGCGGCGCCAGAGTAGACCTCGACCGCTGTGTGGCGGCTTCTAGGATGAGGGCCATCATGACGGTGACGCGACGGCCCGCCGCACGAATGCTGACTTTCCGGCCCCGCGCTCCGCAGGTTGTCGGCCTTGTTCTCTGGCTCGTGCTCCAGATGGTGGTGTTCCTCAACTCCGCCGGCGACGTCGTGGTCGACATCAAGCCCGAGGTGTACGTCGCGCCGTGGCGGTCCTTCTGGTCCTACCTCTCGACCTGGCAGGCGGATCCCCAGCTGGGCTTTCCCAGCTTCAACGTGGGGCTTGCGCCCGTGGCGGGAGTCGTCGGACTGTTGCACTCCCTGGGGGCGGGTCCCGAGGTCTCGTTCCGGATCCTGCACGGGGTCCTCCTGACCGCGGCTGCACTCGGTGCAGCTCGGTTGTTCGCCCACCTGTCGCCGCGACCTGGCGACGCGTGGGGGCCGCTCGTCGCCGCCGTCGTCTACGTCGCGAACCCGTACACCGTGGTCGCCGGCGCCACGCTCGGGATCCTCTGGCCGTACGCCGTGCTGCCGTGGTTCATGTGGGCACTCGTGCGCGCGGTCGAGACCGGTGGGGGCTGGCGTTGGCCGGCGGCCGTCGGTCTGCTCTTCATGGCGACCACCGGCATGAACGCCGGGGTGATCGCCGTGATGCAGCTCGTCTCGGCCCCTTTCCTCGTGCTGCTCGCCAGGTCGCGGGCCGGAAGGTCCTGGGCGGAGGTCGCTCGTGTGCTCGCGCGCTGCGTCGGGATGGCCACCCTGCTGTCGGTCTACTGGCTCGTGCCGACAGTCGCCGCTCTGGGCGCCGGCGGCGTCGTCGTGTCCAACTCCGAGACCTTGTCAGGCATCGCGTCCACCTCGTCCTGGGCAGAGGTCCTCCGGGGGCTGGGCATCTGGCCGCTCTACGGTCGGGACTCGTCCGGGCCCTGGGTCCCGGAGCACGTCGGCTACCTCGTCAGCGCCCCCCAGCTCGTGGCGTCGTACGCGTTCACCGCCGTGGTCGGGCTGTCCGTGGTCGTCGCCCGCGGCCGGCTGCGCATCATCGCGCTGTGCGCCCTGGTGGCGACGGGTCTCGTGATGGTGGGTCTGTTCCCGCCCGGCCAGCCGACGTTGTTCGGGCGGGCGTTGCGCTGGGCACTGAACGACGTACCGGGACTGGCGGCCTTCAGGACGACGAACAAGGCGGGGGCCTCGCTGGTCCTGGCCGCCAGCCTTCTCGTCGGCGCCGCTGCGGTTGCCTGGCTCGGCGGACAGCACAGCCCACGGCGCCGGGTGGGAGCCGGGCTGGTCCTCCTCGTCGCCCTCCTGGGTTCGGCGGTGCCCGCCCTCAACGGCAACCTCTACATCAGTCCATTCGAGGTGCCCGGCTACTGGCGGGCCGCTGCGGCGAGCCTCGACGAAGGGGCTTCGGACCAGCGCGTGTGGCTGGTGCCGGGTGAGGTCTCCGCCAACTACCGGTGGACAAGGGAACGGCCGGACGACCTGACCAACTCGTTGTTGCGACGCCCGGCACTGGTCCGCACCGTCATTCCTGTCACGGCGCCCGCCGCAGCCAACCTCCTCGCGGCGGCGGACATCCAGCTGCAGGAAGGCTCCATGCCGCCGGCGGGGCTGTCGACGTACGCGCGCTACCTCGGGGTGGGTGACGTCGTCCTGCGGAACGACATCGTCTGGGAGAAGACAGCGGGTGCCCGACCGGCCGCCCTCCAGGCCGTCGTCAACGGTGACCCCGGCCTCCGGCCGGTGAGGAACTTCGGTCGACCCGGCGAGAACACCCGGTCCTCGACGGTGCCGCCCGCGGACGCGTTCGAGGCGGCGCTCCCGCCGGTGCAGCACTACGAGGTCGTCGGCGCTGACGACCCGGTCCGCACCGAGTCGCTGCCGGGCACGGTTCTGCTCGCCGGCGACGGCTACGGCGTGACGCAGGCGCAGCAGGGCGGGCTGCTTCCCGCCGGGGCTGGGTTCCGCTACCTGGCCGACCTCCCGGACGACGAGCTGCGCCCGCTCCTGGGGGCGCAGAACCGCATCGTCCTGACGGACACGAACCGGCGGCGGACAACAGTCGCGGGGCGCCTGGTCGACGGGCAAGGTCCTCTCTTGCGCCCTGCCGAGGACCCAGGCGCCACCCGGGCGTTGGGCACCAGCGCGGACCAGACCGTCCTGCTGAGCATCGGCGGTCGCGCGACCGCATCCGCCGTCGGATCGGCCTTCGGCACCTTTCCCCAGGCCGCTCCCGAGAACGCGGTCGATGGCAGGCTCGACACGTCCTGGCGGTTCGGAGACTTCCGCAACGCCCCGGGGGAGCACCTGGACGTGCGGCTGAAGCACGAGGTCAGGTGGGATCGCGTCGTGGTCCACACCGCGGATCTCGGGGCCGTGCGCATCTCCAGGGTGCGGGTGTCGGCCGGGCCGGACGGTGCTTCGGACGACGTCCGGGTCGGGTCCGACGGCACAGCGACGGCGCACCTCGGTGGTGTTCTCGGGAGCCGGCTGCGGGTGACGGTCCTCGGGATCCAGGGTGCCGGCTTCAACCAGGTCGGGATCGCCGAGGTCACTGCTCCCGGTCTCCGGGTCCAGCGAGCGGCCCGGCTACCCGTGACTCTGCAGCGACGGGCGTCCCAGATGGATGCTGATCTCTCCCGCCGCTTGGCGCTCACGCCCCTCGACGTCGCCCTCTCCCGGGTGAGCGGGGTGCCCGCAGATCCCACCGACGACGAAGAGACGGGCCTGGAGCGAGGCTTCTCGTTGCCCGGGAGCCGCACGTTCCGCCCCTACGGTGTCGCTCAGGCCACGGCAGACCTACCCGAGGGGGAGCTCGACACCCTGGCGGGTGCCGACGGCGTGGTGCTGGCCACGTCGTCGTCGCGGGCCTTCGACCTGCCGACTGTCCGCGCCTCGGCGGCTCTGGACGGCGACCCGGCGACCGCCTGGGTTCCCGGCCGCGACGTCGTAGGGGAGACCCTGACGGTCTCGGCGCCGTCGCGACGTCTCGACCACGTCGACCTGCGCCAGCCACGGGCCACGACCCCGGATCTCGGCTGGGCGTCCGTGGTCAGAGTGGCGCTGGACGGCCACGTCGTCGGGGACTTCCCGGCCCATCCCGGCCGAACGCGCCTGACCTTCCCGCCGCGCCTGGCGACGTCTCTCACGCTCACGATCCTGGCGCGGAAGGGACCCGGCGCCGTCCGGATCGCCGAGGTCGGCTTCGGGGGCGCGCGTGTGACCCACGACCCCGAGCTGGCGGCCCGTGCCTGCATCGCCGTTGCCACGGCCGACGGCAACCCGTTGCTCGTCCGACTGACTCAGCCGATCACCGGTGTCGACCCGACCTTGTTCGGACCGTGCGGTGGGCGGCGGCTGCGACTCGACGCCGGTGCTCACCGGCTGAGCGAGAAGGGCGGGTGGGTCCTCGACCAGCTCGTCCTGCGCGACGTCATCGGCGAGCTCCCGGTGGCACCTTCGCCGGGACCGCACCTCACCGTGACCTCGTCCCGGCCGACGTCGTTCGACCTGCAGGTGGGAGCGGCTCGGGCGCCCTACACGCTGGTGCTGGGCCAGGCGTTCGACCCGCGGTGGCGCGCCTCAATCGACGGCCGAGACCTGGGCGCTCCGTCCGTGGTCGACGGGTACTCGGCGGGCTGGCAGGTGCGCGACCCCGGCCCGCACCGCATCAGCATCCGCTACGGCCCCCAGCGTCCCGCGGACGCCGCCATCGGCGTCTCCGTGGCGACCGTGGGCGGTGCAGCCGCCCTGGTCATCCTGGGTGGCCGAGATCGCGGGGCCCTCGCACCGGCACCCGAACCGGCACCCGCACCTCGTGGGACCCAGCCCGTCGGAGCTCTGCCTGACCGTCTCCGGTCGCGCGACACCCGGCGCGCCGCGGTCGTGGGCTGGTTCCTGACCGCGGTCCTGGTGTTCGTCGTCGGCGGGGTGTGGCTGGGAGTCCTCGGTCTGGTCCTCGGAGCGGTCGACCTGGTACGGCGACTGGCAGCCTCCGCGCTGCTCCGGGCCGGCCTCGCGTGCTGGGCCGCTCTCCCGGTCATCTGGATCGCGGGGAACTCGGACCGCTGGCACCAGGTGACACCGCAGCTCGTGACGGGGAATCCGTGGTCGAACTCCGTCGCGGCGGCCGGCCTGCTGCTGCTCGTGACTGGTGCTGTGCGTCAGGAGCTCGAGGACCCCTCTGGCAGACTCGCCCGCCGTGACTGAGCGCGCGGGCCGGGTGTCGGTGGTGGTGCCGACCCGCAACGTGGTCCGGACCCTCGCGGCCTGCCTGGACTCGGTCCTGGCCCAGGACCATCCTGACGTCGAGCTGATCGTGGTCGACAACGACAGCGACGACGGCAGCTTCGAGGTCGCCCGGGCGCGGGCCCAGGTCGCGGTCCGGGGCGGTCCCGAGCGCAGCGCCCAGCGCAACGCGGGCACGGAACTTGCCAGCGGCGAGTGGGTGATGTGGGTCGACTCCGACATGGTCCTGCCGCCCGCGACCGTCAGGCTGGCGCTGGCCACCGCGCTCGACGCCGGTGCCGACGCAGTCTCGGTCCCCGAGCTCAGCATCGGTCCGGGCTTCTGGAGCGACTGCCGGCGGTTGGAACGCACCTGCTACCTGGACGACCCGGCGCTCTACTACCCGCGGCTGCTCAGGCGATCCGTGCTGGTCGGCCTCGGCGGCTTCGACGCCACCATGTCTGGCCCCGAGGACGTCGACCTCCGCCGTCGCCTGGACCTTTCCGGCGCGAGGCTCGCACACTCGCCGGCCGTGCACATCCTTCACGACGAGGGGCGGCTGACCCTCGCGGGCATCCTCCGCAAACGGGTCTACTACGGGGCCAGCCTGCCGGCGTTCGCTGCGGTGCACCCGGGGGCCCTGCGCGCCCAGGGCGCCGGTACGGCCGCCGCCTTCGTCCGGCACCGCAGACGGCTGCTCGCACATCCCGTGCTGGCCGCCGGCATCGTGGTCATGCGGGTCGCCGAGGCGGCGGCGTACGGCGTCGGGTACGCGCTGGGGCGGCGTCGGCTCCGGGCGACCACCGGCGCGCCGGCGTGACCGAGGTCCCACGTCGGTTGCTCTGGGCGTCCCTCGCGGACCAGCGGCCCGGGCGCGAGCTGCACTGGCTCGCCCAGATGCCGGGGACCGAGGTCACCGCGCTGGGCAACCCCTTGCCGTACGGCCAGGAGCGGTGGATGCCGATGAGGTATCGCCGGCCGGTCCGCCGTTTCGTCGAAGCGGGGGCGTTCGCCTGGATGCGAGGCCTCGACGATCTGGACCTCGAGACCGACTGGATCGCGTCGCTGGAGCTCTGCTCGTTGGTCACCGGGCAGGCTTCCACCTGGGCCCGGCGCAGGAAGGTTCGCCAGGCGGTGCTCACGTGGGAGAACGACCCGCGGCAGCCGCTCTACCGGCTGCCGCCGTACCGCGGCGCTCTGCGACGGGCCCGCGAGGCCGACCTGTTTCTCTGCTTCATCCAGGCCGCGCGCGAGCACCTGCTCTCACTCGACGTCCCGGACGAACGGATCCGCGTCGTGCTGCCGGGCGTCGACACCGCGCTCTTCAGCCCGGCCCCGGAGCCGCAACCACGACCGGAGCTGGTGTTCGTCTCGCCGGTCGCGGCCAACAAGGGGATCGACCGGGTGCTCGAGGCCTTCGATCTGGTCCGTCGTCAGGTCCCCGATGCGCACCTGACCGTGATGGGCCGGGGTCCGCTCGTGCCACTCGTCCAGACGTGGTCCGCCCGAACTGCCGGGGCCGTGACCTATGTGGGTGCGGGAGCGCCCCGGGACGTCGCGGCGCGGCTGCGCTCGTCGGCCGTCTTCGTCACGGCCCCGCGTGCGACCTGGAGGTGGAACGAGCAGTTCGGGCTGGCCTACCTGGAGGCGATGTCCAGCGGGCTGCCGGTGGTGACGACGCGCTGCGGAACCAACCACGAGGCCGTGCCTCCACCGAACCCGATGGTCGCCGACGACGCCGAAGAGCTGGCCGACGCTCTGGTCGGGCTGTTGGACGACCCCTCCCGGCGTGCCGTCCTCGGCGCTGCCAACCGCGCCCACGTGCTCGCCCATCACGAGCTGGGGGAGCAGACCCGCCTGATGGGCGAGGCGTTCGCAGGGTTCGAGCGTCAGTGACCGACCGCCGGACCGTTGTCGGCCCCGGACCGGGCGCCGTCGGAGCGCTGACCGGCCTGGTCGTCGCCCTGGTCGCGCTCGGGCCGGCGCTGGCGCGCGGCTACCTGCTCGCCTACGACCTGGTCGGCGTCCCGGACCAGCCGCTCATGGCCAGGGTGCTCGGCACCGACGGGTCGGTGCCGCGCGCCGTGCCGAACGACCTCGTGGTCGTGCTGCTGTCGACCGTGCTCCCGGGCGACGTGGTGCAGAAGGTGCTGCTGCTCGCCGTGTTCGTGCTGGGCGGCTGGGGCGTCGGCCGGCTGATGCCGACCCGGCTCGCTGGGGCGGTGGCCGCCGTCACCCTCACCTGGAACGCGTACGTCGCCGAGCGGCTGGCGATCGGGCACTGGGGGTTCCTGCTCGGGCTGGCGGCGCTGCCGTGGGCGGTGGGCGCCGGGACCGCCGTTCGCCGCGGGGAGCCGGGTGCCGTGCCGCGGCTGTGCCTGGTGCTCGCCCTCACCGGCCTCGCGGGCAGCACGGCGCTGGTCATGGTCACGCTGCTCGTGGTGGTCCTCCTGGTCGGGACGGGGTGGCGGGACCGCATGCGGCCGCTCGGCTGGTCGCTCCTCACCGCCTTCGGGGCCGCCGCGCCCTGGCTGGTCCCGGCGCTGCGGCAGGCCGGCTCACTGCCCACCGACCCCGAAGGCGTCACGGCGTTCGCGGCGCGGGCCGACACCCCGTTGGGGCTGTTGCCGAGCCTGCTCACCACGGGTGGCATCTGGAACCCGGCGGTGTGGCCCGCGGAGCGTGGCTCGACGGTCGTCGCAGTCGTGACCCTGCTCCTGGTGATGACCGCCGTCGCCGCAGGTGCCGGACCGTGGCGCCGGACCGGGGGAGCGACGGCGACCGCGGTGCTCGCGGCCGGCGCCCTCGGGCTGGTCCTCGCCGCGGCCGGCGCCGTGCCGGGACTCCGCGACCTGCTGCGGTCGGTGGTCGTGCACGTCCCAGGGGGAGGCCTGCTGCGCGACGGCCAGAAGTTCGCGGCCCTCGCGGTGCTGCCCCTGGCATGCTGCGCGGGCCTGGCCGCCCAGCGGGCCCGCGCCCACGTGACCAACGGCGCCTGGCTGCTGCTGGTGGTGCCGGTCGCGGTCCTGCCGAGCCTCGCGTGGGGGGTGCACGGTCGGCTCGACCCCGCGACGTACCCGGGGTCGTGGCGGGCGCTGAGGGCAGAGGTCGAACGGGCGACCGACGCCACCCCGGGTGCGGTCGCCGTGTTCCCGTTCACCTACTACCGCCGCTACGCCTGGAACCACGACCACGTCGTCCTGGACCCGCTGCCCCGGCTGCTCGACGCCGACGTCGTCGAGAACGACGACCTGCCGCTCGCCGACCGGGTGGTGCGCGGCGAGGACCCCCGCGCGGCGCGCATCCGTCGGGCGCTCGACGACGGCGCCGACCTCGCCGCCGCGCTGGCGGCGGAGGACGTCCGGTGGGTGGTGGAGCAGCGCGACCAGCCCGACCGCACCGGCCAGCTCGCGCGGCTGAGCGCCCTGCCGATCGTCTGGTCCGCGGGCGACCTCACCCTGCGACGGGTACCCGGTCCACCGGTGCCGCCCCCGGACCGGCAGGCACCGGTCGGGGTCGTCCTGGGAGCCGTCACCCTGCTGGCCGCGCTCGGTGTCGTCCTCCTGCCGCGGCGGTGGCGCCGCTGGTACGCTCGCGCCCGATGAGCGAGCAGACCGGTCGACGGAGGACGCGCATGGCGCAGCGTTCGGACGAGGGCTTTGCCCTGGTGCCGGTCATCGTCAGCGCCGTGACCGGTCTCGTCGTCGCCGTCGCCGGTTCCTTCGCGATCGTCTCGGTCGGCACCGCGAAGCCCAGCGCGCCGGTCGACCGGCCGCTGATCACCTACGACAGCCAGTAGGGCGACCGGTCAGACCCGGTGGTCGGAGCGGACCTCGCGGGCGACCCGTCCGGCACCGGACCGCTGACCGGGCACCGACCCGCTGACCAGGGCGTCGAGGACTGCCTCGACGTGGGCGCCGGTGGCCACCCACGAGAACCCCTCGGCGAAGGCGCGGGCCGCCTCGCCGAGCTCCTTGCGCTGCACCGGGTCGAGCAGCAGAAGCTCGGTGGCCGCCACCAGGCCGTCGACGTGGTCGACGAGGAAGCCGGTCTCGCGGTCGACGACCGACTCGTTGGTGCCGCTCGCCTCGCGGAACGCGATGGACGGGACGCCGAGGGCAGCCGCCTCGATGATCGCGAGCCCCCAACCCTCCTTGAGCGACGGGAGCAGGTTGACCCAGGACGACGCGACCAGCGAGTTCTTGACGTCCTCGTCGACGAACCCGTGGAACCGCACGGCATCGGAGACGCCGAGCCGGTCGGCGGCAGCGACCAGCTCGTCGTGCCAGTACCCGTGACCGACCACGTGCAGCACGATCCCGGGGTGTCGCGGCCGGAGCCGGGCAACGGTCTCCAGCGCCAGCTCGACCCGCTTGTGCGGCACCAGCCGACCGAGGACGACCAGGCTCGGCTGGTCGCTGCAGCCGGAGGTCACCGGCGGCGTGGCGGGCACCTCCCGGCCGCTGTAGACGACGGTGGTGCGGGCGGCCTCGACACCGAGACCGACCAGCTCGTCGCGGGTCGCACGCGAGACCACGACGTACGCCGACCGGGCGTAGACCCGGGGAGCGACGCGGGACTCCAGCCACCAGCCGAACCGGGCGCGCAGCGGACCGAACACCTCGGGCCACTGCTCGCGGTGCACGTGGTGCACGAGGTCGACCACGGGGACGCGGGCCACCAACGGCGCCCAGAACGGGATGCCGTTCTGCACGTCGACGACCACATCGACCTCGCGGCGCAGCCGGAACAGCTGGAGCAGCCCCCGCGGGTAGACGGAGAACCGGCCGCCGCGGCGCAGGAACCGCCGCCCGTCGAGGACCTGGTCGGCGAGGCTCCCCGGGTACCGGGCCGTGACGACGGTGACCTCGTGACCGCGGCCGGCCAGGTGCCGGCTGACGTGGTCGAGGAACGCCTCGGCCCCACCCGCCTCGGGGTGGCCCTGGTCGCGCCAGCTGAGGAACAGCACCCGCAGCGGGCGCGCGGCGGCGCCGGCACGGGTCGAGGTCATGGTGGGAGCAGGGTAGACGCCGGTGGCCCGCGCGAGTGCCTGAACCACGGGGATCGGCGCCGGTCCCGCCGATAGGCTCACCAGCGATGTCCGCCCGCCTCCAGCAGCGCCCCGTGGACGTGACCACCGAGCGGGGCGTCCGCCGGTCGGTCGCGCTGCTGCGGGCGTTCGCCGTGGAGCAGACCCAGCCACACGTGTTCTACGGCCTGCTCGCGCGTGACTCGGTCCGGATGGTCGAGGACTTCACGTCGCTGGCCGGCCGTCGGGTGCTGGACGTCGGGGCCGGTCCCGAGGAGTTCGCCGCCGCCTTCGCCGACCGGGGGGCGTACTACGTGGGGCTGGACGCCGACCCGACCGAGGTGCACCCGACCACGGTGCCGCGGACGGCGGCCGTCGTCGCCGACGGGCGCCGGCTCCCGGTGGCGACGGCCTCCGTCGACGTGACCTTCTCCAGCAACGTCCTGGAGCACGTCGCCGACCCGGCCGCGTTCGGCGACGAGCTGGTCCGGGTCACCCGCCCTGGCGGGGTTGTCGTCCTCAGCTACACCAACTGGCTCTCGCCGTGGGGCGGCCACGAGACCTCGCCGTACCACTACCTCGGCGGGCGCCGCGCGATCGAGCGCTACACCCGCCGGTACGGCCGGCCGCCGAAGAACCGGGTGGGCACCAACCTGTTCCGGGTCTCGGTGGCCGACGGCCTCCGGTGGGCCCACCACCAGCCGGACGCCCAGCTGCTCGACGCCCGGCCGCGCTACTACCCGTCCTGGGCCCGCGGCCTGGTGCGGGTGCCGGGCCTGCGCGAGGTCGCGACCTGGAACCTGCTGCTCGTCCTCCGGCGGCGATGACCGCGCCCGGCGCGACCACCGCGTCGCGGGTGCCGGAGCCGGTACGCCGGGTGCGCGAGCTCGCCGTCGCGGTCGGCCTGGTGGCCCTGGCCTTCGCGCAGTCGCCGAGCCTGGTCGGCGCCGACACCAAGCTCGACCTGGTCGTCGACCCGGGGTCGTTCCTGCGCCGGGCACTGCTCGGGTGGGACCCGCACACCGGCTTCGGTCAGCTGCAGAACCAGGCCTACGGCTACCTCTTCCCGATGGGGCCGTTCTTCTGGCTCGGCCACCTCGCGTCGGTGCCGCCGTGGGTGCTGCAGCGCGCCTGGTGGGGGCTGGTGCTCGTCGTCGCGTTCACCGGGATGCTGCGGCTGACCGCGGCGCTGGGTGTCGGCACGTGGGGGAGCCGGGCCGTCGGCGCGGTCGCGTTCGCGCTCGGGCCGCGGGTCCTCACCACCCTCGGCGCCCTGTCGGCCGAGAGCTGGCCGCTGGCGCTCGCGCCGTGGGTGCTCCTGCCGCTGGTCACCTGCCGGGACGGCGGCCGGGTCCGGCGCGCGGCGCTGCTGTCGGCCCTGCTCTACGCCGCGGTCGGCGCTGTCAACGCGGTGGCCACCCTCGCGGTGCTCCTGCCGCCCGCGCTCTGGATCGCGACCAGGTCGCGCGGGACGGCGCGCCGACGGCTGGCCGGGTGGTGGGTGCTCGGGGTCGCGCTGGCGTCCGCCTGGTGGCTGCTGCCCCTGCTGGTCCTGGGCCGCTACGCCTTCCCGTTCCTCGACTACATCGAGTCGGCCCGGGTCACGACGTCGGTCACCTCGGTGCTGAGCGTGCTGCGCGGCACCTCGGATTGGGTGGCCTGGTCGGCCTCGCCCGGCGGCCCGAGCTGGCCGGCCGGCTGGTGGCTCGCCACCGCCGCCGTCGCGGTGCTGTCGACGACAGCCGTGGCGGCCCTGGGCCTCGCCGGGCTGGCGCGGCGCGACCTGCCCGAGCGCCGGTTCCTGCTGCTGGCCCTGCTGGCCGGCCTGCTCCTCATGGCGGTCGGTCACACCGGCCCGCTGGCCCCGGCCGCGCGCGATCTGCTCGACGGGCCGCTCGCTGCCCTGCGCAACGTCCACAAGCTCGACCTGCTGGTGCGGCTGCCCCTCACGGTGGGGCTCAGCCACCTGCTCGCCGTCGGGCCCGCAGCGCTCGAGCGGGCCTGGTCACGGCTCGACGCCCGGGTCCCCGAGCACTGGGGCCTGCCCGGTCCCGGCCCGGTCGTGGGCGGCGCCGGGCTGCTCGTCGTCCTGGCCCTGCTCGGCTCGGTCGCGCCCGCGCTGCGCGGCGACCTGGCGGGCCGCGCGCCGTTCGACGGGATGCCGGGGTACTGGCGGTCGGCCGCGACCTGGCTGGACGACCACCCCTCCGGGCGGACCCTGCTGGCCCCGGCGACCGCCTTCGGCGACTACCGCTGGGGCCACACCAACGACGAGCCGCTGGTGGCACTCACGTCGTCGCCGGTGGCGCTGCGCGACGCCGTGCCGCTCGGCGCCCCGGGCGCCTCCCGGCTGCTCGACGGCGTCGTCGACGAGCTGGCGGCGGGACGCCCCTCCGGCGCGCTCGCCGGTGCCCTCGCCGCCGCCGGCATCGGCCGGGTGCTGCTGCGCGGCGACGTCGACCCGCGCGCCACCGGCGACCCGGTCGTCGCCGTCCGGGCGACCCTCGCGACCTCGCCCGGGCTGCGCCGGGTGGCGGGGTTCGGCCCGCGGCTGCCCGGCGAGGACGGGCTGGTCGGCGACCTTTCGGTGCCGGTGCCGGCCCGTCGGGTGCTCGAGGTGTGGGCTGTCGACACGGGCCCCGCCGGGGTGCGCGCGGTGCCGCTGTCCGACGTACGCCGGCTCGCCGGCGGCCCCGAGTCGGCGCTGGCACGGTCCGCCGCCGGCATCGCCGACGTCCCGACCGTCGCGGTCCCGCGGCTGCCCGGCGTCGGCGCGCTGCCGGCCCTGGTCACCGACACGCTGCGCCGGCGCCGGCTCGACTTCGGTGCCGCGCCCGGTTCTGCGTACGGCCCGACGCTGCGGGCCGGCGACGACGTGCGCGGTGACCGTGCAGCGGGCGACCTGGTGCCGGTGCCGGCCCGCGAGCAGACGGTGGCGCGCTACGTCGACGGTGCCGTCGTCACCGCGTCGTCCAGCGCCGCCGACCCGACCCGGCCCGGCTGGCGCGGGGCGGGCACCCGGCCGGCCGCCGCACTGGACGGTGACGGCCGCACCGCCTGGGTCACCTCGGAGGTTGCCGGCCCCCGCTGGCTGCAGGTGCGCTGGCCGCGGCCGCACCGGCTCGGCCCGCTCGAGATCGTCGCGGCCGGCGGCCGCGGGCTCGCCGCACCCACACGGGTGCGGGTGGTCACCGACACCGGCAGCGTGCGGACGCGGCGGGGTCCCGACGGCCGGCTCGTCGTCACCCCGCCGGCCGCACCGACGCGTCGGGTGCGGCTGCTCTTCGCCGCACCGTCGCGTTCGGCACCGACGACCGTGACGGAGGTCGTCGGTCTCACGGTGACCGAGAGCCTCGCGGTGCCGCGGGACGTGCGTGCCGACGCGGCCACCGCGGCCTGGCTGCTGCGACGCGCGCCGTCGCGGGGCGGCTGCCTCGACGTCGGGCCGGCGTGGTCGTGCAGCCCCACGCTCGTCCGCGACGGCGAGGACGGCCCCACCTGGCGGCGCACGCTGCACGTCGGCTCCGCCGGGTCCGTGCCGGTCCTGGCCACGGTGCGTCCGGTACCGGGACCGGAGCTCGACGCGGCGCTCGACCGCGCCCTCGGGTTCACGGCGTCCGGCAGCAGCGCCGCCGTCGCGCACCCGGCCGGCCGGCCCGGGGCCGCCGTCGACGGCGACCAGGCCACGGCGTGGGTGGCGACCGCCCAGGACACGACGCCCACCCTCACGGTCACGTTCCCCTCGGAGGTCACGCTGTCCGCGCTGCCGCTGACGGCCGACCGGAGCGCCCGCCGGGCGCTGTCCCGAGTCGTGGTGATCAGCGGGACCGAGCAGCGACAGGTGCCGATCGGGGGGCGCGCGCAGCGCAGCGCAATCGAGCCGCTCACCGGTCGGACGTTCCGGTTCGCCTTCGTCCGGGCCGGTGACAACCCGCCCGAGCAGCTGCGACTGCCCGAGCTCACGCTCCCGCTTCCCCGGCCCGCGTCGTCGGTCAGCTCGCCGTGCGCGGTGGGACCGGAGCTGCGGCTCGGCGGCGGGACCGTCCGGTTCGCGGTCACAGCCACGGTCGCCGAGCTGGTCGCGGGCGGGGCGCTCACCGCGGCGCCCTGCGCGCCGACTGTCGCGCTCCCCGCGGGATCTGCCGAGCTCGAGGCCCGGGCGTCGCCCGTGCTCGCCCTCGACCAGGTGACCCTCGGCCGGCCGGTCACTGCGAGCGGCGCGGGGGACCGGCAGGTCACCGCTCGGGTGGACGAGCCGGAGCACCGTGAGCTGGCCGTCGCCGCCGGCCCGGCGGCGCTGCTCGCGCTGGCCGAGGGGGCGAACCGCGGCTGGCGCGCGACCGCCGGCGGGAAGCGGCTGCGGGCGGTGACCGTGGACGGGTGGCGGCAGGGCTGGGTCGTCCCGGCGGGTGCGACCACGGTGCGGCTCGACTTCCGCCCCGGCGCCTGGCATCGGGCCGGGCTGTTGGTCGGGCTCGCGGCGCTGCTCGCACTCGCCGGCCTCGCGGCGGTGGCCGGCCGGCTCGACCGCCGGGCACCTGCGGGGGCGCCGCTGCCGGCGGCCCGACCGGTGGCCGCCGAGCACCTGCTGCTCCCGGTTCTCCTCGGCGCCGTGCTGGGTGGTCTCTGGGGGTTGGTGCTCGCCGCGGCCGCTCTCGCGTCCGCACTGCGACTGCGGCGGCAGTCCGGCTACGTCGCCGGCGCGGTGCTGGTCGTCGCCGGCCTGGTGGCGGTGGTGTCAGACGCCCCGGTCGGCCGCGGGGCGGTGGGCGTGCTCGCGCTGCTCGCCGTGCTGCTCGTCCCCCTCCCGGCGCGACGAGACCGGGGAGCTGAGCCGGTCGAGCAGCGGCCGCTCCACCAGCACCCATGACAGCCAGGCGACCGCCAGGCTTCCGGCGACCGTGAGCACGCCGACCCGCAGGACGTCGCCACCGAAGAGCGGCGTGCCCAGAGCCGACATGACCCCGTCGAGCACCAGCAGGTGCCACAGGAAGACGCCGTAGCCGACCCGGCCGGTCCACCGGGCGGCGGGGTTGCCGAGCACCCGCGCGACGCGCGTTCCCGGCTGCGCGACGAGTGCTGCCGCGACGAGCAGCAGCGCCACGACCCCGTAGAGCAGCTCCTTGACGACGCTCTCGCCCGGTGTGGTCGGCGCGAGCGTGCGCGGTCCGGCCAACGGCGTGACCGCCAGCGCGGCCACCGCGAGGGCCAGCAGCAGCACGGTGCCCGGCCGGCCGGCGAAGTCGCGCGTCCACTGCCCGACCCGCCCGGCCGGTCGGCGGGCAGCGTCGTCGGCTGCCGCCGCGAGCAGCATCCCCGCAGCGAACCAGCCGGCGTGGCCGGGGAGCCAGGTGCTGGACAGGGTGGGCAGCGCGTCCGTCGTGGCCAGGCCGGCCCACACCAGGTTCGCGACCACGACTGCGGCGAGCAGGCCGACGCGGGCGACGGGCCCTCGCAGCCGCCCCACCGCTACGGCGACGAGCGGCAGGACGGCGTAGAACAGCACCTCGGTGCACAGGCTCCACGTCTGGGTGAAGTCGCCGAGCAGGTGGCCGCCGCCGTAGACCTGCATGAGGGTCGCGTTGGCGACGACATCGCCGGCCGAGCGACCGTCGTCCGGAGCGAGCACCACGACGGCGAGCAGCGCCAGCCAGTACGCCGGCAGGATCCGCACCGCGCGGCGCCGGTAGTAGCGCCGCCAGGACGGCGCCGGGCCACCGGTGGCTTCCGCGACGACCCACGGCCGGTACAGCAGCAGGCCGGACAGCACGAAGAACAGCGCCACTCCGACGTCCGCCCGGGCGAGCAGCGCGCCGGGCAGGCCGCGGGAGGTCTCGCCGGTCTGGTAGCCGACGTGGGTGAGCACCACGAGGAGGGCCGCCAGTCCCCGCACGCCGTCCAGCGCGGGCACCCCGCCGGGGAGCCGGCCGGGGCGGCGCGGGTCGCTCACCCCGGGAGGATCGCACGTCCGCCGTCCTCCGACGGGTGGGTCCGGCTACGGTGATGCGCTGCCGGACGGGCGGACCGGATCGGACTGGAGCGTGGCGGCGTGGCGAGCAGGACCCTGGTGCGGGCGAGGGCGCCCTTGCGGGTGAGCTTCGCCGGCGGCGGCACCGACGTCCCGCCCTTCCCCGAGGACGAGGGCGGCCTGGTCCTCAGCGCCACCATCGCGCGCTACGCGCACGCCACCCTGCGGCCGCGTGCCGACCGGCAGATCACCCTGGAGTCGCTCGACTACGGCATGTCGGTCGACTTCGGCATGGACGAGCCGATGATGTTCGACGGTCGGCTGGACCTGGTGAAGTCCGCGATCTCGCGGCTGCTGGACAGGGAGCGCAGCGGGTTCGACCTGTTCCTGCACTCCAGCGCGCCGCCCGGATCCGGTCTCGGCTCGTCGTCGGCGATGATCGTTGCCCTCGTCGGCCTGCTCCAGGAGCACAACCGCCTCACGATGACCGACTACGAGATCGCGCACCTGGCCCACGTCCTCGAGCGCGAGGACCTCGGCATCTCGGGCGGGCTCCAGGACCACTACGCCGCGACGTTCGGCGGCTTCAACTTCCTGGAGATGTCCGGCAGCCACGTGGTCGTGAACCCGCTCCGGATCGGCCCCGACACCGTGAGCGAGCTCGAGCACAACCTGCTGCTCTGCTACACCGGCCGGACCCGGCTGTCCGACCACATCATCGACGACCAGACCGAGCGCTACCGACGCGGCGACGACGAGGCCGTCGAGGGCCTGCGGATGCAGAAGCGTCTGGCGCAGGAGATGAAGGACGCGCTGCTGCGCAACCGCCTCTCCGAATTCGGTGAGCTGCTCGGCCAGGCGTGGCAGCAGAAGCGCCGGATGTCGCCCCGCATCGCCACGCCGTTCATCGACGAGGCCTACCAGCTGGCGCGTGACCACGGCGCGCTCGGCGGCAAGGTGACGGGTGCCGGCGGCGGGGGCTACATGCTCTTCTACTGCCCGTACAACCGGCGTCATCACGTCGCGGAGGCGCTGATGGAACTCGGTCTCACGGTGGGCGAGATCTCCTTCGACCTGACCGGTCTGCGTACCTGGCGGGTCGATGGCTGAGCCGGACGGCGCCGACGGCGGGGCCGAGCGCCTGGTCCGGTCCGCCCTCGCCGACAACGCCGAGCTGGCCGCCCGGCTGGCCGACGACGCGCTCGTGGCAGCCGTGGCGACCGTCGGCGACGTCCTGGTCGCGGCGTTCGCGGCCGGGGCCAAGCTCGTCCTGTTCGGCAACGGCGGCAGCGCCGCCGACGCCGCGCACCTCGCGGCCGAGTTCGTCGGCCGGTGCACCCGCGACCGTCGGGCGCTGCCCGCGGTCCATCTCGGCGACAGCAGCGCCGGGCTCACCGCCATGGCCAACGACTACGGCTACCGGCACGTGTTCGAGCGCGGGGTGCAGGCCTTCGTCCGGCCCGGCGACGTCGTGATCGGCATGACCACCAGCGGACGCTCCGAGAACGTCCTGCGCGGGCTGGCCGAGGCAGCCCGGCTGGGGGCCGTCACGGTCGCGCTCTGCGGCGCGGACGACTCGGGCCTGCGCCCCCTTGTCGAGCACTGCGTCGCCGTCCCGTCGACCAGCACCGCCCGGGTGCAGGAGACCCACCTCCTCTGGGGCCACATATGGGCCGAGCTGGTCGAGTCCGGCCTCCCCTCGCCCGGCCGGGAGTGAGGCCGGAGCTGGTCCTGCTCGACCGCGACGGAACCCTCAACGTCCCGGTGGGCACCCGGCGGTACGTCGTCGACCCGGCCGAGGTCGACCTGCTGCCCGGCGCGGCCGACGCGGTCCGGCGCCTGAACGACGCCGGCGTCCCGGTCGTCGTCGTGACCAACCAGCGCGGGGTGGGCACCGGCGTGATGACCGGCGAGCAGCTCACGGCCGTCCACGACGCGATCGCCGACCAGCTGGCCGCGTCCGGCGCGCACGTGGACGGCTGGTACGTCTGTCCGCACGACGTGGACGCCTGCGACTGCCGGAAGCCGCTGCCGGGCCTGGTCCTGCAGGCGCTGGCGGCCCGGCCGGGGGTGCGGCCGGGGCGGTGCGTGCTGGTCGGTGACAGCGAGGGC
Source organism: Actinomycetes bacterium (assembly GCA_038246545.1). GTDB lineage: Bacteria > Actinomycetota > Actinomycetes > JACCUZ01 > JACCUZ01 > JBBRVW01. Next base: position 6,496 of record JBBRVW010000033.1, on the reverse strand, counting down.
GACGTGGTCGCGGCCCGGGCCGCGGGGGTCCCCGGGCTCCTGCTGGCCGCGCTACCACCCACGCGGACGGTCGCCCGGGCCGTGCTGCCGTCGCTCGCGGACGCCGTCCGATGGATCCTGCGGGACGACGACGACACGGTTACCGCCGGGTAGCAAGGGCTCCCGCGGCCCCGTGGCGGGCTGCTACTGTCCGCGCACGGTCGGCGCCGCAGCCTGCGGTCGTGACCGCGGCGGAGAGGATCCCCATGAGGCGGGCGGTCGGATACGTCCTGACCGGGCTGGCGGTCTTCCTGCTCGCCGTGGCGGCGATGCTGAAGTTCTACGTCGTCCCGAACCTCCTGGTGACCCCGCTCGACCAGTTCGCCGAGAGCTTCGCACCCGGCACCGGAACCCGCTTCGACCCGGCGACGCTGACCGAGGTCGACGGCGTCGACATGGTCGCCCACCGCACGATCCGCGGCGACGTGGCCGCCAGCAGCAAGACGGTCGGCGTCTGGGACGAGTCGGTCGTCCTCGCCCAGACCGACGGCACCCTCATCACCGCCACCACCGACCGGGTCGCGTGGGACCGCAAGACCGGCGAGGCCGTCAACTGCTGCAACGAGAACGTCGACGGCGTGCCCACCAAGCACGAGGGCCTGAGCTACAAGTTCCCCTTCGGCGCCAAGAAGCAGACCTACCCGTTCTTCGACACCACCGCCAAGATCGCCGAGCCGATGAAGTACCAGGCCAGCGAGAAGCTCCAGGGCCTCATCGTCTACCGCTACCAGCAGCAGGTCGGCCCGGTGCAGATCGGCGAGCTCGAGGTGCCCGGCGACCTGGTGGGCTCCGACGCCCCCAGCGTCAAGGCGCCACGGTTCTACGACAACACCCGTTCCGTGTGGGTCGAGCCCCTCAGCGGCGTGATCGTCAAGGGCGAGGAGCAGCAGCACCAGGTGCTCAAGGACGCCAGCGGCACCGACGCGGTCACCCTCATCGAGGTCACGCTCACGTTCAACGAGGCGACCCAGAAGCAGCAGGGCGACCTGGCGAAGGACGCCCGCTCGAAGTCCTCCCTGGTCGGCACCTGGGTGCCGCTCGCGATGCTGCTGCTGGCGATCCTCTGCGGGGCTCTGGCCTTCGTGCTGGGCCGCCGCGAGGACGACAACGGCGGGTCCGCCGGCGGCCGTCGCGCCCGCCAGCCGGTCGCCGTCGGTTAGGACCGTCGGCCAGGACCGTCGGCCGGGACCGTCGGCCGGGTCGGCCGCCGGGACCGCGATCAGTCCTTGCGGGCCGCGAAGTACTCGATCGTCCGGGTGAGGCCGTCGCGCAGGTCGACCCTCGGCGCCCAGGCGAGCAGCGCCGCGGCCCGGCCGATGTCCGGGCACCGCCGGGCGGGGTCGTCCTCGGGAAGCGGCCGGTGCTCGGTCGCCGAGGTCGAGCCGGTGAGCTCCAGGACCAGGGCGGCCAGCGCTGCCATCGAGAACTCGCCGGGGTTGCCGAGGTTGACCGGGCCGGTGGTGCCCGGGGGAGTCCGCATCATCCGCAGGATGCCTTCGACGATGTCGTCGACGTAGCAGAACGACCGCGTCTGCGCGCCGTCGCCGTAGAGCGTCAGCGGGTCCCCGGCCAGTGCCGCCACGACGAAGTTCGAGACCACGCGGCCGTCCTGCGGGTGCATCCGCGGCCCGTAGGTGTTGAACAGGCGCACGACCTTGATGTCGGTGCCGAGCTGGCGGTGGTAGTCGAAGAACAGGGTCTCCGCGGCGCGCTTGCCCTCGTCGTAGCAGGCGCGGGGGCCGATGGGGTTGACGTTGCCGTGGTAGTCCTCGGTCTGCGGGTGCACCTCCGGGTCGCCATAGACCTCCGACGTCGAGGTGAGCAGGACCCGTGCCTCGGTCCGCTTCGCCAGCCCCAGCATGTTGATGCTCCCGACCACCGCGGTCTTCGTGGTCTGCACGGGGTCCCGCTGGTAGTGCACCGGTGACGCCGGGCAGGCCAGGTGGTAGATCTCGTCGACCTCGACGTAGAGGGGGAACGTCACGTCGTGACGCATCACCTCGAACCGCGGATGGTCGAGCAGGTGCTCGATGTTGGCCCGCGTCGAGGAGTAGAAGTTGTCGACGCAGAGGACCTCGTGACCCTCGTCGAGCAGCCGCGCGCACAGGTGGCTGTCGATGAAGCCGGCACCGCCGGTCACCAGCACCCGTCGGCTCGTGGTCACGCGTCCCCCTCTGCCGGTCGTCTCCCTGCCCGTGCCGAGCGACGCTAGCGGCTCGCGACCGGCCCGTGGTCAAGGTCCGGCCGGTCCGGGTCGACCACCTCACGGTGACTTCGTCAGGCGAGCGACGCCGCCGCAGCCTGACCGCTGTGGCGCTTCCCGTGGTCCTGGCCCTCACCGGCTGCGCCGGCGGGCCGGCTGCCGTCGCCGACCCGGCGTCGCGCCCGGGACATCCGCCGGCCGCTGCAGCGACTGCCTCGCCGGCCGGCCCGGCGCCGGCGGCGGCGGGCATCGCGCTTCCGGCCCCCTGCTCGTTGGTCGACGCCTCGGACGTCAGCCTCTACGTCGCGTTGTCGTCCTGGGAGGTCACCTCCACCGAGCAGGAGGGCCGGTCGGTCTGTCGGTTCACGACCGACGGGTTCACCGTGACCACCGTGACGATGCGGCTCGTCGACCCCGCAGACCCGCCCGCCGGACTCTGCCTTCCGCCGGGGTCGACGGCCACCCGACCCGCGAAGGACCTGCTCTGCGGCTACACCAGGCCGGGAGCCGACACGTCGACCTCGGTGGCCGCCGGCTCTGAGATCGCGGTCGGCGTCCGGGTCGTCGGGCCGGGCGCGGCCGGGCCCGGCGCCCTGCTCGCGCAGCACGCGCTGACGCACCTCTGAACGGCCGGACGGTCAGTCCCGGGCGCAGACGAAGATCGCGGTCCCGGGCAGCAGCGCGCCCCGCAGCGGGCTCCACCCGCCCCAGGTGCTGATGTTCTCCGCCGGCCACTCGGGCTCGACCAGGTCGACCAGGTGCAGCCCGGCCGCGGTGATCTCGCGGACCCGGTCGCCGAGCGTGCGGTGGTGCTCGACGTAGCTGGCGGTCCCGTCCGCGCCCTGCTCCACGTACGGCGTGCGGTCGAAGTAGGACGACGTGGCGACCAGCCCCGCCTCGGTGGGGTCGTCCAGGAACGCCCAGCGCACCGGGTGGCTCACCGAGAACACCCAGCGGCCGCCGGGCCGCAGCACCCGGGCGACCTCGCGCATGACGGCCGCGGAGTCGGCGACGAACGGCACCCCGCCGTACGCCGAGCAAGCGAGGTCGAAGGACCGGTCGGCGAACGGCAGCGCGGTGGCGTCGGCCTGCACGAGCGGGACGGGCCGGTCGCTCTCGGCGCCGATCCGGGCCGCCTCCCTGAGCATCCCGGCGCTGACGTCCAGCGCGACCGGGGCCGCCCCGCGAGCGAGCAGCCAGCGGGAGCACTGGGCGGCACCGGCGCCCACCTCGAGCACCCGGCGTCCGGCCACGTCACCGAGCAGGCCGGCGTCCGCCTCGCGCAGGCCTTCCGGCCCCCACATGAAGTCCGCGTCGCCCAGGAAGTCGCCGTGCGCCGCGAGGTAGTCCGTCGCCTGCCCGTCCCACCAGCCGCGCTGGGCGGCGGTGGACTCCCGCTGGCCGACCGGGCGGCGGGCGACGCCCGGTGTGCCGGGCAGTCCCGGAACGAAGTCGTCGTCCACGGACCGAAGCCTGTCAGGCGCGGGCGGCCCACGCGGGGCGGCCCGACGAGTACGGTCGACGTACACCCCCTCGGCGCACGCCGCGTCTTGGCTGGTGGGGAGCACCAGATGGCCGACAAGTCCCCGAGACAGACCAGCAGCAAGAAGTCCGGCAAGAGCCTGAAGGAGAAGAGGCTCGAGAAGAAGGCCAAGAAGGACGGCAACGACGGCGGCATCCACGTCCCGCAGCGCTGAGCTGACCCTGCGGGCCGCCCGCCTGCGATCAGCCTGACAGGACCTCCTGGCCCGATCTAGGCTCGTCCGGACTGGTCGTCCGCGGAGGGTGGGGGCACGGGGTGGGTGTCGTCGGGTTGGCCATGTGCGTCGCGCTGGCGGCGGTGTTCTCCGTGTCGGGAGTCGCCAAGCTGCTCGACCGCACCGGCACCCGGGAGGCGGTGGTCGGCTTCGGCGTGCCAGCCCGGCTCGTCCCGCTCACGGCGGGAGCACTGGCACCCGCGGAGCTGCTGACGGCACTGCTGCTGGTGCTGCCGGCGACCAGGGCCCTCGGGCTGGTCGTCGCGGCCGCCCTGCTGCTGGCCTTCACCGGCGCCGTCGCGCTCGCGCTCCGAGCCGGCAGGCGCCCGGACTGCCACTGCTTCGGCCGGCTCGGCGGGGCGGACGTGAGCGGCCGCACCGTGGTCCGCAACGTGGCGCTGCTCGCACTCGTGGGGCTCGGCGGGTCCGGTCTCGCCGCGGGTGAGGTCCCGGACGGCCGGGGGACCGCGGGTGCGCTGGTGCTCGGCATCATCGTGGCCGCCGCCGTCGTGGCGGCGGAGGCCGTCGCCGGCGCGGCTGCCCGGCGCCGCCGCGCGTCCCGGGACGAGGCCGCGTACGCCGTGGTCAGCCGGGTGCCCGCCCCGCGCTTCACCGCGGCGACGCTCGGCGGCACGCAGACCAGCCTCGACGAGCTGCTGGCACCCGGGCTGCCGCTGCTCCTGGTGACGCTGAGCCCCGGGTGCGGTCCCTGCCGGGTCCTGCGTCCCGACGTGGCCACCTGGGCGCAGCTGTTCCGCGAGCGACTCACGGTCGCTGCGCTGGCCACCGGTACGGCCGAGGCCAATCGGTCGTCCTACGCCGATGTGCCGCACCTGACCGTCCTGCTCGACGAGGCGGACGTGCGCACCGACCTCGGCATCTCCGCGACACCGTCCGCGGTGGTCGTCGGCCCGGACGGGATGCTGGCCAGCGGTGTTGCCAGTGGCGAGGCGCTGGTCCGTCGGCTGCTGGTGAGCACCGTGACGGGGGTGGAGACGGCACCGGACGACGTCGGTGACGGTCCGGCCGAGGAGGGCGGCGACGACATCTCCGTCGACGAGCTCGACCTGGCGGCCGTGGTCGGTCCGCGAGACGGGGTGCAGCGGCACGGGCTGGGGGAGTCGACCGTCCTGATGGACCCGTCGACCGGCGCCACGGTGGCCCTGGACCAGATCGGCGCCTTGATCTGGTCGGTCCTGGACGGGCACAGCGCGCTGGCGGAGATCGTCGCGGACCTGGCGGACGTGTACGGGGTGCCGGCCGACGAGATCGGCCCGGACGTGCTCAGCCTCGCCCAGTCCCTGGGACGGGCGGGCCTGCTGGCCGGTGTGACGCCCCGCCGCGCGTCGTCCGACGTCCTGGACACGCACGACCCGTCCGGCCACGACCATGCCGGACGCACCTCGGCCGGCCCTGCCGAGCGCCCTGCGGCCGACGACGAGCCGGTCCGCACGGTCTGAGCGCGGTCACGCTGCGTGGCCGCGTTGACCGCCGATCACGCCTGGACGTAGGCTGGTCGGTGCGCTGTGGGCCTGCGCGACCTCAAACGGAGCAGGCCACGCTCGGTGAGTCGAACTTCCCAGCCCTCCGACGGGACACCGTCACGAGCGGCTCCAGGGTCCCGGCACGTCGAAACGGGCCCTCGGTGCACCACCGACATCTGTCCCCGACGACATCTGTCCACCCCACGGAGCACCTACTACATGACGGCAAGCAGCATCGAAGCACCGGTGAGCACCACCCCGAACGTCGCGATCAACGACATCGGTGACGAGGAGGCCTTCCTCGCAGCCATCGACGAGACGATCAAGTACTTCAACGACGGCGACATCGTCGAGGGTGTGATCGTCAAGGTCGACCGCGACGAGGTCCTGCTCGACATCGGGTACAAGACCGAGGGCGTCATCCCGTCCCGCGAGCTCTCGATCAAGCACGACGTCGACCCGTCCGAGGTCGTCAGCGTCGGCGACGAGATCGAGGCCCTGGTCCTCCAGAAGGAGGACAAGGAGGGTCGTCTGATCCTGTCCAAGAAGCGCGCCCAGTACGAGCGCGCGTGGGGCACGATCGAGAAGATCAAGGAAGAGGACGGCATCGTCACCGGCACCGTCATCGAGGTGGTCAAGGGTGGCCTGATCCTCGATATCGGCCTGCGCGGCTTCCTCCCCGCCTCCCTCGTGGAGATGCGCCGCGTCCGCGACCTCCAGCCCTACGTCGGCAAGGAGCTCGAAGCCAAGATCATCGAGCTGGACAAGAACCGCAACAACGTGGTCCTGTCCCGCCGGGCGTGGCTCGAGCAGACCCAGTCCGAGGTGCGCTCGACGTTCCTGCAGACCCTGCAGAAAGGTCAGGTCCGCTCCGGCGTGGTCTCCTCGATCGTCAACTTCGGTGCGTTCGTCGACCTCGGCGGCGTCGACGGGCTGGTGCACGTCTCCGAGCTGTCCTGGAAGCACATCGACCACCCCTCCGAGGTCGTCGAGGTCGGCCAGGAGGTCACCGT
>JBBRVW010000032.1:0-56161 GCA_038246545.1 Actinomycetes bacterium | reverse complement strand
GTGCCCAGGGCGGCGATCAGGCTGAAGCCGAACATCACCAGGTTGAGCAGGATCGAGGCGGTCAGCCGGGCCTCGCCGCTGGTCAGCGTGGACTCCGCCGCGAGCCGCGAGAAGCCCCAGCCGCTGAGCCCGACCAGCACGGCGGTGAGGGCGCCGAGGGCCAGCACGACCCGGCGCCGGGACGCCTCGCGCAGGGTGGTCGCGGCGATCGTGAGGACGGTCCGGGTCGTCGTCACCGCTCGCCTCCCGCTGCGGGCCGGAGGATGCCGAGCAGTCGTTCCTCCAGGCTGATCCGGGTCGGCTCGACGGCGTGCACCCGGGCACCGAGCGCGACCAGGTCACTGACGAGGTCGGGCACCGCGGCCGGGTCATCGAGGGCGGGAAGCGCGACGGTGAACCAGTCGTCGGAGCGCTGGACGCTGCCGGTCGCCGCCAGGCGTGCCTCGACGGCCGGCGACAGGCCGGTCAGGTGCAGTCGGAGCTCGCGTTGGCCGAGCAGCTCGGCGAGGGTCCCGGCGGCGGCGACCCGGCCGCGGTCGAGGATGACCACCCGGTCGCACACCCGCTCCACCTCCCCGATCAGGTGCGAGTTGAGCAGCACCGCGACGCCCTGCGACCGCAGGTCCAGCACGAGGTCGCGCACGTCTGCGCGCCCGAGGGGGTCCAGCGCGCTCGTCGGCTCGTCCAGGACGACCAGCTCCGGCCGGGCCACCAGCGCGACCGCCAGTCCGAGCCGCTGCTGCATGCCCTTCGAGAAGCCGCCGACGCGGTCGCCGGCGCGCTCGCCCAGGCCCACGAGGTCCAGGCGGTCGCGTTGCTCCTGCGCCGTCACGTCGACCCCGGACAGCCGGACGTGCAGGGTCAGCACCTCCGCCGCGCTGAGCCACGGCTGGTACCGGAAGAGCTCCGGCAGGTAGCCGACGCGGGAGCGGGCCGCCGGTTCGGCGGCGGCCCGTCCGAAGAGCAGGGCCTCGCCCTCGTCGGGGCGGACCAGACCGAGCAGCATCTTGATGACCGAGGTCTTGCCGGCGCCGTTCGGGCCGAGCAGGCCGACGATCTCGCCGCGGCCCACCTCCAGGGACACGTCCGACACGGCCTGCCGCCGGCCGTACCGCTTCTGCAGCCCCGAGCACCACGCCGCGGGCGCCGGCGGCAGCGCGGCGACCAGGTCCGCCGCCGAGTCACGGGCGGCGGCGGACCCGACGACGCCGGGGTCGGCGGCCCCGGTCAGGACAGGTCCCGGGCGATCGACAGGACCTCGCCGGCGTCCAGCGAGCCGGCCACGACGGTGACCACGCCGTCCTGGACCCACACGACCGCCGCGAGCGTCCGGTCGCGGGTCTCGACCAGGGTGGCCGGGGCACCGTGCACCCGGGTCGGGCTCGTGGTGACCTGGTCGGCGGGTACGGGCAGCGGCAGCGTCGAGCCGTCTGCGGTGAAGGTGCGCAGCTGCTCCGCGACCTTGTCGGGTAGGCCGGGCAGCGACAGCAGGTAGTCGCGCACGGTCTCGAACGGGACGCCGGTGGAGAACGCCGTGGGCGCCACGGCGCGGGCCACGACCAGGGCGGGGACCCCGGCGCGCTGCGACCAGACCGCGGCGACCCCCGGTCCCGCGTCGAGGCGGACCTGGGCACCGTCGAGGCCGGGCGGCGGAGGCGGCAGCGCCGCACCGGCCTTGGCGGCGGCCCGGGCGGCCGCGGCTGCCGAGAAGGTGAACGTGGCGCTCGCCTTGCTCCCCACCTGGTACGCCGGACGGCCGGCGATGCCGCGCGGCAGGGCAGCCACCTGGGGCACGTCGAGCCCGCTCGCCGCTGCCGCGGCCGCCGCGTCGGGGACCTCGTGGACGCGCGGGTCCGCGGTCACGGCGAGGTCGCCGTACGCGCTGAGGTCGGGCAGCGCGACCAGGTCGTCGGTGGTGAGGCCGACCGGCGCGACCTTGTCGGTGCGGAAGATCGGCAGCCAGTCGGCGGCCGCCGCGGTGCCGGCGCCGGCCAGGACGACGGCGACCGCGACGGCGGCGACGACGGGCCGGTGCAGCCGAGGTCGGGACCGACCGGCCCGCACCGTCGGGCTTCGCTTGGCGGTTGCGGTCGCGAGGCCGGCCGTCGACAGGCGCTGCCACGCGGCGTCGAGGTCGACGTCCGGCCCGCTCTCCGGGGCCATTGCCGCGTCGACGAGCGCAGCGTCGGCACGTGCGGCGGCCAGCCCGTCGAGGCAGACCGGGCAGCCGGCCACGTGCCGGCGGTCCACGTCGGGCACGCCGGCCGGCTCGTCGAGGAGGCGTCGCAGGACGCCCTCAGTCGCATGACGCATGACGGGTCAGCTCCTTCCGCAGCTGGGACTCGGCTCGTCGCACGGTCGTGCCGACACTGCCGGGGGACATGCCGAGCGCCGCGGCGACGTCGGCGTAGCTCAGGCCGCTGGCCCGCAGCACCAGGGCCACGGCCTGCTTGCGCGGCAGCCGGGCGAGCGCCGTGCGCACCCGGGTGCGCTCGTCGAGGGTGACCACCGCCTCGGCCACGTCGCGGACGGACCGGTCGTCGGTCGCGGCCGAGATCTCCTCCCGCAGGGCGCGGCGGCGGCCGGACCGGAGCAGGTTCAGCGCGGTATGGGCGGCCGCCACGGCGAGCCAGCCGCGCGCCTCGGCCGCCGGCACCGAGGAGCGACCGAACGACAGGAACACCTCCTGCGCGACGTCCTCGGCCTCGTCCCGCGAGCCCAGCACCCGGGCGGCCACGCCGACGACCTGCCGGTAGTCGCGCCGGAAGATCTCGCCGAGGTCGCTCCGCACGGCGCCGTCAGCCGATCCGCGCAAGGCCACGGGCGTCGTCCTCTCGTCCGGCCCGTGCCGGGCACCCGCGACGCGACCGCGCGCCGCCAGGGCGGCCGGAGGTGCCGTTCGTCCGGGCCGAACCAGGTCCATGCCTACTCAGCACCGCCGGGGCCGGGATTGTGACATCAGGCGTCGCAGTCTGCCGGTCGCAGCCTGGCAGGTCCACGCCCCTCGGGGTGTGCCGGACCCGACCCCGCGGCGGACCGGCTCGTCAGGCGGCGGCGGAGGTCTCGCTCCGGGGGGCGGCCGGCCGGGCGAGCTCCAGCACGACAGCCTGCGCCTTGGCGCCGAAGCCGTTCGGCAGCGACAGGCGGGCGACCTTCTTCCAGGCCGAGCCGACCTGACGGGGGAGCGAGCCGGTGACGTAGGGCAGGTCGTACTTCTCGAACAGCGCCTGCACCTGCACGGCGATCTCGGCGTAGCGGTTGCTCGGCAGGTCCGGGAAGAGGTGGTGCTCGACCTGGAAGGAGAGGTTGCCGGTCATGAAGTGCATGACCTTGTGGCCGGTGATGTTCGCGGAGCCGAGCATCTGCCGCAGGTACCACTCGCCGCGGGTCTCGCCCTCGATCGAGCGCCGCTCGAAGGTCTGTACGCCCTCGGGGAAGTGCCCGCACATGATGACCGAGTGGCTCCACAGGTTGCGGACCAGGTTGGCCGTCATGTTCGCGGTCAGGGTCGTCAGGGCCGACGGGCCGGACAGCAGCGGGTGCACGACGTAGTCCTTGGTCATCTGCTGCCGGATCTTCTTCAGCGTCGCCTTGGCGCGGGCCCTGAACTCCGGGTCGGCGCGGCGCTTCTCCGTCGCGAGGTTCTTGCCGAGCTCGAGGTCGTACGCCGCGATGCCGTACTCGAACAAGCAGGCGTTGAGGAAGTTCCACAGCGGCTGGGCGAGGTAGAGCGGGACCCAGCGCTGGTCCTCGTCGACGCGCATGATGCCGTAGCCGAGGTCGTTGTCCTTGCCGACGACGTTCGTGTACGTGTGGTGCAGCTCGTTGTGCGAGTGCTTCCACTGCTCCGACGGCGAGGCGTGGTCCCACTCCCAGGTGGTCGAGTGGATCTTCGGGTCGCGCATCCAGTCCCACTGGCCGTGCATGACGTTGTGGCCGATCTCCATGTTCTCGATGATCTTGGCGATCGACAGGCCGGCCGTCCCGACGACCCACGCCGGCGGGAACATCGAGACGAGCAGCAGGGCGCGGCTGCCGAGCTCCAGCTTGCGCTGGGCGTCGATGACCTTGCGGATGTACGCCGCGTCGTCGGCTCCGCGGGAGTCGGCGACCGTCGCCCGGATCGCGTCGAGCTCGACGCCGAGGGTCTCGATGTCCTCGGGCGTGAGGTGCGCGATCGGGTTGTCGGTCTTCTTCTGCAGGACGGTCACGGGTGTCTCCTTCGTCGGGGACGGTGTGGGCTCAGTGGTCGATGTCGCAGGCGCCGGCGGCTGCGTTGATGCAGGTCTGGATCGGGACGCCGCCGGTGCCGGACTGCTGGCGGGTGGCCGTGGTGACCTCGCCGGTGCGGAGGTCGCGCACGGCGCCCTCGCGCAGCGGCAGCACGCAGCCGTAGCAGATGCCCATCCGGCAGCCGGACGGCATCAGCACGCCGGCGTCCTCCGCGGCGGTGAGGATCGGCGTCGCTCCGTCGGCCTCGACGGTCGTGCCGCTCCGGCCGAAGGTCACGGTTCCGCCCTTGCCGGCGGCCACCGTCGTGACGCGGAACTGCTCCGTCATCAGCGGCAGCCCGTGCTCGTCGTGGTGGGCCGCGAGGGCGTCGAGCAGTCCGCTCGGGCCGCAGGCGAACGTGGTGCGCTCGTGCAGGTCCGGCACCAGTCCGGCCAGGTCGGCGACGTCGAGCCGGCCGTGCACGTCGGTGTGGCGGGCGACCAGCCGGATCAGGCCGGCCTCGTCGAGAGCGCGCAGGTTGGCGATGAACAGCGAGTCGGGTTCGCTCGGCGCCACGTGCACGACGGTGATGTCGAGGTCCGCGCTGCGACCCAGCCGCACGACCCCGCTGTCAGCGACCGGGAAGAGGTTGCGCAGCATCCCGATGACCGGGGTGATGCCTGAGCCGGCCGTGACGAACAACAGCTTGGTGCCCGCGGGCGGCAGCACGAACTCGCCGGCCGCCTGCTCCAGGTGGACCAGGGTGCCCGGCGCGGCGCGCCGGACCAGGTGGCTGCTCACCGTGCCGTCCGGGACCGCCTTGACCGTGATCGAGATGCGGCCGTCGGCGCGCGGACCGTGGGTGAGCGAGTACGCGCGCCACTGGCGTACGCCGTCGACGTCGATGCCGATCCGGACGTACTGCCCGGGCACGTGCCCGGCCCAGTCCGCTCCCGGTCGCAGCACGATCGTGGCGGCGTCGGCCGTCTCCGGGTGCACCTCGACGATGCGCCCGCGCAGGTCGGCGCCGGCCCGCAGCGGGTCGAAGAGGTCGAGGTAGTCGGCGGGCAGCAGCGGCGTCGTGGCGCGCTCGGCCAGCCGGACCGCTCGGCGCAACAGCGACCCGGCGCGACGGCGGGTGGGGACAGCGGTGCTCACCCGTTCATCGTGACTGGCAGATGGGGGTAAAGTCCTGACCGTCAGGCGTGAATCCGGCGAAACATGTTGTGCGGAAGGAACAGTTCGTGTCCTCAGACTTGTCGGACGTGACGCGGGCCACCCACCGGGGCGACGCCTTCGCCCTCGACATCGACGAGCAGGTCGTCCGGGTGCTGCGCGAGCAGCTCCCGCTGGTGGCGACGCACACGGTCGCCGCCGTCACCGCCGAGGTGCCGGGGTACACCGGCGCGCTCAGCGGCCCGATGGGCGACAACATCGAGGCCGCGGTGCAGATGGCGCTGGCCGGCTTCCTCAAGCTGGCGAGCGGCAGCCGGGACTCCGACCCGAGCACCCCGCTGGAGCCGACCCTGCACGGCGCCTACGACCTCGGTCGCGGCGAGGCGCGCAGCGGCCGGAGCATGGACGCCCTGCTCGCCGCCTACCGGATCGGCGCCCGCGCGGCGTGGCGTGAGCTGTCCACCTCCGCGGCCGAGGCCGGGGTGGGGGCCGCCACGATGGCGCAGTTCGCCGAGCTGGTCTTCGCCTACATCGACGAGCTCTCGGCCGCCAGTGCCGCCGGGCACACCGACGAGCTGTCCACCAGCGGCCGGGTCCGCGAGCGCTACCGCGAGCGGCTGGGCCAGCACCTGCTCGCCGGCGCCGGGCCGGACGTCGTCGTCGGCGCGGCCGAGCGGGCCGGCTGGACGCTGCCGGGCACCCTCACCGCCGTGCTGGTCCCGTCGGCGCAGGTCCGCGGCGCCCTCGCGTCGCTCGGCCCGGACACGCTGCTCGTCGGCGAGGACCTGCCCGGTGCGGAGCCGGCGGCGGGTCACCCGCTCTCGCTGCTGCTCGTCCCGGACGCCGAGGGGCCGCAGCGCCGGCACCTCCTGCGGGTGCTCGCCGGCCGCGCGGCCGTGGTCGGCCCGGCCCGCCCGTGGACCCGGGTCCGGACCTCGTTCGACCGGGCGGCGCGTACGGCGGCGACGGTGGCCACCGCGACGGCCGAAGGCGGCCCGGTCGACACCGAGGACCACCTGTCGCGACTGGTCGTCGGCGCCGATCCCGAAGCTCTCGACGACCTGCGCGCCCGGGTCCTGGCGCCGATGGCCGGGCTCCGGCCGGCGAGCCGACAGCGCCTCGAGGAGACGCTGCGGTCCTGGCTGCTGCACCAGGGGCGCCGCGACGCCGTCGCCGCCGAGCTGCACGTGCACGCGCAGACCGTGCGCTACCGGATGGGGCAGGTCCGCGAGCTGTACGGCGACCTCCTGGACGACCCGGCGACGGTGCTCGACCTGCTCCTGGCGCTCAGCGGTGCCGGCCCCGGTGACGGCCCGGCCGGTGCCGTAGGCGACGTCGATCCGCACCCGGGCACGCCACGCGTCTAGGGTTTGGCGTGACGCGTCAGTCCGCTCCGGAGGAACCCGATGACCGAGTCGCCCGACGACCTCACCGAGGACGATGGCGTCCTCGAGCCCTCGGACACCCTTGACGACGACGACCTGCGGGCCGACGTCCTGGACACCGGCATCGACGCCGGCGAGTCCTACCGCGGCGCGACCCGCTACGGCGTCACCGCGGAGGAGGCGCGCGACGGGGAGACTCTCGACCAGCTGCTCGCGGAGGAGGAGCCCGACGCCGTCGACGACGGTGAGTGGAGCGACGAGGACGACCCCCGCGACGACGGCAGCGAGACCAGGCCGAGGGCCGGCCGGCTGGTGGCCCCCGACGAGGGTGCACACAGCGACGACGAGACCGATCTGGTCGCGTTCGACGCAGGGGTCGACGGCGCCGGCGCCTCGGCCGAGGAGGCCGCGGTGCACGTCACCGACGACCCGCCCTACCGCTGAGCACTGAGCGGTCAGGTCAGTGCCGGCACCATGACGTCGCGGAACACCTTGTCGAACCGCCAGTCGTCGTGCACGGTGTACGACTCCGGCGCGACGACCCAGAAGTCGTCCGCCGGGTCGCTGGGCGTGCCGGCGTACGACAACCGTCAGGGCGTAGGAGATCGGGCCCGTGGACGGCGCCGAGCCCGACGGCAGATGAGCGCGTGTGCCGCCGGTGAAACCCGACGGCCCTCAGGGCCGTACTCCTGGTGTCGGAGGAGGAACCATGCAGAACCCGACCACCCGGACCGCGCCCGCCCGACGTCTCGTGCCCGCCGCCGCCGTCGTGCTCGCCGTCGCACTGCTGGCGGCCTGCGGCGGCAGCTCCGGCTACGGCTCCGCCGTCACCACCAGCTCCCCGACATCGGCACAGGCGGCGGCCGGGGGAGGCGCCGTGCACGTCGCCCGCACCACGGCGGGCCGGGTGCTGGTCGACGGGAGCGGACGCACCCTCTACGCCTTCGCGGCCGACACGAAGGGCCACTCCACCTGCACGGGTTCCTGCGCGCAGTACTGGCCGCCGGAAGCAGCCGGCGCGATGGCGGGCACGCACCCGGCCGGAGTGATCGCGACGCTCGGGTCGATCACCCGGCCCGACGGCAGCGCGCAGCTGACCGTCGACGGCTTCCCCGCCTACACCTACGCCGCGGACACGCAGCCGGGTCAGGCCACCGGTCAGGGCACGAACCTGTCGGGTGGCCTCTGGTGGGTGATGACGGCCTCCGGCTCGTGGGTCACGGGATCGGGGTCGTCGTCCGGCCCGGCACCGAGCCCGACCAAGACTCCCGCCTACAACGGCTCCGGGTACTGAGCGACCGGAGGTCGTCCGCGGTCAGTCCGGGACGTAGTCGAACTGGTCGGGGTTGGGCCCGGTGCGGCCTGCCTCACCCTTGTCCAGCGCGCTGATCGCCCGCATGTCCGCCTCGTCGAGCTCGAAGTCGAACAGCGCGAAGTTCTCCGCCATCCGGTCCCGGCTGGTCGACTTCGGGAACACGACGTCCCCGCGCTGCACGTGCCAGCGCAGCACGACCTGGGCGGGCGTCCGGCCGACCTGCTCCGCCACCTTGACCACCGTCTCGTCGTCGAGGACGGCGCCCTGCGCGATCGGCGACCACGCCTCGGTCACGATGCCGTGCTCGGCGCCGTACGCGCGCACCTCGTCGTTGAGGAGGTACGGGTGCGCCTCGACTTGGTTGACCGACGGGACGGTACCGGTCTCGGCGGCCAGCCGCTCGAGGTGGGCGACCTGGAAGTTGGAGACGCCGATCGACCGGGCGCGGCCGTCGGCGGCGAACTCCTCCAAGGTGCGCCACGTCGACACGTAGTCGCCGTCGTAGAGCGTGGGCAGCGGCCAGTGCACCAGGAACAGGTCGACGTGGGTGCCGATCGCCTGCAGCGTCGCGTCGAAGGCCCGGCGGGCGTCGTCGGGCCGGTGGAAGCCGTTGTTGAGCTTGCTGGTGACGAAGACCTCGTCGCGGGCGAACCCGGAGGCAGCCAGGCCGCGGCCGACCCCCTTCTCGTTCTGGTACATCTCCGCGGTGTCGATGTGGCGGTAACCCACCGCGAGGGCGCTGGTCACGGCCGCCTCGGTGTCGGGCGGCGGGATCTGGAACACGCCGAAGCCGAGCTGGGGGATCTGCACGCCGTCGTTCAGGGTGATCTGGGGCACTGCGCTCACGATTGCTGACGTCCTTCGGGCTGGAGGATCTCGCGGTACGTGGGGAGCCTGCCCAGCCAGCCACGGGTCATTCCGCCGGGTCCGGGCCGACCGGCCGGCCAGGTCGGCCCGGACCGATGAGTTCGGTGCGCTCGCCAGGTCTGCTCCCCGACGGACCGGTCCACGCAGGAGGCCCGACGTGACCGACGTGACCGACGTGACCAACGTGACCAACGTGACCGACATGACCGAGCAGACCGCAGACGGTGACTTCCTCGAGGTCGCAGCGCCCTACCGGCGCGAGCTGATGGCGCACTGCTACCGGATGCTCGGCTCCGTGCACGACGCCGAGGACCTCGTGCAGGAGACCTACCTGCGCGCCTGGCGCTCCTACGACGGCTTCGAGGCCCGCTCGTCGCTGCGCACCTGGCTCTCCCGGATCGCCACCAACGTCTGCCTCACCGCGCTGGACAGCCGGGCTCGCCGGCCCCTACCCGCCGGTCTCGGCGCTCCCAGCTCGGACGCGTCCGACCCGCTGTCGACCGTCGACCTGCCCTGGCTGGAGCCGGTGCCGGACGCGCTGGTCGGCAGCGCGGCCGACCCTGCCTCGGTGGTCGCCACGAGGGCCGGTGTGCGACTGGCGCTGATCGCCGCGCTGCAGACCGTGCCGCCCCGACAGCGGGCGGTTCTGGTGCTGCGCGACGTGCTCCAGCTGCGCGCCGCCGAGGTCGCCGAGGTGCTCGAGACCACCGCGGTCGCCGTCAACAGCGCGTTGCAGCGGGCTCGGGCTCAGCTCGAGGAGGCCGGGCTCACGGAGGACGACGTCGTGGAGCCGACCGACCTCGGCCAGCGCCAGCTGCTCGACCGCTACTGCCGGCCGCTGGAGGCGAAGGACGTGCCGGCGTTGATCTCCGCCCTCACCGACGACGTGGTCTGGGAGATGCCGCCGTACCCGAGCTGGTACTCCGGTCCCGCGCAGGTCGGCCGCCTCGTCGGCACGCACTGCCCGGGAGTGCCCGGCGGGATGCGGATGGTGCCGACCCGGGCGAACGGGCAGCCGGCGTACGGGTTGTACCTGCGCGGCGACGACGGCGGCTGGGCGGCGTTCCAGCTGCAGGTCGTGACCGTCCGCGACGGCCGGATCTCGCACGTCGTGGCGTTCTTCGACCTGGACCTGTTCGACACCTTCGGGCTGCCACGGACCCTGCCGGCCGACGAGCCTGCCCTGCTCGCCTCGGCATGAGAAGGGCCGGTCCCGTCCCCGGCGGTGGCGGGGACGGGCTGCCGGTCGTGCTCACACAGGGAGTGGCGCTGCTGGAGCGGGCGATGGGCTTCACCCTCGGCGGGCTGGTCCTCGTCACGCCGGAGGCGATGGCGCGGCCCACGCCGTGCCCCACCTGGGACCTCCGCGCCCTTCTCGCGCACATGAACGAGTCGCTGGAGTCGCTGCACGAGGCGATTGTCGTCGGGCACCTCGTGCTGGACCCGGCTGCGGACCTCGGCGCGGTCCACGCCGACTACGGCGACCCGCTGACCGACCCGGTGGCCAGCCTGAAGAACCGGGCGTGCCAGATGGTCGGCGCGTGGGTGAGACCGGACGGACCGGGCACCGTCACCGTGGCCGACCGGTCGCTGGCGTCCGAGGTGGTCGCGGCCGCCGGAGCCATCGAGGTCGCCGTGCACGGCTGGGACGTCGCGCAGGCGTGCGGCCGGCCGCACCCGCTGCCGCCGGCACTGGCCGAGGAGCTGCTGGTGCTCTGCGAGGTCTTCGTCGACGACGACGACCGCCCCTACCGGTTCGGCCGCCCCGTTCCCGTCGAACCCGCTGCCACCGCCGGCGACCGGCTGGTCGCGCTGCTCGGCCGCGACCCGGACTGGGGCCGGCGGCAGGCCGGTCGAGGCTGACCCCGCGGGTCGCCCGGCCGCCTACTGACCGATCCGGTGCGCGACGAGGATGGCCACGTCGTCAGCGGTGGCATCGGTGCGGCCCTGCTCGTCGACCCGGCCCATGCCGGCCACAGCCTGGTCCGCGACCTCCGATGCCGACACCGACGCTCCCCCTCGTGCCGCGTGCCGCACGATGTCGCAGAGGGTGGCCAACCCGTCGCCCACGGGCTGGTCCCGTGCCTCGACCAGACCGTCGGTGAACAGGACGAGCGTGCCTCCTGGGGGAAGCAGGGCCTGCGTCGTGGCGTACTCACCGTCGGGTACGCCGAGCGGCGGCCCGGGCTCCAGCGTCACCAGCTCGCAGCCGCCGTAGCCGGCGAGCACGGGCGGCAGGTGCCCGGCCGACGCGAGCTCCGCCCCACCGGTGTCCAGGTCGAGGAGGACGACGAGGCAGGTGACGATCGAGGGCTCCTCGACGGCGGCGAGGGTCATGGCCAGCCCGCGCAGCACGCCGGCGGGGCCGTGCCCCTCGAGCGCATACGCTCGGAGCGCGGCACGCACCTGGCCCATCACGGCTGCGGCGTGGACCCCGTGGCCCATGACGTCGCCGATCGCGAGCACGAGCAGGCCGTCGTCGCGGACGAGGGCTTCGTAGAAGTCCCCGCCGACCTCGGTGCCGGCGGCACCGGGCAGGTACCGGGCGGCGAGCTCGGTCCCGGGGAGGTCGGGCAGCCGCTGCGGCAGCAACGACCGCTGGAGCGTGACGGCCACCTCGTGCTGACGGGCGTAGAGGCGGGCGTTGTCCAGCGCCAGCGCCGCCCGCGCCGCGACATCGTCGAGCAGCGCGCGCTGCGCGGCCAGCAGCTGGTCGCGCTCCGCGCTGCCGGGGGTGCCGCCAGGCTCCGGGAGCGAGCAGCTGAGGGCGCCGAACGTCACCCCGGCGGCGCTGAGCGGGATGCTGATCCCGCTGGTGACCTCCAGGGTCCGCAGGTCGGCGAGCGCGTCGTCGGACCCTTCGGCCAGCTCGACCAGCATCGGGTCGGCGACCTCGGGGATCTGCTCGGCGGCCCCGGTGGCGATGACGTGACCGGCGCCGTAGGGCTGGTCGGCGGTGACCTGGAAGGAGCCCAGCACCTGGTCGAGGACCGGCTGCTGCATCGGGTCGGTGTGGCGGGCGGCGGCGAGCATGATCCGGCCGTCGTCCTGGTCGACGAGGTGCACGGCAGCCCAGGTGGCGATGTCCGGGACCACGAGCCGCAGCACGTTGTCGACCGTCGCCCCCGTGTCCAGCCCACCGGAGAGGAGATCGCCGACTCGTGCCAACAGCCCGAGGCGTTGCGCCATCGCCGCCCGGTCGCGCTCCATCGACCTGAGCGCGGTCACCTCGGTCGACGTGAGGGCCACTCCAAGGACCGTTCCGTCCGGCCCGGTCAGCCGGTAGGCGGACAGCGACCAGTCGTGCTGCACGCCCTCCTCGCCGGGGACCGTGCCCCGGACGTCGAAGTCCAGCAGCGGCTCACCGGTGGCCAGCACCTGCTCGATGCGCTCTGTCAGTGCGCTGTAGTCCGGGAACACGTCGTGCACCGAGCGCCCGATCAGGTCGGCCGCCGGGGTGTTGGCCATCGAAGCCATCTGCGCGTTGACCAGCACGTACCGGAGGCCGACGTCGAACAGGAGCAGCCCGGTGGGGAACTGCTCGCAGGCCGCGTGCAGCAGCGGGGTCAGGAGGGAACCGGACGGGGGGTCGACCGGCGCAGCGGACTCGGTGCTCACGTGGCTCATCTCGGTGGTGACCGCCGAGCGCTCTGTGCGCAGTCGCGGCGGACGTCCTGTCTAGCGCATAGGGAGCCTCTGCACAGGCCGACGCCGCAGTCCGGGGGCCGGTAGCGGGTGGGCTCACGGGTGTGGTGTGCCGTCTGTCCGGGTCGCGCCCGGGTCGTCAGTCGTCGGCCCTAGCCGGTGCCGGGCCGCGCCGGCCACCGCGACCGTCGCGGCACCGCCTGCGGCTGCCGCCGTGCGCAGCCAGTGCCGGCCCCAGCGCCCGTGCACGGCGTCGCCGCCGGGCTGCGGGTCGAACACGTTGCCGTCGTGGGCGTCGACCTGCTCCCGCGACAGCCCGCCGGCCCGCATCAGCGGGCCGACCAGCACGTCGAAGAGACCGGGCAGCAAGGTGAAGCCGGCCCGGGCGACCAGGTTGGCCGGGCCGACCGAGCGCCGCGGCCGGTGGTCGCGCAACGAGCGCACGACCGCCCGGGCAACCTTCTCGGGGGAGTCCACCGGGGGCGGCGGCCGGCCGGTCCGGCCGGCGTAGTTCGCCGCCTGGAGGTAGACCGGGGTGTCGACGCCGCCGGGGGAGACGACGCAGACGTGCACGTCCGCCGTCTCGCGCGCCTCGATCGCAAGCACCCGGGCCAGGCCTCGGACGGCCCACTTCGCCGTGACGTAGCTGCTCATGTACGGCGTTGCGATCTCGCCCAGCAGCGAGCCGGTCAGCACGAGCGTGCCGTGACCCTGCCTGCGGAATCGACGAAGTGCGGTCCGCGATACGTGCACCGAGCCATGCACGCCGGTGTCGACGACGCGACGGAACGTCTCGGACGGCACGTCCTCGAAACGGCCGTAGGCGACGACCGCCGCCGTGTGGACCCAGCCGTCGACACCGCCGAAGCGCGACACGGCCGCGTCGCACACCCGGTCGACGTCCTCCTCGGCGCACACGTCGGCCACCACGGTGATGACCTCGGCCCCGAGTGCGCGGCACTCGGCCGCGGCGTCCTCGAGGGAGCCCGCCGACCGGGCGGACAGCACCAGCCGCGCGCCGTCGCCCGCCAGGGCGTGCGCGGTGGCGCGACCGATGCCGCTGGACGCTCCGGTGACGACGATGACCCCGGGCGTGGACGACGTCACGGTGCGAGGACCACCTTGATGCAGTCGTCCTGCTTCTTCTGGAACACCTCGTACATGTGCGGCGCCTCCTCGAGCGGCACCCGGTGGGTGGTGAGGTCGAGGACGCCGAGCGGGTCCGAGTCGTCCGACACCAGCGGGAGGATGTCGTCGATCCAGCGCTTCACGTGCGCCTGGCCCATGCGCAGCTGGATGCCGCGGTCGAACATCTCCATCATCGGCATCGGGTCGATCTCGCCGCCGTACACGCCGGAGAGGGACACGGTGCCGCCGCGTCGCACGGACTTCAGCGCGGTGTAGAGCGCGTCGAGGCGGTCGACGGCCACCTTGTCCGTCAGCGCCCGGGCCGCCTTCTTCGGGAGCAGGCTCACGGCCGACTGGGCGACCCTGGCCGCGCTGCTGCGCAGCGAGCCGTGCGCCTCCATGCCGACCGCGTCGATGACGGCGTCCGGCCCGCGTCCGCCGGTGCGCTCCAGCAGCTCGGCGGTGACGTCGTCGACGGCGCGCATGTCGAGGATCTCGACGCCGTGGCGGGACGCCAGCTGCAACCGGGCGTCGACGTCGTCGACGCCGATGACCCGCTCGGCGCCGAGGTGCCGGCCGATCCGGGTGGCCATCTGGCCGATCGGGCCGAGGCCGAGCACGGCCAGCGTGCCGCCCTCGGGGACGTCGGCGTACCGCACCGCCTGCCACGCGGTGGGCAGGACGTCGGACAGGAAGAGGAACTGCTCGTCCGGCGCGCCCTCGGGCACCTTGACCGGGCCGAAGTGCGCCTGCGGCACGCGCAGGTACTCGGCCTGACCGCCGGGTACGGCGCCGTAGAGCGAGGTGTAGCCGAACAGCGAGGCCCCCTTGCCCTGGTCGCGGACCTGCGTGGTCTCGCACTGCGCGAACAGGCCGCGGGAACACATCCAGCACGAGCCGCAGGAGATGTTGAACGGGATGACGACGCGGTCACCGGGCTTGATCTGGGTGACCTCGGTGCCGACCTCCTCGACGACGCCCATCGGCTCGTGGCCGAGGATGTCGCCCGGAGTGAGGTAGGGGCCCAGCACCTCGTAGAGGTGCAGGTCCGAGCCGCAGATGGCGGTCGACGTCACGCGGATGATCGCGTCGGTCGGGTGCTGGATGGTCGGGTCGGGGACGGTGTCGACGCGGACGTCGCGCCGTCCCTGCCAGGTCAGTGCTCGCACGGGGTGGCTCCTCAGCGGTTCTCGGGCGGTGCGGTGAACGTCTCGAAGCCGGTCGCGTACCCCCGGGTCCGCGACTCACGCGCCGATCCCGGTTCGGCGCGGCGGCTGCGGGCAGTGCAGGGTGGACCGAGGAGGTCGAGGACGTGGCGCACAGGTACGACGCCGTGGTGGTGGGGGCCGGGCCCAATGGGCTGGTGGCCGCCAACCTGCTGGTGGACGCCGGCTGGAGCGTCGTCGTGGTCGAGGAGCAGGACGAGCCCGGCGGTGCCGTCCGCAGCGCTGCCGACCACCCGCTCGCCGGGTACACCGCCGACCTCTTCAGTGCGTTCTACCCGCTGGCTGCCGCCTCGCCGGTGATCCGCGCGATGCGGCTGGACGAGTACGGCCTGGTGTGGGAGCACGCGCCGCTGGTGCTGGGGCACGCGTTCGACGACGGCCGCGCCGCCGTCCTCTCGCGCGACCTCGATGTGACCGCCGCGAGCGTCGACGACTTCGCGGCCGGCGACGGCGACGCCTGGCGGTCGTGGGTGGACCGGTGGCGCGAGCTCGAGGCACCGGCGCTGGACGCGCTGCTGCGGCCGTTCCCGCCGGTGCGCCCGGCACTGGCCATGGCCCGGCGGCTCGGCGTTGTCCGCGGCCTGCGCACCGCGCGCCTGGGGGTGCTGCCGGCCCGCACCTTCGTCCGCGAGGAGTTCCGCGGCGAGGGTGCCGCGATGCTGGTCGCCGGGAACGCGATGCACACCGACCTGGCGCCCGAGTCCGCGAGCAGCGCCGTCTACGGCCTGCTGCTGGCCATGCTCGGGCAGACCCGCGGCTTCCCGGTGCCGCGCGGTGGGTCCGGCCGGCTGACCGACGCCCTGGTGTCGCGGCTGCGCTCCCGGGGCGGTGAGCTGCGCTGCGGTCACGCCGTGACCTCGGTGCTGATCGATGCGTCCGGGGCCGAGGGGGTCGAGCTCGCCTCCGGCGAGCGGCTGGTGGCCGGCTGCGTGCTCGCCGACGTCCCTGCGCCGCACCTCTACCGCTCGCTCGTCGGCGAGGCGCGGCTGCCGGAGCGGCTGCGCCGTGACCTCGACCGGTTCCGGTGGGACAGCGGCACCGTCAAGGTCAACTGGGCGACGTCGGCGCCGATCCCGTGGCGCAACCCGGCGCTCGCCGGCGCCGGCACCGTGCACCTGGGCGGTGGGCTCGACGACCTGACCCGGGCCGCCGCCGACCTGGCCACCGGCCGGGTCCCCGAGCGGCCGTTCGTCCTCCTGGGCCAGATGACCACCACCGACCCGTCCCGGTCACCGGCCGGCACCGAGTCGGCGTGGGCCTACGCCCACCTGCCGCACCGCGACCATCCGCGCGAGGCGGTCTCGCGGTTCGTCACGTCGATCGAGGACGAGGTGGAGCGGCACGCGCCGGGCTTCCGCGACGTGGTGCTCGGCCGGTCCGTGCAGGCACCCAGTGACCTTCAGGACTCCGACGGGGCGCTCGACGGTGGGGCGCTCGGTGGCGGTACGTCGGCGGTGCACCAGCAGCTCGTCTTCCGTCCGACGCCCGGGCTCGGCCGGCCCGACACGTTCGTGCCCGGCCTGTTCCTCGCCGGGTCGTCGGCGCACCCCGGCGGCGGCGTGCACGGCGCGTGCGGGGCCAACGCCGCCCGGGCCGCGCTGCTCCGGGCCAGGGTCGGCCGCCGGGTCTACGACGGGTCGGTGGGCTGGGCCCAGCGTCGGCTCTCCCACGGCGACCGGGACCCGGTCTAGTCCACGCCGGCCAGGCCGGAGAAGATGCCGTCGAGATCCTCGTCGTCGCGGAAGCCGCTGAGGATGGCCGCGGCGTTCGTGTGGGTGACGACGAAGTCGCGGAAGTCGAGGTCGTTCTCGAGGTCGTGGTTGACGATGCCGCCGAAGAAGACGATGTCGATGCCCGCGCGGATCGGGACGTGCAGGTCGGCGACCGCGCAGTGGGGGTGGACGCGGGTCGACGTGGCTGATCGTCGCCCCCCACGCCTCCCTCACCCACCGGAAGCCCACGGAGTAGGCCGCCGCGTAGTTGCTGCCCTGGATGACGGCGCAGTCGGAGTTCTGCAGGACCTGCATGACCATGGTGGAGCCGCCACGGCCGAAGAAGGTGCCGAGCCGGCGACCGTGGAGGAGTGGCAGGCGCGGGACCGGACTGCCGAGTCATGAGCTCTCCCGTGACGACGTGTCGGCCCCGGCCCTTCCCGGGGCAGCGGTGGCCAACCGCTCGCCGTCCCGCGCGTACAGCTGCGGCACGGGCATCGTCACACCTGGGGTGAGCCGTCCCGCCGGTGGCCTTCGACGAGCCGCCGCAGCCGGTCCAGCGTCTCGTCCAGCCGGCGGGCTAGCACGGCGTCGAGGAGGGGGTTGTGCACCCAGGCGCCCGGCCCGTGCGTCGGCTTCTCGTCCATCGCGACCCTGGTGACGCCGTCGCCCTCGGCGTGCAGCACCAGCTCGACCCGGGCCTCGCCGGCCGGCCAGCCCCGGGCTTGCATGACCAGTCGGTGCCCGGGCTCGCACTCGAGGATCTCGGTCTCGTCCTCCACGAGCAGCGGCCAGGCACCCACGGCGTGGTGCAGCTTGCTCCCCACCGAGGGGAA
Organism: Actinomycetes bacterium; assembly: GCA_038246545.1. GTDB lineage: Bacteria > Actinomycetota > Actinomycetes > JACCUZ01 > JACCUZ01 > JBBRVW01. The sequence goes on along the minus strand of JBBRVW010000032.1, from coordinate 38,659 downwards.
CTCGGGGTCGGCGTCCCGGATCTTGACTGTGCCCACCACCCAGTTCGCGTAGGACCACGGGTCGGCGAGGACCCTCCAGACCGCGTCGGTGCCGGCGGCGACATGCGTGCTTCGGGTGGCCATGGGTGCTGTCTGCCCACGGAGCGCGGTCCCGAACGCGAACGACGCGTTACGGTCGACCGGTGGGCTTCTACGACCGGCACGTCCTTCCCCGGGTGGTCGACGTGTGCTGCGGCGTGGCCGCGAACGACGAGCACCGCGCCCGGGTGTGCGCCGACCTGTCCGGCGCGGTGATTGAGCTGGGCTTCGGCTCCGGTCACAACGTGCCGCATTATCCGGCCGCGGTGACCTCGGTCGACGCGGTCGAACCGGCCGGGGCGGGGTGGCGGCTGGCCGCGAAGCGGGTTGCTGCGTCACCGGTGGCGGTCCGGCGCTCCGGGCTGGACGGTCAGGTCCTGCCCTTCCCGGACCACTCCTTCGATGCGGCGCTCGCGACCTGGACCTTGTGCACGATCCCGGACGTGGCAGCCGCCCTGCAGGAGCTGCGCCGGGTGCTCCGGCCCGGTGCCGCGCTGCACTTCGTCGAGCACGGGCTGGCCCCGGACGCCTCCGTGCGGCGCTGGCAGCACCGGCTCGAACCCGTGCAGAAGCGGCTGGCCGGTGGCTGCCACCTCACGCGAGAGGTGGTGCCGATCCTCACGGCCGCCGGCTTCGACGTCGTCGAGCACGACGCCTTCTACCAGCCTGGTGCGCCGCGCTTCCTCGCTGCCGAGACGGTCGGCGTCGCCGTCTCGCCGTAGATGTGGCGACGCCGGTCAGGACGCGGCGGCCAGCGGCCAGGTGACAGTCATCGCCGCCGCGATGGTGGCGAAGTCGGACTGCGGCACCTCGAACAGCCCGCGCCGGAACGGCAGCCCCCAGCGCCCGGGGTCGGTGACGAAAGACAGCCGTCCGACCAGCGGCCGGGCGGCCGTGGGTTGCGCGGGGAGGAAGTCGACGTCGACCCGCCACGGCCGGAAGTCGGAGGACATCTCCACCTGGTACGGCTCCTCGCCCCGGACCACGCCGAGCGCAGTGAACTGCTGCAGCGGCTCGCCGCCCTGGAAGGCCGTGCGGGGGGAGTAGAAGACCAGGCCGTCGCCCGGACGCAGCTGCTGCAGGCGGGTGCGGGCGCCGTGGTCAGCCTGGGTGAATCCGCCCGCGACTCCGCGCCGCACGTGGTCGAGGCTGACGGTGTTGACCCAGCACCGCGCGGTCGTGGACATGTGCCAGGTGTACCGGCCGGTACCGACAGCGGGCCGTCGTCGGCGCGTTCCGGGCGCCGGTGCGAGGACCTGCGCCGGTCACGGGCGTCGTGCTGGTCTGAGCCGACCTATCAGTGTCCGAACGTGCCGAGGATCGTGGCGCGGGCCAGCGTGTGCTGCGAGAGGTTGAACCCGAGGTAGGCCGGGCTGGCCTCCCTCGGCAGGCCGAGGCTCTCGACGTCGACGGCGTGGACGACGACGTAGTAGCGGTGCGTGCCGTGCCCGGGCGGCGGGGCCGCGCCGACGTACCCGGCCGTACCGGCGTCGTTGCGCAGAGCGAAGGCCGGCGCCGGAAGGTCGCCGCCCTCGCTGCCCGCGCCGGCGGCCAGCGACGTGACGCCGGCGGGGAGGTCGGTCACCGCCCAGTGCCAGAAGCCGCTGGCTGTGGGCGCGCTCGGGTCGTAGACCGTGACGGCGAAGCTGCGGGTGCCGTCGGGAAACCCGGACCAGGACAGGTGCGGCGACCGGTCCTCGCCGCCCTCGACGCCCATCGCGCCGGAGCGCTGTGCCCGCGGCAGCTCGTCGCCGTCGGCGAAGTCGTCGCTGGTGACGGTGAAGGGGGGGACCTGCTCGAGCAGGTCGTACGGGTTGGGGAACTTGTCGGCTGCACTCATGGACCGGAGCCTGCCCGACCGGGCGCGATCGGTGAACGGCCGGGGTGGGCCGCCGACGCCGGGGACCCGCTGGAGTTGCCCGCCCGGTCGCCGGGTGTGAGGGTCGGTGCGTGGCGACGACGACCGACCCGGGCGAGTTCCGCGGCTTCTGCGACGACGGCCTCGAGCTGTACGCCGGGCTCGAGGCCGACAACAGCAAGACGTACTGGGCGGCGCACAAGGCGGTCTGGGAGACGGACGTCCGCGACCCCATGCGCGCCCTCGTCGCGGCGCTGGCCGACGAGTTCGGCGAGGGGAAGCTGTTCCGGCCACACCGCGACATCCGGTTCAGCAAGGACAAGACGCCGTACAAGACCCACCAGGGCGCGTTCGTCGGCGACGGGTCGGTCGGCATCGGCTGGTACGTGCAGGTCGACAAGGACGGCCTCGCCGCTGGTGGCGGGTGGCGCTCCCACGAGACGCGCCAGGTGAGCCGGTTCCGGGAGGCCGTCGACGCCGGGGCCACCGGTCCCGAGCTGGAGCGCATCGTCGGCCGGCTGCGGGCCGACGGCTTCGAGGTGAACGGCGACGAGACCAAGACCCGGCCGCGCGGCTACCCGGCCGACCACCCGCGGCTGGAGCTGCTGCGCTGCCGGTCCCTCATGGTGGTGCGCCGCTACGGCGCGCCGGACTGGCTGGCCACCCCGCGGGCTCTCGAGGAGGTGCGGGAGGCGTGGCGGGCGGTTCGGCCGCTCGCCGACTGGGTGCGGCAGCACGTCGACCGCTGAGAGATCTCGCAGCGGCGCACTGTCGGCGCCTCGTCCTAGGGTGGCCGGAGATCGCGGTGGAGCAGGCCGCCGTACGCGAGGAGGAGCCCCGATGACCGAGACCGTGCCGAAGCCGGCCGTCCCGACGGCGTCCGGTGCCGAGGCCGTGACCGGCCAGCTGGAGTCGCACCGCACCGAGCTCACGGGGTACTGCTACCGGATGCTCGGCTCGTCGTTCGAGGCCGAGGACGCCGTGCAGGACACCATGGTCCGCGCGTGGAAGGCCGCCGACCGGTTCGAGGGCCGATCGTCGTTGCGCTCCTGGCTCTACAAGATCGCGACCAACGTCTGCTTCGACATGCTCGACGGCCGCCAGCGCCGGGCGCTGCCGATGGACATGGGCCCCGCGAGCCACGCCGACGCCGGGCTCGCGGCGCCGCTGCCGGACGTCGCCTGGCTGCAGCCGGTGCCCGACGTCCGGGTGATCCCGAGCGCCGCCGACCCGGCCGAGATCGCCGAGCTGCGCGACTCCATCCGGCTGGCGTTCGTGTCCGCGCTCCAGCTGCTGCCGGCGAACCAGCGCGCCGTGCTGATCCTGCGCGAGGTGCTGCAGTGGCCGGCCACCGACGTCGCCGACCTGCTCAGCACCTCCGTCCCGTCGGTCAACAGCGCGCTGCAGCGGGCCCGCGCGACACTGGCCGCGCGGGACGCCGACGCGCCGGCCGCCTCCATCCAGCCGCTCGACGACGACAAGCGCGGGCTGCTCGCCCGCTACGTCGAGGCGTTCGAGTCCTACGACATGGCCAAGCTCACGGCGCTGCTCACCGAGGACGCGTCCTGGTCGATGCCGCCGTACGAGCTGTGGCTGCAGACCCACGACGACATCGTGGCGTGGTGCCTCGGCCCGGGCTACGCGTGCGAGGGGTCGAGGCTGGTGCCGGTCTCGGCCAACGGTGCCCCCGCCTTCGCGCAATACAAGCCGGACCCCGAGGGCGGGTTCGGCGCGTGGTCGCTGCAGGTGCTCGACCTCGGCCCGGAGCGGATCGAGGGGATCATGTTCTTCCTCGACACCCCGCAGATCTTCCCGATGTTCGACCTGCCGCTGCACCTCGACGCCTGAGCGCACTGACCGCCGTGCCCGCCCCGAGATCACCGGGGGAGGGCCGACGTCAGCCGGGCGGGCTCGCCAGGCCATCGACGACCTCGGCCCCGGGCAGGGTGGCCAGCGCCGCGCCGGGCAGGACGAGCTTGGACCGGCGGACGCCGGAGCCGACCACGACCTCCGGCGTCGCCACCACCGCCGCGTCGACGAGCAGCAGCCACCCGGCCGGGAGGCCGAGCGGGGTGATGCCGCCGTGCTCCATGCCGGTCTCGGCGACCGCGACGTCCATCGGGGCGAACGACGCCTTGCGGGCGTCCAGCCGGCGCCGGACGACGCCGTTGACGTCGGCCCGGGTGGTCGCGAGCACGACACAGGCCGCGAACCGGGTCTCGCCGCCGCGGCGGCCGGCGACGACGACGCAGTTGGCGGAGACCTCCGGCCCCACCTGGTAGCGGGCGCAGAAGGCCGCGGTGTCCGCCAGGTCGGGGTCTATCTCGGCGACCCGGACGTCCAGGCCCGGCTGGGTGGTCAACGCGGCCGCCACCGGGGTGGCCATCAGGTCGAGGCGGTGGGTCGCGGGCTGCAGGTCGAGGAGTCCGGTCACGGCGACCGACCATAGGACCGGGGTCCCGGACCACCCGTCCCGGGTGCCGGACATCACTGCCCGGTCGTGGAATGCACCCCACCCGTCATCTGCTTGCACCTGGCGGTAACCCGTGTCCGGCACGCTGGACGAGACGCCGCTCCACCCCGGAAGGACCCGTCATGCCCTCGCGCCAGCTCGCGGCCGCCCCGCGCGCTTCCGCCGCCCCGACAGATGTCGGCCAGCTCCCCGGCCGGCCGACTGCGACCTTTCGCGGCCGCGAGGTGCCGACCTGGGTGAGCCTCGTGGCCCTTGCGGTCGGGGGCTTCGCGATCGGCACGACGGAGTTCGCGAGCATGGGTGTCCTGCCGGGCATCGCCCGCGACCTGGGGGTGTCCATCCCGACCGCCGGGCACGCGATCACGGCGTACGCGCTCGGCGTGGTCGTGGGGGCGCCGATGTCCGCCGTCCTCGGGGCGCGGTTGCCGCGCAAGGGCATGCTGCTCGTGCTGATGGCAGCTCTCACAGTGGCCAACCTCGCCTCCGCGATGGCGCCGACCTTCGGGACGTTCGTGCTGGCGCGGTTCGCCAGCGGGTTCCCGCACGGCGCGTACTTCGGCATCGGTGCCGTCGTCGCGTCCTCGCTGGTGCCGCGGGAGCGCCGGGCCCGTGCCGTCGCGATGACGATGATGGGCCTCACCCTCGCCAACGTGGTCGGAGTCCCGCTCACCACCCTGCTCGGCCAGGCGGCCGGCTGGCGCAGCACCTACCTGACGGTCGTCGTGATCGGCCTGCTGACGCTCGTGGCCGTCGAGCTGTTCGTGCCGCGCGTCGTGGTGCACGAGGACGCCAGCCCGCGCCAGGAGCTCTCGGCCCTCCGCCGGCCACAGGTCTGGCTGACTCTGCTCGTCGGAGCAGTCGGCTTCGGCGGCTTCTTCGCGATCTACAGCTACATCGCGCCGACGCTCACCGAGGTGTCCGGCTTCGCCGAGGGCGGGGTGCCCATCGCGCTCGCGCTGTTCGGTGTCGGCATGACGCTCGGCACGATGGTTGGCGGTCGCCTCGCCGACTGGTCGGTGCTCAAGACGCTCGTGCTCGCGCCGTCCGCCACGCTGCTCGTGCAGCTGCTCTTCACCGTGACCGCGCACGCCGCCGTCCCGGCGGCCCTCACGCTGCTGGTGCTCGCCTTCACCTCCTCGCTCAGCCTGCCGGCCATCACCGCGCGACTGCTCGACGTATCGGGCGACGGCAAGGCACTGGCCTCGACGCTGAACCACTCGGCGCTCAACGTCGCCAACGCCCTCGGCGCGTGGCTCGGCGGGGTCGTGATCGCCGCGGGCTACGGCTGGACGTCGCCAGCCGTCGTCGGCGCCGTCCTGTCGGCCGCCGGGCTCGTCGTGCTCGCCGCGTCCATCACGCTGGAGCGCCGCGACCGCGGTCGCGTGGCCCCGCCGGTCGGCGAGCCGCTGGCCGCCTAGGCCGATCTGCCGGCGCGCCGGGAGAGGCTGCGCAGCCAGGGGCCGTACGACTGCGGCGTGGCCTCGAGCACGATGGCGGCGTACCCCGGCGAGCCGACGGACGGTCGTTCGCCGCCCCGGGTCGTGCCACCTGCCGAGCCTACGTCAGACAGGTGGCAGAGCTGGTGGCTTGGGGTGGCCGGGCCGCACGCGGCGTACCTCAACGGCGCGTCGCTCACCATGGCCGGCGGCTGGACGGCGCACTGACCGCCCGATCTCGGTGCGTCGACAGTCGGTCTCGCCCTAGAGTCCGCGCTATGCCCTGGTTGCCTGACGGCTTCGTCCACCCGACGCGCGTCGGCCTGGCTACCGGCGAGCACCTGCGTCCGATCCGCGCGAGCGACGTCGACCTCGACATGCCTGCGGTGATGGGGTCGCAGGAACGGCTCTTCGGCATCTACGGCGAGGCGTGGGGGTGGCCGCCGGCAACGATGACCGCCGAGCAGGACCGGGAGGACCTGGCCCGCCACGAACGTGAGATCGAGGCGCACGAGTCGTTCAACTACGCGCTGCTCGACGCCGACGAGACCCAGCTGCTCGGCTGCGTCTACGTCGACCCGCCGGAGAAGCAGGGTGCGGATGCGGACGTCTCGTGGTGGGCCGTAGACCGGCTGGTCGGCACTGATACCGAGCGAGCCCTCGACGACCTGGTGCCGCGCTGGATCGCCGAGGACTGGCCGTTCAGCTCGCCGCGGTACGTCGGTGTGGGCGCGCACCGGCAGCTGACCTTCGCCGAGTGGCTGGCGTTGCCCGACGTCCCCGAGGCCTGAGGGTCGGAGGGGTCGATCCTCAGCCGGAGCCGCTCGGCACCAGCGCGAGCTCGGCGCGGAGCCGGTCGGCGAAGTCGTCGGGGTAGCGGTGACCGAGCCCCTCGACGTTCTCCACCCGTAGCCCGGCGCGTTCGAGCGCGTCGGTGCCGGACGCACGGCATTGCCCGTCTGTGCACGGCGACGCACCGTCCGCTCGGTCAAGTTTTACCCACTTGTGGTGCAAGAGGGGTTCAGGTGACGGCTGGGACGGCCGACCATGATCGAGATCGTCCACAGACCGCCTCCAGGAGTCGTCGTCCCGATGCCGTGGGTCCACCGCACCGTCCGTCCCGTCGTCCGCGCCGTCACCGGCGTCCTCGCAGGGGCGCTGCTGCTGGCCACGCTGGGTGCCGCCGGCGCCGACGCGGCGACCGACCCGAGCGCCCCGGCGACCGCCCCGGCCGCGGCCGAGGGCTTCGCGCCGTACCTGCCGCAGGTCTCCTGCGACCCCACCGTCAAGCCCGGCCTGGACGCGATGCGCACCATGCTGCTTGCGGCTTACGGCGGCCGCGACCTGGGCGTCACCCGTGGCTGCACGATCGGGGCGACCAGCGAGCACAAGGAGGGCCGGGCCTGGGACTGGGGCCTCGACGCCGCGGTGCCCGCCGAGAAGGCCGTTGCCGAGCAGTTCCTCGCGTGGCTGCTGGCGCCCGGCCCCAACGGCATGGCTGCCTCCAACGCCCGCCGGCTCGGTGTCATGTACGTCATCTGGAACGGCCAGATCTGGAGCTCGTACCGCGCAGCCGAAGGCTGGCGTGCCTACAGCGGCGGCGAGTCGCACGCCACCCACATCCACATCTCGCTGGCGTGGACCGGCGCGATGAAGCGGACCTCGTGGTGGACCGGCAGGGCCGCGGCCGTGGACTACGGGCCGTGCCGCGAGGTCGAGGGGACCCCGGCCCCGGTGTACTCCGGCCCGCGCACCACGCCGTGCCCGGCGCCGGTCAGCGTGTCCTCGCTCACGGGCACGCCCCTGCTCCAGCAGGGCGACGCCACCCCGTACGTCATCCAGCTGCAGCGGCTGCTGTCGGTGACCCCGGTGAGCGGGTTCTTCGGGCCGATCACCGACGCCGCACTGCGCGCCTTCCAGACCGCCCACGGCCTCGCGGCGAGCGGCACCGCCACACCCGCTACCTGGGCGGCGGTGCGCAGCCAGTCGGCGGCGCCGCCCGCACCGGCTGCCACGCCCGCACCGGCTCCCGTCACGAGCGGCACCCAGACGGTGACCGCCGCCAGGTCGTTGCCGTCGGCGATGCGCTACTCCGTGCGCAAGGGCGACTCGCTGAGCCGCATCGCGTCGACCTGGCGGTCCTCGGTCCCCGCCATCAAGTCGGCCAGCAAGCTGAGCAGCGACACCATCCGCGTCCGCCAGGTCATCACCGTGCCGGTGCGCTCCGGGATCACCAAGTTCACCTGGACCACCGTGCGCAACGGCGACCGCGGGGTCGCGGTCAAGGCCCTGCAGACTGGGCTGCGGATGAAGAAGAAGTACCGCACCGGGCTCTTCGGCCCGATCACGAAGCGACGCGTCAACAAGCTGAAGGCCGCTCGCGGCTGGCCGGCTGACGCCGTGGCCGGTCCCGGCGTGTGGCGCGCCCTCGGCGCTTGAGGGCACGGTCCGCCGCCCCTGCTGGCCCTAGTCTCGTCGCATGACCGAGAGCGTGGCCGAGCCGCAGCGCACGACCTACCTCGTCGTCGATGGCGAGAACATCGACGCGACCCTGGGGATGTCGGTGCTCAGCCGGCGTCCGAACCCGGACGAGCGGCCGCGCTGGGAGAAGGTCCGCGAGTTCGCCGAGGCGCGCTGGGGCCAGCCGGTCAAGGGCCTGTTCTTCCTCAACGCCACCAACGGGCACGTGCCGATGCCGTTCGTCTCGGCGCTGCTGGCGATGCAGTACCGGCCGATCCCGCTGTCCGGCGACCCCGGCCAGAAGGTCGTCGACATCGCCGTGCAGCGCACGCTGGAGGCGATCCAGGACCTGCCGGGCGACGTGCTGCTGGCCAGCCACGACGGCGACTTCCTCCCGCAGGTCGAGGCGCTGCTCGGCGGGGACCGTCGGGTCGGCCTGCTCGGCTTCCGGGAGTTCGTCAACCTCAAGTTCGCCGAGCTCACCGAGCGCGGGCTGGAGGTCTTCGACCTCGAGGACGACGTGCGGTGCTTCACCGGCGTCCTGCCGCGGGTCCGCATCATCCCGATCGACGAGTTCGACCCCACCCGCTTCCTCTGAGACCGAGCGGGTCCCGACCGGCTCCACGGGTAGAGGCAGCACGTTCGCACCGACCCGCACCTGGAGGACTCCTTGGCCACGCTTCCGTTCCCCGACGACGTCCGCGAGCTGCTCGCCGCACCGAACCCGTGCGTCGTGACGACCTTGCGGGCCGACGGCCAGCCCGTGTCGGTCGCGACGTGGTACCTGATGCGCGGTGACCGGGTGCTGGTGAACATGGACCAGGGACGCAAGCGGCTCGACCACTTGCGCGGCGACCCGCGCGTCTCCCTGACCGTCCTGGCCGACGGGGACTGGTACACCCACGTCAGCATCGTCGGCCGGGCCGTCGAGATGTACGACGACGAGGGGCACGCCGACATCGACGCACTGTCGCGGCACTACCGAGGTCGGGACTACCCCGACCGCGAGCGGGGTCGGGTCAGTGCGCTGGTCGAGGTCGAGCGGTGGCACGGGTGGGGCGACGTCGACGCTCGCTGACGTCGGGACCGAGCCCGGCCCGCGATGCGGCTGTCGGGGGCACGGCGGCAACGGTGCAACCCGACGGTGCGGTCGCGGGGTCATCACCCTGTGAAGCGTCCGGGACAGGCCTGGGCGAGAAGGGCCCGCCCGGGCCACAGAGGAGACCGAGACGTCCCGCACGATCACTCGCACCCACCGCTCCGCATCGCTCGCCGCGACCCTTCTCGTGACCACCGCTGTCGGTGCGGGTGCCGTCACCGCCGCCGTACCTGCGCTCGCGGACCAGGGGGTCACACACGTGGCCACGAACACTGTCGACCCGAACGACTCGCTGCTTCGCCCCCGCCAGATGCCGGTCCCGAACCAGGAGCAGGACTGGGCCCGGGTCGCCACCCGGCACCGCCGGGCCAGCTCGGCCCAGCCGTCGTCGCTCAAGGCCCTCGGCTTCGAGGACCGGGGGCGTCGCGACTTCGCCATCCCCGGCGGCCTGGCCCCGAACGTCGTCCTGACCTTCGCCGACGCGGCCGATGCGAAGGCGGCGTACCGCGAGGTCAGGAGCTGGTGTTCACACACCGGTGACAACGTTCCCGCCGGGGGCGCACTGCTCTTCACCGACAAGACTCGTCGGGTCGAGGTCCGGGCCGGCCGCGGCGCGTACTGCTCGTTCGTGTTCAAGAGCGACAAGAACGCTGATGAGGGCACGTTCGAGTGGCTCGGCGTGACCCCGTCGCGGTACCGCGGTGTCTCTAATCGTGTGGCGGATCAACGGCCAGGCCGCGACCTACGAGATCGACCCGACCATCGCGTCGGTGCAGCCGCGAACGCGAAGCTGGTTCGCCTGGGCTGACGAGCCCGCCCCCGCACGGGCGCCGCGGTACTCCGGTGTGCCCTGCAGTGCGTCCGGGACGGTGTAGTTCTTTTTCACAGCACGGTTGGGTGACGATGGTCTGTGGACGACGGATCCTGTTGTGGGGCAATGGTTCCCGGCTGTCGGGTGGGTGGTGGGGTTGTGTCCGGGGTAGGTCGTAGGTTCGGCTCATGGAGGACGACCGCACCGGCACCGGATCGGCGGTGACCCAGCTGGGGCACCCGGCGGTGAGCGCGTTGTCGGTGGTGGATGCCGGGGTCGAGGCGCTGGCGGCGGCCAACGTGTGGTCGATGTCCGACCGGGAGCTGTTGGCGGTGCGGGTCGATGCCGAGGCGACCCGGGGCCGGTTGGACGCGGTGGTGCTGGGGCTGACCCGGGAGATCGACGGTCGCGGGGCGGCGGTGCGCGCGGGTGCGTCCTCGACCGCGGCGTGGCTGCGGGGCTGCTGCCGGCAGCGGCCGGCGATCGCGCACGCCGAGGTCCGGCTGGCCGGCGAGCTGGACCGGGACCTGCCCGCGTTGGCTGCGGCGTTGGCGGCCGGTCAGGTGTCCCACGAGTCGGCGCGGGTGGTGGCCGGCACGTTGGCGAGCCTGCCCGTCGGGGTGGACGCGGCGACCAGGGCGCGGGGTGAGGCGTTCCTGGTCGACCAGGCCCGCCGCTATGACGCGGCGGCGGTGGCGACCCTGGGCCGGCACCTGCTGGAGCGCCTGGACCCGGCCCGCGGTGCCGACCTGGAGCGGGAGGAGGCCCGGCGCGCGCAGGCGGAGGCGTTCACCGTCACCCACGACGTGTACGGCGGACGCCGGGTCACCGGCCGGTTCACCCCGGAGAACGGCGCCACCCTGGACGCCGCCCTGGAGGTGCTCGCCGGCCCGAGGCCCGGACCGGACGGGGAGCCGGACCCACGGTCGCCGGAGAAGCGCCGCGCCGACGCGTTGATGCTGCTGGTGTGCTGGGGGCTGACCAGCGACCAGATGCCGGAGACCGGCGGCGAGGCCGTCACGATGACCGTGGTCACCACCCCCGGCCACCTGCAGACCCGCACCAGCCACAGCAGCGACCACCACGGCGACCACCACGGCGACCGGCCCACCAACCGAGCCGAGCACGACGATGTCGGGGGAGTCTGCGACCCGGTGGAGGGCTGCGGGAGGACGCCGCGTTCCTGGAGGACGGCACCCCGCTGTCCCCGGAGACCACCCGCCGGCTGGGCTGCGACGGCTGGCTGGTGGCCGCGATCGTCGACTCCGCCGGCGCCCTGCTCGACATCGGGCGCCGGTCCCGGGTCGTGCCCGCCGCGATGCGCCGCGCGCTGATCGTGCGCGACGGCGGCTGCGCGTTCACCGGCTGCGGCCGCCCGGCCCGCTGGTGCCACGCCCACCACATCTGGCACTGGGCCCACGGCGGCCCGACCAAGCTCGACAACCTGGTCCTGTTGTGCGCGCACCACCACCAGGTCGTGCACCACGACGGCTGGACCGTGCACCTCGGCCTCGACCGGCTCCCGGTCTTCACCCCACCGAGATGGGTCGACCCCGACCAGGTCCCCCGCCCCGCCTGGCGGCCACTGACCATCCTGCGCACCTGAACCGTGGATCACTCGGTGAGCACGGGCTGGCACGGCGGCGGGTTCTCGCCCGGTACCGGTCCGGGCCGAGCACCATGGACGACGCAACGCCTCTCCAGCGCTATCCCGGACCGCGGAGGGCTCGGTCTGGCCAGCTGTCGAGGGTTATTGACCACGCAACTCACGATCATGCCGCTGGTCGAGTGCCCGGTAGCGGCCGCTCCCGAGCACTCATCGCGGCATGCGGGGACGCTTGCTCGCCGCGCAGCGAGCGTTCGTATCAACCAAGGAGCCTCGTACAGCCGTCAACGGCTAGGCAAACGCGGCGAGGTTCTCGGATGTGTCGTCCTGCCGAGGGAATGGGGGTTTGCAGTCCTTCGGGAACCGCAGGAAGTAATCCTGATCCTCAGGTCCCATCTCCCAGAACACGACGGCCTCGCTGATGGTGGTCACCGTCTTGCCCGGCCAATGGTCGGAAGCGTCGACGTCGCGCAGCATCTCCTCGGCCACTCTCCGCTGCTCCGGGCTGGTGCAGAGGATTTCGGAGCGATACTGCGAACCAACGATGCCTACATCAAGGTCGGCCCGGTGAACCTGGAAGAACACCTCCAGTAGACCTCGATACGAGAGCCGCACCGGATCGAAGATCACTTCAACGACCTCGGCATGACCGATGTTGTTCTCCTCGGTCGGATTGTCGTTCTCGCCGCCCATGAATCCAGTCCGAGTGGAGATGACCCCTTCGGGGTGGCGCAGAAGTTGCTGCATGATCCAGGCGCAGCCTCCAGCGAGAACGGCAGTCTCGGGGTTGTCGCCCATCGCCATCTCCCTCCATCGATCAACGTGGAGGCTAATCCGGGCGCCCACGCTGATCAATGGTCACGTGCCCGGTCAATGGCGCTCATCGTCACGCCGAGCACCGATGACCCGCTCCCCGGATGTGAGAAACCATGCTGACCCCAACGACCGGATCTCGGGACGTGGGTCACAGAACAGTGCCCGGTAGTACCGGTACTGATCGGTACCGCCGGATGCATTGGGCGGGTGCCTCGGCGATGGACGAGGTTCCCCAGGTCGGGCGGCCCGGTGCGAAGCACTGCACTTCTGCGGCGACGGACCGGGGACGCGATGACGTAGGTCTTAGTCCCAGCCGGTGATGGTCGCTGAGCTGCTGGTGCAGAACACGTTGCCCTCGGGATCCTCCAGGACAGCCCAGGTGTCCGGGTTGTCCATCGAGTCCGGATCCTGCCGCACCTCGATCAACCGTGCGCCCAGTCCGGTGAGGGGGGTCACCTCGTCCTCCAAGGTTCCCTCGGTCACCAGGTCCACGTGCAACCGGTTCTTGCCGACCTTCGGTTCGGGAACCTTCATGAAGTACAACGGAGTACCCGGCCCTGCCGGATCGCCGACGAGGAACTCATCATCGTTGCGCGTAGTCACTTTGCTTGCGAGGACCGTTGCCCAGAAGTCCGCCTGAGGGCGGGGCTCGCGGCAGTCCACGATGACCGCCAGAAGTGATGTCAGCATCTCGGCCTCCGTCTCCTTGTAGCCCGACTGAACCACAGTTTCGCCGGTAGCGGCTGGCGGGGACTCTCGGTAGGTGCCCGAGTCGATCGCTAGCCCGGGGACGCGTCCAGCGGGTGGCCGAGCCATGGACGTTCGCCAGCGCGGGCCGCTAGGTGCCGACTCAAGCACTTCTCGGCCACACTCTTCGCGACATGCGCGAGGGCGTACCCGCGCCCCACGGCGGCGCTCCAGCTCCCTCGCGTCGTCGCCGGTGGGAGTCCCGCCCACGGCTGCACAGCGACCCCGCGCTGCTGCGGCGGGCGGGCTCGGCCCACGATCCACGGCCTCCCTGTCCCCTGGTGAGCGATCGCGCCCGAGGTCGGCCCTCCCACCGACCAGCACCAGCGGCATAGCCTGGCAAGCACCGACAAGGGAGTGACAGTGCGATGAGCGACCCGGACGAGGTCACGTGTTTCCATCCCGCGGACCGTCGCGTCGCTGACCCGACACCGGGCAAGGTGCGCGAGCAAGCCATCGACGTCCACGGACTCTGGTCTGGGCTGGTGCGCACTGACCCCGGAGTGACGTCCGGCTGGCACCACCACGGCGACCACGACACCTCCGTCTACGTCGTCGACGGCACCGTTCGCATCGAGTTCGGCCCCGGCGGCGCCCGGGCCGTCGACGCCGGACCCGGTGACTTCGTCCACATCGCCCGACACGTCGTGCACCGAGAGATCAATCCGGGGTCGACCCCTTCGCAAGAGGTGGTCGCCCGTTCCGGCACCGGTCCGCTCACCATCAATGTCGACGCGTCAGCTCGCCCCTCCGGGTGACACCACCTTCGGCGCCTCGGCCGTTGTCGCGAAGGTGCCATCACGACGCACGGTGGCCGCGCCAACGGACTGCGTCACCGGCCGCATCGACTCCTCACGGGACTTGGTGTCGCACCGAGCGGGCGCGCGGTGGGTTCACTCTGGTCGGTGGGGCGTCCCGGGTGGAGGTCGGCGGCGCACGTTTGTGACCATGTCCGGATGGCCATGGAGGTGCGCACTGCTCTGGTGACCGGTGTCGGCCGAGAGCGCTCGATCGGGACCGGCCTGGCTCTCGGGCTGGCCCGGGACGGCTGGGACCTCGCGCTGGCGTACTGGACGCCCTACGACGACCGGCTCGGGTACGAACGCTCACCCGACGACCCGGAGATGGTCGCCGAGCAGTGCCGCGCCCTGGGGCGCAGGGTCGTCCTGCTCCCCGGCGACCTCGCCGACCCCGAGGTGCCCCAGCAGCTCGTCAGGTCCGCGGCAGAGCGGCTCGGACCGCTCACCGGCCTGGTGATGTCTCACTGCGAGTCCGTCGACAGCTCGATCCGGACCACCACCGTCGAGAGCTGGGACCGGCACTTCGACGTCAACGCCCGCGCCACCTGGCTGCTCATCAAGGCGTTCGCCGAGCAGTTGCCCGACGTCGTGGGCGACGACGCCGTGCGTGGCCGGATCGTCGCGCTCACCAGCGACCACACGGCGAACAACACGCCGTACGGCGCGAGCAAGGGCGCCCTCGACCGCCTCGTCATCGCAGCGGCCTCCGAGCTGTCGGACCTCCGGGTGCGGGCCAACGTCATCAACCCCGGACCCATCGACACCGGGTGGATGGCCGACGAGATCCGGGCGCTCGGCGTCGCTGAGACGCCCGCCGGGCGGCTGGGCACTCCCGACGACACGGCGAACCTGGTCCGCTTCCTGCTCTCCGACCAGGGAGCCTGGATCAACGGGCAGCTGCTCTACAGCAACGGCGGCCTCCGCACCGGCTGATGGGTCGCTCCGACGGCCGGCATCAGCTGGCGGGCTCGTCCGCGGTGATCGTCAGCGTGCTGCGGTACGCCTCGCTGTCTGTCGGCGGGTCGGGGACGTACGACGGGTCGACGCCGTCGGGCCGGACCGAGACGGCGCGGTAGGAGAAGCCGCCCTGGTCTGCTTCCTCGTACCTGAACGAGACGGGCTGGCCGGGAGTGAGTGCGGCATAGCCCGGCATGACGAGCTGCGAGAAGTGCGCCCAGCAGCCGCCGGGCGTCTCGTGGGCGTCGAGCACGCCCCAGCCCAGCTCGTCGTGCCACACCCGCACGGTCCCGTCGGCCACCTCCCGATCATGCACCGACGGAGGTCCCGGCGTCAGGCGTCGAGGCCGTCCGGCTCGTCGGCGATCCACGCGCCGTCGAGACGGTCGACGGCGGTGACCGTGACGACGGCAGCACCCGCCTCGTCCGACGCGGCGAGGTCGACCCGGGCCGAGATGCCCCAGTCGTGGTCGCCGGCGGGGTCGTGGAAGGTCTGGCGCACCGTCCACGCCGACGCCCCCTCGGCGACCCGCAGCAGCGCCGGCCCGCGGGCATCCGCGTCGGTGGACAGCGTGTCGTGGTCCGCCCAGTAGCCGGCCATCGCCTCCGCCCACGTGTCGGCGTCGATTCCGGCCTCGGCGTCCAGCTCGCCGAGCAGGTCGTAGCGGCGCAGCGCGGCCAGCTCGACCCGGCGGAACATCGCGTTGCGGACCAGCACCCGGAAGGCCCGCGTGTTGGACGTGACGGCCGGCGGCTTGTCGTCGCGCACCAGGGCGCGCTCGTCGACGTCTTCGCCGGGTGACGTCAGCCGCTCCCACTCGTCGAGCAGGCTGGAGTCGACCTGCCGTACCAGCTCGCCGAGCCACTCGGTGAGGTCCCGCAGCTCCTCGGTGCGCGCGGAGTCCGGCACCGTCTGGCGCAGCGCCTTGTAGGAGTCAGCGAGGTAGCGCAGCACGAGTCCCTCGGACCGGGCGAGGTTGTAGAAGCCGACGTACTCGGTGAACGTCATGGCCCGCTCGCTCATGTCGCGGGCCACCGACTTCGGCTTGAGCTCGTAGTCGGACACCCACGGGTGGCCCTGGCGGTAGGCGTCGTAGGCGTGCCCGAGCAGCTCGGCAAGCGGCTGTGGGTAGGTAACGTCCTCGAGCAGCTCCATCCGCTCCTCGTACTCGATGCCCTCGGCCTTCATCGCAGCCACCGCCTCACCGCGCGCCTTGCTGCGCTGAGCCGCCACGACCTGTCGCGGGTCCTCGACCGTCGACTCCACCACCGACAGCACGTCCAACGGGTACGTCGGTGACTCCCGGTCGAGCAGGTCCAGCGCAGCCACGGCGAACGGTGAGAGCGGCTGGTTGAGGGCGAAGTCAGGCTGCAGGTCGACGGTGAGCGCCCAGCGTCTGCCGTCCGGCTCCGGAGGGTCGACGCGTTGCACCACGCCGCCGGCGACCAGTGCGCGGAAGATCGCGATCGCGTGCAGGATGTGCCCCCGCTGCTCGGCCCGCGGCTCGTGGTTGTCCTCGAGCAGGTGCCGCATCGCGAGGTAGGGGTCGCCCGGCCGGGCCAGGACGTTGAGCAGCATGGCGTGGGTGACGCGGAAGCTGGACCGCAGCTGCTCCGGGGGAGCGGCCACCAGCCGCTCGAAGGTCGGCTCGCCCCAGGACACGAAGCCTTCGGGCGCCTTCGTGCGGACCAGCTTCTTGAGCTTCTTCGGGTCGTCGCCGGCCTTGAGCCGTCGCCGCTCGTTCTCGACGTCGTGGTCAGGTGCCTGCACCACGACGGTCCCGGCCGTGTCGTAGCCGGCGCGGCCGGCCCGGCCGGCGACCTGGTGGAACTCTCGGGCCGTGAGGTGCCGCACCCGGTGGCCGTCGTACTTCGACAGCGACGTCATGAGCACGGTGCGGATCGGCACGTTGATGCCGACGCCGAGGGTGTCGGTGCCGCACACGACCTTGAGCAGCCCGGCCTGGGCCAGCGTCTCGACCAGCCGCCGGTAGCGGGGGAGCAGGCCGGCGTGATGTACGCCGACGCCGTGCCGCACCAGCCGCGACAGCGTGCTCCCGAAGCCGGACCGGAACCGGAAGGCGCCGAGCGCAGCCGCGATCTCGTCGCGCTGCGCGCGGCTCGCGACGTTGATGCTCGTCAGCGCCTGGGCGCGCTCCAGCGCCCCGGCCTGGGTGGGGTGCACGACGTAGACGGGTGCGCGGTCGGTGCTGAGCAGCTCCTCGAGCGTCTCGTGCACAGGGGTCTTGGCGTAGTAGTACGACAGCGGCACCGGCCGGTCGACCGACTCGACGACGGCGGTCGTGCGCCCGGTGCGCCGGGCGAGGTCGTCGCGGAAGAAGGTGACGTCGCCGAGGGTGGCCGACATGAGCAGGAACTGCGCGCGGGTGAGCTCGAGCAGCGGCACCTGCCAGGCCCAGCCGCGCTCGGGGTCGGAGTAGTAGTGGAACTCGTCCATCACGACGAGCCCGAGGTCCGACGCCGGCCCGTCCCGCAGCGCGTAGTTGGCGACCACCTCGGCGGTGGCGGTGAGGATCGGCGCGTCCGGGTTCACCGCTGCGTCTCCCGTCAGCATGCCGACGTTCTCCGCGCCGAAGACGTCGATGAGTGCGAAGAACTTCTCCGACACCAGCGCCTTGATGGGGGCCGTCCAGACGGCCCGCCGGCCCTCGGCGTACGCCGCGAAGATGGCTCCGGTCGCGACCAGGCTCTTGCCGGAGCCGGTCGGGGTCGCCAGCACGACGTTGCTGCCGGAGACCAGCTCGATCAGCGCCTCGGTCTGCGCCGGGTAGAGGTCCAGGCCCGCTCCGGACGCCCAGCTCGCGAACGCGTCGAACGCCGCATCGGGACCGTCGGCGTCTGGCAGCCGGGCGAGCAGGGGAGTCGGCGACATGGGAGCAGCCATCCTGCCCGACGCCGGAGGGTGCTGCCCTGGCAGGCCGCTCCCCCGCCGCCTTTCCTCGACCCCCGAGTTCTTCATCACGGTGACACCTCGATGCCTGAGCCCGGGTTCGAGCGCGACCGACGGTCTGCGGCGAACGACGACCGGGCCCGGTGAGATCACCACGTCCGGTGGCCGTTGATCACGTCCACGTGATCCACGCCGTGAGGGAGGACGCGGCGGCAGACGCTCGACCTCGAGATGCCTGCGGACAGCGAGGTCGTGGCCCCGGCCCCTCGTGGATGACAGGCTGGCCCCGTGGCGTCGTACGGCGAGGTGGAGCGCGAGCTGGCAGTCCTGCTGCGGCGGGCCCGCGCCTGGAACCGTGATGTCGCGACGGAGGTGCACCCGGACCTCCAGCCGGCGGCGTACGCACTCCTGTCGCGCGTCGACGAGCTCGGCGCGGTGCGCGCCAGCGACCTGTCCGACTACTTCGGCATCGACAAGGGCGCCATCAGCCGGCAGGTCCAGCTGCTGGAGCGCACCGCCCTGGTGGCCCGCGAGCCGGACCCGGACGACGGCCGGGCGCAGCTCCTGGTGGTGACCGGTGAGGGACGCAAGCGTCTGGCCCAGGCGCGCGACGGCCGCCGTCGCCTGGTGCGCGAGCAGCTGGACCGCTGGCCGGAGTCCGAGGTGGCCACGTTCGCGGAGCTGCTCGGCCGCTTCAACACCCAGATGGACGCGGCGCTCGGCCGCGAGCCCGGCGACTGACGGGGCCGCCGCCCGGAGCCGGGAAGGGATCCGGCGCCTCGTGGGTTGGCACGTGGGATGACGACCACCGGAGACACCCCCGAGGCCGGCGCGCCGGAGAAGCCGGCCGGCATCGGCTTCCGCTCGGAACGCGGTCCGGTGCTCATCGGGGTGATGCTGGCCACCGCGCTGGTGGCGCTCGACGCCACGATCATCGCCACCGCCGTGCCCTCGATCGTCCGGGACGTCGGCGGGTTCACGCAGTTCCCCTGGCTGTTCTCGATCTACCTGCTCACCCAGGCCGTGACGACGCCGCTGTACGGCAAGGCCTCCGACGTCATCGGCCGCAAGCCGGTGCTCTTCCTGGGCATCGGCATCTTCCTGCTCGGCTCGGTGCTGTGCGGGGTCGCGTGGAGCATGCCCACGCTGATCGTGGCGCGCGCCGTGCAGGGCATCGGCGCCGGCGCTGTGCTGCCCGTGACCATCACGATCATCGGCGACCTCTACTCGGTGCCGGAGCGGGCCCGGGTGCAGGGCTACGTAGCCAGCGTCTGGGGACTGTCGTCCGTCATCGGCCCGACCCTGGGCGGGGTGTTCTCCGAGTACCTCAGCTGGCGCTGGATCTTCTTCATCAACCTGCCCGTCGGCGCCGTCACGGTCTGGATGCTCTGGCGCTCCTTCCACGAGCAGGTCGAGCGCCGCAAGCACGACTTCGACGTCCTCGGGGCAGCGCTGCTGACCGCCGGCTGCAGCCTGGTCATCCTCGGCCTGCTCGAGGGCGGCGTCGCCTGGGGCTGGGGCTCGGCGACCGGCGTCGCGGTCTTCGTCGTCGGCGCCGGCTCACTGGTGGCCTTCGTGCTCGTCGAGCGTCAGGCGGCCGAGCCGGTGCTCCCGCTGTGGGTCTTCAGCCACCGGGTGCTCGTCGGCGGCAACCTCGCGTCGATGGCGATCGGCGTGACGCTGATCGGGCTCAGCTCCTACGTGCCGACGTACGCCCAGGGCGTGCTCGGCACCGGGGCGCTGGTCGCCGGCTTCGCGCTGGCCGCGATGACGCTGGGCTGGCCGATCGCCGCGGCGCTCTCGGGGCGGCTCTACCTGCGCATCGGGTTCCGGGACACTGCCCTGATCGGGGGCGTGGTGGCCGTCGCGGGCACCGTCCTGGTCGCGCTGTTGGCCGCCGACTCGTCGGTGCTCGCCGTCGCGATCGCCTGCTTCGTGGTGGGCGTGGGCCTCGGTCTCTGGTCCGCGCCCACGATCGTCGCGGTCCAGTCGGTCGTCGACTGGCAGCGGCGTGGTGTGGTCACCGGCACCAACATGTTCTCCCGCAACCTGGGCAGCGCCGTGGGTGTCGCGGTCTTCGGTGCGATCGCGAACGCGACGCTGTCCGACCGGCTGGCCGGCCCGCCCGCCTCCGTCGCGGGCTCGCTGCCCGACAGCGCCGACGCCGAGCGGCTGGCCCTCGACGGCAGGCTGAGCGGTGCCGCCGAGGCGTTCGTGCGGTCGGCGCTCTACGACGCTTCGCACCACGTGTTCCTCGGCGTCGTGGTCGCCGCTGTCGCCGGGGCGCTCGCGCTCTGGCTGGTGCCGCGCCGCACCCAGCCGCTGGACGCCGCGGCGGCCGACGCCGCCTCAGCGGCCGGCTGATAGTCCGGTTCGGAGCCGCGTCAGGGCATCCGGGTCGTGAGCGCCGGCAGGCCGTCGCCCGACAGGTCTCCCAACCCGGCGCGCCGGCCGGACAGCGCCAGCAGCAGCGCCATGGCGGGGCCGGAGACCGTCGAGCCGGCGCCGTGCTCCCAGCCGATGTCGGTCGCCACCAGGTGCACACCCTTCGCCCGCTCACGGCCGCCGATGAGGGGCTGGGCCCGGACGTAGAAGTCCAGGCTCGCCACCAGCGCCTCCGGGGCGCGGTCGACGGTCCGGCCGAGCGCGCGGGCGACGTCCTCGGAGTGCACGACGACTTCCGTCAGGGGGACCTGAGCCGGCCCGGGCGGCGCGGTCCTCCGGTCGGCCGACTCCCGGGTCCGGGCCACGAGCTCGGCCGGGCTGCCGGCGCCGTGCTTCCTGATGTTCTTCTCGGACAGCGCGTGGAACCGGAAGCCGGTGCTGGCCATCCCCAGGGCGAACGCCCCCGGCGTCATGTACGCGGTCGCCAGGCAGTGAGCCACGACGTCCTTCACGGTCCAGCCGTCGACCAGCGACGGCTCGGCCCACTCGTCGGGACGCAGCGCCGCAAGAAGGTCGGCAAAGCGCTCGCGCTCGCGGTGTGTGAGGGGCCAGAGGTCTGCGGTCGCCATGACCGCACGGTAGTCCCGCCGCCGTGACCTAGTGGCCGGCTCGCGGTCAGGGTCGTCGGCCCGGCTACTCCCTTGCCGTGCCTCGCAGGTCGACCGACCAGTGCACGTTCCTCACGGGCAGCTCGCCGACGTCGAAGCGCATCCAGGTCCGGGCGCCCCGTCCGTCCCGGTCGGTGCTGATCAGGTTCTGGTCCCCGTAGGCACCCGCAAGCCAGACGATGCGCGAACCCGCCCAGCCGAGCGGGCGCACGGCGCCGGCGGGCGTCCTGAGCGGCGCCACGCCTCCGTCGTCGGAGCGGACGGTTTGGAACCGAGACCGGTCGCCGTCGTAGACCAGGATGCTCGGCCCGTCCGGCGACCAGGACATCGAGCCGTTGGTCGGCACCAGCCCGTCGACGCGGAGCACGAGGTCGCCGCTGCGGTCGACGAGCGAGGTCCCGCCGGCCACCCGCGCGGCGAGACGATCACCGCTCGGGGACCACGCGAGCGCGCCGCCGCAGGGTTCGTCGACGACCCGGCTGATCTTCGCGGTGACCTGCGGAAGTGCCGAGGCGGTGCCCGGCGCCACGTCTACGAGCACGACCTCGGCGTCCGTGAACGCGGCGACCGTCCTGTTGTCGGGGCTCAGCTCGGGGCAGTAGCCGAGGAACCCCCCGACCTCGTCGGATCGGCCGTTCCGGAGGTCGATGATCTCCAGCCGCGGGTCCAGCCAGGTGTCGTTCTGCCAGACGTAGCGGGTCCCGTCCGCCGAGAGCATCTCCGACCACGCCGACGGGACTCTCGCGGTGAAGGGCAGCCGCACCGCAGTGCTCTGGCCAGGCGGCACGACGTACGTCGACCAGGGGCGGTCATCCCCGCCCGGACCCGCCGCCAGCTGGAGACTGAAGTCCGCTCGGCCCGGGCTCCCGCTCTCGACGTCGGACACGGAGAGGACCTTGGGTGGGCGCACGACCGGCTCGATGATGGTGGCCGGATCGGTGCGGAGCCGCAGGACGAACCCGGCGGCGACGATGAGCGCGATCGAGGTGGCAACGGCGACCAGTGCGCGGCGTCGCCGCCGCGCGGTCCGAGCCGACCCGGCATCCAGTCGGATCAGGAACGGAGCGGGATGGGCCTGATCGGCCAGGTCGTGCAGCGTGGCGCGCAGGAGGTCCTCGACGGGTGTCGTCACGGGTGCTCACCTCCCGCGCCGGTCACGAGGTCGCCGCAGACCGCACGGAGGTGAGCCAGTGCCCGGTGGGCCTGGCTCTTCACGGCCCCCACGGTGATCCCCAGCTCGTCGGCGACCTGCTGCTCGGTGAGGTCCTCGAAGTACCGCAGGACAAGGACCGTCCGCTGCCGGCGACCGAGCTCCATCAGGGCGTCGCGCAGCGCGAGCCGGAGTCCGACGGAGTCGATCGCGCCGGTCGAGTCGGGTGCCCGCCGCGGCTCCGGGACGGTGGCGGAGAGGTTCTCGCGGACGCGGCGACGTCGCCAGGTCGAGACCTGCTCGTGGTACATCGTGCGCCGGACGTAGGACTCGACCGCGGCGGAGTCGCTGATGGAGTCCCAGTGCCGGACGGTCTTCTCCAGGGCGGTCTGCACCAGGTCCTCCGCGAGCTGCTGGTCAACCGTGAGCAGGTAGGCGGTGCGGAGGAGGGCGTGCCCGCGGGCCGCGACGAACCCACGGAACTCGCCGTCCTCCAGTGCCTTCATTCGGTACCGCTGCTCCCGTGTGGGTCCTGCGGCTCGATCGTGCTCCGTCGCGCGCTAGTGCGCGACCGCCTGGCGACGCTGGCTCACCTCGCGCGAGGCGACCACGATGCCGCCGGTCAGCCCGGCTCCGAGGGCCGCGCTCAGCGCGAGCCGCCACGCGGTGGCTCCGGCCCCGCCGGACGAGGACGAGGGGGACGTCGGCGTCTGGACGGCGCCGCCGGAGCCCGTTCCCGCGCGCTGGCCGCGCTCACGCTGCTCGATGTGCGCCTTCGACTCTTGATCGACGCCGGGCGTCTGGCGCTCGTCGTACCTGATGCCATCCTTGGTGCCGCCTGGGGTGTCGGCTGCCGCCGGGACGGCGAGCAGCAGGGGTGCGGTCGACAGGGCAAAGGTTGCCACCGCGACCGCCGACCGAGAGGTCGTGTTCATGGTCGTCTCCTTCGGGCCTGCCGGGCAGGCCGTGGGGCGGGTGTGTGGTCGGTGGACGTCCGGACTACAAGACGACGGCAGGGCCGCGGATGGTTGCACGCGAGTGGCAGGCGACCCTCAGCGTCTCCGGAGCGGGCCTCATGGGTCAGGCGACGGCGGCGTCCATCGCCTTGTAGATCCGCTTCTCCGACACCGGGTGCGGCGTGCCGAGCTGCTGGGCGAAGACGCTGACCCGCAGCTCCTCGAGCAGCCAGGCCACCTCGCGCACGGCGGCCAGGGTGCGCCGCTCCGGCCGCAGCCCGCCGAGCCAGCGGGCGTGCTCCTGCTCGACCTGCTCGACCCGGCCGAGCCGCTCGCGGTCCCGGCCGGGCGCTGTCGCGAGCAGCTCCAGGCGCCGCTGGTCGGCGGTCAGGTAGCGCACCACGTCCTCGAGCCGGTCGGCGCCGGTGGCTGTGACGAAGCCGGGGCGCACCAGCCGGGCGACGTGGGCGCGCACGTCCAGCAGCGAGGGAAGGGCTGCGGCTGCGGTGCTGCCTCCGGCCCGCCGGGTGACGTCACTGGCGGCGGCGAGCACCCTCGACACGGTGCGGACCACGTCGTACGTCGCGTCGGGCAGGTCGGCGCGCACCGCGTCGAGCAGCCGGTCGAAGCCGACCGCGTCGGCGGGCGGCCCGCCGTGCCGGTTGACGAGCTGGTCGAGCGCGGCCGTGACGCAGTCGTCGAGCAGTGCGGGGACCGAGCCGTAGGGGTTGTCGCCCAGCGCCAGCTTGCTCGCGTTGTCCAGCCGGGTCACGACACCCTTGACCGGTGACGGCAGGCTGAGGGCGAGCAGCCGCCGTACGCCGGCCCGGGTCGCCGCGGCCGCCTCGACCGGCGAGCCGAGCACGCGCAGCGCGACCGACGGCCCCTCGTCGACCAGGGCGGGAAAGCCCTCGACGGTGCGGCCGCCGACGTCGCGGGAGAAGGTCGTCGGCAGCTCGCCGAACGACCACGCCGTCAGGCCGGTGAGCTCGACGTCGACCGCGGCGCGGGACACGGTCTCGCGCACCGCCGGCGCCAGCTGCCGGCGCAGGACGTCGAGGTCCTTGCCCTCCGCCGCGACCGAACCGTCCTCGCGTTCGACCCGCACGGTCACCAGGAGGTGGTGCGGCACCTTGTCGAGGTCCCACTCGTCGTGGCGGACCTCGACACCGGTCGCGTCGCGCAGCTCGCGGCCCAGCGCGTCGGTGAAAGGTTCGTCGAGAGGGTCCGGCCCGATCCGGCTCAGGGCAGCGGCGGCGCTGTCCGGAGCGGGGACGAAGGCCTTCCGCAGCGCCTTGGGCAGCGACCGCACCAGGGCAGTCGCGAGGTCGAGCCGCAGCCCCGGGACCTGCCAGTCGAAGCGCGCGGCTCCGAGCCGGTTGAGGACCGCCACCGGCACGTGCACCGTCACGCCGTCGGCGGCAGTGCCCGGCTCGAACTGGTAGGTCAGTGGCAGGCGCAGGTCGTCGTGCACCCACGCGTCCGGGTAGTCCGCAGTGCTCACCCGGCCGGCCTCGTCTCGCACCAGCATCGCAGGGTCGAACGTGAGCAGGTCCGGCCGTGCCCGCCGCGCCTTCTTCCACCACGCGTCGAAGTGCCGCCCGGACACGACCTCGGCCGGGACCCGCTCGTCGTAAAACTCCACCAGCGTCTCGTCGTCGACCAGGATGTCGCGCCGTCGCGCGCGGTGCTCGAGGTCCTCGACGCTCTCGAGCAGCTCACGGTTGTCGTGGAAAAACTCGTGGTGGGTGCGCCACTCGCCCAGCACCAGCGCGTGCCGGATGAACAGGTCGCGGGAGACGACCGGGTCGATCCGGCCGTACGCCACCCGGCGCTGCGCCACCAGGGGGACGCCGTAGAGCAGCACCTTCTCGTACGCCATCGCGGCGCTGCTCTTCGCCGACCAGTGCGGCTCGCTCCAGCTGCGCTTCACGACGTGCTCGGCGAGCGGCTCGACCCACTCCGGCTCGACCCGGCCGAGGTCGCGGCCCCACAGCCTTGACGTCTCGACCAGCTCGCCGGCCATCACCCACCGCGGCGGCTTCTTGAACAGCGCCGATCCCGGCCACGGGGAGAACCGGGCGCCCCGCGCGCCGGCGTACTCGCGCTTCTCGGGGTCCCACAGCCCGACGTGCGACAGCAGCCCGGGCAGCAGCGACTCGTGCACCGGCTGCGGGTCGTCGCCCGGCTGCGACAGCTCGCCCCGCGCGTCGAGACCGATCGAGCGGCAGACCTGTCGCAGCTGGCCGACGAGGTCCTGCCACTCGCGGATCCGCAGGTAGTGCAGGAACTCCTGGCGGCACAGCCGGCGGAACGCGCTGCCGGAGAGGTCCTTCTGCTGCCGGCGCAGGTACAGCCACAGGTTGCGGTAGGCGAGGAAGTCGGAGCGGTCGTCGGCGAACCGCCGGTGCTTCTCGTCGGCCGCCTGCTGGTGATCGGGGGGACGTTCACGCGGGTCCTGGATCGACATCGCCGCGGTGATGACCAGGACGTCGGCCAGGCAGCCGTTGCGGTCGGCGGCCAGCACCATGCGGCCGAGCCGCGGGTCGACGGGGAGCCTGGCGAGCTTCGTGCCGAGCGGCGTGAGCCGGCGAACCGGACCGGAGGTCGTCGGGTCCAGGGCCCCGAGCTCCTCGAGCAGCGCGACGCCGTCCTTGACCTGCCGGTGGTCGGGCGGCTCGACGAACGGGAACGCTGCGACGTCCCCCAGCCCCAGCGCGGTCATGGCGAGGATCACCGAGGCCAGGTTGGTGCGCAGGATCTCGGGCTCGGTGAACTCGGGCCGCTCGTCGTAGTCGACCTCGGTGTAGAGCCGGACGCAGATGCCGTCGGAGGTGCGCCCGCACCGGCCGGCGCGCTGGTTGGCACTGGCGCGGCTGACCCGCTCGATCGGCAGCCGCTGCACCTTGAGCCGGTGGCTGTAGCGCGACACCCGCGCGGTGCCGGCGTCGACCACGTAGCGGATTCCGGGCACGGTGAGCGAGGTCTCCGCGACGTTCGTGGCGAGCACCACCCGGCGTACCGCGTGCGCGGCAAAGACCGCGTGCTGCTCGGCCGCGGACAGCCGGGCGTAGAGGGGGAGGACGTCGACCTGCTCGCGCCGGTGGGCGAGGTGCGCCCGCAGGCCGTCGGCGGTGTCGCGGATCTCCCGCTCGCCGGAGAGGAAGACCAGGGCGTCGCCCGGACCCTCCGCCATCAGCTCGTCGACGGCCTCGAGGACACCCTGCACCTGGTCCTTCTCGTCGTCGTCCGGCCGCTCGGGGTCGACCAGCGGGCGGTAGCGGACCTCGACCGGGTACGTGCGGCCGGTGACCTCCACGACGGGTGCGTCGGCGAAGTGCGCAGCGAACCGGGCGGTGTCGATGGTCGCCGAGGTGACGATCAGCTTGAGGTCCGGGCGGCGCGGCAGCAGCTGCTTGAGGTAGCCCAGCAGGAAGTCGATGTTGAGGCTGCGCTCGTGCGCCTCGTCGATGATGATCGTGTCGTAGCGCCGCAGCTCGCGGTCCCGCTGGATCTCGGCGAGCAGGATGCCGTCGGTCATCAGGCGCACCGCGGTGTCCGGGCCGGCCTTGTCGGTGAACCGCACGGAGTAGCCGACCAGGCCGCCGAGCGGCACCGCGAGCTCCTCGGCGATCCGTTCCGCCACGGTGCGGGCGGCGATCCGCCGGGGCTGGGTGTGCCCGATCAGCCCGGCCTGCCCGCGCCCGAGACCGAGGCAGATCTTCGGCAGCTGGGTCGTCTTGCCCGACCCGGTCTCGCCGGCGACGACCACCACCTGGTGGTCGCGGATGGCCGCCGCGATGTCGTCGCGGCGCGCGGCGACCGGCAGGTCCGGGTAGGTGATCAGCGGGACCATCACCCGGTGCGGCGGGGTGGCCGGCTGCTGGTCGGTCGCCGGGTCGCTGGTCGTGGGGCGCATGCCGCCGCCGAGCCTAACCCGCGGGGCTCACGGGGTCGCCGGAGAAAATCCCGTCCGCCGTTGTCGATCTGCGGCTGCGCCGTCCGTCGGAGGGGTGTCAGAGTCGGACCGGGCGCCGGCAGCACGGGCGAGCACCCGGCGCGCGGGCGAGGCACGAGAGGGAGACCCACATGAGCGAGTACCTGATCCTGATCTACGAGGACGAGAAGGGCTACGCCGAGGCCGGCGAGGCTGCCTGGCAGATGGCGATGGAGGCGCACGGCCGGTTCGCCGATCAGGTGGCCGAGATGGGCGCAAAGCTCGTCGGGGGCAACGGGCTGCAGCACACCGCGACCGCGACGACCGTGCGCGGGGACTCGGTCACCGACGGCCCGTTCGCCGAGACGAAGGAGTCCCTCGGGGGCTACTACCTGATCGATGCGGCCGACCTCGACCAGGCGCTGGCGATCGCGAAGCTGTGCCCGGCGCCGTACGGCGGGGTCGAGGTGCGTCCTGTCATGGTGTTCCCGGACGCCTGACCAGCACCCGGAAGTGACAGCGGACGCCCCCGGGGACGTCGAGGCGGCGGTCGCCGAGGCGCACCGGCGCGAGTGGGGCTTCGTCCTCGCCGCGACCGTGCGCGTCGCGGGCAGCATCGACCTGGCCGAGGAGTGCGTGCAGGACGCCTACGGCGCCGCGCTGGACACCTGGCGGCGGCATGGGGTGCCCCGCTCGCCGGGCGCGTGGCTCACGACCACCGCACGGCGCCGTGCGCTCGACGTCCTGCGCCGGGAGCGGACGCTGCGGCGCAAGCTGCCCCTGCTCGTCGAGCCGGGGGTGACCGACGGGCCGGAGGACGCGGTGGACGGGCTGGGCGACCTCGACGAGGACGTCTTCACCGACGAGCGGCTCCGGTTGGTCTTCACCTGCTGCCACCCGGCGCTCGCCCGCGAGGCGCAGGTCGCGCTGACCCTGCGGCTGCTCTGCGGGCTCACCACCGCCGAGATCGCCGCCGCGTTCCTCGTGCCCGAGGCGACGATGGCCGCCCGGGTGACCCGGGCGAAGAAGAAGATCGCGGCCGCGAACATCCCCTACCGGGTCCCGGGTGCGACCGAGCTCCCGGAGCGGCTGGACGCGGTGCTGACCGTCCTGCACCTGGTCTTCACCACCGGGCACACGGCACCCTCCGGTGACGAGCTGGTCCGCACCGACCTGGTGGACCGGGCTCTCGAGCTGGCGCGGGTGCTCGTGGCGCTGATGCCGGACGAGCCGGAGGTGCGCGGGCTGCTCTCGCTCATGCTGCTCACCGATGCGCGGCGGACCATCCGCCTCGACGACCACGGCCGGCTGGTGCTGCTGGCCGACCAGGACCGCAGCCGCTGGGACCGCGCCGGGACCGTCGAGGGCCTGGACCTGCTCCGCGAGCTGCACCACAGCCGGGTGGGCCGGTTCGGGGTCCAGGCGGCGATCGCGGGCGAGCACGCGGTGGCGTCGTCGTACGCCGAGACGCGCTGGCCGCGCATGCTGGCGCTCTACGACGCCCTGCTGCGCGAGTGGCCGTCACCCGTCGTGGCGCTCAACCGCGCCGTGGTGCTGGCCGAGGTGGCCGGGCCCGAGGTCGCGCTGGCCGAGGTCGACCGGCTGGCGGCGGACGGGCGGCTTGCCGGCTACCGCTACCTCGCTGCGACCCGTGCGGACCTGCTGCGCCGGCTGGGTCGGGCGACGGAGGCCGCGGCCGCCTACCGGGAGGCGCTGGAGTTGTCGGACAACGCCGCCGAGCGGGAGTTCCTCGAGGGCCGGCTCGCCGAGACCCGCGGCCGCTAGCGCCACTCATTCCGGAGGTCCCGAAATGATCACGGGACCGTGATCAGCTCGGGTCAACCGTGGCGTGCACGCCACTGCCGACCCGAAACGATCACGGGACCGTGATCAACTCGGGGGGGTGTGGGGCGGCCGTCAGACCCGGTCGGCGGCGGGCTTCGGGCGGCGGGGGAGCAGGGCGACCAACGCGACCGAGAAGACCGCGGCGGCGGCCACCTCGACCGTGAACCGGTGCACCTCCTCGTCCTGGATCCGGGCGTGCACCGCGTCGAACCAGCGCGGGAACGGCGACCGGCCGAAGAACTGCCGCCCGGGCTTGTCGAGGTCCGGCAGGCAGGCCCCGACGATGCCGGCGAGCACCGGCACCAGCCGGTCCCGCGGTGCGGCGCGGGCGATCACGGCGATCGCGGTCAGTCCGAGCAGGCCGTCGGGGACGGCGACCTTCATGAGGTGCTCGTCGTCGACACCGAAGTGCGGGAGGCCGTCGAGCACGAAGTGCGAGAGGAAGCCGAGCGAGACGGCCTGGCGCACGTCAGGAGCGACGGCGCCGATCACCGCACCGGACAGGACGTGGTTGGTGATGAGCACCCTCGCAGGGTGCCAGACCTGGTGCCCCTGCCGCTTCCGGAGGGTCCTAGCAGGCGGCGCGGCAGGGATACATGTACCAGGCCCGCAGGTCGCCCGTCGGCTCGAACAGCCACGCGCCGTCTCCCATGGAGGTCCGGCCCGCGGTGACGTTGGCGAAGATCGGGACGTCGAGTCCCCAGTAGAGGAGTCCGCCACCGTCGGAGCCGTGTCCGACCTTCAGCCGGAGACGGTCACCGGGCGCGACCACGGTGCCCGCGGGAAAGGTGTAGCCGTGCGCCTTCTCGCCGCGGTAGGCCGCGTCGCGGACCCACCAGCCCGACAGGTCGACCGGGTTGGCGCCCTGGTTGGTGAGGTCCACCCACTCGCCGTTGACGTTCTCGCCGTCATTGGCCTCGGCGTCCCAGTTGACGTCGACCTTGACCGGGTCGTCCTGCGACGGGCCGGTGCCACAGCGGCTCGGCGAGCCCCAGAAGCCGGCGCCGGCCGCCGCGGCGGTCTGCGCGCGCCGTGCGTAGTCGAGGTTGTGGGTGTACTCGTCCGGGATGAGGTCGGGCAGCACCAGGCCGGCGTCGAGCTGCATGGCACCGACGTCGGTCCAGACGCGGTTGACCCGGACGGCCACGAACCTGCGCGGGCGGACGTTGTGCGCCGAAGCGCTGCTCGCACTGCGGGCGCTCAGCCGCACCTTCTTGCCCGCGACGAGGCCGTGCATGTTCTTGGCGGCATCCACACCCCAGCACTCGCCGCGCAGCTTGGACAAGGTGTGGCTGTAGCGGTGCAGCTCCGTCGCCTGGATGCCGATGAACCGCACCCGAACCGGCCTGCTGGTGCCGTCACCCCGGATGTCGACGTCGATGGTGTCGCCGTCGTCGACGAAGACGACCTTGCCGTACTGCTCGACCGAGGCGGCCTGGGCCGGCAGCGTGGTCAGCAGCATCGGCGCGACCAGGCCGGCGACCGCGGTCAGCGCGGCGCTCGCGAGTCGCAGCGGGTGGCGGGTGTTCGTCATGGTGTCGACTGCTCCGTACGTGTCCGGGTTCGCTGCCTACCCTGACTGTCGGAAGGTCACGGGACCGTCTTGACTCGGCCAAACGGAGGTTTGGGCGAGACAGAAGAGCCCGTCGGCTGTGACGGCGGTCACACCCGGAGCGTGGCTGACCGCCCCATCCCGGCGTGGACGATCCGCTCACCGATCGAGAGCAAGTGGAGACACACACCTAGCGGTGGTGTCCCGTGAGGTCGTGCGGGTGGCCGGCCGGGTCGGCGTGCACCAGCGCCGCGTGCAGCCGGGGGACGTCGTGGAGCAGGCGGTGCTCGGTGGCCTCGGCCACCTGGTGCGCCTCGACCACGGTGAGCGCTGGGTCGACGACGATCTCGAGCTCGGCCCGCAGCCGGTGCCCGATCCAGCGCATCCGCACGTCGCCCACGTCGCGTACCCCGTCGGTACCGCGCGCTGACTGCTCGACCAGGTCCACGAGCGCCGGGTCGACGGCGTCCATCAGCCGGCGGTAGACGTCGCGGGCGGCGTCCCGGAGCACGGCCAGGACGGCGAGGGTGATCACCAGGCCGACCACCGCGTCGGCGCGGTCGAACCCGGCCCACGCGAGGAGTGCGCTCAGGACGACCCCCAGCGAGGTGAAGCCGTCGGTGCGGGCGTGCAGCCCGTCGGCGACCAGCGCGGCCGAGCCGATCTCGCGGCCGACCGAGATCCGGTACCGCGCGACCAGCTCGTTGCCGAGGAAGCCGACGACCCCGGCGGCCGCGAGCAGCCCGAGGTGGTCGAGCTCGCGCGGGTCGGCCAGCCGGCGGACCGCCTCGTACGCCGCCAGCGCGGCGGACGCGGCGATGACCACGACCACCACGATGCCGGCGAGGTCCTCGGCCCGGCCGAAGCCGTAGGTGTAGCGCCGCGTCGCCGCCCGGCGGCCGAGCGTGAACGCGACAGCGATCGGCAGCGCTGTCATAGCGTCCGCGACGTTGTGCAGAGTGTCGACGAGCAGCGCGACCGAGCCGCTGACCAGGTAGACGACGGCCTGCAGGGCGGCGGTGACGGCGAGCGCCACGAACGAGACCAGCAGCGCGCGCATCCCGCGGCGACTGGCCTCGAGCTCGCTGTCCATCGAGACGGCCGCGTCGTGGCTGTGCGGGGCGACCAGGTGCCGCAGCCGGCCGAGCAGCCCGCTCGGGGCGTCGTGGTCGTGACCGGTCCCGCCCGGCCCGTGCTCGTGACCGTGGTCCTCGTGACCGTGCTCGTCGTGCTCGTCGTGACTGTGCTCGTCGTGACTGTGCTCGTCGTGACTGTGCTCGTCGTGACCGTGCTCGTGGTGGTCGTCGCCGCGGTCGTCGGGGTCGTGCTGCGCGTGCTCGCCCGGGCCGTGCCGGTGCTCGCTCACGCCGCCGGCCCGCCGACGTCGTGCAGGTGGTGCACCCAGTCGTGGGCTGCGTACTGCGCGAGCGTCCGCACCGTGAAACGCGCGCCGCCGCTGCGCCGACCGGCCCGCTCCCACTGGTCGCCGGGCACGCCGTCGAACCGGTCGGCGATCGTCGTCGCCGCGGCCAGCAGCTGCGCCGCGACCGCGGTGGGGTCCTGCTCGCCGTACCGCTCTTCCCGAGCTGTCCGGTCCTGGTCCCAGTTGTCGAACGACGGGTCGTCCTCGGCGAGCATCCGCTCGAGCCGCTGGTCGAAGACGCGGTGCACGTCGCGCACGTGGCAGCCGTACTCCAGCGGCGACCAGACGTCGTCGGCCGGGCGCCGACGCACGTCGGACCGGGCCAGGACCTGCAGCCAGCCCGCGGCGTTGTCGCGCACCATGGCGGCGACCGACGTGGCGTCGAGGGTGGCTGCATCCAGGCCGCACTCGGGGCAGGGCTCGGAGAGCACCCACGTCGAGTCCTTGGTGTCCGGTACGACGGCGTCCTCGGCCATGCGCGCACCCTACGGCCGCCTGCCGCCGGGCGACCGACAGGATGGGCGCATGGCCGGACGCGTCTTCGTCGCCCTGGGCGACTCGTTCACCGAGGGGCTCGAGGACGACCTCGGCCCGGAGGGTCGCCACCTCGGCTGGGCCGACCGGGTCGCAGCAGCGCTGGCCACCCGCGAGGGCGGACTCCGCTACGCGAACCTCGCCGTGCGCGGGCGGCTGCTGGACCAGGTGGTGGACGAGCAGGTGCCGGCTGCACTCTCGCTCGACCCCGACCTCGTGTCCTTCCACGCCGGGCCGAACGACGTCCTGCGCCCCGGCCGCGACGTCGGCGCGGTCGTGGCGCGCTACCGCCGTGCTGTCGCCGGGCTGCGGGAGTCCGGCGTCGAGGTGCTGCTGTTCACGGTGATCGAGCGGGCCGGCGGCACCGGACGCACCGCTGCCCGGCTGGCCGAGCGGTTCGCCCACTTCAACGCCGGTGTGCGAGACGCCGCCCGGGCGACCGGCGCCCTGGTGGTCGACGTCGGCTCGGCGGCGGCGCTGCACGACCGTCGGCTCTGGAACGAGGACCGGCTGCACCTGGCGCCCGAGGGCCATGCCCGGGTCGCGGCGGCCGTGCTGGAGGCCCTCGGCGTCGACGACCCGGCCCTCCTGGGCGGTCCGGCGGGCTGGTGGCGAGAACCGCTGCCGCCCGGCGCCCGGCCGGGCCGCCGGGCCGACCTGGTTGCCGATGTCCGCTGGGTACGCCGGCACCTGACGCCGT
The DNA here is from genome assembly GCA_038246545.1 of Actinomycetes bacterium. Classification (GTDB taxonomy): domain Bacteria; phylum Actinomycetota; class Actinomycetes; order JACCUZ01; family JACCUZ01; genus JBBRVW01. The sequence goes on along the minus strand of JBBRVW010000032.1, from coordinate 5,458 downwards.
GGGTGCTGCGCCGGCTGCGCGGCCGGTCGAGCGGTGACGGCCTCGTGGCCAAGCACCTCGAGCTGGTCGACGTGCTGCCGCGCGACGCCGGGTCAGCCGGCGGCTAGCGCGATGCGCTGCTGGTAGAGCCGCAGGGCGAGCACCCGGGTCGCCGCCTCGTCCAGCCGCGCCGCCGGGAGCCGGCCGGAGTCGACAGCCTTGACCAGGGCCCGCCGCGCCCGGCCCGGGTACGGCGAGTTCAGGACCAGGTCGTCACCGGCCAGGATCGACCGCACCGCGCCCTCGGCCGAGTTGTACGGGCCGTTGATCGGTCCCATGCCCTGCGAGTCGGTGACGGCCACGCCCTCGAACCCCAGCGTGTCGCGGAGCAGGCCGGTGACGACGCCCTCGCTGATGGAGGCCGGCATGCCGGGCTCGATCGCGTCGACCGCCACGTGCGCGGTCATGACGACCGGCGCCCCCGCGTCGATGGCGGCGGCGAAGGTGACCAGGTCCGTCCGGCGCAGCTGCGCCAGCGACTTGTCCTGCTCCGGCAGGGCGTGGTGGCTGTCGCCGGACACCGAGCCGAGGCCGGGGAAGTGCTTGACCGCCGGGATGATCCCGGCCCGCAGGTATCCCTCGACCGTCGCCGTGACCATCCGTGCCGCCACCTCGCGGTCGGAGGAGTAGGTCCGCGAGCCCATGACCGACGTGCCGTCCGGGTCGACGTCGGCCACCGGTGCCATGACCATCGTCACGCCCAGCCGGCGCAGCGTGCGGCCGTTGTCGCGGGCCACCTGCCGGGCGTAGGCCGGGTCGTTGCGCTGGCCGACCGACGCCGCGGACGGGACCGTGTCGACGCCGACGTCGAGCCGCTGGACCACGCCGCCCTCCTGATCGATGGAGATCAGCAGTGGCAGGCCGTCGGGGACGTCGCCGGTGTCGTGCAGCTCACCCGCCAGGGTGCGCACCTGGTCGGCGTCCGCGATGACCTCCGGACGCAGGAAGACGCCGCCGAACGGGTGCGCGGCCAGGGCCTCGCCGGCGGAGTCGACCCCGTGCATCACCTGGTTGCGCTGCTCCTCGGCGGCGGTGGGGCGCTCGGCGTCGTAGCCCCAGAAGCCCGGCATCAGCACGGTGCTCGCCTGCTCGCCCGTCGACAGCCCCGCTACCAGGTCGCGGGCCTGCGCCAGCTCGCCCTCGGTGGGTCCCCAGCCGCTCGGCGCGTCCGGGTCGGCCGGCGGGGTCGACCCGGCCGGGCTGCTGGCCGCCGGGCCGGCGGCGCTGCCGCTCGCGGCCCCGGGGGCGGCGGCCCCTCCGGAGGACCCGGAGCAGGCGGTGAGGACGAGGGCGAGGGCCGCGGCGGCGGCGGTCGCGGAGGTGGTGGTGCGCATCGCGGCCCACTGTGTCACCCGGCCGGCGGCCGGCCGACGCCGACATAGGCTGGTCCGGTGCCCGACCCGCTGGCGCCGCGGGCGCTGACCGAGCCGCACCCCACGCGGCTCGCACCGGACGCTCCGCGCCGGCCCGACGTGCTGGCCGCCCACGCCGCCGCGCTGGCCGCGGGGGAGGCCGGCTATCCCGACCCGGTCTCGGGGCTGTTCGTCCTCACCGCCGGCTTCCTCGCGGACCGCGGCACCTGCTGCGGCCGGGGCTGCCGGCACTGCCCGTACGTCGACGGCTGAGCGGCCCACCCGGGGCGGCGCCGGCTGGGTCCGGGTGGCTCGCGACCGCGCCGATCGTGTCCGGATGCTGGACACGGCGCGGGCGGCCTGTGGATGGACCGGTGGACATCCGGTGGACAACGGGACGACCCGGGGGACAACTGCCGACCTGGCTGTGGACCGTCCTGTGGACACCGGAGAACGTCGAAAAACGTTCGGGAAACCCCTTGTCGCCCTTGCGCGGCGCCCAGTAGAACTCTCCCTGTCACCGGGAACGGGGACCGGCCGGGAGGGCGACCTCTCGGACGAGGCGGGCAGCGGGAGACCGCAGCCGGCCTCGGGTTCACGGTACTGGCGATGGGTTCCGAGGTAGGGCAGGCGAGTGATCGTCTGGGACCGCCGCGGACGCCCGTCCCGCGACGGCGAGCTCCGAGCGATCGGAGCGCGACGAGGCGGGGCAGTCCCGCGCTGGTGGCCCCGAGCAATCGGGGCAGAGCCGGCGGGACATCCGCTGCACGCAGGAGCCGGGCCTGAGCGATCAGGACCGACCGACCACGGGCGGCGGAGCTCCGAGCAGGCACCGGCCCCGAGCGATCGGGACCGGCGGCCACCCGGGGCACCCGCTCCATGAGGGTGCCGGCCCTGAGCGATCAGGACCGGAGGGCCGCGCGGAGCACCCGTCCTCCGCAGGTGCCGCACCCGAGTGATCGGGAGCGGTGACCACGGGGGGCACGTCCAGCGCAGGTGCTGCACCCGAGCGATCGGGAGCGGTGGCCACGGTGGGCAGCTCCGTCGGAGGTGCTGCACCCGAGCGATCGGGGGCGGTCGCCACGGTGGGGCAGTCCCGCGCAGGCGGCGGACCCGAGCAGTCGGGACCGCGGGCCACGAGGGGCACCCGCTCCATGACGGTGCCGGGCCTGAGCGATCAGGACCGGAGGGCCGCTCGGAGCACCCGTTCCCCGCAGGCGGCGGACCCGAGCGATCGGGACCGCGGGCCACGAGGAGCACCCGTTCCGCAGCCGCAGGCACCGAGCGATCGGTGCTCGCGCGCGGAGCGGTCCGGCGCAGCCGGCGGACGCCTCGGCGACCGCAGGGCGCGCGGGACCGGCGAAGCCCCTCCATCTCATGCATGGAGGGGCTTTCGTCGTTCCGGCGCAGGCCGGCCCGGCGGCCGCCGTCGTGTCGGTCCGCGACCACGGGTCACCCCCTGGGCGGCTCGGCGCCGACCCCGAGCAGCTCGGCGCCGACCCCGAGCAGCCCGGCTCCGACCGCGAGCAGCCCGGCACCCGGCCGCCCCGAGCCCGGGCGACGGGGGCAGCGGTGCGTAGCGGGCGCTAGGCCTGGTCGGGGACGTGCGTGGCCGCGATCACCAGGTCGGCCTCGACCACCTCGGTCGTCCAGGCGTGCGCCTTCTCCACCGTGGTGCGCCTGATCTCGGCCGACGCCCGGCGGCTGTCCTCGAGGGACTGACGGTCGGCGAACGTGACAAGGGTGACCCCGGCGCCGCGGTCCAGGTCGATGAGCAGGGCCGCGCTGGCGAAACCGTCGATCAGGGCCAGGGACGGGACCGCGGTGGTCCGGAAGACGTCGACCAGCTGCTCGGCGTCGGCCGGGTCGTACTCGAGCCGGGTCGACCGGCTGGCGAAGCCGACCTGAGGCCTGCGGGTCCGGTAGAGCTCGGCGAGCTCCCACTCCTCGACCAGGGGGACGGTGCGGAGCACGGCGGCGACCTCGGCGCGCACCTGCCCGAGCGGCACGGCGCTCGCCTCGAGCGCGTCGCGGGTGCCCCACATCGTGCTGGTGACCGTGCGGCCGGTGGCGCGGTTGACGAGCATCGTCGTCCCGTGTCCCCCGTCGAGGCGGTCGGCGAGCGGGAGGACCCGGTCGCGCACCAGGGCGACTGCGGTGTTCACGAGCGCGGGCTGGGTGTCGAGGATGGTGCTGCGGACGTGCACGGGCGGTCTCCTCGCGGGAAGGCGCCGGGCGTCACCGTCGACGGCCGGCGATCACCAGGTTCGACCCGGCCGGGCGACCTGTCCAGAGCCGGACCGAGTCCTGACACGGGTCCGGTTCCGTTTCGCACCGGTCTGGGCCGGATGCCGCGGCTGGTGGTCGGTCGGCAGCCGCCGCACAGCAACCTCCCAGGGAGGGGCGGCACCGTTCTCCCCATGACCGCGCTCCTCCCCGGCACCGACCCGCGTCGCCGTGCCGCGCCCGACGGCTCGGTGCTCGCCGGCCGACCGACCGCGTCTCCGCGGACCTCGGTGCGCGGCGACGTCGTCCTCGCCGTGGTGGCTGTGTCGGTCGCGATCGTCGTCGGACTCTGGGTGGCGGGCCGTGGCGGTCAGGACCTGTTCGGCGGAACCGCCGCGTCGCTGACGTCGCTGGGCCGGGTCACCGGTCTGGTCGCGTCCGACCTGCTGCTCGTCCAGGTGCTCGCGATGGCCCGCATCCCCTGGGCGGAGCGGGCGTTCGGCCAGGACCGGCTGGCCCGCTGGCACCGGCTGCTGGGCTTCTCGTCCTTCCACCTCATGCTGGCCCACGTCGTGCTGATCACCTTCGGGTACGCCGCCTCGGCGCAGACCGGGGTGCTCGGGGAGCTCTGGTCGCTGATCTGGACCTACCCCGGGATGCTGCTCGCCATGGCGGGCACCGCAGCTCTGGTGATGGTGGTCGTCACGTCGGTCCGGATGGCGCGCCGCCGGCTGCGCTACGAGTCCTGGCACCTGCTGCACCTGTACGCCTACCTGGGCGTGGGCCTCGCGCTGCCGCACCAGATCTGGACCGGCGCCGACTTCGTGTCCTCGCCGTTGGCCCGGCTCTACTGGTGGACGCTGTACGGCGTCGGGCTGGCCGCCGTGCTGGCCTACCGGCTCGGTGTGCCGCTGGTGCGGACGCTGCGGCACCGGGTCGTCGTGTCGCGGGTGGTCGAGGAGGCGCCCGGCGTCGTGAGCCTGCACCTGAGCGGTCGCGACCTGCACAAGCTGCCGGCCCGGCCGGGCCAGTTCTTCGTGTGGCGTTTCCTCGACGGACCGGGCTGGAGCCGTGGCCACCCCTACTCCCTGTCGGCCCGCCCGCACGCCTCGATGCTGCGGATCACCGTCAAGGACCTCGGTGACGGCAGCCGGTCGCTGGCCGATCTGCGGCCCGGCACCCGGGTGCTGCTCGAGGGCCCGTACGGCGCGCTCACCACGGACCGTCGGACCCGCTCCGCGACGACACTGCTGGCGGCCGGCATCGGCATCACCCCGCTGCGTGCCCTGCTCGAGGAGCTGCCGCCGGGCGCGACCCTGCTCTACCGCGCCCGGGACGAGTCCGAGCTGGTGCTGGGGGCCGAGCTCGACTCCCTCGCCGCCGCGCACGGGCACCGGATCGCCTACCTGCTCGGCCCACGTGCCTCGGACACGTCGTGGCTGCCCGCCTCGTGGGCCCACGTCGACGACGCGGCTGCGCTGCGCCACCTGGTCCCCGACATCGCCGACCACGACGTCTTCGTCTGCGGTCCCGACGCCTGGGCCGACGCCGCCGTGGCGGCGCTGGGCAAGGCCGGGGTGCCGACAGCCCAGGTCCACCTGGAGCGCTTCACCTACTGACCCGTACCGCCGGAAGGAATCGTCGTGCGCAAGATCGTGGTCGCCCTCGTGGGGACCGTCTCCGGGCTGATCATGCTGTTCAGCTACCACACCTCCCTGGCCGGGGCAGGCACCTCCGTGGGGGGGCCGCACGGCACCGCCCCGGCCCCCAACACCCGCCGCAGCGGCGCCCCCACCCCCGGCCCCCGGGCCCGCAGCACGACGCGGGCGACCGGGTCCGCG
>JBBRVW010000031.1:0-63236 GCA_038246545.1 Actinomycetes bacterium | reverse complement strand
TCCAAGTAGTCCAGGCAGGCCCGATCGTCAGGAAACCAGGACAGCAAATCCTGATACGTCTCGGGGTAATCCACGCCGGCTTCCGGGTGACCGTCCTCGTTCATACTTCAGTTAAGCAGATACCCAGAACACATGTTCGAATTCTACACCGACGGAGGGCGCTGCGGCCGGATGAAACCGTTGTGGGGCAACAGATTCCACTGTCCACAACTCGGTGGCGGCGGCCCTGATCTCGCGTGCGCCGGACCGTCGCCGATCGTTAGGGTCCGGCGCGTGACGACCACGGACCACCCGGCCAAGCAGGTCACCTTGCTGCTCTGCAACCCGCAGGGCCAGCTGCTCGGCACCCTGCCGCCGTTCGAGGTCGAGTTGCCGTGGTGGCAGGAGGTCGGCGGGGTGGTCGCGGGAGCCCGCGAGCGGTACGCCGCCGACGTGACAGTCCTGCGGCTGCTGCACGCCGCGACGGGGTGGGGGACGGCTGGTGGTGCCGTCACCTACCTCGCCGAGGTCGGTTCCCCGCCTGACCACCCACTGGAGCCCTGGTGCGGCGAGGACCCGACGATCGACCATCCGCTACGGCTCACGTATGCGCGGCCCGGCGGCCCCGCGGCCGACCTCGCGTGGGCGGACGAGCAGCTCGGGTCGGCCGGTCGGCCGCGGTCCGGGCCGGCGGAGCAGATCCGCACCTGGAACCTGTCGAGCATCTGGCGGCTGCCGACCACGGACGGTCCGACCTGGCTCAAGGTCGTGCCGCCGTTCTTCGCGCACGAAGGCGCGATGTTGCGCCGCCTCGACCCCGACGTCGTCCCGCCTGTGGTCGCGGTCGAGGGACCGAGGGCGCTGCTCGACGACGTTCCCGGGGAGGACCACTGGGGTGCCGAGCTGCCCGTTCTCGAGCGCCTCGTCACGATGCTGGTCGGCCTGCAGGTCGAGTGGGTCGACCGGCTCGATGAGCTGGTCGAGGTAGGTGCCCTGGACTGGCGGACGGAGGTGTTCGTCCCTGGCGCCGAACGGCTGCTGTCGCTCGCGGGCGGTCCCCTGGAGCCCGAGCAGGTGGCGACGTTGCGGAAGATCGTCGGGGGGTTGCCGGGTCGGTTCGCGGCTGTTGCGGAGTGCGGTGTGCCGGACACCCTCGTGCACGGCGATTTCCACCCCGGCAATGCCCGTGGCTCCGACGCACCGGACGGGCGCAGCGTGCTGCTCGACTGGGGCGACTGCGGCCTCGGCAACCCGCTGCTCGACCAGGCAGCGACGCTGGCCAGCATCCGCGAGGAGCAGCGCGACCCGTTGCGCGCGCACTGGGCCGGGCTCTGGCGCGTCGCCGTGCCGGGCTGCGACCCCGACCGGGCTGCCGAGCTCCTCGGACCGGTGCGCGCGCTGCGGCAGGCGATGGTCTACCAGCTGTTCCTCGACGAGGTGGAGCCGGACGAGCACGTCTACCACTCCGGCGACCCGGCGCACTGGCTCCGCCGGGCTGCCGAGCTCGCCTGAGCCACGGCCGGATTGGGCCGTTTGGGTGGGATGTCCCGAAAGAGCGCGTGGCGCGGCCGGCGTAGGCCCTAGCGTCACCGTGAGATCGAGCACTCAGGGGGAGACATGCGTCGGAGCAGCCGCGTCGCGCACTGGGTCGTGGCCGCCATGGCGATCGCGATGCTGGCCGCAGCGAGTCCCGTCGAGGCTCATACGACGGGCATCCACGACAACTGCACGAATCTCAACAAGAAGTGGCCGCACGGCGTCGGCACCCGCAAGGCGGTCGACAAGACGAGCGGCACGCGGGTGGCGACGTTCTACCGCAACAGCGACGCCTACTGGGCCGCCGAGAACCACAACGGCACGCTCGATCGCGACAACGACCGGATCGCCTGCGAGAAGGCCTAGCGCCGGGCTCGCCCGGGTCAGCGGCCGAGCAGGAGGGTGTCGAGGCCGCGGACCAGGCCGACCCGTTGCGGCGCAGCTCTGATCGCGAGCAGGGTGCCGGCGACGTACGGCGTGGGTGTGCCGCCCGCGTCGTGCCGGATGGTCAGCCGCTCGTCCGGCATCGCGAAGACGATCTCGGTCGACACCACGAAGCTCGGGAGCCGCACCGAGTGCACCTGGGTGCCGGCGATCGACGCGCCGCGCGCCTCGGGGTGACCGCCGGTGACGGCCACGGGGACCGCGAGCTCGGCCGCGTCGGCCACGTCGGCGAGCCGTTCGGCGAGCTCGCGCGCGGTCCCGCTCGGGGCGTCCGGCTTGCCGGCGGAGGCGTAGTCGACGATCTCCCGGTCCGGCAGGTAGGGCGCGACCAGCAGCGCCGCGGCCTGCGCCATCGCGGCCGTGAGCGAGAAGTTGCCGGCAGCCACGGCACCGACCCCTGCCGTGCGGGCGGCGGCGTCGATCTCGGCGTGGTCGTCGGCCGTCAGACCGGACGCGCCCACGACCACGTGGACCCCACGGCTGATCGCCGTAAGGGCGTGCTGCTTGGCCGAGTCGTGCGAGGTGTAGTCCACCAGCACGTCGACGCCGTCGAGTGCTGCCGCGAGGTCGTCGGTGACGGTGACGCCGATCGGATCACCGCCCCACGCGGTCCCGAGGTCCTGGCCGGCGGTGTTGCGTGCCAGCGCGCTGCGCAGCTGGAGGTCGTCGCTGGCCAGGATCCCCTGGGCGACGGCTCGGCCGGTCCAGCCCGTCGCTCCGGCGATGCACACGGTGGTCACGGGCACACCCTGGCACGGTCGGGGGCATGACGTCTGTCACGGGCGCGAAGCGCAAGCACCTCGCCGGCCGACTCGGCCGGATCCGCCAGGTCAAGGCGGCACCGGACGGCTCGCTGTGGATCACCACGTCCAACCGTGACGGCCGGGAGACCCGGCGCCGCGGCGACGACAAGGTGATCCGCATCGCCCTGCCCTGACCGCACCAGGTCAGCGGCTTGCGACACTGGACCCGTGACCACCGCGCTGCCGACCCCCGAGGCGCCCGCCACCGGCGGGCTGCAGATCGGCCCGTACCCGGTGTGGCCGCCGGTCGTGCTCGCGCCGATGGCGGGCATCACCAACCAGCCGTTCCGCACGCTCTGCCGTGAGTACGGCGGCGGGCTCTACGTCAGCGAGATGATCACCACCCGGGCGCTGGTCGAGCGCGACCCGGAGACCATGCGCCTCATCGAGTTCGGCCCGCACGAGCACCCACGCAGCCTGCAGCTGTACGGCGTCGACCCCCGCGTCGTCAGCGAGGCGGTGAGGATGATCGTCGCCGAGAATCGCGCCGACCACGTCGACCTCAACTTCGGCTGCCCGGTCCCGAAGGTCACCCGGAAGGGTGGCGGAGCGGCGCTTCCATGGAAGCGTGACCTGCTGCGCGCCGTCGTCCGTGCTGCCGTGCGCGCCGCCGGCCCGGTGCCGGTGACGATGAAGATGCGCAAGGGCATCGACGACGACCACCTCACCTACCTCGAGGCCGGCCGGATCGCCGAGGAGGAGGGCATCACGGCGGTCGCGCTGCACGGGCGCACCGCCGCCCAGGCCTACTCGGGGCAGGCCGACTGGGACGCCGTCGCCCGGCTCAAGGAGCAGGTGACCTCCGTGCCGGTCCTGGGCAACGGGGACGTCTGGGAGGCCGCCGACGCGTTGCGGATGATGTACGAGACCGGCTGCGACGGCGTCGTCGTCGGCCGCGGCTGCCTGGGGCGGCCCTGGCTGTTCCGGTCGTTCGACCGCGCCTTCGCCGGCCTGCCGGACGACGAGCACCCCACCCTCGGCGAGGTCGCGGTCGTCATGCGCCGGCACGCCGGGCTGATGGCCGACTGGCTCGGTGAGGACAAGGGCTGCCGCGAGTTCCGCAAGCACGTGTCCTGGTACCTCAAGGGGTTCGGCGTCGGGGGCGAGACCCGGCACCGGCTGGCTCTGGTCTCGTCGCTGGCCGAGCTCGACGGGCTGCTTGCCGGCGTCGACGCCGACGAGCCGTTCCCGCCCGTCTCGGTCGGCACGACGCGCGGCCGGGCCGGTTCGCCGCGCCGGGTGGCGTTGCCCGAGGGCTGGCTGGATGCACCGACCGGTGGCGAGGTCGACGCCGACGCCGAGCTGTCGGTCTCCGGCGGCTGAGCAGGAGCTAGTGGTCGGCGGTCCTTACCGTGCGGACCGCCGCCGGCACCCCCCACCATTCGTCCGGCCGGTCGACGACCGGGGCACCGAGCCCGTCGTCCAGGACCCGCGCCAACCGGAGGAGGTAGGCCGCGATGCCGCCGGCGCCCTGCATCCAGGACGTGGCGGGCGGCAGCAGCGGCGGGTCCTGCCGGTGCTCGACGAACTGCCAGCGCGCGCCGTCCCCGTCGCGCACGGCCCGCTCCACCAGGGCGTCGGCCATGGTGGCCGCCGCGGCGAGCAGGGCGGCCGCCTCCTTCGGGTCGACGGCGTCCTGCGCCGCGTCGAGGAGGACGTCGCCCACGCCGGCGGTCCCGCAGCAGCGGCCGTCGTTGTCCCAGAACCCGGGTCGGAGACGCCGCGGCACCCCCGATGTGAGGACCGAGCGCAGGCAGCGCCGCCGCAGGTCGTCGACCCGGTGGCCGGCTACCTCGGTCACGCCGGCGTGCGCCAGGGCCGCGAACAGCTGCGACGTCCCGGCCGGGCCGTGGCACCACGTGTAGGTCACCGGCTCCACCACGCGGGACCTGGTCGGCGGGATCGTGTGCGGGACGACGAAACCGTCGTCCGCGAGCGAGCCCACGGCGAGCAGGTGGAGGGCGCCCTCCACGGCCGCATCAACGAGGTCCGGCCGGCCGAGCGAGGCCCCGGCCACCGCGAGGGCCGTGGCGACCCCGGCCGTGCCGTGCGAGAAGTTCGGACCCCGCGACGGGTCGCCCGGGCGCATCGCCCAGTCCAGGCCGGCGGGAGCGCGGTGGGCGGCAGCTAGCAGCGCCTCGCCGCCGGTGCGCGCGAGTCCATCGGCCGGCTCACCGCCTGTCCAGACAGCCGTGAGCACCACCCCGGCGCCTCCCGCGACGACGTCGGACAGGCAGGCGCCGCCCACGTCCGGGTCGCCGCTCGGCCAGCCGTCGGGCGTCCTGAGGTCGGCCAGCCGTCGGAGGGCGACCGACTCGGTGCCGGGAGCCAGCAGCCGGAGCGCCGTCGCGTCGCCCGCCAGGCCGTCGTAGAGCGAGGGCTCGACCCGCGATGCTGCCGCAGCCGTCAGCCGGGTCACCACCCCGTCGGCGAGGTCCGACTCCGCGTCCGAGAGCGCGCGGTGCAACCGGATCTCGGCCAGCACCGGCGCCAGGCCCGCGATGCCCGCGTAGAGGGAGTCGCGGTCCGCCGGCGGCCCGGTCTCCTGCCAGCCGTCGGCCACCGCGTCGGGCAGCCACGGGCCGTCGGCACCGCACACGTGGGCCTGGACCCAGCCCCAGGCCTCCTCGGCCAGCTCCCGGTACGTCGCGGCGGAGGCCATGGCCGCACGCTAGCGGGATCTGCTGAGGGTGGACGCCGACCCGAGGGAAGGTGCTGCAGATGGTCTCGTGGCGGGACGACGCGTCGCCCAAGGCGCAGGAGGACGCGGACAGCCTCCTCAGCACCGTGCTCGAGGTGGCCGGCCGGCGGCTGGTCGCCGACGGCGGGTTCTACCCCTTCGGGGCCGCGTACACGAGGTCGGGTGAGCTGGTCCTGCTGGACGGCGACCCGGGTCTCGGCGACAGCCCGAGCACCGACGAGGTGCTCGGGTCGCTGCACGTCGGCACCGAGCAGCGGCACGACGAGTACCGGTCGATCGCGCTCGCCGCCGACGTGACCGACACCGTCACCGGGCCGGAGCGCACGGGGGTCCGGGTCGAGCTGGAGCACCGGAAGGGGACTGCGCTGGTTCTGCTGGTCCCGTACACCCGCGAGCGGGAGGGCCTGCTCTAGGGCGAGATGGAGGGCGCGCTGGCCGAGCGCCGGGTCTGGGCGGCCGACTCGTAGGAGTGATCTTGTGACGGTCGGCGCTGCTCACCGTGGGAACCGCCGCAGCCGTGGTCCCGGCCGTGGCCGCCACCCCGGCCGGAGGCACGGTGAGCGACTCCGCCGCCACCACCACCTGGACGGCCAGGCCCTTCGCCGTGCCCAACGTGACCGGTGCGGCCGGGGACCCGGTGTGCAACACCCTGGCCACGCCGTGCGACGACTACCGCCCGGGCGCTGGGCCATCCGCGAGGTCGCGGGGTGCACCGACCAGACCTCGGTGACCGTGCTCAGCGCGACGGACTGATCGACCCCAGCCCCACCTGGTCGAGCACGAAAGCGTGCAGGAACGCCTCGTGCCGCCAGGCGTCGTAGCGCCCCGCCGGGCCGGTGTGCGCAGCGCCGGTCATGGCCGTGCGCAGCAGGAGCGGGCCTGCGCGACGCGCCGGCGTGTGCTCCTCCGCGGCCCGCATCCGCGCCACCCACTTGGCCGGCTCGTGCACGGAGACGCGCGGGTCGTGGCGGCTCGCTGTCACCAGCAGCGCCGAACGGTCCGGCCCCGGCAGGTTGTCGTACGGCGAGTAGCCGGCGAGGTAGGCGTAGTGCTCCGGGTCCCGGGGGTCGCCCCACTCCTCCCACTCGGCGACGGTGAGCGGCAGCGAGTCGTCGAGCATGCTGCCGACCACGTCGACGAAGGGCACCTCCGCCACGACGGCGCGGAGCTGTTCCGGTGCGAGGTGTGCGACGGCACCCATGAGCAGGCCGCCCGCCGACATGCCCCGGGCTACCAGCCCGTCGGCCGTGGTGGTGCCGTCGGCCACCAGGAGCCGGGCAGCCGCCACGAAGTCGGTGAAGGTGGTGCGCTTGCGCAGCAGCCGACCCTGCTGCCACCAGTGCCGGCCCAGCTCGCCGCCACCACGGACGTGCGCGACGGCGAAGGTCATGCCCCGGTCGAGCAGCGGTAGCAGGTCGGGCCAGAATTCCGGGTCCGTGCTCGCCTCGTAGGCGCCGTAGCCGTAGAGCAGGCAGGGGGCGCCGGGCAGGGCACCGGTACGCCGCACGAGTGACACCGGGACGGCGGTGCCGTCGTCGGCGACCGCGTGCACCACCTCGCAGCTGTGGCCGTCGAGGGGTCTGCGCACCGCCTGGACGTGCAAAACGGTCTCCGCACCGGTCGCGAGGTCGTGATCGACCTCCGTCGGTGGCCGGACCCAGCCCTCGCGCACCAGGCGTACGGCCGTCGCGGCGACATCGTCGTTGTCGCCCGGACGCACCACCTCGCCCACGCCGTCCGGCTCGACGACGCGCAGGGTCGCGCCCGACCGGTCCAGCACGCGGACCCGCGGCCGGCCCTCGCTGCGCTCGCTGACGACCACGTGGCCACCGACGACGTCGGCGGCCTCGACCCGCACGGCCGGGTCGTGGGCGAGCAGCTCGGTCCAGTCGTCCGGCCCGCTGCTGGTGACCGGTGCCGTCATGACGCGGAACTCGGGCGCGTCGAGGTCCGTGACCACGACGAGTCGCCCGCCGTCGGCGCCCGGCTCGTGGTCGACGACGTACTCCCGCCCCGGAACCCGCTCGGCCACCAGGTGCGGGACGGCGGCCAGGTCGGTGGTGGGCACGAGCCGGACCTCGGTGGTGTCGCGGCTGCGCGCCTGCAGCACTGCGAGCTCGCCGCTGCGGGTGGCCTGCACCTCCAGCTCGAAGCGCCGGTCGTCCTCGCGCCAGGACACGGTGTCGGCAGCCTGGTCGGTGCCGAGCACGTGCCGCCGGACCGTATCCGGACGGTAGGCGTCGTCCACCGTCGTGTAGAGCAGGCTCCGCGCGTCCGCCGCCCAGGCCAGGCCGTAGTACGTGCCGGTCAGCACGTCGGGCAGGTCGTTCCCGGTGGCCAGGTCGCGCACCCGCAGCTCGTACACCTCGTCGCCCTCGTGGTCGACCGAGTACGCCAGCAGCCGCCCGTCCGGGCTCGGCTCCCACACGCCGAGCTCGACGAAGTCGTGCCCCTCTGCCAGCCGGTTCTCGTCCAGGACGACCTCGTCGCCGTCGCCGTCGTCCCCGGCCCCCGGTCGCCGTCGGACGTGGACCGGGTACTGCGCTCCTGCGCGGCTCCGGACGCGGTACTCCCAGCCGCCCCGAAGCCTCGGAGCCGACACGTCCTCATCGGGCAGAACGGCTGCGAGCTCGGCCTCGAGGGTCGCCCGGAGCGCGGTCAGCGGCGCTGTCTGCTCGTCGCACCAGGCGTTCTCCGCCGCGAGGTAGGTCAGCAGCTCGGGGTCGTCGGTTCGGCGCATCCAGGCGTAGTCGTCCGTGCGCTGGTGACCGTGCAGGACGGTGGCCGTGGGTCGGCGCGGTGCGGCCGGCGGCCGTGGGTCGGAGGTCACTGGCGAACGGTAACGCGAGCGCACCGTCACTGACCCGTGACTCAGGAGACACGTGACAAACGGATCGGCACCCACCATGATCCTGGGCACCGGGGTCCGACGTCCGTGGAGGTTCCATGAAGGATCGACGGGTTCGCCGGCAGGTCGCAGCCGTGTCGACGGCGTTGCTCGTGGCGGCGACCACGCTGGCCGGGGCGACGGTCCCGGCCTCGGGCGCAGCCGGCGACCCGACGACGTTCACTGTCGGCATCAAGCAGGACATCGACTCGCTGAACCCGTTCACCGGCATCGTGGCGTCGGCCTACGAGATGTACCAGATGAACTACGAGACCCTCACCGACTACGGCCAGAAGGACTTCTCGACCCAGCCGGCCCTGGCCGAGAGCTGGGAGACGTCCGAGGACGGGCTCACCTGGACCTACCACCTGAGGCCCGGCCTGAAGTGGTCGGACGGGCAGCCGTTGACGTCCGCCGACGTCGTCTACACGTTCAACCGGGTGATCAACGGCAAGTACGAGCAGACGAACTACGGGAACTACGTCGCCGCCATCACGTCCGTGAAGGCGACCGACGACACGACCGTCGTGTTCACCGTGAAGCAGCCGACACCGGTGATGCTGCACCTCTACGTCTACATCCTGCCGGAGCACGTCTGGAAGGGCATCGACGAGAAGGCCGTGCGCAAGTTCGCCAACGAACCCGGTCCCGGCGGCGTGGTCGGCTCGGGGCCGTACGTCGTGACCGAGCACCAGAAGGGCCAGTTCCTGCGCTTCAAGGCCAACCCCCACTACTACGGGGGCCAGCCCAAGGTCGACGAGGTCGTCTTCCGGGTGTTCCAGAACGACGACTCGCTCGCCCAGGCGCTCAAGCGCGGGGAGATCGACTTCGCGGACGACCTGGGCGCCAACGTGTTCCAGAGCCTCGAGGGTGCCGAGGGCGTCACGACCGTGGACGCGCGCTACTCCGGCTTCAACGAGATCGCGTTCAACGCCGGAGCAGCCCTCGACGACGGAACGCGGATCGGTGACGGGCACCCTGCCCTGGAGGACCCCAAGCTTCGGGTCGCGCTGTCCTACGCTGTCGACAAGGACGCGCTGGTCCAGCGGGTGTACGGCGGGCACGCCACGCCCGGCGACAGCTTCATCCCGTCGCTCTACCAGTCCCTGCACTACGACCCGGGTGCCACGGCCTACACGTTCGACCCGCAGAAGGCCGGGCAGCTGCTCGACGACGCGGGCTACCGGAAGGGGTCCGGCGGGATCCGGACCATGCCCGGCGGAGGGCGCAAGCTGTCCTTCCGGCTGTACGGCCGCAGCAACTCCCCGGAGAGCCAGCAGGCGGTGCAGTTCGTCGCGGGCTGGTTCCGTGACGTCGGCATCGAGGTGAAGCCGAAGATCGTGAGCGAGGACGCGCTCACCGAGATCATCGGACAGGGCAACTTCGACCTCTTCGAGTGGGGCTGGGTCGTCGAGCCGGACCCCAACTACCAGCTCTCGACCTTCACCTGCGCAAACCGCTCGTACAAGGACGGCGGGGAGGTCTACGCGAACCTGTCCGACTCGTTCTACTGCGACAAGGAGTACGACCGCCTCAACGCCCTCCAGGCCGGCCAGATCGACCCGGCCGAGAGGGCAGCCACCGTCAAGCAGATGCAGAAGCTCGTCTACGACGCGGCGCCGTACATCATCACGGTCTACTACGACAACCCGCAGGCCTACCGGTCGGACCGCTTCACCGGCTTCCTCCCGCAGCCCGACCCGGGCGGATCGCTGCTGTTCCAGTACGGCACGTACAGCTACAAGAACATCAGGCCGGTGACCGCGGACGACGGCAGCGACGGCGGCACCGGCGGCGTCACCACCGGTGCCGCGGCGAGCGACAGCAACGGCAGCAGCACCGGCCTCGTCGTCGGCGGCATCGTGCTGGCCGTCGTGGTGCTGGGCGGGGTGGGCTTCTTCCTGTCCCGGCGGCGCCCGGACAGCGATGTCGAGTAGCGCCACGAGGCGTTCGGATCCGCCACCGCTGGGGCTGCGCCCGTGACGTTCGCCGCGACCGACTCCGCCGTCGCGGCGGAGTCGGCGCACGAGCGGTCCGGCGGAGCGCGTAGCGGCGGACTGTGGGGCTACGCCCTGCGCCGGTCGGCGTCCGGGATCGGGACGGTCGGGTTCGTGCTGGTGTTCAACTTCTTCCTGTTCCGGATGCTTCCTGGCGACCCGATCTCGCTGTACACCAAGGGCCGCAACATGGACCAGGAGCAGCTGCGCGAGCTGCGCCGCAGCCTCGACAAGCCGATTCTCCAGCAGTTCCTCGGCTACCTCAGCAACCCGTTCTCTTCGGGTGTCGACTCGACGCAGTTCTCCCGGCCGGTGTGGGAGGTGATCGGCGACCGCGTGTGGCCGACCGTCGTGCTGCTGGCCACCGCGACGGTGCTGTCGGCGGTCATCGGCATCGCCATCGGGATCCGCGGCGGCTGGTCGCGCGGCAGCTCCTTCGACCGGGCCAGCACCGGCATCTCGTTGACGCTGTACGCGATGCCTGAGTTCTGGCTGGGGATGGTGCTGCTCATCCTGCTGAGCACGGGGGTCGGGTTCCTGCCGGGCATCTTCCCGAGCGGGGGAGTGATCACGCCGGGGGTCGACCGCTGGTCGCTCGACGGCATCGGTGACCAGGCCTGGCACCTCGCGCTGCCGGCGCTCACGCTGACCCTGGCCTATCTCGCGGAGTACGCGCTGGTGATGCGCTCCTCGCTGGTCGACGAGCTGCGGCAGGACTACCTCACGACGGCGCGCGCCAAGGGGATGCGGGAGAAGCTGGTGCGCCGGCGCCACGCCGTGCCCAACGCACTGCTGCCCACGATCACGCTGGTGTTCCTCAACATCGGCTTCGTCGTGTCCGGCGCCATCACCGTTGAGACGGTCTTCTCCTGGCCGGGCCTCGGGCTGCTGTCGTACCAGGCGATCCGCGGTCCGGACGTCCCCCTGCTGCAGGCCATCTTCCTGCTCTTCTCGCTGTCCGTCGTCGTGGCGAACCTCGTCGCCGACATCGTGGTCGCGGCGGTCGACCCCCGGGTGCGGACATGAGCCTGGACACCGGCACGGAGCCCGGCCCCGTGGTGCTCTCGCCGCGGGCCGTCCGGCGGGCCCGGCGCAGCGCCTCGCTGCAGAGGTTCTGGGTGTCGTTCCGGCGCCAGCGGGCCGGAGTGGCCGGGCTCGTGGTGCTGGGCGTGTTCGTCGTGCTCGCTGTCGCGGCGCCACTGATCTTCTCCTCCGACGAGCTCGAGGTCACCAAGGCCACCGGCGAGGTGCTGGCCCCGCCAGGAAGCGCGTTCCTGCTCGGCACCGACGAGTCGGGACGGTCCGTGCTCGCGCTCGTCGTGTGGGGCGCCCGGGTGTCGCTCCTGGTCGGCATCTCGGCCACCGTCATCTCGATGGCGATCGGCACCCTGGTCGGCATCGCGTCGGGACATTTCGGCGGCTGGCTGGGCGGAGCCCTCGAGCGCCTGACCGACTGGTTCCTCGTGATCCCGTTCCTGCCGCTGGCGATCGCGCTCGCGACGGTACTGGGGTCGTCGCTGCTCAACGTCATCGTGGTCATCGGCGTGACCTCGTGGCCGGGCACCGCCCGGCTGGTGCGCGCCCAGACGCTGGCCGTCGAGGCCCGGCCGTACCTCGAGCGGGCCCGGGTGCTCGGCGGCGGGCACTGGCACCAGATGTCGCGACACGTGCTGCCCAACGTCATGCCGCTGGTCCTCGCGAACACCACGCTGACCGTGGCGATCGCCATCCTGTCCGAGACGACGCTGTCGTTCCTGGGGCTGGGTGACCCGTTCCGGGTGTCGTGGGGCTCGATGCTCGACAACGCGTTCTCTGCCGGTGCGATCAGCTCGGGCGCCTGGTGGTACCTGCTGCCACCGGGCTTGTGTGTCGTGGTCGTCGTGCTCGCGTTCACCCTCGTCGGCCGGGCGCTGGAGAACGTGCTCGACCCGGGGGGACGGTGACGGTGCCGCTGCTCCGGCTCGAGAACCTCGAGGTCACCTACCGCACGACCGAGGGTGACGTCCCCGCCGTGCGTGGCGTCACGCTCGACGTCGAGGCGGGCACCAGTCTGGGGATCGCGGGCGAGTCCGGCTCCGGCAAGTCGACGCTCGCCGCGACTGTGCTGCGACTCACCCCGCGGACGGCGAGGGTGTCCGGCCGGGTGCTGCTCGACGGCGAGGACGTGCTGGCCATGTCGTTCGGCCGCCTGCGGGTGGTGCGGTGGTCGGAGGCGTCGATCGTCTTCCAGGGCGCGTTGCACTCGCTGAACCCCCTGCACCGGGTCGGGAGGCAGGTCGCCGAGCCGCTCCTGCTGCACGACCGGACAGTCACCCGCCGTGGTGCGGAGCGCACGGTCGACCAGCTGCTCACCGACGTCGGGCTGCCGACCCGGCTCGCGGCGTCGTACCCGCACCAGCTGTCGGGCGGCCAGAAGCAGCGCGTGATGATCGCGATGGCGCTCGCCTGCCGGCCCAGCCTGGTCGTCGCCGACGAGCCCACCACGGCACTCGATGTGATGGTGCAGGCCCAGGTGCTCGACCTGCTCACGGCACTCGTGCGCGAGCGCGGACTCGGTCTCGTGGTCATCAGCCACGATCTGTCGGTGCTCGCCAGCACCTGTGACCGGGTGGCGGTGATGTACGCCGGCCGCGTGGTCGAGCAGGGCCGCTCCGCCGACGTCCTGAGCCGGGCGCGCCACCCCTACACGCGGGCGCTGTCGGCGGCCTTCCCGACGATCGGCGACCCGGCCGCGCGGTTCGCGCCCAGCGGACTGCCCGGGGACCCGCCGTGGCCCGGTGACCTGCCGCCCGGCTGCCCGTTCCACCCCCGCTGCCCGGACGCCGTCGACGTGTGCCGGACCGAGGACGTGCGGCTCCGGCCGGCCGGCCCCGGCCAGGAGGCGGCCTGCGTGCACGCCGGAACCGAGGTGCAGGCGTGACGACGCCGGCGGCCGGCCGGCTGCCCGGGGCCGCTGCGCTCGAGGCCGTGGCCGTGTCCACGACGTTCCGGTCCCGCGGCGGCGTGGTCGCCAAGGCGGTCGACGGGGTCGACCTGGCCGTGGGTCGCGGCGAGATAGTCGCTCTGGTCGGTGAGTCCGGGTGCGGCAAGACGACCCTGGCCCGCACCCTGCTCGGTCTCGAGCGGCCGTCGTCGGGCCAGGTCGTGCACGACGGGCAGCCGCTGCGGTACGACGGCAGGTCGCTCAAGGCGTACCGCCGGCGGGTGCAGCTCGTCCTGCAGGACCCGACGGGGTCGCTCAACCCCCGTCACACGGTCTACGAGGCCGTCGCCGAGGGACTGCGGGTGCACCGGATCACCGGTGACGAGCAGACCCGGGTGGCCGACGCCCTGACGCGGGTGGGGCTGCGACCGGCCGAGCGGTACTTCCTGCGCTTCCCGCACGAGCTGTCCGGCGGACAGCGGCAGCGAGTAGTGATCGCCGGCGCGCTGGTCTTGGACCCCGAGGTCCTGGTCGCCGACGAGCCGGTGTCGTCGCTGGACGCGTCCGTCCGGGGCGAGATCCTCGAGCTGTTGCTGGGGCTGCGACGCGAGCTCGGTCTCTCCGTCCTCGTCGTCACCCACGACCTCGGGCTGGCCTGGAACATCGCCGACCGCATCGCGGTGATGTACCTCGGCAGGGTCGTCGAGTCGGGGCCGACCGAGCGGGTCCTCGACGACCCGCAGCACCCGTACACGAAGGCGCTTCTCTCGGTGGTGCCCGAGACCAAGCGCCTGGAGCCCACCGTGCTCTCCGGCGAGCCGCCGGACCCGACGCGGGTGCCCGGCGGCTGCCGCTTCCACCCCCGCTGCCCGGCGCTCGTGTCGGGGGAGGCGGAGGCGGCCGGGGTGGTCGGGGACTGCCGCGGCACGATGCTGCCCGTCCTGCCGGCGACCGAGGAGCACGTCGCGTCCTGCTTCCTCTCGGGCCTCCGGCAGGGCACACTGGGACAAGTGGCTACTGACTGACGAATCAGTATGTGGGAGGTGTGGTGTGCGCGGTGGCGGCGTGACCTCGCTGCAGGCGGCGCTGCCGGCGCCCTACTACATCGACGCGACGCACTGGGACCGCGAGCGGGAGCAGGTGCTGCACCGCGAGTGGTTCTGCGCGGGCCGGGCTCCCGACCTGGGTGCCGGGTCGGGCGTGGCCGTGCTCGACGTGGCCGGCGAGAGCGTGCTCGTGACCCGTGACGCCGAGGGGACCCTGCACGGCTTCTACAACGTCTGCCGCCACCGCGGTTCGCAGGTCGTGCCCGTCGACCCCGACGGGCCGGCCCCGGCGCCGTGCCCCGCGGCGTCGCTGCGCTGCCCGTACCACTCCTGGACCTACGACCTGGCCGGCCGGCTGCTGCGCGCGCCGCACACCGAGGACGTCGACGGCTTCGACCCGGACCGGTTCGGGCTGCACCCGGTCGGTGTCGGCACGTGGGGAGGCTTCCTCTTCCTGCACCTCAGCCCGCAGTCCGCGCCACCGCTGCTCGAGGGGCTCGGCGCCGCCACGACCCGGGTGGCGCGCTACCCCCTCGACCAGCTGGTCGTCGGTGACCGGCACGTCTACGACGTGCGCGCCAACTACAAGGTCCTGCTCGAGAACTACAACGAGTGCTACCACTGCGCCGGTGTGCACCCCGAGCTGGTGCGTCTGGTGCCGGCGTTCGGCCGGGGTGGCAGCGACCTCGACTGGCACGAGGGCATCCCGCACCGCGAGGGGGCGTGGACGTTTACCGCGTCCGGGACCTCCGACCGGTTACCGTTCCCGGGCCTGGACGACGCCGAGAGGGTGCGACACAAGGGCGAGCTGCTCTACCCGAACCTCATGCTGAGCCTGTCGGCCGACCACGTCGCGGCGTTCACCTTGTGGCCGACGGGGGCGGGGCGGACCCGCATCGTGTGCGACCTGCTGTTCGCCCCGGACGAGGTGGCGCGGCCGAGCTTCGACCCGTCGGACGCCGTAGATTTCTGGGACCTGGTCAACCGGCAGGACTGGGCCGTCTGCGAGTCGGTGCAGCGAGGCATGTCGTCGCGCGCCTACTCCGAGGGCTGGTTCGCGCCGATGGAGGACGCGAGCCTCGACATCCGGCGCTGGTTGCTACCACGGCTGGGGGACACCTCGTGAGGGGCGTGCAGACGGTTGACGTCGTCGTGGTCGGCCTCGGCGGGATCGGTTCGGCAGCCGCGTGGCAGCTGGCGCGGCGCGGTGCCTCGGTCGTCGGCCTCGAGCAGTTCGAGCTCGGGCACGTCCGCGGGGCCTCGCACGACACGTCACGGATCCTGCGCCGCAGCTACCACACCCCGGCGTACGTACGGCTGGCCGGCGAGGCCTACGCGGACTGGGCCGCGCTCGAGGGGGAGTCGGGCGAGCGGCTGGTGACCCGCACCGGGGGAGTGGACCTCTTCCCGCCCGGCGCCACGATCCCGGCCGACGACTACACGAGCAGCATGCGCGCCGAGGGCGTGCCGTTCACCACCCTCACCCCGGGCGACGTCACGGCCCGGTGGTCGTCGATGACTGTCCCCGCGGGGACCGTCGCGCTCATGCAGGAGGACACCTCGATCGTGCCGGCCGGCCGGTCGACGCGGGTGCTGCAGCGACTGGCGGCGCGTGCGGGTGCCCGGCTGCACGCCGAGTCACCGGTCACCTCGGTGGTGGCGCACGACGACGGCACGGTGAGCGTCGTCGCCATCGGGGCCGCGGCGGCGACCTTCCGGGCGCGGCACGTCGTGCTGGCGGCGGACGCCTGGACCAACCATCTGCTCGCCCACCTCGGCACCTCGATGCCGCTGACGGTGACCCGCGAGCAGGTCACCTACTTCGCGCCGTCGAGACCGGGTCGCTACTCGGCCGACTCGGTGCCGGTGTGGATCTGGATGGACGACCCGTCGTTCTACGGCTTCCCGACCTACGACGAGGGCGGGAGCGCCGCGCTGGTGAAGGCCGGCCAGGACGTGGGCGGCGCGGTGACGACGGTCGACTCGCGGTCGTTCGCGCCGGACCAGGAAGCGGAGCGACGGCTGACGCACTTCGTGCACTCGCTGCTGCCGGGGGTCGGCTCCCCGACGAGCACGGTCACCTGCCTCTACACGCTCACGCCGGACCGTGACTTCGTCGTGGGCCCGGTGCCCGAGCACGGGTCCGTGCTCGTGGGGCTGGGTGCGGGGCACGGGTTCAAGTTCGCGCCGACCTTCGGGCGGTTGCTCGCCGACCTGGTCACCGCAGGGTCGACGACGTCGGACATCACGGCGTTCGCCCCGGACCGGCCGGCGCTCGTCGAGGCGGGGCACCCGACGAGCTGGCTCGTGTGATGGCCGGCGTGACGGCTGCGTCAGCGACGCAAGGTCGCCGGATCGACCCCCAGCTCGGCGGCGGCCGCGTTGCGGACCCAGGACGTCACCTGGCGGCGGGTCAGGACGCCGGTGTGCACCGTGGCCTGAACCGCCAGCCCGTCGAGCAGCGCGGTGATGCGCCACGCCGCACCGGTCGGGTCGGTGCAGGTCATCTCACCGCGGGCCACACCGTCGCGGATCACGGTGGCCACCGCGTCCTTCCACCGCACGTCCAGCAGCTGCGACACCTCGGCCAGCTCGGGGACGCGCAGCGCGGTTGCCCAGGCGTCGATCCACAACGGCCAGCTCGCAGCCGACTCCTCCGGGCCGTAGTAGGCGAGGATCTTCGCCAGGCGGCGTACCGCGCTGCCGCTGCCCTGGGCGGCGGCGTCGAGCCGTTCGAGGTCACGCTCGGCGGCGTAGGCGAAGGCTTGCGAGAGCAGGCTCTCCTTCGACTCGAAGTGGTAGAACACCAGGCCGGTGCTGATGCCCAGCCGGCCGGCCACGTCGGCTACGCGGGTGCTGGCGAAGCCGTGCTCGGTGACCTCGTCGATGGTCGCGCGCAGGATCTCCTCCCGCCGCACCTCGGCCCTCCGCCGGCTCATGCCCGGACCCTACGGCGAAGAGGTATGTCATGACACCGGCTCCGGTGAATGTCGCGGGGCTCGACTCGGCCCTGCGGCCGTTCGGCGAGAGCACCATGCTGCCCGCTGAGGCCTACACGTCGGCCGAGGTGCTGGCGTGGGAGAAGCGGCACTTCTTCGCGGCGTCGTGGGTGTGCCTCGGACGGGTGGAAGCAGTGCTGCCGGAGGGTTGCACCCAGGTAGCGCGGCTCGTCGGCGACGTGTCGGTGCTGCTCGCCCGCGACGCTGCCGGCGTAGTGGGTGCGTTCGCGAACACCTGCCGGCACCGGGGGCACGAGCTGCTGGCGGACGGCGCCGCGTCGGGCAAGCGGGCCGTCGTCTGTCCGTACCACGCGTGGAGCTACGACCTGGCGGGCGCTCTGATCGCGGCGCCCGGCTTCCGGGAGGTCGCGTCGTTCGAGCCCACCGAGCACGGGCTCGTGCGGCTCCCGGTCGAGGTCTGGCACGGCTGGGTCTTCGTCAACGCGCTGGGCGACGCGGCGACGCCCTTCGTGCAGCACGTGGGCGCGTTGTCCGGGCTGGTGGCGCCGTACCGTCCCGAGGAGCTGGTCCTGGGGGCCAGCCACGAGTACGTCGTCGAGGCCAACTGGAAGGTCGTCACCGAGAACTACCACGAGTGCTACCACTGCCCGCTGATCCACCCCGAGCTGTGCCGGGTGAGCCCGCCGTCGAGCGGGACGAACTTCGACCTTCCCGGCGCCTGGGTCGGCGGCTCGATGGACCTGCGGGACGGTGCGGTCACGATGTCCCTCGACGGTCGGTCAGGCGGCCGCGCGATCGAGGGAGTCGACCCGCGGCAGGTCCTCTACCTGGGGCTGCTGCCGAACCTGCTGGTCTCCCCGCACCCCGACTACGTGATGACGCACCGGATGACGCCGCTGACGCCGGGCCGGACCCGGGTGGAGTGCGCCTGGTACTTCCCGGACGCCGACGTGGACCCTTCGTACGCGGTGGAGTTCTGGGACCGGACCAACCGCCAGGACTGGGCAGCCTGCGAGTCGGTTCAGCGCGGGCTCGCGTCGCCGCACTTCGCCCCGGGGCCGCTGGCGCCGAGCGAGGACGCCGTGCACCACTTCGTCACGACGATGGCACGGGGATACCGTGACGGCGCGATCCCCCTCTAGCCGCCGGCAGGCCTGACGGCGTCGGTCGCGAGGTCGCTCTCGCCGGGCACGTCAGGTACCGGTCCGCTGCTTGCGGAAGGAGCTCTTCCGGACGATCGCGCGGTCCCGGACGGTGAGGAAGTCGCACCCCAGCACGTCGACCCGGCCGCCGTCGGGCAGGGTGCCGGTGAGGTGCCACTCCGAGACGTCGTAGCCGTCTGCGAGCACGAAGTGCCGACCCTCGCCCCAGTGGGCGTCCGGCATCGAGTCCAGCACGTCGCGAAAGGCATCGCGCACTGCGTCGCGACCCTCGAACCGCCGGCCGCAGGCTTCCGGACCGCCGGACGCCTCGAACACGCAGTCGTCGGAGAACAACGCCATCAGCCGATCGACGTCGTGACTGTTCCACGCGTTGGTGTGCTCGACGAGCACGCGTTCCAGGTCGTCCACGGCGGGCCTCCGGGATCGGTCGTCACATCCTAGGCGAGCGCTCAACGCCCGGCGGGGGCCGGACTTCGCCGGAGCCGGCGGACCGCGACCTCGGCGAGCCAGGCGGCGGCGTCCGGCAGCACCGCGTCGTCGAAGGCTGCTCGCGGCGAGTGGTTGTCGGGCGCGGTCTCGTGGTCGGGGACGGGGCAGGCACCGAGGTTGAGGTAGGCGCCGGCCACTCGGTCCAGCACGAAGGACATGTCCTCCGCGCCCAGCTCGGGCTCCGGCATCAGCGTGAAGCGGTCGGCGCCGAACAGGTCGGTGACGACGTCGCGTGCGAGTGCGTACTCGGTCTCCTCGTTGACGGTGACCGGGTAGCCGAGCCGGTAGCCGACCTCGACGGTCAGGCCGTGCGCGGCGGCGATGCCGTGCACCAGTCGCTCGACGTCGTGCTGCACCTTGGTGCGCGCCGCCGGCGAGAGGCTGCGGACCGTCGCGTCGAACTCGGCGCTGTCCGGGATGATGTTCTCCTTGGTGCCCGCGGCGAAGCGGCCGACGGTGACGACGACCGGGTCGAAGACGTCGAACCCGCGGGTGGTCATCGTCTGGAGAGCGACGACCATCTCGCAGGCCGCCGGGATCGGGTCCTTCGCGCGGTGCGGGGTGGAGCCGTGGCCGCCCTCGCCGACGACGCGGACGCGCACCTCGTCGGCGGCGGCGTAGACCGGCCCCGGCCGGCTGTACCACTGGCCGGCGGGGTGCTCCGACGACGCGACGTGCAGCGCGTACGCGGCGTCCACCGGCCGGCCGGCCGCCATCAGGAGCCCCTCGGCGATCATCGGCTCGGCGCCACCTGGTCCCTCCTCACCGGGCTGGAACATGAGGACGACGTCGCCGGCGAGCTCGGCGCGGCGGGCGAGCAGGATTCGGGCGGCACCGACGAGGCCGGCCATGTGCAGGTCGTGCCCGCAGGCGTGCATGACACCGACGTGCCCGGAGACGTAGTCGACCGGCGCCGCCTCGGTCACCGGCAGCGCGTCCATGTCGCCCCGGAGCAGAACCACGGGTCCGTCGCCCGCACCTTCAGCGCCGCCGCGGACCACGGCGGTGATTGACGACAGGGCGGTGCCGGTGCTGATCTCGAGGCCGTCCAGGCCGCGCAGCTCGCGGAGCAGGACCGCCTGGGTGAGCGGCAGGTGGTTGCCGATCTCGGGGATGCGGTGCAGCTCGCGGCGCAGCGCGACCAGGTCCGGTCCGATGCGGCGGGCCAGACCGAGGACGTCCGTGCTCTCGACAGTCACGAGGCCGGAGTCTAGGCGGGGGTGACGAGGGCCTCGAGCGTGTCGACGACCTCGGCCAGCGGTCGGGTGGCGTCGATCTCCAGCGTGGCTGTGGCCCGCAGCAGCGGCTCGACGGCCTCGAGGTGCTCCAGAACCAGGGCGCGCTCGGTGTCGCTCTTGCCGTAGGGGTTGGAGTCCCGGGCAGCGATCCGCGCGAGCAGCACGTCGGCCGGCGCACAGAGCAGCACGACGTGGTCGAGGAGCGGGTAGAAGCGGCCCTGGTTCCGGGAGGTCCCGGCGAGGAACAGGGCCCCGCCGTGCTGGTCGTTGAGCAGCTGGTGGACCGCGTCCTCGCGCCACATCCAGTCGGTCGAGCCGTCGGGGAGCGTGACGTGCTCGCTCCACCCGTCGTAGTCCGTGTCGACGACCCGGTGGCCACGCGCTCCGAGCGCCGCGAGGGCGGCGGACTTGCCGGTGCCGGACATCCCGGTGACCAGGATCCTCGTCACCCGCACGAGGCTACCGGCCGTCGCTCAGGCCAGTGCCGCGCGCAGCAGGTCGGTGGTCGCCTCCGGGCGCTCCAGTGCGGGCAGGTGACCCGCCCAGTCCAGCTCGACGAGCGTGGCCGAGGGGACGAGTCGCACGAGCTCGCGTGCGGTCGCGGCGAAGAAGTCGAGGTCGTGAGCGCCGTACACAACCGTCATGGGCATCGTCAGCAGCTCCGGGACGACGTCCAGGTCGCGGTTGTCGACGTCGTCGCCGGCCGCCAGCTGCACCTCGAATGCCCGGGCCTGCATCTCGCGCAGCAGCTCTCTCGCTGCGGGGTCGGCGTCCGGGCCGGCCCAGGTCTGCACGTTCAGGTCCGTCGCCCCTGCGACGTCCCCTGCCTCGAGCAGGCGGTTCTCCTCGGCGCCGAACGCGCGGACGGCCGCAGTCGGTTCCACCAGGTCCGCAGCGGCCGCGAGGAGGACCAGCCGGGTGACTCGTTCGGGCACCGTCGACGCGACCTGGAGGGCGACGCCGCCGCCGTAGGACGCGCCCACCAGCGCGAAGGTGTCGACGTCGAGCTCGTCGAGCAGGTCGATGACGTCCTGCCCGTCGGCGTAGGGCCTGCCCGGTGCCAGCGGGGTCTGCCCGAACCCGCGCAGGTCGCACCGGATGACGCGGTGGGTCGGCGCCAGGGCGGTCGCCTGGGCCTCCCACATGCGGAGGTCGGCCACCCCGGCGTGCAGCAGCACGACGGCCGGACCAGAACCCTGGACGAGGTGGTGCAGCGGTGATGGCATCACGAGGAGCCTCGCAGCCGGCAGGCTGCGCGTCACGCCGGTTTCGGCGCGTCGGCATCCTCTGCCGTCAGGTGAGCAGTGGGGTGGCGTTCATGAGGTGGGTGAGCCCGAGTGGGCTGGTCCAGGTCCTGGTCCTGGTCGTGGGGTCGTAGTGCAGGCGCCATCGGCCGTGGGTCTTGGCGTTGTGGTGCCGGCGGCACAGTGGTCCGAGGTTGAGGCGCACGGTCTGGCCGTCGCGTCGTCCGTCGCGGTAGGCGACGACGTGGTCGCAGTCGCAGGCGTGGGCGGGTTGGTGGCAGCTGGGGAACCCGCCAACGCCGTCGACCTCGGTGGCCCCGCCGTCACCTTGATCGTCCTGCCCGGAGTCGACGGGGTAGCCGTCGACGGGCTCGGGGTCGACCCTTGCGTCGCTCGGCGCTTCGATGTCGGAGGTCTCGAGAGTGTCGATGCCGAGGATGCGGTCGATGACCAGGTCCACGCGTAGCGCGTCCAGGCGCACCTGCTCCAGGCCGGCGGCCCGGCGGGAGGCCCGCACGGTCTTCGCGGCGGCGGTGGTGGCGCCCCACATCTCGACCTCGACTTCGGCCGGGAGCGGCAGGTACCAGCCGGTGCGCCCGTCCCGGTCCGGGACCCGCTCGACCCGCCGCTGCCCGTGCGCCCGGTCGCCCGCTCGCGCGCTGCGGCCGGGTCGACCCGCACGACTGCGTCGCGCACCGCGCGCTTCGTCTCGGCCGGGGTCTGGCGTGCCATCACCGGCAGCACCCGGGCCTCGACCGCGGCGGCGACCTCGTCGGGCAGGCCCTCGGTCTCCCGCACCAGGTGCGCGGCGTGGGCGTGGCCGACCCGGCCGGTGTCCATCAGCGCCAGGGTGGCCGGGAACCGGTCCCGCAGCTCGAGGGCGACCCGGACCCGCTGGGAGGCGGTCACCGGCGAGAGTCGCAGCGCGACGGCGAGCTCGTGCCGGGCGTCCTGCGGGTGCAGCCCGAGCGCCTCGGTGGCCTCCGCGACCAGCGCCACCGTGCGCTGCGCGAGGGCCGCGACCTGCGCGGTGACCCGCTCGGTCACCCGCAGGTACCCGACCAGCTCACCGGGCTCCAGGTCCGCCGGGTCGACCGACTCCAGCGGCCCCGCGAGCTCGGACACCGTCCCGTCCAGCTGCAGCTCGATCGCGGCCCGCTCCCAGCCGGAGCCGCGCTCGACCAGCACCTCGACCAGGTCCAGCGAGCCCATCCCCATGCCACGAACCTACGACCACCCCGGACACAACCCCCCGACCCCGCGATACGGCTGAAAACGTTGCGGCACAACGGGTTTTACGGATGGACGATCTCGTCGGCGAGGAGGTCCATGAGCAGGCCGTCGTGCCACTCTCCGGTGATGGGGTCCCGCTCGTACCGCCGCATCAGGCCGACCGGCCGGAAGCCCACCGCGGTGTAGCACCGGATCGCCGCGACGTTGTCGGCCGCCGGGTCGATGACGATTCGGTGGTGGCCGTGGTCGTCCACGAGGTGCCGGGCGACAGTGCCGACCGCGTCGCGCCCGACACCGCGGCCGTGCACCGCCGGGTCGACGAAGACGTCGATGGACGCGTGCCGGTACATCGGTTCGTCCTCCTCGCCGTACTGCACCATCCCGCGCACCCGGCCGTCGACGACGATCGCGTAGCGCACGGCGGAGGGATCGTCGTCGGGCCAGTCCGACGACGCTGCCTCGTCGCCCCAGCGCGCGCGTACGTCGGGTGTGGCGAGGATGCGCCGCAGGTCGGGCACGTGCCCGGCGAGAACCGGCTCCAGAACCACTGTCGCGCCGTGCAGCGTGCCGTCGGCCATCACCCGATCATGCCGACCTCGACCGGAGATGTCAGGCGAGTTCCCGCCGCTCAGGGCGCGTGCAGCCGCGGCAGGTCGGTCCGCAGGTGAGCCGGGTCAGACCGAGTCCCGGCAGGACTGCGTAGTCACGGCCGCGGTAGTACCTCTTCATCACCAGCAGCTGCCGACCTCGCTGCACGACGGGGACTGCCCGCGGACCCTGCACCCATCGACCCTAGCGATCCTCAGCCGAGGTCCCGCGGCACACGGCGCTCCCAGGTCCGTGACTCGAAGGGCTCGTCGTCGCGCCAGGTGTCGACCCGGATCGTGAGGTCGAAGTCGTGCTCGTCGGCGACGAGGCTCACCTCGGTGCGGGCCCTGGCGGTGCCCTCAGGCCAGCGCACGGTGAGGTCGGAGGTCGATTCGGCGCGCTGCGTCCACGTCCGGGTATCGATCTCCACCCGGCCGCTGTAGTGCTCGCGGACCGACCCGCCGTCGACGTCGAACTCGCCGCCGTGCTCGTCGGAGCAGGACGTACGACGGCGCAGCACGTCGCGCGAGGCGTGCCAGCCGACGCCGGGGTCGACATCGTCGATCGCAGGCGGGTCGACGAAGGGCAGCGGCAGGGCCGGCGCCGAGACCCCCGCCAGCGGCAGCTCGAGCGACGAGGCGGCCAGGTCGAGGCGCAGCGTCAGCGGGCGTGGAGGTGCGACGGTGTTGGGCCAGTCGACCCCGGCGATCGACAGCCGCAGGCGGTGCCCGGCGACGACGGCATCGAAGGCCAGCGCCTCCATCTCCAGCTCGACGTCGAGCCACTCACCGACGGGCAGTGGTGACGGCGACTCCGAGGAGACCCGGTGCGTGAGGTTGAGGAAGCCCCGGCCGACCAGTGACGAGGTGCCGTCCGGGAAGACGTCGCACAGCTTTGCCGACACCGACGCGACCGGCTCGGACGACGACACCCGCAGACGCAGCCGCGGGTGCCCGAGCAACGACAGGCCGTCGGCGGCCCACTCCCAGGTGAGGGACGCCGAATCGTCGTACCGCTGGTCGGTCGGCTGCCCCCACGGCAACGAGCCGGCACAGCTGTTCCAGGCCGAGGTGCCGACATCGGGCAGCACGTCGTAGGTGGCGACGCCGGACCCGAGCGGCAGCGACGAGACAGCCGCGCCGTCGAGCGGCCACTCCGGCGCCGAGCGCCACTCACCGTCCACGAGCAGGCGGTCCGGTCCCGGCCTGGTCGACCGCTGCGCGAACCAGGTGATCGCCGGCTCGTCGTCGTACCCGTCGTCGACGCCGCGCAGCCACCGGTCCCACCACCGGGCCATCACCGGCACCAGGTCAAGGTGCGGCCCGGGCAGCGAGGTGGCCGTCGACATGTGGCTCCACGGCCCGATCAGCAGCCGGTGCGGCACGCCCTGCTCGCGCAGCCGCTCGACCGTGCGGAAGGTGTTGTTCCGGTACCCGTCGGCCCAGCCGGCGACGAGAAACGTCGGGCAGCCGATCCGGTCGTACGACGGCCGCACCGAGCCCTGCCGCCAGTAGGCCGAGTCGTGCTGCTCCTCGACCCAGCGGGCCAGCCACGGCTCGAGGTCCACCACGCGCCGGCGCCAGTCCTCGACCCAGGCGTCGCCCGCGAGCGACGGCACCGGCGGCAGGGCGTTCATCGCCACCATGTACGTCGGGTAGTCGACGACGTCGAGCAGTCGCAGCGAGCCGCCCATGTAGTGCACGTCGTCGGTGTAGCGGTCGTCGCTGGAGTAGATCGCGCAGATCGCCCGGAGGGCGGGTGGATGCTCGGCGGCCAGGTGCAGTGCGTTGAAACCGGAGTACGAGGTGCCGAACATGCCGACGGCGCCGGAGCACCACGACTGGTCGGCCAGCCACCCGATGAGCTCGGCGAGGTCCCGCTGCTCCGTCGCCGGGTACTCGTCGGTCGCCAGCCCGTCGGACGACCCGGTGCCGCGGACGTCGACCCGGCAGACCGCGTAGCCGTGCTCGTCGCGCAGCCGCAGGTACTCCGGCCGGTAGCCGGAGGTGAGGTCGTCCTTGCGGTAGGGCAGCGCCTCGAGCAGGCACGGCGCCGGCTCGGAGGCCGCCGGGAGGTAGAGGGTGACCGCTAGCCGGGTGCCGTCCGCCAGCGTCACGAACGAGTGCTCGGCGGTCCCCTCAGTCACCGAGTCCGGCCTCGCGGAGCAGGGCCACCACCTCGTCGTACGGCAGCGCGTCGGCGCGGTTGCCGTCACGCCCCACCACCGTGGTGGCGGCGAGCAGGCTCGTGATCACGGCCTCCTCGGTGGCCTCCACCGCAGCGGCCAGCAGCGGGTCGAGCTCGCGACCCGTGAACGGCACTCCGGGTGCCGGCGCGCCGCGCGGCGCGCGCAGCCCGGTGGCCATCGCGAGGAAGATCTCGCCGCTTCCGTGCGTCGCGACGCTCCCGGTGCGGGCCAGGCCGAGCCCGGCCCGACGCGCGATGCGCGCGCACCCCGCGGCATCCACCGGTGCATCCGTGACCAGCAGGACGATGCACGACCCGGCGTCCCGCTGGCGGGTGCTGGCAGCGCGCTGGAGCGCGGCGCCGACCCGCAGCCCGCCGACGGTGAGGCGGTCCTGCTCGCCGAAGTTGGTGAGCACGACCGCGCCCAGCGTGTGCCTGGTCGGCAGCAGCCGGGAGGCCGTGCCGATGCCACCCTTGAAGCCGAGGCAGGTCATGCCGGTCCCGGCACCGACTGCACCCTCGGACGGAGGTGTGAGGCTGCCGGCCGACGCGCGGGCCGCGGCCAGCGCCGCGCGGACGTCGTCCTTGGTCACCTGCGTCCGCCGGGCGTCGTTCAGGTGGGAGTCGTCGCACTCCGCGACCAGCGGCAGCACGACGTCCTCGACCCCGATGGTCGGGTCCTCCTCGACCAGCAGCTCGCACGCCGCGTCGAGGACCCGGCCGACCTGCATCGACGACGTGAGGAACACCGGTGTCTCCGCCAGCCCCCATTCCTGCAACGAGACCAGGCCGGTGCACTCGCCGGCGCCGTTGAGCACGGCGGCGCCCGCAGGCACGGGGGAGCGGAACATGTTTCCCCCGAGGTCGAGCACGGTCACGCCGGTTCGCGCCACCCCCCGGCCCGCGGGCGGTGGGTCCTCGTCGCGCCACACCGTCGCGTGCCCGAGACCGGCGCCGGGCACGTCGACCACCGAGGCGGTCGGCCCCGACGGCAGCAGCCCGATCCTGACCGGCAGATCAGCAGCGCGGGGCACGCGTGACAGCATGCACCACATGGCCCCGCTGCCGCCCGTGGTCTGGTCCGACGCCGTGCTCCGGCACGAGCCCGACGGCGAGGTGTGGGTGGGCGTGATGACGCCGGGCACCGAGGTGCCGGACCGCGCCACCGTCCTGCGTGACGCCTGCCTCTCCGCAGGAGGTCGGCTGGTCGGGGCGACCACGCACGACGACGACGTGCTGCGCCGCGTGCACGAGCCCGACCTGCTCGACCACCTCCGCACGGTGGCGGACGACTGGGCGCTCGGTGACTACGCCGACCTGGTCGGCCAGGACCGCGTGGTCCCCTACGTCTTCCCGACCATGGGGATGCTCGACGGCCTTCCGGCGCACCGGCCGACTGCGCCGCACGCCCGCGCCGGGCTCTGGTGCTACGACACGATGACCCTCGTCGGTCCCGGCACGTGGGAGGCCGCCCGTGCCGCTGTCGACGTCACCATGACCGCCGTCGACCTTGTCGTCGCCGGCGCGCCGTCGGCGTACGCACTCACGCGGCCGCCCGGCCACCACGCGACCCGGCGCGCTTTCGGCGGCTCCTGCTACCTCAACAACGCGGCCGTCGCCGCCGAGGCCCTGCGCGACGCCGGCCACGGCAGGGTCGCGGTGGTGGACGTCGACGCCCACCACGGCAACGGCACCCAGGCCGTCTTCTGGGAGCGGGCCGACGTCCTGTACGCCTCGCTGCACGTCGATCCCGGCGCCGGCTGGTTCCCGCACTTCGTCGGGTTCGCCGACGAGCACGGTGCCGGCGAGGGCGCCGGGACGACCGTCAACGAGCCACTCGCACCGGCCACCGCTGACGACGGCTGGCTCGCGGCGCTCGACCGGCTCCTGGCCGTGGTCGAGGACTACGCGCCGGACGCCGTGGTGGTCTCCCTCGGCGTGGACGCGGCGGGAGCCGACCCGGAGAGCCCGCTCGACGTCAGCACCGACGGCTTCCGGGCCGCGGGTGCCCGGCTCGTGGCCCTCGCCCGGCCGACCGTGCTGGTGCAGGAGGGCGGCTACGCGCTGGACCGGCTCGGCGTCGACACGGTCGCACTGCTCGGGGCCTACGGCGACGCGGGTCACAGGGCGGAGTAGTCGAGCCCGACCTGCCGGCGCACCTCGTCCATCGTCTCCATGACCGCGACGGTCTCGTCGAGGGGGAGCACGTCGCTCTCGGTGCGGCCCTCGCGCAGGCAGCGCATCACCTGGGCCGCCTCGTGCCGGAGCCCTCGGCCCTCGTGCGGCGGCTCGAACCGCTCCACCGAGCCGTCCCGGCGGGTCAGCGTGAAGGACGACGGGGAGTAGAAGACCGGGTCGATCTCGATCCGCGCCTCCGTGCCGACGATCGCAGCGCGGTTGGGCCCGGCGGCCGACAGGGTCGCGGTGAGCACCGACTGCGCGCCCGAGCCGTAGGTGAGCACGATCGAGGTGGTGGCGTCCACGCCCGTGAACGCACGGCTCCCCACTGCGGTGACGGTCGAGGGCGCGCCGAGCACCATCGAGGCGAAGGAGACCGGGTAGATCCCGAGGTCGAGCAGCGCTCCGCCGCCGAGGTCGGGTGCGAACAGCCGGTGCGACGCGTCCTCGGCGAACCACTGGCAGTGGTCGGCCGTCACCAGCCGGACGTCGCCGAGCGCTCCGTCGGCGAGCAGCTCGCGCACCCGAACCATGTGCGGCAGGAACCGCGCCCACATCGCCTCCATGACGAAGACGCCGCGGGCGCGGGCGGCCGCGACGACGGCGCGCGCCTGCGGGGCGTCCATCGTGAACGGCTTCTCGACCAGCACCGCCTTGCCGGCCTCGATCGCGAGCAGGGCCGCGTCGTGGTGGCCGGGGTGGATCACCGAGACGTAGACGATGTCCACGTCCGGGTCACGGCAGACCTCGTCGTAGGACGAGTACGGGCGATCGATGCCGTGCTCGGCGGCGAAGGCCGCGGCCTTGTCGCCGGACCGGGAGCCGACGGCGACCACCTCGGCGTCCGGCAGCCGCTGCAGGTCCTCGACGAACGCCGCGGCGATGCCGCCGGTTCCCACCACGCCCCAGCGCAAGGTGCCGCTCGTGCCGTCCGTGCCCATCACGCCCTCCTCGTCCGGACCAGCCGGCTCGTGCTCCACGCCGCTACCAGCGGCCACACCGCCTGGGCTCCGGCAGCGACCCGCTCCGACAGCCCCACCCGCGCCGAGTCGGTGACGAGCTCCACCGCGAACCATCCGACCAGGCCGAGCAGCACCACCCCGGCGCTCAGCGAGGCGGCCCGGCGTAGCGCGGCCTCGCCGTCCCGACGGCCGGCCAGGAGCGGCCAGACGCCTAGCGAGGCGAACGACAGCCCCGCCGCCAGCGTGTGGGCCGTCGACCCGCCGCCACCGGCCGGCAGCGGGAACGCCGCGACCAGCACGGTCCCCACGCCGCCCACGGCCAGCACGACCCGGCCCGGGGTCGCCGCCCCTCGCAGGGCGAGCGCGGTCGTGAGGTGGCAGACGCCGAGACCGGCCAGCGCCATGGTCATGACCCACCGGTCGTCGGCGTCGCGCGCGGCCAGCGCGCTGATCGTCTCGACCACGGGGTCGAACCCGCCCTGCTGCCGGGCCGCGGCCCAGGTCCAGCCGCCGACGAGCAGGACAGGGGCGGCCACGGACGACGCCAGGCCCCACCACGGTGTCGGTCGAGGCGAGGTCACGGCGGGCATCCTCGCACCACGGTGCGCCCCGTAGGAGCGCGCCCGGGCCTGGGTAGGCTCCGCACAGAGGGCTTGCCAGGTCGACGACGATCGCGCGAGGGGTCCGCACATGACCAAGTACGTGTACGACTTCACCGAGGGCAGCAGGGACATGAAGGACCTGCTGGGCGGCAAGGGCGCCAACCTGGCCGAGATGACCAACCTCGGGCTTCCTGTCCCACCCGGCTTCACGATCACAACTGAGGCCTGCAAGGTCTACCTCGACAGCGGTGACGAGCCGACCGAGCTGCGCGACGAGGTCAGCACGCACCTCGCGACGCTCGAGCAGCAGATGGGCCGCAGCCTCGGCCAGGCCGACGACCCGCTGCTGGTGTCGGTGCGGTCCGGCGCGAAGTTCTCGATGCCCGGGATGATGGAGACCGTCCTCAACATCGGGCTCAACGACGAGTCGGTACAGGGCCTGGCCAAGCAGACCGGCAGCGAGCGGTTCGCCTGGGACTCCTACCGGCGCCTGATCCAGATGTTCGGCAAGACCGTGCTGGACATCGACGGCGAGCACTTCGAGGACGTCCTGGACGAGGCCAAGAAGAACCGCGGGACCCAGAACGACCTCGACCTCGACGAGAACGACCTGCGCGGCGTCGTCGACGCGTTCAAGGAGATCGTCCGCAAGCAGGCCGGCCGTGGGTTCCCGACTGATCCGCGCGAGCAGATGGACCTCGCCGTCCGCGCAGTCTTCGACTCGTGGAACGCGCCGCGGGCGATCCTCTACCGCCGCCAGGAGCGCATCCCGACCGACCTGGGGACAGCGGTCAACGTCATGTCCATGGTGTTCGGCAACCTCGGCATGGACTCCGGCACCGGCGTCGCGTTCACCCGCGACCCGGGCTCCGGCCAGCAGGGCATCTACGGCGACTACCTGCAGAACGCCCAGGGCGAGGACGTCGTCGCGGGCATCCGCAACACCCTCCCGCTCCAGGACCTGGAGGGCATCGACAAGACGGCGTACGACCAGCTGCTCGAGATCATGGAGACGCTCGAGAACCACTACCGCGACCTGTGCGACATCGAGTTCACCATCGAGCGAAACAAGCTGTGGATGCTGCAGACCCGGGTCGGCAAGCGCACCGCGGGCGCCGCGTTCCGGATCGCGACCCAGCTCGTCGACCAGGGTCTGATCAACCTGGACGAAGCGCTGGACCGGGTGACCGGCGACCAGCTCGCCCAGCTGATGTTCCCGCGGTTCGACGAGAGCGACACGAAGGGCCAGATCGCCAAGGGCATGAACGCCTCTCCCGGCGCCGCCGTCGGCAAGGCGGTCTTCGACTCCTACACCGCGGTGAAGTGGTCGCGGTCGGGCGAGAACGTCATCCTGGTCCGGCGAGAGACGAACCCCGACGACCTCGAGGGCATGATCGCCGCGCAGGGCATCCTCACCAGCCGCGGCGGCAAGACCAGCCACGCGGCGGTGGTGGCGCGCGGCATGGGCAAGACCTGCGTCTGCGGCGCCGAAGGCCTCGACGTCGACACCAAGAAGCGGCGGATGACCGCCGGCAGCACGGTGGTCGAGGAGGGCGACGTCATCTCCATCGACGGCACCTCCGGGAAGGTCTACCTCGGCGAGAAGTCTGTCGTGCCCTCTCCCGTCGTCGAGTACTTCGAGGGCCAGCTGGACCCTGACGAGATGGACGACTCCGACGGCAACGCCCAGCTGGTGCAGGCCGTGCACCGGCTCATGACGCACGCCGACGAGAAGCGGCGGCTGCGGGTGCGGGCCAACTCCGACACCCCCGAGGACTCCGAGCGGGCCCGGCGCTTCGGCGCGGAGGGCATCGGCCTGTGCCGGACCGAGCACATGTTCCTCGGTGACCGGCGCAAGCACGTCGAGCGGCTGATCCTCGCCGACGGTGACGAGGAGCGCGAGCAGGCGCTGGCCGCCCTGCTCCCGCTGCAGCGTGAGGACTTCGTCGGCATCTTCGAGGCCATGGACGGGCTGCCGGTCACGGTGCGGCTGCTCGACCCGCCCCTGCACGAGTTCCTCCCCGACTTCACCGAGCTGTCGGTGCGGGTCGCGGTGGCCGAGTCGCGCGGCGAGGACAACGAGAACGAGCTGCGGCTGCTGCAGGCCGTGCACCGGCTGCACGAGCAGAACCCGATGCTGGGCCTGCGCGGCGTCCGTCTCGGCATCGTGGTGCCCGGCCTGTTCGCCATGCAGGTGCGGGCGATCATCGAGGCCGCCGCCGAGCGCAAGAAGGCCGGCGGCGACCCGCACGTCGAGATCATGATCCCGCTGGTCGACGCCGTGCAGGAGCTCGAGCTGGTGCGGGAGGAGGCCGAGCGCGTGTGCGACGAGGTCTGCGAGCGCGAGGGCATCGAGGTCGCCCACATGATCGGCACGATGATCGAGCTGCCCCGCGCGGCCATCACCGCCGCCCAGATCGCCGAGGCCGCGGAGTTCTTCTCCTTCGGCACGAACGACCTCACCCAGACCACGTGGGGCTTCTCCCGCGACGACGTCGAGGCGGCGTTCTTCTCGGCCTATCTCGAGAAGGGCATCTTCGGCGTCTCGCCGTTCGAGTCGATCGACGTCGACGGGGTCGGCGCCCTCGTCCGTCTCGGTGCCGAGGAGGGTCGCAAGACCCGGCCCGACCTCAAGCTCGGGGTCTGCGGCGAGCACGGCGGCGACCCCGCGTCGGTGCACTTCTTCCACGACGTCGGCCTCGACTACGTGTCGTGCTCGCCGTTCCGGGTGCCGGTCGCCCGGCTCGAGGCCGGTCGCGCGGCGCTCAGCTCGGAAGGCAGCGACAGCAGGTGACCGGCTTGTGATCCTGCTCCTCCGCATCGCCGCCAAGGCCGTGGCGGCGATCGTGCTGCTCGTCGTCCTCGTGCTGGTCGGCACGGCGGGTCGCGTGTGGTGGGTGGCCCGACAGGACGACACCCGCACGTCCGACGTGATCGTGGTTCTCGGCGCAGCCCAGTTCGACGGTCGCCCCTCGTCGGTGTTCACCGCCCGGCTGGTGCACGCCCGCGACCTCTGGAAGAACGACGTGGCGCCGCGGATCATCACGGTCGGCGGCAACCGCGCAGGGGACCGCTTCACCGAGGCGGCCGCCGGCAGGACGTGGCTCACGCAGCACGGTGTCCCGGCCCGCCGGATCCTCGCGGTGGGCACCGGCAACGACACGCTGCAGAGCGTCGACTCCGTGCAGCAGGCGATGCAGCGCCGCGGCTGGTCGACGGCGGTCGTCGTCACGGACCCGTGGCACGCGCTGCGCACCCGCTCGATGGCCAGCGACCAGGGCATCGACGCCGTCATGTCGCCCACCCGGCAGGGTCCGGCGGTGCGGCAGCGGTCCACCGAGATCCGCTACATCGGCCGTGAGACCCTGGCCTACCTGTACTACAAGGTGTTCAAGCGCAGCGCCGACTCCGGCCCGAACGCCGTCTGAGGCCCACCATGACGGGCAGCGCTGCCGAAGCGCGGTGGGTGGAGGAGCCGGCGAAGCGGCCGGGTCGCTCGGCGTACGAGCGCGATCGCGCGCGGGTGCTGCACTCCTCGGCGCTGCGGCGGCTGGCCGGGAAGACGCAGGTCGTGGTGCCGGGGGAGAGCGACTTCCCGCGGACCCGGCTCACCCACTCCCTCGAGTGCGCACAGATCGGTCGTGAGCTGGGCCGGGCGCTGGGCGCCGACCCCGACCTGGTCGAGACCGCCTGCCTGGCCCACGACCTCGGGCACCCGCCGTTCGGCCATACCGGAGAGTCCGCCCTGGACGAGGTCGCGGCGGACGCCGGCGGCTTCGAGGGCAACGCCCAGAGCCTGCGCATCCTCACCCGGCTGGAGGCCAAGACCTTCTCTCCCGCGGGTCGCAGCGTCGGCCTCAACCTGACCCGGGCGGCGCTCGACGCGGCGTGCAAGTACCCGTGGACCCGGACGGACAACGCCCGGAAGTACGGCGTGTACGACGACGACCTCGACGTCTTCCGGTGGCTCCGGGTCGGCGCACCGGCCGGACGTCGCTGTCTCGAGGCGCAGGTGATGGACTGGTCCGACGACATCGCCTACTCGGTGCACGACCTCGAGGACGCCGTCGTCGCCGGTCACCTGCGGCTCGACGTGCTGCGCGACCGGTCCGAGCGTGCCGAGCTTGCTGCGGTGACCCGGGCGCGCGCAGGCGACGCGCTGGCGGGGCTCGACGACGGCGAGGTCCTCGCGGCGCTCGACCGGCTGCTCACGATGCCGTGCTGGCCGACGTCGTACGACGGCACGCACCGCTCCCTGGCGGCCCTGAAGAACACCACCAGCCAGCTGATCGGCCGCTTCTGCCAGTCCGCCGAGAACGCGACCCGCGCCGCCTTCCCCGGCGTGGTGGCCGCCCGCTACGAGGTCGACCTCGTCGTGCCGCGCGACGCCCGCGTCGAGGTGGAGGTCCTCAAGGCGGTGGCCGACCGCTACGTCATGGCACGCGACGAGGCCACCCGGCGCTACTCCGACCAGCGCGGGCTGGTGCTCGAGCTGGTCGAGGCGCTGCGGAAGGACGCCCCGCACGGCCTCGACCCCCTGCTCGCCGACGACTTCGCGGCGGCTGCGGACGACGCCGGCCGGCTGCGGACGTTGCTCGACCAGGTGGCCCAGCTGACCGACACCTCAGCGATCGCGCTGCACGCGCGGTTGACGACCGAGAAGGGCTGACAGATGGCATGCAGCAGCGCGTACGTGGTGGTCGGGGCGAGCCTGGCCGGAGCCAAGGCCGTGGAGGCGATCAGGGACGCCGGCCACGACGGGCCGGTGGTGCTCGTGGGGGACGAGGTCGACCGGCCCTACGAGCGGCCGCTGCTGTCCAAGGAGCTGCTCAAGGGCGAGAAGCCGCGCGAGAAGGCCTACGTCCACGACGAGGGCTGGTACGCCGAGCACAACGTCGAGCTGCGGCTCGGCACGACCGCGACGGCGCTGGACCGCGACGGCAGGGTGCTCGCGCTGTCCGACGGCGACCACGTCGGCTACGACAAGCTGCTGCTCGCGACCGGGTCGTCGCCGCGTCGGATAGACGTCCCGGGCGCCGACCTCGACGGCATCCGCTACCTGCGCCGGGTCGGTGAGTCCGAGAGCCTGCGCGACGCCCTCGCCGGGCTTGGCTCAGGCGGCCGGCTGGTCGTGGTCGGAGCCGGCTGGATCGGACTCGAGGTGGCCGCCGCGGCGCGGCACCACGGCGTCGAGGTCACCGTGGTCGAGCCGCAGGCGCAGCCGCTGCTCGGTGTGCTGGGGCCCGAGGTCGGCGCGGTCTTCGCCCGACTGCACCGCGACCACGGCGTCGACCTCCGGCTCGGCACCGGGGTCGACGGTTTCGACGCGCTCGGTGGCGGCCGGGTCGGCGTACGGACCACGGGTGGTGTCGTCGAGGGTGACCTGGTCGTGGTCGGCGTCGGGATCACGCCCAACACGTCCCTCGCCGCCGACGCCGGCCTGGACGTCGACAACGGCGTGCTCGTCGACGCGCTGCTGCAGACCGCCGACCCCTCGGTCTTCGCTGCCGGTGACGTCGCCAACGCGGTCAACCCGCTGCTCGGCGCGCGGGTGCGGCTGGAGCACTGGGCCAACGCCCAGAACCAGGGTGCGGCCGCCGGCCGCTCGATGGCCGACCGGGGCGAGCCCTACGACAAGCTGCCGTACTTCTACACCGACCAGTACGACCTCTCGATGGAGTACCACGGCTACGTCGGCCGCGAGGAGCCGAACATCGCCGACCGGGTCGTCCTGCGCGGCGACCCGTCGGGGGAGAAGTGGACCGCCTTCTGGCTCGGGGGCGGCCGGGTGCTGGCCGGGATGAACGTCAACGACTGGGACGCCGCCGACGGCATCAAGGCGCTGGCCCGGGCGCGCCAGCAGGTCGATCCCGACCGCCTCGCCGACCCCGACGTCCCGCTCGCGGAGCTCTGACCCGCACCAGCCCGCCGTTCATGATCCATTGTGCGCCGACACACCAGACACGCCGGCAGTCCGGTGTCGGCGCACATTCGGAGGGTGTCGGTCGCTGGGCGCTCCTGTGGACCGGGCCGACGGCCCCGGCCGCCGACCATAGACTCGCCCCGTGGCAGGTCGGATCCGGGACGAGGACGTCGTCCTCGTCAAGGAGCGGGCCGACATCGCCGACGTCGTCGGCGAGGTGGTCACCCTCCGGCCCGCCGGCGGCGGCAACCTCAAGGGCCTCTGCCCGTTCCACGACGAGAAGTCTCCGTCGTTCTCGGTACGTCCCTCGGTCGGGTCCTACCACTGCTTCGGCTGCGGTGAGGGCGGCGACGTCATCTCGTTCATGATGAACACCGACCACCTCAGCTTCGCCGAGACGGTCGAGAGGCTGGCCGACCGTTACGGCATCCAGCTGCGGTACGAGGAGGGCGGGCACACGCCCGGCCGCCAGCAGGGCCAGCGGACCCGGCTGGCCGACGCGCACAAGGCCGCAGCCGAGTTCTACGCCGAGCAGCTGGAGACCCCCGGCGCGGTGGTCGGTCGGCAGTTCCTGGCCGAGCGCGGCTTCGACCAGGACGCCGCCGCCCACTTCGGGGTCGGCTTCGCGCCGCGCGACTGGGACCTGCTCACCCAGCACCTCCGCGGCCGCGGCTACAGCGTCGAGGAGCTCGTCACGGCGGGTCTCGTGCGGGAGGGGCAGCGCGGACCGATCGACCGGTTCATGGCCCGGCTGCTGTGGCCGATCCGCGACCTGGGTGGCGACGTGGTCGGCTTCGGCGCGCGCCGGCTGTTCGACGACGACCGCATCGAGGCGAAGTACGTCAACACCCCGGAGACCCCGCTCTACAAGAAGTCGAGCGTGCTCTACGGCGTCGACCTGGCCAAGAAGGAGATCGCCCGGCGCATGCAGGCGGTCGTCGTCGAGGGCTACACCGACGTGATGGCCTGCCACCTGGCGGGCGTCGGGACCGCCGTCGCCACGTGCGGCACGGCGTTCGGCGACGAGCACATCAAGATGCTGCGTCGCCTGCTCATGGACCAGAACGAGTTCCGCGGCGAGGTGGTCTTCACCTTCGACGGCGACTCGGCCGGCCAGAAAGCCGCCCTCAAGGCCTTCCAGGACGACCAGAAGTTCGTCACCCAGACCTTCGTCGCCGTCGAGCCGTCGGGGATGGACCCGTGCGAGCTGCGGCAGGCGCAGGGCGACACCGCGGTACGCGACCTCGTGGCGCGGCGGGTGCCGCTGTTCGAGTTCGCGCTGCGCACAGAGATCGCGCGCTTCGACCTCGAGACGCCCGAGGGCCGTACCTCAGCGCTGCGGGCGGCCGCTCCCGTGGTCGCGCGG
Organism: Actinomycetes bacterium; assembly: GCA_038246545.1. Taxonomy (GTDB): domain Bacteria; phylum Actinomycetota; class Actinomycetes; order JACCUZ01; family JACCUZ01; genus JBBRVW01. The sequence continues at coordinate 26,787 of JBBRVW010000031.1, read as the reverse complement.
ATCCGTGACCACTCCCTGCGTCCGGAGTACGCCCGCACCCTCGCCGGCTGGCTCGGCATGGAGGTGGAGCCGGTCGCCCGTGCGGTGGCCGGTGCCGGCCACCAGGTCGCCCCGGCGTCGCGCTCCCCGAGGCGCGACCAGCGCGGCGAGCCGACGCCGCCCCCGGGTCCGCCGCCGGGGCCGGACCCCCGTGACCCAGCGCTGCGCTTCGAGCGCGACTCGCTCAAGGTGGTGCTGCAGGCACCCCGAATGGCCACCGGCTTCGAGGTGCTCGACGCCGTGGTGTTCACCGCGCCGGCGTACGCCGCCCTGCACAGGGCCGTGGTCACGGCCGGCGGCCTGGATGTGGCGGGGGAGGGCGGGCCCGAGTGGGTCGCGAAGGTCGACGGCGCCTCGGCCGACGACAGTGTGCGTCGGCTGGTGCGCGAGCTGGCCGTCGAGCCGCTGCCGTCCGACGAGGGGGCCCTGACGCGCTACGCGACCGAGGTGCTGGCCCGGCTGGAGGAGCTCGCGGCGACCCGCCGGATCGGCGAGGTGAAGGGGCGCCTGCAGCGGCTCAACCCGGTCGAGCAGAGCGGCGACTACAACCGGCTCTTCGGCGAGCTGGTCGCCCTGGAGGCGCATCGCCGCTCGCTGCGCGAGCGCGCCATCGGCACCCTCTGACGGACCCGCCGCCACCGAGTGCACACGAGTGCGTAGATGCCCACCATCCGGACTGTCTTCGCAGACCAGGAGATCGACTCTGTAATCGGCTGCGCCGCGGTCGCCGGAGGGGCAGACTTCCTCGGGTGGGGGAGGTCATCGTCCTGCCGGACTCCGTGAACGAGGTCGTGGCCCGCCTGAGCGCCGAGGGCGTCGGGGCGGCCGGGCTGCTCCCTGCTCAGGTCGTGGCGGCGGCAGCCACCGAGTCCGGGCTGGCGCCCGAGAACATCGACGCGATCGTCCGCGGCCTGGCCGAGTCCGGCGTCGAGGTGGTGTCCGAGGAGCCCTCGGTCGAAGAGCTCCAGGCGGTCGAGGTCGAGGAGGCCGACGACCCCCGCCCCTCGCTCGACGACGCCGGCCCGTCGGCGTCCGCCGACCTGGTCCGCGTCTACCTGCGCGAGATCGGTCGCGTCGCCCTGCTGACGGCCGCCGACGAGGTCGAGCTCGCCAAGCGGGTCGAGGCCGGCGTGTTCGCGGCCGAGCGGATCGAGCACCAGGAGGGCGACCTCGGGGCTGACCTGCGTCGTGACCTGCTCACTGTGGTCGCCGACGGCCAGCGCGCCAAGCAACGGTTGATCGAGGCGAACCTCCGCCTGGTCGTCTCCATCGCCAAGCGTTACGCCGGTCGCGGCCTGCCGTTCCTCGACCTCATCCAGGAGGGCAACCTCGGCCTGATCCGCGCGGTCGAGAAGTTCGATTACACCCGCGGCTTCAAGTTCTCGACGTACGCGTCGTGGTGGATCCGGCAGGCGGTCTCGCGCGCCGTGGCCGACCAGGCCCGCACCATCCGGATCCCCGTGCACATGGTCGAGACCGTCAACCGCATCCTGCGGGCCCAGCGGATGCTCGTGCAGACGCTCGGCCGCGACCCCAGCGCCGCCGAGATCGCCGTCCAGGTCGACATGCCCGCGGCGCGGGTCGAGGAGATCAAGCGCCTCGCGATGGAGCCGGTCTCGCTGCACTCACCGGTCGGTGAGGAGGAGGGGTCCGAGCTCGGGGACCTCATCGAGGACTCCGAGTCCGTCCCGCCGGCCGACCTGGTGTCGGCGGGACTGCTGGCCAGCCACGTCGAGGCGGTCCTCACCCATCTCGGCGACCGCGAGCGCGAGGTCGTCCGGATGCGCTACGGCCTCACCGACGGCGAGCCGCGGACCCTCGAGGAGGTCGGCCGCGCCTTCGGCGTCACCCGTGAACGGGTCCGCCAGATCGAGGCGAAGAGCCTGGCCAAGCTGCGCCACCCGCACCTGTCCGCGCAGCTGCGCGACTACCTCGGCACCTGAGCGCACGGCGAGGTCCGTAGCCTCGGGACCGTGAAGATCCGCCGCAGGTCGCTACTGTCCGACGACGCCCGCGCGGCGCTGCCGCTGGAGCCCGGTGAGAAGGCGATCGCTGCGGCCCTCGGCGACGCCGGCTGGGTGGTCGCCACCGGTAGGGCGCTGGTGACGTCCTCCGGCCGGATGCCGTGGACCGAGGTCGCGCACGCACAGTGGTACGACGAGGAGCAGGTGCTCGCGGTCGACCCGGTGGCGGGGGAGGGGCAGCGGCTGCTCATCCGGCTGGCCGAGCCCGGTCGGCTGCCTGAGACCGTGCACGAGCGGGTGATGGCGAGCATCGTGCTCAGTCGGCGGGTGGCGGTGCCGGGCGGCGGGGGCGTGCGGCTGGTCGCCCGGCGCGGCCAAGGCCGCGACCCGGTCCGGTGGCAGGTCGTGCCCGACGACGGGACCGACCTCGCGGCACCGGGTGTGCAGGAGTTCGTCGACGACGCCCTGGCCCGGCTGCGCGGCGAGCTCGGCGCGTAGCCAGGACGGCGTCAGGCGGCCTTCTGCCTCGGCGCCGCCGGGCTGGTGGGCCGGCGCCGTCGCGTGGCGGTGGCCGGTCTGCGCAGCAGCCGCAGCACCGCGGCCTCGATCTGCCCGTGCGTCGCCGGCTGGCCGAAGTCGGCCCCGGCGCCGAGGCGCTCCAGGGACGGGGCGATCGTGGTGCCGTCGTCGTAGAGGTCGATGACCCGGGGGTCGATGTAAGACGACCGGCAGACCGCGGGGGTGTTGCCCAGGTAGTGCGACACCTCGGTCACCACCCGGCTCACCGCTCGCTTGCGGGCGGTCTCGGAGGTCGGTGCCCGGGTCGACACGGCGAGGCCCACGGCCATCAGCACCGTCGCGTGCCAGGTGCGGAAGTCCTTCGCGCTCACCTCGCGGCCGAGGACCTCGCGCAGGTAGGCGTTGATGTCGGCGCTGGTGATGTCGTGCCAGCCCTGCCGGTCCTTGAAGGCCAGCAGCTCCTTGCTGGTGTCGTCGCGGTCGAGCAGCGCCTTGACGACCTTGCGGACGTTGTCGTCGACGATGCCCTGCACCCGGTGCTTGCCGCTCTTCGCCGTGTAGTCGAAGACCACGAGATCACCCGTGATCTTGACGTGCCGGCGCCGCATCGTCGCCAGCCCGAAGGAGCCGTTCGCCTCGGCGTAGGTCTCGCCACCGATGCGGAAGAAGCCGAGGTCGAGCAGGCGGAACGCCGCCGCCAGCACGCGCTGCTTGGTCATGCCGCGCTGGGCGAGGTGCTCGGCGACCAGGACGCGCGCAGCGGGGAGCCGGCGGGCGAACAGCAGCACCCGCTCGTGCTTCTCGGCGTCGCGCTGCACGCGCCACTCGTCGTGGTAGCGGTACTGCCGACGGCCGGCCGCATCGGTGCCGACCGCCTGGATGTGGCCGCGGGGGTGCGGGCAGATCCACACGTCGGTCCAGGCCGGCGGGATCACCAGGTCGGCGATCCGCTGCAGCACCTGAGGATCGGTGACCGTGCCGCCGTCAGGCGCTCGGTAGGAGAACCCGCGCCCGCGCTTCACCCGGGCGATGCCCGGGCCGGCGCAGTCGACGCGGCGAAGCCTCGGCACCCCGACGCCCCCGCCCGCGGTCAGGCGTGGTGGCCGTTGGGGCCACCCGCTCCGTCGGTGCTGGGCTCGTGGCCCGACCCCAGCCAGGCGGGGACCCGGTCGCCGAGCTTGTCGCCGAGCTTGTCGGCAGCCTTCTCCTTGGCGGTCGAGAGCGCGTCGCCTGCCTGGTGTTGCAGGGAAGCAGTGGTCGACTGGACCGCGGGACTGGTCATGAATGACCGGGCAGCCTCACGGATCTGCTCGTACCGGGCGCGCCCGGCGCGGGAGCCGAGGACGTAGCCCGTGGCGAAGCCGGCGAGGAAGGTGGCCTTGGTGCGCATGGGTGCTCCGAACGGTTCAGGGGGAGGTCGCGGCGTCCCTACCCTGGCGCATCGGCCCGGAACCGTGCGATAACCTGTTCGGGCTCGTCGGGAGGCGCTGCACTGCCTCCCGCACGCTGTCCCGCATAGCTCAATTGGCAGAGCGGCCGGCTGTTAACCGGCAGGTTTCTGGTTCGAGTCCAGATGCGGGAGCTCCTCGCTTGTACGACGGGTAGCTCCGCCGCACCGGCGCCGGGGTGGTAGCTCAGCCGGTTAGAGCAGGGGACTCATAATCCCTCGGTCGCGGGTTCGAGTCCCGCCCGCCCCACTTCCTGCGAAGACGCGGGTACCCGATGCAGCGCAGCGCTGTCCGAGGCGGGTGCGCCGGTGACGGCAGGGTCGCTCGCCGCGTCGCGAAGTCGTGCGTCCTGCTCGGCCGGGACGGCACAGCAGGACCGGAGCCGCACACGGCCCGTCACCATGCCGATCAGGACCACGGCGAACGGCAGCATCGCCAGGACCGCCGATACGAACCGCATGCCACAGATGGTACCGGCGGCGGCCCTCGGCAGGTCGGATGCTCTTCGCTGCCGCCTCGCACCGGCAGTTGGCCTCTGAGGAACCCGATCGCCAGGCCTGCTGTGGCAGGTTGTCGTATCGGCGCCGTGCCGTTCGTGGTGGGAGCAGCAGGCGGTCGTCGGGACCGCCCGGAACTGAGGAGCAGTGGGATGACGCACTACTTGCTGACCGTGCACGGCCCCGCCGAGATGGGCGAGTACGGAAACTACGGCTCCAAGGAGGAGATGGAAGAGGCGTTCGCCGCGACCGGCGCCTTCAACGACAAGCTGCACGCCGATGGCTACTGGGTCTTCGCCGGTGGGCTTCAGTCGGCATCGACCGCGACCGTTGTCGACGGCCAGGGTGAGACGCCGGTGACGACCGACGGCCCGTACCTCGAGACAAAGGAGGTCATCGGGGGTTTCTGGGTCATCGATGCCCCCGACCTCGACGTGGCGCTCAGGCTCGCGGCCGAGGGGTCCAGCGCGTGCCGGGGCAAGGTCGAGGTCCGTCCGTTCGACGGCCTCGCCTGAGCCGGCCGGAACGACGACTGATCGATGCAGGGCGGGACGGCGGCCGTCGAGCGGGTCTTCCGCGAGGAGTACGGCCGACTGATCGCCTCGCTCGTCCGCCGCTTCGGTGACATCGACATCGCCGAGGAGGCGGCGGGCGAGGCGCTCGTGGCCGCGTTGGAGAAGTGGCCGGAGTCCGGCGTACCGCCCAACCCCGGCGGCTGGCTCACCACCACCGCGGGCAACCGCGCGATCGACCGGATCCGCCGCGAGAAGCAGCGCGACGCGAAGCACCAGGCGGCCTTCATGCACCACGACGACACGCCCCACGAGCACACCGGACCGGTGGAGGACGACCGGTTGCGGCTGCTGTTCACCTGCTGCCACCCGGCGCTCGCACCGGAGGCGCGGATCGCGCTGACGCTCCGCCTCCTCGGTGGGCTGACCGTGGCGGAGATCGCGCAAGCGTTCCTCGTGCCCGAGACCACGATGGCCCAGCGGATCACCCGGGCGAAGAAGAAGATCGCGGCGGCGAGGGTGCCCTACCGGGTGCCCGAGGCCGCCGACCTTCCCGAACGGCTCGGCGGCGTGCTGGCGGCACTGTTCCTGGTCTTCAACGAGGGCTACCTCGCCACCGGTGACGGCGACCCGGTGCGCGCCGAGCTCACGGGCGAGGCCATCCGGCTGGCTCGGGTCCTCCGACAGCTGCTCCCCGAGGAGCCGGAGGTGGCGGGTCTGCTCGGGCTGCTGCTGCTCACCGAGGCCCGGCGTGAGGCACGCGTGCGGAACGGGCAGCTGGTACCGCTGGGCGAGCAGGATCGCGCCGGCTGGGACCGCGCGCTGATCGGGGAGGGGCACGACCTCGTCCGCGAGTGCCTCGCGGTCAACCGGCCCGGCCGGTATCAGATACTCGCCGCGATCAACGCCGTCCACACCGACGCCCCCACCGCGTCGGACACGGAGTGGTCGCAGGTGGTCGCACTGTACGACCAGCTGACCCGGCTCGACCCGTCGCCGATCGTCGCGCTCAACCGCGCGGTCGCGGTCGCGGAGCTGGACGGCCCGGGGGTCGCTCTCGCCCTGGTCGACCGGCTGCCGCTCACCGGCTACCACGCATGGCACGTCGCCCGCGCCGACATGCTCCGCAGGCTCGGCCGGACCGCCGAGGCGAAGGAGTCGTACGACGACGCCATCGCCGCCACCCAGAACTCCGCCGAGCGCGCCTACCTGAGCAGGAAGCGCGGCGAGCTGGTCTGAGCAGAAGGGTCTGCTCTGCTCGAAGCGCGGTCTGCGCATCGATCTGCACGGGGACGCAGGCTCCACACATCACAGCCCCATCGGCTCGACCGGCCGGCGCAGTACGGTGAGGGGGCTGCAGCCTGCGGGATCAGTCTCCGGCGCCTCGACCGACACCGGACGAGGGGTGGGTGTGCTGGAGGTCGTGGGATGCCCAGGGATCGGGTCCGGGTGGCGGTGCGTGCAGCCGAGCTGGCCGCCGACGGCAACGCGCGCGTCGGCCACGTCTGCGCTATGGCGGTCGAGTCCCTGCAGGTGGACGGTGTCGGGCTGTCGGTCACCTCGGGACCCGGACGGCACACCCGGGTGGCCGCGACCGACCCCGTCAGCGGGCGGATCGAGGACCTGCAGGTGCTCCTGGGCCAGGGTCCGTGCGTCGACGCCGTCAGCACCGGTGCACCTGTGCTTGTGGCGGACATCTCCGGCCCCGGGGTCAGTGCGCGCTGGCCGGTCTTCGTCCCCGAGGCCGAGTCGATCGGGGTCCGGGCCTCCTTCGCGGTCCCGCTCCTGGTGGGGGAGGTCCGGCTGGGGGCGATGGACCTCTACCGCCGCGACGTCGGTCGGCTCACCGACGGCGACCTGGCCGCGGCCCAGGACTTCGCGAGCGCAGCCGTCGAGGTCCTGCTGCACCTCCAGGCCGCAGCAGCCGACATCGCCCGGGCGAAGCTCGAGCCGGGCTGGGCGGCGACCAGCCTGGTGCACCAGGCGACGGGCATGGTGATCGCACAGCTGGGGGTGGACGGGCCGTCGGCCTTCGCCGCCCTGCGCGGGCGTGCCTACCAGGAGGGCCGGACCCTGCAGGACGTGGCGCGCGACGTGCTGGAGCGCCGACTCCGGCTCGACGAGAGCCTGGGATGAACCTCGACACGGGCATATCGTGGAGGGCATGAAGAAACCTGTGCGCGAGCGACGGCTCGCCGAGGCGTTCGTCGACCTGGCCGACACACTGGTCGACGACTTCGACGCGCTGGATTTTCTGCACGCCCTGGCAACCCACTGCATCGCACTTCTCGACGTCGACGAGGCCGGGTTGATGCTGGTCGACACCGAGGGCCGGCTGCGCGTCGCGGCGAGCTCCACGGAGCAGGTGCGGCAGTTGGAGCTGTTCGAGGTGCAGAACGAGGAAGGTCCCTGCCTCGACTGCTTCGCGACCGGCGCAGCAGTGTTCGTCGACGACATCGTCGCCGAGCCACCGCGCTGGCCGCGGTTCGCGGGTGCGGCTGTCGATGCGGGCTTCCGCTCCGTGGTGGCTCTTCCGCTGCGGCTGCGGGACGAGACCATCGGCGCGCTCAACCTCTTCCGGGCGTCGCCCGGACCGCTGCCGGACAGCGATCGCGCGCTCGGTCAGGCACTGGCCGACGTGGCGACCATCGGGATCCTGCAGGAACGCGGCAGCCGTCGCCGTGCGGTCCTCGCGCGGCAGCTCCAGGAGGCGCTCGACAGCCGGATCGTCATCGAGCAGGCCAAGGGCGTGCTCGCCGAGCGGGCCGGGATGCACGTCGACGCCGCCTTCGACGGGCTGCGCGCCTTCGCCCGGCAGCACGGGCTCCGGCTCTCGGAGGTCGCCCGGCGCGTCGTCGCCGGTGACCTGAACCTGGAGGTTGTGGACGCACTGCCGCACCGGCCACCGGCCACCTAGGACGCTGCACCCCTCCGCCCACCAGGTTGACGGGGCTCAGACGCTTGCGCGCAGGCACGCCGGGTGGCAGCGTCAGCACCCGATCACCCGAGGCCGTACTCAGCAAGGGGACACCACATGTCGGATGACGCCATGCTCGCGCAGCTGCGTTCGGTGCCGCTGTTCGCGGGGCTGAAGGACAAGGCGCTCAAGGACGTCCTGGGCCGCACCCGCGAGGTCGAGCACACCGGCGGCGAGATCGTCGAGGAAGGGTCGCAGGGTGTCGGGTTCCACCTCATCCTCGACGGCACGGCGACGGTGCTGCAGCACGGCGAGGAGCGCCGGACGCTGGGTCCCGGCGACTACTTCGGCGAGATCTCGCTGATCGACGGCCAGCCGCGGTCCGCCACGGTGCGCCCCGACGGCCCGGTGCGCACCCTGTCGCTGGCGGCCTGGAACTTCGAGCCGTTGCTGGAGAAGCACCCCACGATGGCGCACGAGCTGCTGCTGGGGCTGTGCGCCCACGTCCGTGAGGCCGAGGCGCGCTCGACCTGAGGTCCGGGTGCGCCGACAGCACGAGGACGCGTCCCTCCCGCCTGCCCCACGCGCCACAGGGCCGCGCTCCGGCACGGGTCCGCGCTCCGGCACGGGTCCCGTCGACCCCGGCGCCTTCCGTACCCGCCCGGCGCCGGTTACGCTCCCCCTGGCGCGCCGAAGAAGCCCGGCGCCCACGCGGCTCGGCACGTCACGGGGGCCCTCGATGATCAGTCTTCTCGCACCGCAACGCTCGGGTCCGTACACCGTCGTGGCTGTCGTCGGCGAGCTCGACGCCGCCACGGCACCAGTCCTGCGGGATGCTGTCCTCGGTCTGCTCAACCGCGGCGTCGACGACCTCGTGCTCGACCTGCGCGGAGTCACGTTCGTCGATTCCACGGGTGTCGGAAGCCTGCTGCGCATCCACCACCGGCAGGGGCTGGTCGGCGGGACCGTGCACTTCGTCGCCGACCAGCCGTCGGTGCTGCGGGTCCTGGAGGTCATGCAGCTGACCCGGCGGCTGCACGTCACGCCCAGCGTCGCGGCGATCCCGGCCTGCTGCCCGCCCGAGCCGCTGGTCGACCTGCGCGCGCCGGTCACGGCGCGCTGACCACCGACTGCGCAGCGTGACCGCCTGCGAGGCGGAACCTCCCGAATTCCTGGATCGCACACGCAGCGTCATGGTCCCGCCTAGCCTGGTCACCGTCCGGGGGCGGCAGTGAAGGGACGAGATGGACACGCAGGAGACTCGTGCACGCCTGGCCGACGAACGCCCGGTCGTCGTGCAGCACGACGCCGTCCCGGCCGGTCTCGAGCGGTCGGTCGTCGTCGACCCGCCTGCCCCGCCTCGGCAGGGCCCCGGCCTGCGGCGTGCCGTCCTGGCCGGCCTCGCGATCGGGGTCCTGGTCGCAGCGGCGCTGGGGGGCTGGCTCGCCGGCCGTGGGGACGAGGCCGTGACCACCACCCCTGCCGCCCCGGCACCCGCAGCCCCGGCCGGCCTCAGCCTCGAGGTCACCGCACCCACCCACGTCGTCGCCGGACGGGCCGCGACGCTGGTCGTCACCTACGCAGACGGTGCCGGTACCTTCAGCGGCTCCACGGAGGAGTGGGGTGACGGGGTCGGCACCAGCTCGCTCCGCGAGGCCAGCTGCGGCGTCGGCGCCGCTGACGCTCCCGCGTCCGGCACCTACCGCACGCGGCACACCTGGGCCGTGGCCGGCACCTACGCCGTGAAGGTGGCGGTGTCGAGCTACACCTGCGGCAGCGGGACCCCGGTGGAGGAGCAGGCGGCCACCACGGTGACGGTCGTCGTCGACGCGCCCTGACGCCGCCCGCTCAGAACTTGAACGGCTTGGGCGGCGTGCCCAGCGCGGCCCGGGGGCAGAGCTCGAGGGTGAGACCGCCGAAGGCGAGCGCTTCGTCGCAGAGCAACGCGACCGTCCAGCCGCGGTCGGTGCCGTACTGCGTCACCGTCACCCGGTAGATCGTGATCTCGTAGCGGGTCGGGGTGCCGTAGGCCACCTGCAAGGTACCGATGAGCTCGGCGCCGGCCGGATTGCCGTAGCTCTCCCAGGGCCGGTCGTACCGGCTCCAGAGCGAAGGCTCGGACTGCCAGACGCCGTTGTTCTGCACGTCGCGCAGGGCCAGCTCGACCAGGATCGACCGGGCCGACTCCTCGGGGACGATCGCCGCCGGCCGGATGACCTCGGAGACGACACCGTCGTCGTACGCCTCGGCCATCAGGAGCTCGGGGTTGTGCACGGTCACGCCTCTCGTTGCCGGCCGGGGGACTGCATGGGGTGTATCGGCGCCACCGGGACCGGACTGCAGGGACAAACGGGTAAAGACGGGTTGCTCCTGGTGCCCGTGGGACGGCTGTGGCATGATCGACGGCAGTACCGCTGCACGGGACCTGTCCCGACGCGTGAGGCCGCTGGGGAAGGCGCACCTCGCGTCGAGCTAGGAGGTTCTGGTGGCGACCCGTGGCGTTGTCTACGTGCATTCCGCACCACCCGCGCTCTGCCCGCACATCGAGTGGGCCGCGGGCGGTGTCCTCGGCGTGCGGGTGGTCTTTGAGTGGACCCAGCAGCCGGCCGCGCCGGGTACGGTCCGGGGCGAGCTGTCCTGGCAGGCCGACGCCGGCACCGGCAGCCGGCTGGCCAGTGCGCTGCGCGACTGGATGCACCTGCGGTTCGAGGTGACCGAGGAGCCCAGCGCCGGAGCCGAGGGCGAGCGCTGGTCGTCGACCCCGACGCTGGGGATGTTCCACGCCACCACCGGCGTGCACGGTGACATCCTGGTGCGCGAGGACCGGCTGCGCGCCGCCCTGGCCCGGGCCGCGGCCGACCCGGCCACCACCGTGGAGGACGAGATGCACGGCCTGCTCGGCAAGCCCTGGGACGACGAGCTCGAGACGTTCCGGCACGCCGGCGAGGGCGCACCCGTCCGCTGGCTGCACCAGGTCGTCTAACGTCCCCGCCACACCAGCCCCGAAATGATCACGGGACCGTGATCATTCCGTTTCGACAGTGGCGTGCATGCCACTGTCGAGCCCAGTTGACCACGGGACCGTGATCAACTCCGGAGGGCCGGGGACGTGATCAACTCCGGCGGGCCGGGGACGGTCTCGGGGTGGGCGGGGGGACTGGCTACAGGGGGATGTTGCCGTGCTGGCCGCGGGTGGCCGGGCCGCTAGCGATCGCGGCGGCGATCGCCGAACGGGTCCTCGTCGGCTCGATCACCTCGTCGACGACGCCGATCTCCTGCGCCCTCGCGAGACCACCAGCGAGCTTCTCGTGCTCGACGGCGAGCTCCTGCTCGACCTCGCCGCGAACGTCGGCGGGGACCTCGGCCAGCCGGCGACGGTGCAGGATGCGCACCGCCGCGACGGCGCCCATGACCGCGACCTCGGCGCCCGGCCAGGCGAAGACCCTGGTGGCGCCGAGCGAGCGCGAGTTCATCGCGATGTATGCGCCGCCGTACGCCTTCCGCGTCACGAGCGTCACGCGCGGCACGGTGGCCTCCGCGAAGGCGTGCAGCAGCTTGGCTCCGCGGCGCACGACGCCGTCCCACTCCTGCCCGACGCCCGGCAGGTAGCCGGGCACGTCGACGACGACGACCATCGGCACGCCGAAGGCGTCGCACATCCGCACGAACCGGGCCGCCTTCTCGGCCGACGACGAGTCGAGGCAGCCGCCGAGCCGCAGCGGATTGTTGGCGATCACGCCGACGGTGCGGTCCCCGAGGCGACCGAGCGTCGTGGTGACGTTCGGTGCCCACTTCGGGTGCAGCTCGAGGGCACTGTCTTCGTCGAGCAGGGCGTCGATGATCGGGTGCACGTCGTAGGCGCGCTTCTTCGACTCGGGCAGGAACTGTGCGAGGTCGCGGTCCTCGACCTCGCCGAGCACCCGCTGGTCGCCGAGCAGGACCGCCAGCCGGCGTGCCTCGCCGTAGGCGTCCTCCTGGGTCGGCGCGACGACGTGCACGACGCCGGAGCGGCGGCCGTGCGGCTCGGGGCCGCCGAGGCGCAGGGCGTCGACGTCCTCACCGGTGACCGAGCGGACGACATCGGGCCCGGTGACGAACACCCGCCCCTCGGGGCCCAGGATGACGACGTCGGTGAGCGCTGGGCCGTACGCCGCCCCGCCGGCGGCCGGCCCGAGCACCACCGAGATCTGCGGCACCTTCCCCGAGGCGCGGGTCATGATGGCGAAGACCTCGCCGACGGCGTGCAGCGAGACGACCCCCTCGCGCAGCCGTGCCCCACCGGAGTGCCACAGCCCGATGACCGGGACTCCCTCAGCCAAGGCACGCTCGTAGGCGACCAGGACCGCCTTGCAGCCGGCGTCACCCATCGCGCCGCCCTGGATGGTCGCGTCGGAGCAGAACGCCACCGAGGTCGCACCCTGGATACGACCGATCGCGGCGAGCATCCCCGAGTCGTCCTCGGCGGTGATGAGCTCGACGGTGCGGGGGTCGAAGAGCATCTCGAGCCGGGTCAGCGGGTTGCGCGGGTCGTCGGTCTTGTCGACCACCAGCTTGGGGGTCGCCACAACCGTCATGCCTGCACGCTCCTCACGGCGAGGGCGACGTTGTGGCCGCCGAAGCCGAACGAGTTGTTGAGGGCCAGCAGCTCACCGTCGGGCAGCGCCCGCGGCTCGCCCCGGACGACGTCGAGCTTCACGTCGTCGTCGAGGTCCTCGAGGTTGGTGGTGGCGGGGGCCCTGCGATCGCGCAACGCCAGCAGCGTCGCGATGGTCTCGACCGCGCCGGCAGCGCCGAGCAGGTGGCCGGTCATCGACTTGGTGGCCGAGACGCACACGCCGTCGGTGGCGTCCCCGAGGGCGAGCCGGATGGCGCCGACCTCGGCGACGTCGCCGACCGGGGTCGACGTGGCGTGCGCGTTGATGTGCACGATGTCGGACGGTGTGCCGCCGGCCGCCTCGATCGCCTTCGCCATCGCGCGCGCCGCACCGGCGCCTACCGGGTCGGGCTGGGCGATGTGGTGGGCGTCGGAGCTGATGCCGCTGCCGGCGATCTCGCCGTAGATGGTGGCGCCGCGGGCCAGAGCGTGCTCGAGGGTCTCGAGCACGAGCACCCCGCAGCCCTCGCCCAGCACGAAGCCGTCGCGGCCCTTGTCGTAGGGACGGGACGCGCGCTCCGGCTGGTCATTGCGGGTCGACAGCGCCTGCATCGCTGCGAAGCCGGCCAGCGGCAGCGGGTGGATGGCCGCCTCGGTGCCACCGGCGGCGACGATGTCGGCACGACCGTTGCGGATCATGTCTACGGCGTACGCGATCGCCTCGGCGCCGCTGGAACAGGCGCTGACCGGCGTGTGCACGCCGGCCCGGGCACGGAGCTCGAGCCCGACCTGGGCGGCCGGGCCGTTGGGCATGAGCATCGGCACCGTCATCGGCAGGACGCGGCGGGCGCCCTTCTCCTTGAGGGTGTCGTAGGCCGACAGCAGGGTCGTGACGCCGCCGATGCCGGAGGCGATGACGACACCGAGACGCTCCGGGTCGACGTCGGGGGAGCCGGCGTCGGCCCATGCCTCACGCGAGGCGATGAGGGCGAACTGGCTGCCCCGGTCGGTGCGCTTCATCAGCGGGACCGGCAGCACCTCGGACGGGTCGACCGCCACCGGTGCACCGATGTGCACCGGCAGCGTGTCGACCCAGTCCTGCGTGAGGGTCTTCACCCCGGACTGGCCGGCCAGCATGGCCGACCAGGTCGACGGGACGTCGCCACCGAGGGGCGTCGTCGCACCGAGGCCGGTGACGACCACGCGCTGGGAGTCGGACAGTCGGGATCCAGTCATGTGCCTATGCGCTCGCCTTCGCGATGTACGACACGGCGTCGCCCACCGTGCTGAGGTTCTTGACGTCGTCGTCGGGGATGCGGACGCCGAACTTCTCCTCGGCGTTGACGACGATGGTCATCATCGACAGCGAGTCGATGTCGAGGTCGTCGGTGAACGACTTCTCGGGCTGCACGTCCTCCGTGGCGATGCCCGTCTCCTCGTTCACGATCTCGGCGAGACCCGTGAGGATCTCCTGCTCGCTAGCGGCCATCGGGTTCCAGCTCCTTTGTGTCGTGACTTGCGTGTCGTGACTTGCGGGGGTCGGTGGGGGTGGTCCCGGGCCGCTCGTGCCGCCCCGGGCCGTGCTCAGGGCAGGACGACGACCTGCGACGCGTAGACGAGCCCGGCGCCGAAACCGATGAGCAGCGCGGTGCCGCCGCTCTTGGCCTCGCCGGTCTCGAGCATCCGCTCCATCGCCAACGGGACCGAGGCGGCCGAGGTGTTGCCCGCCTCGCGGATGTCGCGGGCGACGGGCACGTGGGCCGGCAGCTTCAGCGTCTTGATCAGGGCGTCGGTGATCCGCATGTTCGCCTGGTGCGGGATGAACGCGTCGAGGTCCTCGGAGCGGACGCCCGCGGCGTCGAGCGCGCGCTGCGCGACCGGGGCCATCTGCCACACCGCCCAGCGGAACACCGTCTGCCCCTGCATCGTGAGGTTGGGGAACTCCACGTTGTGGTCGCGGACGTCGATCCAGCTGGCCTTCTGCGTGATGGCGTCGTACTTCGACCCGTCCGAGCCCCAGATGGTGGGCCCGATGCCCGGCTCGTCGCTCGGGCCGATCACCACGGCACCGGCACCGTCGCCGAAGATGAACGCCGTCGAGCGGTCGTAGGAGTCGGTGAAGTCCGACAGCTTCTCGCAGCCGATGACGAGGACGTACTCCGCGCTGCCGCCGCGCACCATGTCGTTGGCCAGCGAGACGCCGTAGCAGAAGCCGGCGCAGGCCGCGGAGATGTCGGTGGCCGCGGCGTCGGTGGCGCCCAGCCGGTCCGCGACGGCGGCGGCTGCAGACGGCGTCTGCAGCGGGTGGGTGACGGTGGCGACGAGCACGGCGCTGACCTGCTCCGGCCGGATGCCGGCCTGCGCGATCGCCTTGCCGGCAGCCGCCACGCTCATGTCGATGACGCTCTCGTCAGGCGCCGCCCACCGGCGGCTCTCGATGCCGGAGCGCTCGCGGATCCACTCGTCGGAGGAGTCGATCAGCTCGCAGATCTCGGCGTTGGTGACGACCCGGGACGGACGGTAGCCGCCGACGCTGAGGATGCGTGCGTGCTCGGCGCCCTTCGGTGCGGTGATCGGGACCATCAGCTCAGTGCCTCGCTCGTCTCGGGGTGCAGGCGGACGATCGGCTGGCCGGGGGATACCGGGTCGCCGTCCTCCACCAGCCACTCCACCACGGTGCCGCCGTGCGGGGCCACCACAGGCTGCTCGTCGCGGGAGGTGACGAGGGTGGCGACCGGCATACCCGGCTCGAGGATGGTGCCCTCGGGCAGGTCGACGACGCGCACCGTGCCCTTGCTCGGCGCCACCAGCATCCGCCACGACGGCGAGTCGTCCTGCGGGGCCTGGGTCCCGTGCCGGGCGACCAGGGCGCGAGCGGCCTCGAGGTCGGCGGGGGTCTTGAGGGCCACCGTCTCGACGCCGGGAAGGGCACGCTTGATGAGGCCCGTCAGGGTGCCGGCCGGCGGCACCTCGACGACGCCGGTGATGCCGAGCTCGCCCATCGTGCGCATGCACAGGTCCCAGCGCACCGGGTTGCTCACCTGCATGACGATGCGGCGCAGCACGTCGCGGCCCTGCTGCACGACCGCCCCGTCGCGGTTGGAGATCAGCCCGGTGCGGGGGTCGTGGACGCTGACCGCCTTGGCGTAGGACGCCAGGGTCTCGACGGCGGGAGCCATGTGCTCGGTGTGGAAGGCGCCGGCCACCGACAGCGGCACCAGCCGCGCCTTCGCGGGCGGGTCGGCCTTGAAGGCCGCGAGCTGGTCGAGGGTGCCGGCAGCGACGACCTGGCCGGCGCCGTTGTTGTTCGCCGCGCTAAGGCCGTGCCGCTCGAGCGCGGCGCTGATCTCGTCCGGGTCGCCACCCAGGACCGCGGTCATGCCGGTCGGCTTGAGGGCGGCGGCGTCGGCCATCGCACGGCCGCGCTCGCGGACGAGGACCATGGCCTGCTCGGCGCTGATGACGCCGGTGCCGGCAGCCGCGGTGATCTCGCCGACGCTGTGCCCGGCGGTGGCCGCGACGGCGTGGAACGCGTCCGAGGGGTGCGGGAAGATCTCCAGTGCGGAGACGAGGCCGGACGCCACGAGCAGCGGCTGCGCGACTGCGGTGTCCCGGATCGACTCGGCGTCGGCCGCGGTGCCGTAGTGCACCAGGTCCAGCCCCGCGCAGGCGGACAGCCAGTGCAGCCGCTCCTCGAAGTGCGGCAGCTCGAGCCAGGGTGCGAGGAAACCAGGCGACTGGGCGCCTTGGCCGGGAGCGACGATTGCGAGCACCTGCTCAGCCTTCCGGACGGACGAGGATGCGCGGGGTGCGGACTCGGACGAGAATTCCCGCGCGACTTTGTGGGAAGTTCACAAAACGGATCCGCCACCGTGGGCGTCGGCGAGCCGGCCCAGGGCGAGCGCGATGCGCAGCGTGAGCGCCTGCCGCGGGTCGGTCGGCGCGTAGCCGCACACTTCGGTCACCCGGCGCAGTCGGTACCGCACGGTGTTGGGGTGGACGAACAGCACCCGGGCGGTCGCCTCGAGCGACGAGGTCTGCTCCAGGAAGGCCGACACCGTCTCGACGAGTGCGGTCCCGGTGCCGACCAGGGGGCGGTAGACGTCCCGCACAAGCCGCTCCCTGGCCAGCCGGTCGCCGTCCAGCGCACGCTCGGGGAGCAGGTCGTCGGCGGGGACCGGACGCGGCGCGTCCGGCCAGGCGGGAGCGGCGTGCAGACCGGCCAGCGCCGCGGCCGCGCTCCCGCCGGCAGCCAGCAGGTCGGGGACGGCGGGGCCGACCACCACCGGCCCGGGCCCGAACTGCGCCACCAGCAACCGGGTCGTGCGCACCGGGTCGAGCGGCCCGCCGAAGATCGCCACCAGGCGGTCGCCCTGGACGCCGGTGAGGACGTCGAGTTGCGCCGTCCGGGCCAGCCGCCGGATCTCGTCCACCACCGTTTCCGGCTCGGCATCAGGGGCGTTGCCCACCACGACCACCACCGAGTCGTGGTTGCCCCAGCCCAGCGCCGCGGCCCGCGAGCGGAGCGAGTCGTCGGCCTCGCCGCGCAGCAGGGCGTCGACCACGAGCGACTCCAGCCGCGCGTCCCAGGCCCCGCGCGCCTCTGCCGCCTCGGCGTAGACCTGGGCGGCGGCGAAGGCGATCTCCCGCGAGTAGCGGAGCACAGCCTCCCGGACGACGTCCTCGTCGCCCGGCGCGATCTGCTCGATCTGTTCCTCGACGACGGCGATCACGACCCGTACCAGCTCGACGGTCTGCTGCAGGCTCACCGTCCGGGTCAGCTCACGCGGCGCGGTGCCGAACACGTCGGCGCTGATGGCCTGCGGCGCCACCGGCTGGCGGAACCAGTCGACGAAGGCGGCGACTCCGGCCTGGGCCACCAGGTTGACCCACGACCGGTTCTCGGGGGGCATCGCGCGGTACCAGGGGAGGACCTCGTCCATCCGCGCGATGGCGGCGGTCGCGAGCGCGCCCATGCTGGCTTCGAGGCGGCGGATCGTCGCCGCAGAGCGCCTGGGCACTGCTGCAGCCTAGTTGTCGCAGATGGACAACCCCTAGCGTCAGGGGTGTGGACCCCGTCGAGGCCCTGCGCCGGATCGCCTTCCTGCTCGAACGACGCCGGGAGGAGACCTACCGGGTCAAGGCCTACCGCACGTCTGCCGACGCGCTTGCCGCCCTGCCCGAGGGCGAGGCGGTCGAGCGCGCGCTGGCCGGCACGCTGACCGAGCTCAAGGGTGTCGGGCCCAAGACGGCGAGCGTCGCCGCGGAGGCCGCGGCGGGCGAGCTACCGGCGTACCTCGTCGAGCTGGAGGCTGGGGCGGAGGGGCCGGTCACCGCCGGTGGCGCGGCTCTGCGCACCCTGCTGCGCGGCGATCTGCACACGCACTCGGACTGGTCCGACGGTGGCAGCCCCGTCGACGAGATGGCGCGGGCCGCCCGGGACCTCGGCCACGAGTACGTCGTGCTCACCGACCACTCGCCCCGGCTGACCGTGGCCAACGGGCTGTCCCCGGCCAGGCTGCGGACCCAGCTCGACCTGGTCGCGGGGCTGAACGCGGAGCTGGCGCCGTTCCGGCTGCTCACCGGCATCGAGGTCGACATCCTCGACGACGGCTCCCTGGACCAGGAGGACGAGTTGCTGGCGCAGCTGGACGTCGTCGTCGCCTCGGTGCACTCCAAGCTGAAGATGCCGGCCGCGGACATGACCCGGCGGATGGTCGCGGCTGTCGCCAACCCGCACACCGACGTGCTCGGGCACTGCACCGGCCGGCTGGTCACCGGTGGGCGCGGCACCCGCGGCGAGTCGCAGTTCGACGCCGAGCTCGTCTTCGAGGCCTGCCGTCAGTTCGGGGTGGCCGTCGAGATCAACTCCCGGCCGGAGCGGCTGGACCCGCCTCGGCGGCTGCTGCGGCTGGCCGTCGAGACCGGCTGCCTGTTCTCGGTCGACACCGACGCGCATGCACCGGGCCAGCTCGACTGGCAGCCGTACGGCTGTGAGCGGGCCGAGGAGTGCGCTGTGCCGGCCGACCGGGTGGTCAACACGAAGCCGGTCGACGAGCTGCTCTCCTGGACGGCCCGCCACACCTGACCCTGCCGGTTGCATGATCACACCGGATCCTTCGGGTTCCGCGCGCTGAGATCCGGTGTGGATCACCGCGGGAGGGGCGGTCTGGGCGGGGGAATGGGGGCGACCGTCAGATCGTTGCGTAAGCAACTAACTATGGCACGACCTGGGAGGATGGCCGACATGACCCTGGTGACCCCGACGGTCGACGTCCGGCGCGCGGCGGACCGGTTCGCGACCGACATCGGCTGGCTGGACTCCAAGCACTCGTTCTCGTTCGGGCAGCACTACGACCGGGACAACACGCACTTCGGCCTGCTGCTGGTCAACAACGACGACGTCGTCGCGCCGGGCAGCGGCTTCGAGACCCACCCGCACCGCGACATGGAGATCGTCACCTGGGTGCTGCGCGGCCAGCTGGTGCACCAGGACTCCCAGGGCCACAACGGCCTGATCTACCCGGGTCTCGCGCAGCGGATGAGCGCGGGCACGGGCATCCTGCACTCGGAGAAGAACGACAGCTGGCGGCTGACCGGCGACGAGGCGCACACCGACCCGGTGCACTTCGTGCAGATGTGGGTCGTGCCGGACGCCGCGGGCAGCAAGCCGGGCTACGAGCAGCTGGAGATCGACGACGCCGCCCTGCGCGGCGGACTGGTCCCGGTGGCCAGCGGCCGCGCCGAGCACCAGGGCGCCGCTGCCATCTCGATCGGCCAGGAGCACGCCGCGCTGCTCGCCGGCCGGGTCGCCCCCGGCGGGGTCGTCAGCATCCCCGACGCCCCGTTCGTGCACCTGTTCGTGGCCGACGGCTCGGTCGAGCTCGAGGGCAGCGGGACCCTGGCGACGGGTGACGCCGCGCGCATCACCGGAGATGCCGGCCAGCGGGTGACTGCCGGCCCGGCCGGCGCCGAGGTGCTGGTCTGGGAGATGCACGCCCGCCTCGCGGCCTGACCGCCCGTCGCGCAACAGGCCCCGTGAACTCGTCTGCCGCAGGCGCCGGTATACCGGCGCCTGCGGCAGACAACGACGTGGGCTACTCGGAGCCGCCCTCGGTCTCGGCGGTGGGGGCGGCGTTGACGTCGGCCAGCTGGTAGCGGTCGATCGCCTCGCGCATCGCCTCCGGCTTGATGTCGCCGCGCTTGGCCAGCTCGCCGATCACCTTGACCGCGATCGAGGCCGCGTCGACCTTGAAGTGTCGGCGGAGCGCGCCGCGGGTGTCGGACAGGCCGTAACCGTCGGTGCCCAGCGAGGCGAAGGTCCCGGGGACCCACTGCGCGATCTGGTCCTGCACGGCGCGCATGAAGTCCGACACGGCGACGAAGGGCCCGCCCGCGCCGTCGAGGGCCTTCGTGACGTACGGCACCCGCTGCTCGCCGTCGGGGTTCATGAAGTTGTGCTCGTCGGTGGCCAGCCCGTCGCGGCGCAGCTCGTTCCACGAGGTGACCGACCAGACGTCGGCCTGCACGTTCCAATCGTCCTGGAGCAGCCGCTGCGCCTCGAGCGCCCACTGCATCGAGACGCCGGACGCGAGCACCTGCGCCTTGGGTCCGTCGCCCTCGGCGGCCGGGGAGTAGCGGTGGATGCCGCGCAGGATGCCCTCGACATCGACGCCCTCGGGCTCGGCCGGCTGGACGTAGGGCTCGTTGTAGACCGTGAGGTAGTAGAAGATCTCCTCCGGCTTGTCGCCGTACATCCGGCGCAGCGCGTCCTGGACGATGTGGCCGAGCTCGAAGCTGAAAGCCGGGTCGTAGGACACGGCTGCCGGGTTGGTCGACGCGAGCAGCAGCGAGTGGCCGTCCTCGTGCTGCAGTCCCTCGCCGTTGAGGGTGGTGCGACCGGCGGTTGCGCCCAGGACGAAGCCGCGGACCATCTGGTCCCCGGCTGCCCAGAGCGCGTCGCCGGTGCGCTGGAAGCCGAACATCGAGTAGAAGATGTAGATCGGGATCATCGGGATGCCATGGGTGGCATAGGACGACCCGACAGCGGTCCAGGACGCGGTGGAGCCGGCCTCGTTGATGCCCTCGTGCAGGATGACGCCCTTGGTGTCCTCCTTGTAGGACAGCATCAGCTCGCGGTCGACCGAGGTGTAGTGCTGGCCGTGCGGGGAGTAGATCTTCATGGTCGGGAACAGCGAGTCCATGCCGAATGTGCGGGCCTCGTCGGGGATGACCGGCACGAAGCGCCAGCCGATCTCCTTGTCCTTGACGAGGTCCTTCAGCAGCCGCACGAACGCCATCGTCGTGGCGACCTGCTGCTTGCCGGAGCCACGCTTCATCACGTCGTAGACCGGGTCGCCCGGCAGCACCAGCGGCGCAGTCTTCGACCGTCGCGACGGCAGGTAGCCGCCCAGCTCGCGGCGCCGCTCGTGCATGTACTCCAGCTCCGGGGAGTCGGCCGGCGGCCGGTAGTACGGGGGCAGCGTCTCGTCCAGCGCGTCGTCGGGGATGTCGAGGTAGAGCCGGTCCCGGAAGCCGAGCAAGTCCTCCTTCTTCAGCTTCTTCATCTGGTGCGTGGAGTTGCGGCCCTCGAAGTGCGAGCCCAGCGTCCAGCCCTTGATGGTCTTGGCCAGGATGACCGTCGGCTGGCCGGTGTGCTTGGTCGCCGCGTCGTAGGCGGCGTACATCTTGCGGTAGTCGTGGCCGCCGCGGGACAGGCCCCACACCTGCTCGTCGGTGAGGTGCTCGACCATGGCCCGGGTACGCGGGTCACGCCCGAAGAAGTGCTCGCGGACGAAGGCCCCGTCCTCGGCCTTGTAGGTCTGGTAGTCGCCGTCGGGCGTGGTGTTCATCAGGTTGACCAGCGCGCCGTCGGTGTCCTTGGCGAGCAGCGCGTCCCACTCGCGGCCCCAGATCACCTTGATCACGTTCCAGCCGGCTCCGCGGAAGAACGACTCGAGCTCCTGGATGATCTTGCCGTTGCCGCGCACCGGACCGTCCAGGCGCTGCAGGTTGCAGTTGATGACGAAGGTGAGGTTGTCCAGCTCCTCGCGCGCGGCGATGCCGATGGCGCCGAGCGACTCGGGCTCGTCCATCTCCCCGTCGCCGAGGTATGCCCAGACCCGCTGCTGGCTGGTGTCCTTGATGCCGCGGTTGTGCAGGTAGCGGTTGAAGCGGGCCTGGTAGATCGCGTTGATCGGCCCGAGCCCCATCGAGACGGTGGGGAATTCCCAGAAGTCCGGCATCAGCCGCGGGTGCGGGTAGGACGAGAGGCCGCCGCCCGGGTGCGACAGCTCCTGCCGGAAGCCGTCCAGCTGCTGCTCGGACAGCCGGCCCTCGAGGAACGCCCGCGCGTACATGCCCGGAGAGGCGTGCCCCTGGTAGTAGATCTGGTCGCCACCACCGGGGTGGTCCTTGCCGCGGAAGAAGTGGTTGAAGCCCACCTCGTAGAAGCTCGCCGACGACGCGTACGTCGAGATGTGCCCGCCGACCCCGATGCCCGGCCGCTGTGCGCGGTGCACCATGATCGCCGCGTTCCAGCGGATGTACGCACGGATCCGGCGCTCGACGTGCTCGTCGCCCGGGAACCACGGCTCGCTCTCGGACGGGATCGTGTTGATGTAGTCGGTGCTGCGCAGGCTGGGCACGCCGACCTGCTTCTCGCGAGCCCGCTGCAGCAGGCTCAACATGAGGAAGCGGGCCCGGTTGCGGCCGGCGTTGTCGACCACGGCGTCGAGCGACTCCAGCCACTCGGCCGTCTCGCCCGGGTCGATGTCGGGCAGTTGGCTCGGCAGCCCGTCACTGATCAGCGCGGGTCGCTCCTGCGATGAGGTCACGAGGGTCCTTCGCGTCGAGGTGGTGCGCGGTGCGGCGGCGCGACTCGTGATCGGCCGTCGTCGTGCGGTCGTGCTGTCCTACGTCGTGCGGTGCTGCGTCACGGCCCATCGTGCTACCTGCGGCCCTCGATCGCATCCCTACCCCTCGGTAGTGAGACCTCACCAGGCGTACTCGCGCGGGTTGCTCGATCCGGCCGGTCAACTCGCGGCGAGGTCCGGCGCGTCTGGCAGGGATGGAGCGCCGTACGTCGAGAGGTGGCGCGATGCCTGGCCGCACCGCCGTGACGGCCTGCACCGTGCTGCTGCTCTGCGCCGGGTGCGGCGGCAGCACGCCGCCGGCTCCGGAAGCCGCCGATACGTCCGCGGCAGCGACGCCCACGGCGGCCACTGACGTGGGCCCAGCGAGCGTGGTGCTGTACCAGGGCGCCGGCATCTACACGGTCCCGCGGACGGGTCCGGGCGAGCCCACCCGGCTGTCCGCGGACCTGCCGGGTGCGGAGCACCCGGACTGGTCCCCTGACGGCACCACGGTGGTGTTCGAGTCGGCGGCGGCGGCGATCTACACGGTCCCGTCCGACGGGGCGAAGCCGCCGTCGAGGGTGTGGGAGTGCACGGACCCCTGCCAGGCCGTGCAGGACGCCGCCTGGTCGCCGGACGGCCACGAGCTGGCGTTCCTGACGGCTGAGTCGACCGACGGGACCCACACGAGCCGGGCCGCGATCCTGGCCTTGGACGTGACCTCCGGGACGACGCGCACTGTCGTCGAGGACACCTCCGGGCGGGTCTGGCTCTACCACCCGCGCTGGTCCGGCGACGGCCGCTCGATCGTGTACGAACGGGACGTCTTCGCCTCCCGGAGGCTGGACGAGGAGCGGGTGGTGCGCTTCGCCGTGGTGGTGGTCCCGTCGGCGAGCGGCGGCCGCCCACGGCAGGTCGCCTCCTGGCCGGGCCCGGCCACCGGACCGGGCGCGCCGGCTCCGGACTGGAGCCGGGACCAGGACCTGGTCGTCTACTCGCGCGCCGACAACCTGCACGTCGTGAGCCCGACCGGGACCGGCGATCGGACGATCACGCACTACGACGGGCGCACCGAACACGCGATCCAGCCCACGTTCGCGCCCGGCGGCCGCGGCATCGTGTTCACCTACGTGGCCGGGGAGTTCGACGTGGACGACCGCCCCAGCGGCGCTGTCGTCGGGCTGGACGGCAGCGGCCTGCGGCCGCTCGCGGCCGGCGCCGGGATGACGCATCCGCGGCTGAGCCCCTAGCGAGACCGTCAGAGGACGCCGCGGGGACGGAACTGGATCGAGATGCGCGGCCCGACGGCGCGGGCGGTCTTGGGCACGCAGTGGTCCCAGGTGCGCTGGCAGGACCCGCCCATCACGACGAGGTCGCCGTGGCCCAGCCGGAAGCCCATCGACCCCCCGCCGCCGCGCGGCCTCAGCATCAGGGACCGGGGCGAGCCGACGGACAGGATCGCGACCATCGTGTCGCGGTGCCGGGACCGGCCGATGCGGTCGCCGTGCCAGGCCACCGAGTCGCGGCCGTCGCGGTAGAGACAGAGCCCGGCGGTGACGAACGGCTCGCCGAGCTCGTCGGCGTAGTGCCGGCCCAGCGCGTCCCGCGCCTCGGTGAGCACCGGGTGCGGCAACGGGGTGCCGGCGTCGTAGAACGCGAGCAGGCGCGGGACGTCGACGACCCGCTCGTACATCTCGCGGCGCTCGGCGTGCCAGGGGACCTCGCGGTGCAGCCCGTCGAAGAGCTCGTCGGCCCCGGTCAGCCAGCCCGGCCGGTGGTCGACCCAGGCTCCACGCGTCAGCGTGGTGCGGTGCAGTCCGGTCGCGAGGTCGGTGAGCTCGACGGCGTCACCGCAGTCGAGCAGCGAGCCCTGGAGTGCGACGGTCATGGGTGAAGCGTACGCTGGGTTCGAACACCTGTTCTAGTCCTCGGCGCGGATCCGTCGGGGATCATGGCCGGATGCGCAGCGAGGTGGTGGCGGTCCGGACCGGTGGCCGCGAGGTCGTGCACGACCTCGCGGACGAGATCGAGGCGTTCCTCGCCGGCGTGGACGGCGACGGTCTGCTGCACGTGTGGGTGCCGCACGCCACGGCGGGTCTGGCGGTCCTGGAGACCGGCGCCGGGAGCGACGACGACTTGCTGGCCGCCCTGCGCGATCTGCTGCCCCCGGACGACCGGTGGCGGCACCGGCACGGCTCGCGTGGTCACGGCCGCGACCACGTGCTGCCGGCGCTGTGCCCGCCCTACGCCACGGTGCCCGTCCTGGGCGGGCGGATGACGCTCGGAACCTGGCAGTCGGTGTGCCTCGTGGACCTCAACGTCGACAACCCGGTGCGCCAGGTCCGGCTGTCGTTCCTCCCCGGCTGACCCCCGCGGCAGGCGCGGACCCGCGCTGGCGGCTTGCGTCAGGACGCGGAGCCGTCTTGACTACCGGCCAAGGGCTCTGCCGCTGTGGCCGGGCGCGTCGACTTCAGGAGGCACGGGTGACTGCGACCGCGGACAACGCGGGAGGTGATCGCCTGGCCGGCCGGCTCGGGCTCAGCGCCGGACAGGTGGTGCAGGAGCTCGGGTTCGACGACGACTGCGACGTCACCCTCCGCACGGCCGTCGCCGCGCTCACCGGCACTGCGCTGGTCGACGAGGACTACGAGGACGTCGTCGACGTCGTGATGCTGTGGTGGCGCGACGACGACGGCGACCTGGTCGACGTGCTCGTCGACTCGCTGGTCTCCCTCGACGACGGCGGCGTCGTGTGGCTGCTCACCCCGAAGGCCGGCCGCCCCGGGCACGTGGAACCTGGTGAGATCGGCGACGCCGCACCCACCGCCGGGCTGCATCAGACCAGCAGCATCTCGGCCGCGCCCGAGTGGTCCGGCACCCGGCTGGTCACCCGCCGCTCCCGTTGAGCCAGCGTTGGCGGCGCCCTAGCCGGGCAGGCCGGGGATCCGGCGGACCAGGCGGCTGAGGCCGCGGACGTTGCGCACCGCCGACCGGAGCGCGGAACCCCCGGGCAGGCCGGCCACGGCTTCGACGATGGGGGCCAGCGCGAGCAGTCCGGTGACCTGGTGCAGGCGCAGGTCCCGCCGGGCGAGCATCGGCGGGACGGCCCGGCGTCCGGCGGACGCGTCGAGGATGTCGGCGGCGCGTCCCTGCACGACTGCCCAGCCACCGGGCACCACCGGCAGCTCGACCGTGCTCCACGCACCCGGCGCCGCGGAGAAGGCCCAGCCGCCCTCGGGCGCGACGCAGCCCGCCGCCGCCGACAGCTCGCAGCGCGCCGCGAGCGCGCCCGTGGTGTCGACGAGCGCGGCGACCCCGGCGGACAGCAGGTCGGCGGACGGCGGTGGGGCGCCGGCGGGCGCCAGGTCCAGCGTGTGCACGGCCAGCTCGTACGCCCCCGCGGCCACGAGGGTGGTGAGCGGCAACGGCCCCAGCACCGAGCGCACCTGGCGACGCCCCAGCCGCCCCGCGTCGTCGGAGGCGAGGAAGTCGGCGACGTCGCCGCGCGCCTCGCGCAGCGCAGCGAGCAGGTCGGCGCGCGGCGCGAGACCGCGGGCCGCGACGACGGCGTCGTTGTGCGCGTCCTGGTCGAAGGTCGAGGCCCGGTGGTCGGACGAGGGGTCGTCGCCCAGGTCGTCGCGCTCTGCCTCCTCGCGCAGCCGCTGGAACGAACGGCTGCCGGGCCAGGACCCCAGGTGCACGCAGACTGCTCGGGCGCTCCACCCGTCGAGCCGTGTCGGGGCGTCGAGGTCGATCTCCGCCGCCAGCTGGAGGAACTCGTCCCAAGCCGGCAGCACCAGGCCCGCGACGTCGGCCGGTTCCCACGAGGCCAGCCCACGTTCGCCGGGGGCAGGGTCGAGGGGTGGGGACGATGGGGCTGGCACACTGTCATCCTGCCAGCGCCGCGGTGAAGGAGACCTGGATGCCCTTGTCGGTCGGCGACCAGGCCCCCGACTTCGAGCTGATGGACCAGCACGGCCAGTCGGTGCGGCTCTCGGCCTTCCGCGGCGAGAAGGCCGTGCTCGTCGTCTTCTACCCCTGGGCGTTCTCCGCGGTCTGCCGCGGCGAGCTGCAGGCGTTGCAGGTCCGGCTGGACGAGATTGTCACGGACGACGTCGCCCTGCTCGCCGTGTCGACCGACCCGATGTTCGCCCTTCGGGCCTTCGCCGACAGCCACGGCTTCACGTTTCCCCTGCTGTCCGACTTCTGGCCCCACGGGGCCGTCGCCTCGGCGTACGGCGTGCTGAGAAAGGAGGTGGGCATCGCGCTGCGCGGCACCTTCCTCGTCGACCGCGTCGGCGTGGTGCGATGGTCGGTCGTGCACGGGATCCCGGAGGCCCGTGACGTCGACGACTACAGGAAGGCGATCGCCGCCCTCTAGTCTGTCCCGGCACGCCGGGGCGCATAGCTCAGCTGGTCAGAGCACCTGCCTTACAAGCAGGG
>JBBRVW010000030.1:0-63522 GCA_038246545.1 Actinomycetes bacterium | reverse complement strand
CGCACCGACCGGGCCTACGACTACCAGCCGGGGCAGTACGCCAGCATCGAGACGCCGTACCGGCCACGGTCCTGGCGCACCTACTCGATGGCCACCGCGCCGTCGGCCGACGGCTTGCTCGAGTTCCACGTGCGCGCGCTGTCGAACGGCTGGGTCAGCGGCCCGCTGGTGTGGCGCGCGCAGGCCGGCGACCACCTGCGCATCGGCGCCCCGAGGGGAGAGATGCGCATCGACCAGCAGTCCCGTCGCGACATCCTCATGGTCGCCGGTGGCACCGGGCTCGCGCCGGTGAAGGCGATGGTCGACGGCATGGCGCGGTGGAACACCGCCCGTCACGTCACTCTGTTCTTCGGTGCCCGCCGGGCCGGCGACCTCTACGACATGGGTCCGCTGCACCGCCTGGCCGCGATGAACCCCTGGCTCACCGTCGTCCCGGTCGTCTCCGAGGACATCTCCTTCGCCGGCGAGCAGGGACAGCTGCCTGACGCCGTCGCGCGCCGCGGCACGTGGGCCGACCACGACGTCTTCGTGTCGGGCTCGCCGGCCATGACCCGGGCCACCGTCGCGCGGCTAGCGGCCCTCGGCGTCCCGTCCGACCGGGTGCGCTTCGACGTCGGCGACGGTGAGCACCCGGCGACCGCTCAGGTGATCGACCTGCGGCGCAGCCGTGCCTCGCGCGCCCGCTGACGCACCCGTCGCCCCCGGCCGCCGGCCGGCTACCAGCGGACGCCGGAGCGGAGCAGCTCGTCGAGCTCGGAGGCGCGCATCGGCCTGCCCATGAGGTAGCCCTGCGCGCAGTCGCAGCCCATCCGGCGCAGGGCGTCGAGCTGCTCCTGGGTCTCGACGCCCTCGCCGATGACGACCAGGTCGTGCGCGTGCGCGAGGTCGATGACCGCCTTGACCACGGCGTCATCACGAGCCGTGGTCCCGAGACGGCTGACGAACGACCGGTCGATCTTGAGGAACTGCAGGGGGAAGGTCTGCAGGTACGCCAGAGCGGAGTAGCCGGTGCCGAAGTCGTCGAGCCCGATCGCGATGCCGAGGTCCTGGATGCGTTGCAGGGACTCCCGAACCGTGGGGCTCACCGTCAGCAGGCTGCGCTCGGTGAGCTCGACGCGGATCATCGAGCCGGGCACGCCGTACCACGTGAGAGCGCGCTGCATGCGGCCGACGAAGGTCGGGTCCTCCAGCGACCGGGCCGACACGTTGGTGGTGAGGCGGCGCAGCAGGATCCCGGAGTCCAGCAGGCGGGCGCCCTCCGCGGCCACCCGCTCGAACATCCGCGCGTCGATCTCGACGATCAGGCCGGTCTCCTCGGCGACGTCGATGAACTCCGCGGGCAGCACCAGCGTGTCGCCGTCCTGGATCCGGACGAGAGCCTCGGCGGCGTGGATCGCACCGTCCGCGAGGTCGATGATCGGCTGGAACACCGGCACGAGCAGGCTGTCGGCGAGGGCGCGCCGCAGCATCCGCTCGGCGGTCAGCCGCTGGTCGGCGCGTGCCCGCAGGGCGTCGTCGAACAGCGCGTACTGGTCGCGGCCGGCATCCTTGGCGCGGTAGAGCGCGAGGTCCGCCTCGCGGTAGAGGTCGCCGTGCGTACGGGTGGCGTCGGTCGCCACCGAGACCCCGATGCTCACGGTCGCGACCAGCGCCTCGGCGGACGGTCCGAGGTCGAACGGTCGCCGCATCGCGCGCAGCACCCGCTCGGCCACGGCGTGCACGGCCTCGACCTTCTGCAGGCCCTCGACGAGGACGACGAACTCGTCGCCGCCGAGGCGCGCGACGGTCGTGTCGGCGCGGCTGACGGCCTCGATCCGCTCCGCCACCTGGACCAGCAGGGCGTCGCCGACCTGGTGGCCGAGGGAGTCGTTGACCGTCTTGAAGCGGTCGACGTCCAGCAGCAGCATCGCCAGCGCGCTGCCGGTCCGTTGCAGCCGGGCGAGCCCCTGGTCGAGCCGGTCGTTGAGCAGGTTGCGGTTGGCCAGCCCGGTGAGCGTGTCGGTGAGCGCCAGCCGCTCCAGCTCGGCCTGCTCGCGCAGCCGGTCACTGATGTCGACCGCGTGGGTCACCAGGTAGAGCCGCTCGCCCTGCGCCCCGTGGACGACCGAGCTGGTGATCCAGGCGTGCACGACGTGGCCGTCGGCGTGCAGGTAGCGCTTCTCGAACGCCATCGACGTCGTCTCGCCGCGCACCAGCTGCCCGAACATCGCGGTGTCCCGCTCGCGGTCGTCCAGATGCGTCAGCTCGACCAGGCCGGCACCGACCAGCTCGTCATCGGTGCGACCGAGCATCTCCAGGAACGCCGCGTTGGCACGCAGGTAGTGCCCGGCCGACTCCGGTGCCAGGTCGATCATCGACATGCCGATGGGCGCGTTCTCGAAGGCGACCCGGAAGTGCTCCTCGCTGGCCGTCAGCCGCGCGGCGTACTCCTCCTGCGCGCTGATGTCCATGCAGGTGCCCCACAGGTGGGTGACGGCACCGTCGCGGTTGCGTCGCACGTCGGTCCAGGCGCGCACGTGGCGCTGCGAGCCGTCGGGCCGCACGACCCGGTAGACGGCCTCCTCCGGCCGGCCGGTCGCGGCGGTGCGGTCGCCGAGCACCCGCATCCGGTCGCGGTCCTCGGGATGCAGGGCGGCGAGGAAGTCGTCGACGCGCGGGTCCCCGGCGGTCCGGTCCCACCCCATCAGCTCGACCATCCGGTCCGACCACGAGAGCAGCCCGGTGTCGACCTCCCACTCCCAGGTGGCGGTCTGCGTCAGCTCGATCGAGGCCGCCAGCCGGGCCCGGCTCACCGCCACCGACTCCAGCGCCTCCTCGCGCTCGGTGACGTCGATCGTGGCGCCGAGCACTCGGACCATGGCGCCGTCCTCGTCGTGCTGGGTCTCGGTCCACGACTGCAGGTGCCGCACGGTCCCGTCGGGGTGGACGACCCGGAAGACATCGCGGTTGCCGGTGCCGAAGCCGCGGGAGCGCAGCTCGATAGCGGCCGCCCGGTCGTCGGGGTGGATGATCGAGAGGTACCGCGTGAAGGCCGGCGGCTCGTCGGACGGCTCCAGCCCCACGAGCCGGAACATCGCGTCCGACCACACGTGCTGCTCGGTGACCAGGTCGAGCTCCCACCAGGCCAGCCCGGTCAGCCCCTGCGCCGCGCGCAGCCGTGCCTCCCGTGCCTCCCGTGCCTCCTCGAGGGCGCGCCGTGCGGTGATGTCGGTGAACGAGCTGGCGACGCCGGTCATGACGCCGTGCGCGTCCCGGACCGGGAGCGAGTTGACCAGCAGCCAGCGCAGCTCGTCCCCGGGCGTGTGGATGCCCATGACGTCGTCGCGGCGCTCCTCGCCGGTCGCCAGGGCGAGCATCGGCGGGTGGAGGTGGCCCGGCCGCTCGCTGCCGTCCTCCCACAGCGCCCGCCAGCGGGGGTCGAGGCTGCTCCGCCCGCGCATCTCGTCGGCCGTGAGCCCGAGGGCCCGCTCGGCGCTGGCGTTGCACATCTGGATCGCGCCGTCGAGGTCCTGCAGGACCAGGCCGTCGGCCATGGCCTCCACGACCGTCGCCGCGCGGGCCTCGTGGGTGCGGCGCTCGCCTTCCGCGTACGCCGCCACCAGCCGGCTGGTGGCGACGTCCGCGAGCAGGCCCAGCAGCTCGAGGTCGTCCTCGTCGAACGCCGCCGGCCGGGACGACACCGCCGAGATGAGCGCGACAGCGGTTCGGTCGTGGACGAGCGGGACGATGATCGAGGAGCGGGTTCCGGTGCCGGCGCTGATCCGCGCGTCGGTCCGCCGGTCGGTCTCGGCGTCGTGGCAGAGCTGGCCCTCGAGCGTCGCCAGGGCGCGGCCGCCGAGCGTGCCGGGGCGCGGGATGCGGTGGCCGGGCACCGGGCCGGTCGTGCCGGCGCCGGCCCGGACGACGATGAAGTCGCCCTCGGGCTCGGACGCGATGGCCCCCTCCGCCGGGAAGACGGTGAGCACCGACCGGGCGAGCACCTGAAAGACGGCGCCGGGGTCGGCCGGGGCAGCGGCGATGTCACGCTGGGCGACGACGACGCGGCGCATCCGGGCCAGGGCGTCGTCGGCCGGCACCGGGGCGGCCTCGCGGCCCGCCCCGGGCCACGGGACTCGGCCGGCCGGAAAGGTCACGTCTGTCCCATCGGCAGGCCGCCCGGGCGGGTTGAGCCATTCGGGTGAACACCTGCTGGCTCGCGGGCGACCTTGCCGCGGGCGAGCACCGCGGGTGAGGATCGACGGACCGACCAGGAGGACCGCTGATGCGCAGCACCATGCAGGACGCCCCGCTCTCCCTCGCCACGCTCGCGCGCTACGGGACGACGGTCCACGGCACCGCCGAGGTGGTCACCTGGACCGGCGACGGCGCGCGCACCGCGACCTACGCCGAGGTCGGCCGCAGGGCCGCGCAGCTGGCGCACGGCCTGCGCGCGCTCGGCGTCACCGGCGACGACCGGGTCGCCACCTTCATGTGGAACAACCAGGAGCACCTCGAGGCCTACCTCGCGGTGCCGGCGATGGGTGCCGTGCTGCACCCCCTCAACATCAGGCTCTTTCCCGACCAGCTGGCGTACATCGCCGACCACGCGGAGGACAAGGTCGTCATCGTCGACGGCTCGGTCCTGCCGCTGCTGGCGAAGGTGCTCGGCCAGCTCACCACGGTGCAGCACCTGGTCGTCAACGGCCCCGCGGACCTGTCGGTGATCGAAGGCACCCATGCCACGGTGCACGCCTACGAGGACCTGCTGGCCGGGCGGCCCGAGGAGTTCGACTGGGTGGTGCTCGACGACGAGACCTCGGCAGCGGCCATGTGCTACACGAGCGGCACGACCGGCAACCCCAAGGGCGTGGTCTACAGCCACCGGTCGATCTACCTGCACTCGATGCAGGTCTGCATGCCCGACGGGTTCGGCCTCAGCCAGGCCGACCGGCTGCTGATCATCGTGCCGATGTTCCACGTGCTCGCCTGGGGCACGCCGTACGCCGCGATGATGTGCGGCGCGACGATGATCATGCCCGACCGGTTCCTCGCACCGGAGCCGCTCGCGCAGCTCATCGAGACCACCCGCCCGACCCTCGCCGGTGGGGTGCCGACCATCTGGGCCGGCCTGCTCGCCCACCTCGAGGCGCACCCGCGCGACGTGTCGTCGATGCGCGACGCCGTCGTCGGCGGCTCGGCCTGCCCGCGGTCGCTGATGGAGGGCCTGGAGCGGCACGGCATCCACCTGATCCATGCCTGGGGCATGACCGAGACCTCTCCGCTCGGGTCGATCTCGCGGGCGCCCAGCGGGACCGAGGGGGAGGAGGCCTGGAGGTACCGCGTCACCCAGGGCCGGCTGGCTGCCGCAGTCGAGGCCCGGCTGGTCGGTCCCGACGGCAGCGTGGTGCCGCGCGACGGTATGGCGGTCGGTGAGCTGGAGGTCCGCGGCCCGTGGATCACCGGGTCGTACTTCCGCGACGACGACCCGGGCAAGTTCGACGACGGCTGGCTGCGCACCGGCGACGTCGGCACCATCACCACCGACGGCTTCCTCACCCTCACCGACCGGTCCAAGGACGTCATCAAGTCCGGCGGCGAGTGGATCTCGTCGGTCGAGCTGGAGAACGCCCTGATGGCGCACCCGGCCGTCGCGGAGGCGTCGGTGGTCGGCGTACCCGACGAGAAGTGGGGCGAGCGGCCGCTTGCCACCGTGGTCGTCAAGGACGGCGAGACGGTCACCGTCGAGGAGCTGCGCGAGCACCTCGACGACCGCGTGGCGCGCTGGCAGCTGCCGGAGCGGTGGTCGTTCATCGACGAGGTGCCCAAGACCTCGGTCGGCAAGTTCGACAAGAAGGTGATCCGCCGCCAGTACGCCGACGGAGCCCTCGACGTGCAGACCCTCGACCACTGACCGGCTGCGCGGCCGCCAGTCCCCCTCGCGCCACCCCGAGTTGATCACGGCCCCGTGATCAACTCGGGTCGACAGTGGCATGCACGCCGCGGTCGAGCCGGGTTCGCCGCGGAAGGGCCTGACGTCAACGGGCTTTGCCGGGCTCCGGCGTCGCCGGGTAACCTGGGTCCGCAGCCGGCCAGCCGGCTGCGGGGAGGCGTCGCCTAGTCCGGTCTATGGCGCCGCACTGCTAATGCGGTTTGGGGCTTCAACCCCATCGGGAGTTCAAATCTCCCCGCCTCCGCCCTGGTCGTCAGCCCCACCCGGGCCGCGGGCTACCCGGCTCGTCCGCTCCTCGCCGGCCCTCGCGTCCACCCGACGTCGGAGGTCCTGCGGGGCGAGGGCGTTCGACCCTGGGGGCCTCGCCTCCGGGCCGCGAGGTTCGTCCTGTGAACACCGGTACTCCTGCACGAGCAGCCGTCCAGGTCGACAGCACGAGCGCGACGCCCGTCCCGCAGATGGCTGACGCCCAGGCCGTCGCTGACGTCCCGCCTGCCGGCTGCATCGACCTGTTCTGGCTGCCGCTGGGTGCAGGCGGGTCGGGGTGCGTCCGCAGGAACGGCCGGATGTTCGAGGCCCTCGCGGCCCGGCGGCAGCACCGGACGCCGTGCGACCTGTTCCATTCGGCCCTGGAGGTGCACGTCGACGGTGCCCGCTTCACGGTCGAGATGGTCCCGGCGTGGGGCAACGGCGCCCTCGACCGCGGGGTGGTGACCACAGGGCCGGTCGGGCTCCGTCTGCTCGGACGCTCCCGCCTCTTCCGCTACGAGGTCCGCCGGTGGCGGGACGGGACCATTCCCGACCTGGCCGATGCCACGGCCCGTGTGCGGGTCGTCCTGGAGGACGTCGACCTGTCCCGCCGGCTGCTAGCGCTCGTGCCCGGCGTGCCCACGGCGACCTGGGGCCGGGACGAGCTCGGGACCGGCGACATGTGGAACTCGAACTCGCTCACCGCGTGGCTGCTCGCCCGCAGCGACGTCGACGTCGACGCCGTGGCGGCGCCCACCGGTGGCCGTGCGCCGGGATGGCAGGCGGGACTCGTCGTGGCGCGTCGGCTGACCGCACCTCTGTCCGGCTGACGGGAGGCGCAGCGCCGTCGACGTCGACGTCAGGGAAGACTCAGCCGCGCGTGGGCGGTGCGGCGATCGCGGCCAGGCCGGCGCGGAGGAACGCGATGCCGACGCCCATCTGCTGCCACCGGCCGTCGCGACCCTCGAGCCCGATCGCGCGCAGCGCGAAGAGGAAGGCCATCGCGGCACCGGCGAAGGCCTGAGGTCCGACGTCCACCGCCGCAGGCCCGAGCGCGCGGGCTGCCGCAGCGGCGATCTGGGTCTCGCGTTCGCGACCGGCATCCTCATCGAGGCTTTCCTCGTCCGGATGACGCTGATCCCGGCACTCATGGCGGTGCTCGGGCACCGCGCGTGGTGGTTGCCCCGGTGGCTGGACCGGATCGTCCCGGACGTGGACATCGAGGGCGCCGCTCTCGAGCAGCACGACCCCGAGCCGGCGCCGGAGCAGGAGAGCGTCAGCACGTCCGTCTGACCGAGCGGCCGGGGCCGTCGCCTCACCGGGGGCGGCGGTCCCCGGTCACCGCTCCGACGACGACCCCGAGGAGCAGGCCGGCGCCACCGAGGACGACAGCGATGTCGAGCCACTCGTAGTGGTCCGGCCCGGAGGACAGCCAGGCGGTGCCCACCCCGAGGACGCCACCCAGGACACCGCCGAGCACGACCCAGGCCGTCAGAGTGCGTCGACGACGGTCGGCTGTCACGACGACACGGTCCCACGCCGATCGACCGGAACGGCGCGCGATGAGCGGTCGTGGTGCGGCGACCGCCCATCGTGCGTCGAGCACGTCCCTACGTGAGCGTGACCAGCTTCCACATGCCCATGGCCACGTGCGGCATGCCGGTGAAGTAGTCCGGCCAGAAGCACATCACCAGGTACCTGCCGGCCGGCAGGTCGTAGCTGAGCAGCTGGCTCTTCCCCGGGGACACGACGCCTGCGTCGGCGCTGGCCTTGAGGCCCCAGGACGGGTTGCCCTGCAGACCCGAGTTGATGAACTTCCGGACCTGCTTGTTCGTCGTCGACGCCTTGACCCGCTGCAGCACCAGGAAGTGCGGCTGGTCGGACTGGTTGGCGAACTTCACCGTGCCGCTCGCCGGCAAGCGCTTGGAGACTCCCCAGCCGTAGGTGAACGAGGTGTAGTTCCCACGGTGCGCCGCCGTCCCGGGCTTGCCTACCTTGCCGACGACGTTGAGGGGAGCCACGGCGTCGCCGTTCTGGTCGACGGCGACCAGCTGCCCGGCCCGGACGGTGGCGACCATGTCGCCCGATGCCTTCGGCGAGGCGTCCGCGCCGCCCAGGAAGACGACGCCGTTGTCGATCCGCTGCACGGCCGGGACGTCGCCCTCGAAGGCCTTCTGGAAGTCCGCCTGCGCCTGGTCGGCCGTATAGCCGTTCTGGAACCTGATCAGCTGGAGGACGTGGGAGCCCCCGCCGCTGACGACGTGAAAGTGGTAGCGGCCGGCGTGCAGCGTGGTCACGCCGTTCGCCGTGCTGGCGCCCCCACCGCTGAAGGTGATCGCGCTGTCGCTCATGCGTACCTTGACCGTCTTCACGGCCGCCGCTTCGGCGGGTGCGGCGGCCGTCACCGCGGCGGTGACGGCGAAGAGCGCGGTCGCGGCAGCGCCGGCGATCGCCCTGGTCCTGAAGCCCATGATGTAACCCCCTGAAGAAGATGATCTGGCGGCCGGAGAGTAGACCCGTCTCGGGACCGTGCACAGACCCAAACCGGACACTGCGCCGACCTGTGCAACGAGCCCCCGGCGACGAGGCGTTGTGCCAGCATCGGGACGTGCTGCGCGGACACCTCCGGCGCCTCGGCGTCGTCATCGCTCTGGTGATCGCGACCGTCGTCCCGACGGCCGCCCACGCGCCCGAGCTGGACCGGGCGAACGCTTCCACGGTCGAGCCGAGCGACGCCCCGCCGGCCGCCACCGTGCGCATCTCCCACGGGGCCGGCCTCGGCGGATACGCCACCCCGACCGTCGAGCTGGCCAAGGGCGGCAGTCTCAGCGTCATCAACTTCGACAGCACCCGGCACTCGGTCACCTCCGACGACCACGACGCGAGCGGCAGCCCGCTGTTCTCGGTCGTCGTCAACCCCGGAGCGACCGCGTCGGTGGACGGCGTCGCGGCACTGGCCCCGGGGACGTACCCGTTCCACTGCATCTTCCACAGCGCGACGATGCGCGGGACCCTGACGATCTCCGGTGAGGGTGGCGGTGTCCAGCCGGCACCGCTGTCGTTCGACCAGCCTCTCGTGCAGCCCCGGACCCTGAGTGCGCCGCACATCCGCATCCCGGTCACGCAGACCGGCGTGCGTGTCATGCCGACGGGTCCGTTGACGACCATGTGGACCTACGGCGGCAGCTACCCCGGTCCGACCGTCGTGCGGCGGGCCGGCAAGGACACCAAGGTCACCTTCGTCAACCGGCTGCCGTCTCAGGCCAGTCTCTCGGTGCACCTGCACGGCGACCACCACCGCTACCAGCACGACGGGCAGCCCGCGCGATTCCTCGTCGGCCACGGGAAGGCCCGTACCTACGACTTCCCGCTCGTCGACGGCGGGCGCCCGGAGCGCGCGGGCTTCCTCTGGTACCACGACCACCGCATGATGGCGACGACCCGCAACAACTGGATGGGCCTGCAGGGGATGTTCCTCGTCACCGACGGCTGGACCAAGAAGCTCGGGCTGCCCACCGGCCGATACGACGTGCCGCTGATGGTCTCCGAGCGCAGTCTCGACGCCGACAACCAGCTCGTCCCGGTGATGTCGCACATGGCACCGATGGCCGGCCCGATGGCACCGCCGAACGACGCCACGGTCGGTGACCGCATCCTTGTCAACGGCCGCTTCGCGCCGTACCTCGACGTCGCGACCCACCGCTACCGGCTCCGGCTGCTCAACTCCTCGCCGTTCACCGCCTACGACTTCACGCTCTCGGACGGGCGGCCGTTCGTCCAGATCGGCAGCGGTAACGGGCTGCTGCCCAAAGCCGTGGTCCGGCAGGACATCCTGCTCGGTCCGGCGCAACGGGCCGACGTGGTCGTCGACTTCCGGGGCGAGCTCGGCACCGACGTCGTGCTCCAGAGCGTCCCGCGGCGTGACGCGCCCGCCGGGGGAGCGGGGTCGCCATCCGCGCAGCTCATGCAGTTCCGCGTCCGCGGCGCGGTCGCCGACACGAGCGCCCTGCCGACGACGCTGCGGCCGGCCCCGACCATGAAGAAGCCGAACCGGGTGTCCGCCGTCTGGTCGGTCGGACTGGCGAAGAACGCCAAGGGCAGTGCCTGGACCCTCGACGGCAGGGTGTTCGATCCCCACAACGTCGTGCTCAAGGCCGACAGGGGATCCACGGGGCTGTGGGAGATCCGCAACGACACGACCATGACCCACTTCATCCACCTGCACGAGGAGCAGTGGCGCACGGTGTCGCGCAACGGCAAGGGCCCACCACCGTGGGAGCGCGGCCTCGAGGACACCTGGCGGCTGGACCCGGGCGAGCGCGTCCGGGTGATGGCCCGGTTCACCGACTACACCGGCGTGTTCATGATCCACTGCCACATGCTCGACCACGAGGACGACGGGCTGATGGCGCAGTTCGCCGTGGTCGACCCCCGCACCGGGGCGTTGCCGAAGGGCTACACGTACCGGCCGGCGAACGGCCCGGCCGCCCGCGCCAGGAGGCTGTGACCGCTGACCGGCCCGCCCCTGGTGCCGGAGTCGCCGTCGTGCTGTCCTAGCAGCAGGGTCCGGGGGACGCACGGGCACGTTGGTGGTCGAGGGGGTGGCCGGTGAGCACCATCGAGGAACGACCGGCGCCGACGCCTCCCGATCCAAGCACCATCGGTCGGCGCGGCGACCCTGACGCATGGTGGCGTGGCTGGCGGTGGATCCTGCTGGGTGCGGTCGTCGCAGCCCAGCTCGCAGGGGTGCTGTCGTCCCCCGTGCGCGCCTCGGTCGACGACTTCTTCGCGGACCTCGCCGCCGGCCGGGTGCAGTCGCTCGATCCCGGCAGCTACCCGGAGGAGCCGCCGGTCGGGTTCGTCATCCGCCCGAACGACGGCGACGGACCGTTCACGTCACCTGCGGGCGTGCGGTGGGTCGGCCGGTTCGGGTTCGTCTACCAGGCGGACCTCGTCCACATGCCGTCCGGGGAGAGCGACGCGGCCATCGAGCCCGACGATGCCGACGTCGAGCGAACTGTCGCCGCGATGGCGCGGCTGACGGGGCAGGGGCTGCCCCGCACGAACTCGTCCCTGAACGCGGCCGGGGCGCCGCTCCTGCTGGGGCCATCATCGCCATGATGCTGCTGGTCGTCTGGCTGCTGGTGCACGGACCGCAGCCGAGACGCTTCACGAAGTGGGGCTGGTTCTGGTTGATCGCCGTGCTGCCGGCCGGCATCGGCGCGGTCTGGTACCTGCTGCGCGAGGCGCCGTGGGGTGCCCGGGCCTCGGCGTGGCCGGCGCTCGGTCCCCGCCAGACCCGCAACCCCCACGACGCGAACGGACCGGTGCGGCGTGGCGGATGGCTGGCCCTGCTCTTCGCAGTGGTGCTGGCCCAGCCGGCCGGCGGGCTCCTCCAGGGTGGCCTCGACGAGATGACCGACCACCATCCCGGCCCGCCCACCAGCTGGGTGGTCGTCGACCAGCAGGGCAAGGTCGTGCACGGCACCGGCGGCTGACGAGGCTCGGCCGGTACCTGCCGCGTGAAGCCGCTCCGGGCTCGCTGTCCTGTCCGTGGGAAGCGGGTGCCACCACGTCCACGGCGCGCGCACAATGACCTCGTGACCGACCTGCTGCAACTGTGCGACGACCTGCCGCTCGCCTCGCTGGCGCCGGGCGACGTGCTCATCGAGCAGGGCGCTGCGCCGTCGCGCATGGTGGTGCTCGTCTCCGGCGAGGTGACCGTCGAGCGCGACGGTGTCGCCGTTGCGCGGGTCGATGCGCCCGGTGCCGTGTTCGGCGAGATGTCGGTCGTGCTCGACCGGCCCGCGACGGCGACGGCACGTGCCGCGACCGACGTCGAGGTGCGCGTGGTCGACGACCCCCTGACGTTCTTCGTGGAGCAGCCCGGTGCCGCGCTCGTCGTGCTGCGCACCACGGCGTCGCGGCTCGACGGGACGACGCAGTACCTCGCCGACGTCAAGGCGCAGCTGGCCGGCGAGGACGGCCACCTGGGGATGATGAGCGGCATCCTCGACACCCTCCTGCACCACCAGGGCCCGCGGGCCCGCACCGGGTCCGCGCGCGACCCCGAGGGCTGACCCGCATCACCACTCAGGCGAGGTCGACGGTCTCGGAGTCGAAGACCCCGAACCAGTGCGCCGTGCCCGCCGCGGTGTCGAGGGTGACGTGCGGCGGGACCGGGCCGACCTGCCGGCCGGGGTTGACGACCAGCGTGCGGCCGAGCCGGGCGCGCCACGAGCCACCGTCGACCCAGGGCGCCTGGTGGATGTGCCCGCACAGGACGACGTCCGGCTGGTGCTCGTCGATCCACCCGGCCAGGTCGTGGTCGGGGAACTCGCGGCGCCCGTCACGGCAGAGCACGGTGCCCGCCGGCGGGGAGTGGTAGACCCACACCCACCACGGCGGCCGGTCGGCGGCCGCCGCGGCCAGCTGGGCCGCGACCAGGTCGCGGCTCGCCGGGCCGTCCCACCACGGCGCGACCGTGAATCGGGCGCCGTCGACGTCGTGGCTCGAGCCGTCGGTCACTACCGTCCCGGCGCGCGTCCGCCGCAGCCAGCCGGCGACCTGCTCGCCGTGCGGGCCGGGACCGTCGAGGTCGTGGTTGCCGGACGCGGCCAGGACGACCGCCTGCTCCGCCAGCCGGTCGAGGTAGCTGACGAGGACGACGACCTGCACCTCGAGCGGCACCGGGTTGGTCACGTCAGCCAGGTCACCCGCGAGCGAGACGACGTCCACGTCGGCGGCCGCGCCGACCAACCAGTCGTAGTGACGCAGGCGGTGGTGCAGATCGCTGACCGCGAGGAGCCGCACGGCGTCATCCTGGCCGATCGCGGCGGGTTCGGAACCGACGCGTCCACCTGCCGATCCGCTCTGCCGTGGGTTCGCCGACGCCCGACCCTGGCCGCGAGCGTCGGTGGCGACCGCTAGACAGGTGAGCAGGAGCGGTCCGACCAGGGAGGTGTGGGCAGTGCCCGAGGTGCCGCCGCAGGTGCACGCCGAGACCGTCGCCGCCTGGCGGTCGTGGCTCCGGACGAACCATGCGAGCAGCTCGGGGGTCAACCTCGTGTCGTGGAAGACGGCCACGGGGAGGCCGCGGATCGCCTACGACGAGGCGGTCACCGAGGCGCTCGCCTACGGTTGGGTCGACAGCAAGGCCCGGACCATCGACGACGAGCGCAGCATGCTCTGGTTCTGCCCGCGCAAGCCGACGAGCGGGTGGTCGGCCCCGAACAAGCGCCGCGTCGAGCTGCTGCTGGCGGAGGGCCGGATGGCGCCGGCCGGACAGGCGGTCATCGACCTGGCGAAGGCCAATGGCGGGTGGCACCTGCTCGACGCGGTCGAGGCGCTCGTCGTCCCGGACGACCTGGATGCCGCGCTTGCCGCGCGACCCGGAGCGGCCGAGCACTGGGAGGCATTCCCCCGGTCGGCCAAGCGCAGCGCGCTGGAGTGGATCGTGCAGGCCAAGCAGCCGGGGACCCGCGCCCGGCGCGTCCTCGACACCGCCGACAAGGCAGCCCGCGGCGAGCGCGCCCGACCGTAGCGAGGCCCGCGCCCCGGGCCGCTGGCCGCCCGCCAGGTGACGCCTGACGCGGACCGGACGCAACCGGGCGGCCTGTTCGGGCGTCGTCCCTGTGACCGCACGCGCGCCGCAGCACGTGAGGAGCACTCATGCCGGCTCGCACCGCTCGGTTGCTCGCGGCACGCGCCGCCCTCGCCGTGCCGCACCGCGCCCCGGCTGGCCCGGTTGACGCTCGACGCGACTCACGTGAGCACCCGCCGGCGCGTGGCGCGCGTGACCGTCACGGCCCGGGTCAAGGACGGCCGTGCCGGAGTGCAGAGGGTGCTGGCGCACGCCGGTGCCGGCCGCCGCGGCGCCGCCACGTTCCTGCAGCGGGTGTCCGGCACGGTCCACGACGGGACCTGGCGCGGCGCTCTGGTGGTGCCGCGCTACCTCGCCCGTGTGACGTGGCACGTGGGGAAGGTCAGCG
Organism: Actinomycetes bacterium; assembly: GCA_038246545.1. Classification (GTDB taxonomy): domain Bacteria; phylum Actinomycetota; class Actinomycetes; order JACCUZ01; family JACCUZ01; genus JBBRVW01. The sequence continues at coordinate 49,353 of JBBRVW010000030.1, read as the reverse complement.
TCGTCGACGGCGTGGTGAACGTGCGGCGCTACTCGTGCAAGAACCTCGTGGCGCTCGACCGGACCCGGCGCGTCGACCGGGTCCTCCACGTACGCAGCAGGACCGACCGGTACCGGCCGTCCGCAGCGTCGCCGAGCATGTCCGTCAGCGGGGTCGATGTCACCGCGGGCGACCAGTTGGTGGTGTTCCGGGTGCGGGCTCGCGACGACGCGGCAGGGGTCACCGGAGTCCGTCTCAGGCTGCTCGACCCCGGCCACAGCGACGGTGGCTTCGACACCGAGCTGAGCCTCCTGTCGGGGACGAGGCGTGACGGCGTCTGGGGTGCCACCGTGACCGTCCCGCGCTGCGGGAGCGTCGCCGGACTCTGGCAGTCCCAGCTGAAGGTCACCGACGGTGCGGCGCGGACCGGCCACTACCTGTCGGGGCAGCCGGCGCTCCAGGTCACCGCGCCCGACAACATGGTGCCGCGGGTGGTGCGCACCACGACCTCCGACAACCGCGTCGTCCTCGATGTCGACGAGGACGTCATCGGGATCACGCCGGCCAGCGCTCCGGTGCACGCGCTGGCCGACGGCAGCCAGGTCGTCGGCACGTGGACCTGCACCGACGCAGCCGGCGTCGCTGTCTCCTGTGCGACCGGCGCGCTGCGGAAGGCGGTGTTCACGCCCCACCCGACCTTCGCGGCGGTCGGTCAGCTCGTGGTGGTGCTCAACCCCGCGCACTCCCTCGGCATCACCGACCTGGCGGGCAACCCGGTCGGCCGCCGCTACTCGCTCTGACGCGAGCCCGACCGGTCAGAGCAGCTCGGTGCGGTCACCGTCGACGACGAGCACCTGGCCGTCGCGCAGCCGCCAGTGCTCGACATGCTCGGCCCTGTAGCGCGCGGACACGGCGTCGAGCAGCTCGGTCTCGGGGTGACCCGGCGACTGCACGTGCGGCACGAACGGTCGGTCGAGGACTCCGAGACCGTCGAACACCGGCTCGACACCGTGGAGGTCGGTCACCTCGTCGGCACTGTCGCACGCCTCGAGGCCGCGCAGGCTCGGCGCCAGCACGCACGGGCCGGCGCTGTAGCCGGCGTAGACGAAGCCGTCCGCGCGCAGGCCGGCGAGGACCAGGTCGTCGAACCCGCTCACCCGCATCGCGTGCCGCAAGGTGAACACGTTGCCGCCGCGCAGCCAGAGGACGTCGAACGGCGCAATGGCAGCGGCGAGAGTGCCGCGGCCGTCGACGAAGTCGCGCAGGTCGACCTCCTCCGGGTGCAGCCCGAGAGCACCGAGCCGGTCGAGCTCGCCGGCGACGGCGTCGGCGCGGACGTCGGGCGGTGCGCCGTCGCAGGAGTTGGCGATGACCGCGACGCGCGCGCCCGCCCCGGACATGCGGACGAGCTCCTCGGGGTGGTCGCCGGTCCGGAACGACGAGAGGTAGAGGCGCACCCGGCGATGGTGGCACGGCGCGGGCCGGCAGTCCGCCCCTCGTCGATCCCTAGACTCCGCGGCATGGCGACCCGGCGGCCGGACCCAGCGCCGTCGGCCGCGACCGCGCTCGGCGACCAGGACCGCGAGCCGGCCCGCGCCGGTGACGTCGTCTACACCCCGAGGGGCAGCTGGCACGGCTTCGGCAACACCGGCGACGAGGACGTGCTGCTCATCTGGGGCTGGAGCGGTGCGGGCAACCTCGAGCAGGCCGGTTACGCCATCCCCGACCACGGGCACGAGCCCGGCATGGGGCACGAGGGATGACTGTCGACGACCCGCGGGTGCTCGAGGGGATGCGGACGCAGCTGGCCCGCCGCGACGACGCGGTCGCCGGCGGCGACCGGCCGATCGGCTGGAAGCTGGGCTTCGGCACGGCGGCGTCGTTGCAGAAGTTCGATCTCACCCAGCCGCTGGTGGGGTTCCTGCTCGACAGCGGCCTGCTCCACGACGGCGCCGAGGTGTCCTTCGCCGGGTGGACCCGGCCGGTGCTCGAGCCTGAGGTGGCCGTGCACGTCGCCTCCGACATCGAGCCCGGCGCGTCGTACGACACCGTGCGCGCGGCGGTCGCCGGGCTGTCCGCGGCCATCGAGCTGGCCGACCTGCACCCGGTCCCCGCGCGCCCGGGCGACGTGAGCGACGTGCTGGCCGGGAACATCTTCCACCGGCACGTCCTGCTCGGCCGACCGGTCACCGGTCGCACCGGCTCGGGCGGGCTGCGGGCCACGGTGACGCTCGACGGCGCCGAGGTGGCCTCGACCGCCGACGCCTCCGCCTTGACCGGCGACCTCGTCGAGCTGGTGCGGCAGGCCGTCGACCAGCTGGCCGCGGTGGGCGCGCGATTGCGCGCGGGACAGGTCGTCATCACCGGCTCGGTGGTGCCCCCGGTGCCGGTGGAGGCCGGTCAGCACGTCGAGGTCACCGTCGCCGATCTCGGCCGGCTCTCGGTCTCCTTCCGCGACTGAGGTCCGCCCGCGCGGGCCGTCAGTCGGTCACGACGCGGCCGGAGCCGCGGTCGAGGCGCGCTCGACCAGCGTGATCGGCAGCAGGATCGACCGGGGGTGCCGGCTCGGGTCCGTCAGGCCCTCGAGCAGCATCCGTGCGGCCTCGGCGCCGACCTCGTAGTGCGGCACCCGCACGCTGGTAAGCGGCGGTCGCAGCTTGTCGAGGTAGGGCATGTCGTTGAAGCCGATCACCGACAGGTCCAAGGGGCAGCTGATGCCGCGCTCGTGGAACACGTCGTAGCAGCCGAGGGCGAGCAGGTCGTTGCCGGCGACCACCGCGGTGAACTCGCGTCCCGCGTCGAGCAGCTCGCGCAGTGCGCGGGCGCCCTCGTCCTCGGTCCACGACGCGCAGTCGGCGACCAGGCCGGGCTCGTCGGCGAGCCCGTGGTCACGCACGGCCTGGAGGAACGCGCGCCGGCGTACGACACCGGTGGAGGTGTCCTGCGGGCCGGCGAGGTGTGCGATCCGGCGGTGGCCCAGCCGGGCGAGGTGCGCGACTGCGGTGTCGATGCCGTTGGCGTCGTCGGCGGTGACCGACGGGATCGACCCGCTGGCGGTACGACGGTTGATGAGGACCATCCGGACGCCCTCCGCCAGCAGCCGGTCGAGCAGCGGGTGCTGGAGCCGCGCGGTGGCGACGATGAGGCCCTCGACCTGACGGGAGCGCAGCGAGTCGACCAGCGAGTCCTCGCGGTCGGGGTCGTTGTCGGTGTTGACCAGCCACGCGTTGTAGTGCGCCGGGGCGAGGACGTCCTCGATGCCGCGCACGATCGGTGGGAACAGCGGGTTGGTCAGGTCGGGGATCACCAGCCCGACGGTGGCCGACCGGGAGGTCTTGAGGCTGCGGGCGATCGGGTTGGGCCGGTAGCCGAGCGACTCCGCGACGCGCTGGACGCGGGTGACCGTCTCGCCGTTGACCAGCGACCGGGTCGCCGGGTTGAGCGCCCGGGACGCCGTCGCAGGATGCACGCCGGCCTCGCGGGCGACGTCGCGCAGCGTGGGCGGTCGCACGGTCGGCAGCGTAGTGGTCACGGGTCCGACGGGCCGCCCTCGTCGACGAGCCCGGAGCCCGGGTCGGTCGCGCCGGCCAGCTGGTCGGCGACGTGCGGCGGCAGCTGTCGCCGGCGCAGGTCGACCAGGGTGTCCAGGGACGTACGGTCGGCGCGGCCGTCCCCGACGAGCCCGCGCTCGGGGTCGAGCAGGCGCTCGACGTACCGTTCCGCGAGGTGGTGGGGGAGCCCGGTGCCCGCCGCCTCCGCCACGGCCACCTCCCGGGCGGAGCCGTCGCGGATTCCGCCGACTGTCTCGCGCAGTGCCGCCGCCAGCGCGCGCACGGCCGGCGTGGGCTCGCCCTGCACGGCGAGGACCGTGCCGAGGTAGGGCGCCGCAACCTCCGTCACGTCAGCCAGCCGCACCAGGCCGGCGTCGTCGGCGGCGAGGTCGCTGCCGGCGTTGAGCATGGTGGCCGAGCAGCGGCCCTCGAGCAGAGCCTCGAGGCGCATGGGCGTGGAGCCCAGCTCGACGAGGTCGTAGTCGGTACGCGCAAGACCGGCCCGGCCGAGGATCTCGAACAGCGCGAGCGCGAAGCCGGACGCGGCGACGTCGACGCCCACCGTCGTGCCGCGGAGGGCGGCGACCTCGGCAGTGCCGGCGGCGGCGTACAGGGCCAGACCGAGGCCGCGGTCTACGGCGGACACGATCCGCACGTCCCGGGTCGAGCCGAGCGGGTTGCCGGGCAGGAACCGGTAGGCCACGACATTGTCCGGACTGGTCAGCGCCGCGTCGAGCGACCCGTCGGCCAACGCCGCGAACTGGGCCGGCGACGACGGCACCGGCCGCTCGTCGACCGCCAGGCCGTGGCGGTCCAGCGCACCGGTCCGCCGGGCCACCCTCAGCAGCACCGAGGGGGAGAAGGTGCCGACCGCCAGGCTGATCGCGGGAGTGCTCACAGCGGCGCAGACTACCCACAATCGATTGCTGTCACGACACGGCAACCCACCGGTAACCCTTGACACGCCAGGCGTATCTCTCCAAGATGCCGGTATCGCAATCGATTGCGGACCCCGGTGTCACCGGTGCCACCTCTGGAGGGCGCATGACCGAGTCGTCACATCCCACTTCCCCGCGCCGTGCGCGCCGCTCGCTGGCCCTCGCGGCCACGACGGCGGCGGCCGCGATGGTGCTGGCCGCCTGCGGCGGCAGCAGCACGCCAGCGAGCAGCAGCTCCGGCGACGGCGGGGGTTCGGACAAGAGTCCGGTGACGATCGGCATCTCCCTGCCACTGACCGGTGACTTCTCCCAGCCCGGCGGCGAGGCAAAGCGCGGCTACGAGGTGTGGGCCGACCAGGTCAACGCCGCCGGCGGCCTGCAGGGCCGGCAGGTCGAGCTGAAGATCGCCGATGACGCGTCCAACCAGGACACCGTCGTCTCCGACTACACGAAGCTGATCACCTCCGACAAGGTCGACCTCGTGCTCGGCACGTTCTCCTCGCTGCTCAACTTCCCGGCCTCGGCCGTGGCCGAGAAGAACGGCTACGTCTTCGTCGAGCCGGCCGGTGGCGCGCCGACCATGTTCGACCGCGGCTTCGAGTACCTCTTCTTCGCCCAGCCGGCCACCGCGCCGCACCAGGCCGACGTGTTCGTCGACTACCTCAAGTCGCTGCCCGCCGACCAGATGCCCAAGACCGCGGCGTACCCGACGCAGGACGACCCCTTCACCCGCCCGGTGATCGAGTCGATGCAGCAGCAGCTCGAGGCGCTCGGCGTGAAGACGGTGTTCTCGCAGGTCTACCCGGCCGACACCACGAACTTCCAGACCATCGCCAACACCCTGAAGAACAAGAAGCCCGACCTGATCGCCCAGGGCGCCGTCTTCGAGGACGGCGTCGGCCTGGTCCGGTCGCTCAAGCAGCTCGGCTACACGCCGAAGGCGCTGTTCCAGACGTCCGCGCCGAGCAACGCCGGCCAGTACAGCGAAGGTGTCGGCGAGGCCAACACCGAGGGCGTCTTCTACACGGTCTCCTGGAACGAGCAGGCGTCCACGCCGAACAACGCAGAGTTCGTCAAGGCATACGGCGACGCCTACGACGGTGCCACCCCGGCCGAGGATGCGGCGGACGCTTACGCCGCCGCCCAGACGCTGCAGGCTGCTGTCGAGGGCACCAAGGGCTTCGACAACGACGCGATCAAGGACTGGCTGCACAGCAACGAGGTGGTGACGATCCTCGGTCCACTGTCCTGGAACGAGAAGGGTGAGCCGCAGGGCAACTTCATCCTCGCCCAGTGGCAGTCCGGCAAGGTCCAGGTCGTCGGGCCCGCCGACGCGGCCACGACGGAGACGGTCATCTACCCGAAGCCGCCGTGGAGCTGACCCGCTGACATCCGGTGGGGGCGGGCGGCAACCCTCCGACCGCCCGCCTCCACCGGACCCCATCTGCTAGACCGGACCCTGCACCGAGCACGACGACCAGCCCGAGGAGCCAGTAGCCGTGACCGAGCTCCTGCAGGCGGTGATCCTGGGCCTGCTCATCGGCGGCGTCTACGCGCTGATGGCCTCCGGCCTCACCCTGGTCTTCGGCGTCATGAACATCATCAACGTCGCCCAGGGCGCTTTCCTGATCTTCGTGGCGATGGTCACCTGGTGGCTCTGGAAGCACACCGGGATCGACCCGATCCTCGCCTCGGTCATCACCACGCCGATGATGTTCGGCGTCGGCTGGGTGCTCTACCGCACCGTGATCGTGCGGATCCGCGGCGCCTCACCGTCGATGTCGGTGCTGCTCACGTTCGGCCTGGCGCTGACCATCGAAGGCATCCTCAACATCACGGCCGGCAACAAGTTCAAGTCGGCGACGCCGAGCTACTTCGAGGAGTCCTACCGCGTCGGTTCGATCGCGCTGCCCAAGGCACAGATCTACGGCTTCCTCGCCGCCATCGTGGTTCTGGCGGCCCTCTACGTCGTGCTGACCCGCACCTGGATGGGCCGCGCGATCCGCGCCTCGTCGCAGAACCCCTCGGGCGCCGCGCTGGTCGGTGTCGGCGCCACCTCGACGGCCGCGCTCGCGTTCGCCCTGGGCGCGTCGACCTCCGGTGTGGGCGGGTCGATCCTCTCGGTGCTCTACCCGTTCTTCCCGGCGTCGCACTACGACTGGATCTCGCGGCTGCTCGGCATCATCGTGCTGGGCGGGATGGGCTCGCTGCCCGGCGCGCTCGTCGGCGCGCTGGTCCTCGGCCTCGCCGAGACGCTCACCGCGACCTACGGCTCCCTGCGCTGGGCCACGCTCGTCTTCTACATCGTGATCCTGGCCGTGCTGTTGTTCCGGCCCCAGGGCCTCTTCGGCACCCGGCTGCGCGAGGACGTGACGGCGTGAGCTCCTCCGCACCGGAGAGCACCGGCTCCGGGGCGACGAGGACGACCCGGCCGGCGTCGCGGTCCCGGCTCGCCCGGTTGCCCAAGAGCCACCTCGTCGCGCTGCTCGCGCTCGGGGTGCTCGTGCTCTACCCGGTGGTGCAGCCGGGCGACGCCTACTACCAGGCAGTGCTGTTCACGACGTTCCTGCTCGGCGTGCAGGCAGTGAGCTGGAACATCATCAGCGGCTACGCCGGCTACGTCTCGCTCGGCCATTCGGCGTTCCTCGGGGTGGGCTCGTACACGGCTGCCGTGATCGCGCTGCACACCGGTGTCAACCCGCTGTGGGTCGCGCCGATCGGCGGCGTCGTCGCCGTGGTCCTCGCGATCCTCATCGGTCTGGTCGTGCTGCGCACCAGTGGCCACGCGTTCGTCATCATCACGATCGCGCTGCTGCTCTCGACGCAGATCGTGGCGACCAACTGGCGCAGCCTCACCAACGGCTCCGACGGCATCACCCTGGAGCTGCCGTTCTGGGACCGCGACATCCAGAACGTTCCCTTCTACCTCGTGATGCTCGGGCTGTTCGCCCTCACCGTCGTCTTCAGCGCACTGATCCGGCGCACCAAGCTCGGCACCGGCCTGGTTGCGATCCGTGAGGACGAGGGCAAGGCCGCGGCGATCGGTGTCAACACCACCCGCTACAAGGTGACCGCCTACGCCGCGTCGGCGTTCTTCATCGGGATCGCCGGCGGCGTCTACGCCTACTTCCTCACCTTCCTCAACCCGGTCGGCTCGTTCTCGATCCTCGGCAGCGTGACGATCGTGCTGTCGGCGCTGGCCGGCGGCCGCGGCACGCTCTACGGCCCGGTCGTCGGTGCGTTCATCGTCGGCATCGGCTCGGAGATGGCCACGGTCTACGGCGGCAGCAGCAGCCGGGTGCTCATCTTCGGCCTCGTGTTGGTGCTGATCGTGCTGTTCCTCCCCGACGGGCTGCTCCCGACGTTCGCCAAGGCCTACCGGCGCTTACGGCCGGCCAGCACGGAGTACACCGACCAGGCGGGCGCGCTCGGCGCCGGCACGATGCAGGTCCGCGACCGCGCCCTCGTCACGTCAGTGGTGGCGGACAGGGTCGAGGCGGCGGCTGCTGCCGCGGGCACGCCGCTGCTCGAGGTCAGGGGCGCGTCGAAGGCGTTCGGCGGCCTGGTCGCCGTCGACGGCGCCGACCTCACCGTGCGGCAGGGCACCATCACCGCGCTGATCGGACCCAACGGTTCCGGCAAGACGACGCTGTTCAACCTCGTCACCGGCGCGATGGGTGCCGACTCGGGCGAGGTGTGGTTCGACGGAACACGGATCGACCGGATGAAGCCGTGGGAGCGGGGCCACCTCGGCCTGGCCCGCACCTTCCAGACCACCCGGTTGTTCAAGAGCATGACCGTCCTGGAGAACCTCGTCGCCCCGCTGCCGGACGCGAGGTGGTCGACGATGCTCAGGGCGTCGGTGGCCGGGCACGAGGCCGACCGGGCCCGCGAGCTGCTGGCGTTCGTCGGCATGGAACGCTTCGCCGGGCAGCCGGCCGGCGCGCTGTCGTACGGGCAGCAGAAGCTGGTGGAGCTGGCGCAGGTGCTCATGCTCGAACCGCGACTGGTGCTGCTGGACGAGCCGGCCGGCGGGGTCAACCCGAGCCTGGTCGGCCGTATGGTCGAGATCGTGCGCGACCTGAACAGCCAGGGCGTGACGTTCCTCGTCGTCGAGCACAACATCCCGATGGTGCTCGAGCTGTGCGACCCGGTCGTCGTCTTCAGCCGCGGGAAGGCGATCGCCGAGGGACCGCCGCAGACGATCCGGGAGGACCCGGTCGTGCTGGACGCCTACCTCGGTGACGAGTGGCGGCCGCCGGCCGCAGAGCAGGCCGCCGCATCGACCGCCGGCACCTCCGACAAGCCGCAGGAGGTGCGCTGATGCTGCAGCTCACGGGGATCGTCGCCGGCTACGGCGGCGGTGCGGTCCTGCGGGGAGTCGACCTCACCTGCGACCCCGGCACCATCACCTGCATCGTCGGACCGAACGGCGCGGGCAAGTCGACCGTCCTACGCGTCGTGTCCGGACTGCTCACCCCGTCCGAGGGCACCGTGACGATGGGCGACCAGACCCTGTCCGGTCAGTCGGCGGCAGCGATCCTGCGCGCGGGCGTCACCCAGGTGCCGCAGTCGCACGCGCTGTTCCCGGGCATGTCGGTGCGCGAGAACCTGCTGATGGGCGGGTTCCTGATCCGGCGCGACAAGAAGCTGCTGGCCGCCCGGCTGCAGCAGGTCGAGCAGCTCGTGCCGATGGTCGCCGACCGGTCGAACCAGCACGGTGGCAACCTCTCCGGCGGTCAGCGCCGGATGGTCGAGATCGCCCGCTGCCTGATGCTCGACCCGAAGGTGCTGCTGCTCGACGAGCCGTCCCTCGGCCTGGATCCGCGCTCGCTCGCCGCGGTCGCCGAGCTGATCCACCGGCTCAACGGCGAGGGCGTCACCGTGCTGCTCGTCGAGCAGAACGTCCGCCTCGGCCTCGGCCTGGCCACCCACGGCGTGGTGATGGAAGGCGGCAAGGTCCGCCTCACCGGCTCGGCCGCCGAGGTCATGAATCACCCCGAGATCGCCAGCCTCTACCTCGGCGGGACCAGTGCCGCCACCAGCAAGGCTGCCGAAGCCGGCTCCGATGACGCTGTGCCCGGCCCGGCCGAGGTCACCGCCCACTGACCGGACTCCCGGTACCTCCCTGGTTGGTCGAACGGGCGCACGTGCGCGGGTCACGGTGAAGCGTGCGCCCGCCCCCTTGCCGTGGTGCGCCGCGATCACGGACACGACCTACGCAGACCCACCATGCAGTGCAACTCCGGCCACTTCCGGTTCGACGGCGGGGCGCCGACCCACCTCGGCATCGGACGTCTGGGCCTGCTCATCACCGTCTACCCGCTCGGAGCAGGGGACCCCCGCCTTCTGACCCCAGCGGCAGCGTCCGGCCTGACCAACCGCTGACCTGTGCGGCCGGCTGACCTCGCCCGGCGGCGGCCGCTGCCGTAAGCCGGGCGTAAGGAAGAACGTCGCGCCCGGGACCACGAAGAGTCCGATCCCACTCGACACCCGCCGTGTCCCGCCGTCCGACGACGTACGCACGGGGCGGCGCTCTTCGCTCGGAGGCACAACCATGACCTTCCTCAGCCGTCCACTCGTGCGAGCCGGCCTCGCCACCGCGGCGGTGCCGCTCGTGGCGCTGGCGCTCGTCAGCCAGGCCACCGGCGCCGAGGCCAAGCACAACCGGCCGAAGGGCACCGTAGGCACCGGGCCCATCCACGGCGACCTGGCCCGCGACCACTTCACCGTGGGGAGCGCCATCAAGGTCGACCTGGACAACCAGTCGCTGCGGCTGCCGCTGCACCGCGGCGAGTTCCGCGGCGAGACCGTCTGGTACGTCCTCACCGACGCCTCGACCCAGGGGACCGCCGACGAGCTCGGCCTGAACTTCGCCCCCAAGCTCGACAACGCCGGCATCGGCTGCCCCGCCTGTGTGCAGGACGTGACGCTGACCGGGGCCAACGACAACGTGTTCGGCGAGGGCGTCGTGCACTTCGTCGGCGTCCCGGACTTCAGCCCGACCCGCGTGCTCAAGGCGGGCCCGACCGGGTTCCCGCCGGCAGAGGTCGCCCCCGGCAGCATCGGAGACGCGAAGTACAGCCCGTTCATCCGGATCCAGGGATCGACCACGGTCTACAACGCTCCGATCGTCGCGGTAGGCGACGGGCCGTTCGACGTCCAGAACCACACGAACACCGCTGACCGCGTGCTCGCGGTGCACCCGGCTGCCGCGAGCACCGGGCAGGCGCAGTTCCACGGCGCATCGGTCGACCTGCTCTTCATCCGCGGCTTCGACTCGGGTCGGCCGATCGTCTACCTGTCCACCGATTCCGACGACCCGGCCACAGCGGTCCTCGAGCGGGCGACGTACGCACCGGCGCTCGGTGGCACCCCGTTCGTCGGTGGTGACGACTTCCTCGGCAGCGTCCGCGAGCGGATCTTCCCGTTCGTCAACGGCCAGACCGGCCTGGACAACAAGCAGGCCCAGGGCCTGTCGCACCTCATCAAGGACGGGCACGCCAGCGAGGAGGCCAGGCTGAGCAACCGCGGTCTGATCAACTCGCTCCGTCGCGGCGGGGACGCGCTCAACGTGCAGGGGGACTTCCCGACCCTCGAGCAGGACAACCGGCGCGCGTCGTACAGCCCGCTGTGGGAGGCGCAGTTCGGCGAGTGGACCGACAAGGCGGTACGGCTCGGGCTCAACACCCGGCAGACCGACGAGTTCCAGATCCTCAACCTCGCCAAGACGCGGCCGGACCTGCTCACCGCTCCCGGCGGCGCGGCGTACGGCAGCGTCAAGTCGCTCATCAACTGCCCGGTGATCGCCTTCCTGGACGACGAGCCGACCGAGGACCTGGTCGAGCCCCTGCCGGGTTCTGCGGTCGACTTCCCCGGCGCCTACCAGCAGAACTAGAACGGCCGGGCCGCCGCCCCGACCATGTGGGCGGGGCGGCGGCAACACCACCGACTCGGCGCGGCCGGCTCGGGGACCCGAGCCGCGGGTCGGCCGTTACCTGACCCGGGCACGGCGACACCACTCGCGCACAGGATGGCTGGAGACCAGATGCCTCGCCTCGAGAACCACCAGCTCTTCCCGACCCTGGCAGTGCCCCGCGTCGGCGGAGGCAGCATCCGCCTGCCGGACGACCTCGCCGGTGACTTCGGTGTCGTCCTGGTCTACCGCGGTGCGTGGTGCCCCTACTGCAGGGCCCAGCTCGGCGCGTTCTCCCGCGCGGCCGAAAGGCTGGCCGAGTCGCGCATCGGAATCGTCGCGATGTCGGTCGACGACGAGGCCACCACAGCGGCGCTGGTGGACAAGCTGCACCTCGCGTTCCCGGTTGCACACAGCGTCGACGCCACCGAGGCGGCGGCGGCGCTCGGGTCGTACGTCCACGACGAGCCGCGCTACCTCGAGTCGACCGGCTTCGTGGTCACCCCCGCCGGCACCGTCCTGACGGCGGTGTACTCGTCAAACGCGATAGGGCGCCTGCTGCCGGACGACGTCGTGGGCCAGGTCACCTACGTCCAGCAGATGGCCCAGTCGCCGGGTCGGGCGCGTTGAGCGGCCGCGACAACGGCTCGTCGTCGACGTACGGGGCGACCGTCTCGTCGACCGCACGTGACCGTCCCGGGCAGCCGGGAAGTCGTGTCCTGGGGGACTGTGCGCGCCGGTCAGCGGTCGACCGGGTCGGCCATGACGTTCTCCGGACCGGGAGACCCGTGACGTACGCAGCGGACGGATCTCGCGTCCTGCCCCGGCGCGCGGGCGCACTAGGGTCGGCTCGGTGAGCACCCACGGGGCGGCCGGCGAGATCGGCGCGGGCGAGCGTCTCGACGACGAGTCCAAGCGTTGGGTAGCCGGACTGACGGCGCCCCGGACCGACCCGGCCGGCGCAGATGCCCTGGCCCGGCTGCACGCAATGCTGCTGCGGGTCGCGCGCAGCGAGGCCGCTCGCCGGGCCGGTACGCACGGCATCACCGGACCCGAGCTCGACGACCTTGCGCACCAGGCCGCGGACGACGCCACCCTGTCCGTGCTGCGCAGGGTCACCGAGTTCCGCGGTGAGAGCCGGTTCACCACCTGGGCGTACACGTTCGCTGTCTACGAGGTCTCGAGCAAGATCGGGCGGCATGTGTGGAGGCGCGACCGGGTCCGTTTCGACGCCGAATCGTGGGAGCTGTTGCCGGACCGGTTCGGCGCCGGTCCCGACGACGAGATGGAGGCGAAGGAGCTCGGCGTAGCGGTGCGGGTCGCGGTGGACACGGAGCTCACGCCGTACCAGCGGCGGGTGTTCGTCGCGATCGTGCTGGAGGGGATCCCCGTGGACGCGCTGGCGATCGAGCTGGAGACCACCCGGAAGGCGTTGTACAAGACGATGTTCGACGCCAGGCGTAGGTTGCGGACGTACCTGGTCACCCACGGGTATCTCGAGCCCAGGCTCGGGAGGGGTCGATGAGCGCGCGGGACAGGCTGGACGCGCTGCTGGCCACCGACCCGTCCGACGCCGGCTGCGCGAAGACCCTGGAGCTGCTGCACGTCTACGCCGAGATCGTGCTCGCGGGCGGAGACCCCGAGCAGCGCGCGCCCGGGATCACCGCACACCTCCGTAGCTGTCCCCCGTGCGGCGAGGACTACCAGGGCTTGCTCGCAGCGCTGAGCGCCGAGTCGCGCCGCCCGTCCGCCGCGGAGTGAGTGGGGACTCGAGAGCCGAACGCCGCCATCTGCGAGGCATCCACGGGTGGCCGTCGCACCCGAGCGTGGAACCCGGCCGGGCGCCAGGAACAGCGCGGCGGTAGACAGGTCGGGTACGGGGCAAGACCAACTACGAGTAGCGCCTCGAGCCGTTGCCCCTGCGTCGAACGGAGACCCATGAAGCTGACGGCACGCCGCACACTGCTGACCGGCGCGGGGAGCGGCATCGGGCGCGCCCTGGCCCTCGAGCTCGCGGACCGGGGTGGCCGACTGGTGCTGGTCGGCCGGCGGAACGGGCCGCTCGAGGAGACGGCCGCGCTGGTTGCGGAGCGCGGTGGCCGGGCGCACGTCGTGGCCTCCGACCTTCGGGCGGACGGCGAGCCGGACCGGGTGGTGGCCGCGGCGGCCGAGGCGCTCGGCGGCCTGGATCTGCTCGTCAACAACGCCGGCAACGTGCGCGCGGGACGTCTGGAGGACGCGCCGGCCGAAGACCTGCTGGCGATGCTGGAGCTGAACCTCGTGGTGCCGGTGCTGCTGACCCGCGCCGCGCTGCCGCACCTGAAGCAGGCCGCCGCCCACGGCGACACCGGCATCCTCGGCGTGGCCTCCGGGATCGCGCTGGTAGCGCTGCCGTTCTACGCGACCTACGCCGCGACCAAGGGCGGCCTCGCTCGGTTCGACGAGGCGCTGCGCCGAGAACTCGGTCCCGACGGCATCCACGTCGCCACCGCCTACCCGGGCGCTACCGACACCGAGATGATGTCGTCGTCCGACGCTGGTGACGACCTCGGCTTCGGCCGGCGTCCGGTGCTCGACGTGGCCGCCGACATCATCGCCGGGCTCGAGGCAGGTGACCACGACATCAACACCGCCCTGCCGGAGCGCCGCACGCTGCAGGAGCTGAACGCGGCCGACCCGCTCGCCGTCGACCGGGCGCTGGCACCGCGGCTGGCCGCCTTGGAGGAGGCGACGAGGTCGCACCGCAGCATCTGATCGCCGCTAGCTCGCAGTCCGCCCGCCCCGTCCGTCCATCCGACCAGAGGACCACCCACCATGACCACCGTCATCGCCTTCGACGTCAACGAGACCCTGCTCGACCTGCGGGCGCTCGACGAGCCTTTCGAGCAGGTCATGGGCGACGCCACACTGCGGGCTCAGTGGTTCGCGCTGATGCTGCAGGTGTCCTTCGCCGGCGGGGTCACCGGTGACTACGTCGACTTCACCACCGCGCAGAGAGCCGCGTTCACCATGCTCGCCGAGCGGCTCGGCATCGAGACCGGGCCCGACGCCGCGGCCGCGATGGTCGACCGGATGAGCTCGCTGCCCGCCCACCCCGAGGTGCCGGACGCGCTGACGGAGCTGCACCAGACCTCACTGCAGCTCGTGGCGCTGACCAACTCGGTGGCCGAGGTCGCCGAGGCGCAGCTGACGTCGGCGGGGATCCGCGAGCACTTCGACCGGGTGGTGTCCGCCGACGGCGTGCGACGGCTCAAGCCCGCCAAGGAGCCCTACGCTGCGGTCGCCGACGCCTGCGGGACGACGCTGGACGAGGTGCGGCTGGTGGCGGCGCACTGGTGGGACATCGACGGGGCGCTCAGCGCCGGCTGCAAGGGCGCGTTCGTCGCGCGTCCGGGCGCGGTGCTGAGCCCGGTGGGTCCTCGGCCCGACATCGTCGAGCCGGACATCGCCGGCGTGGTCCGCCGGATCCTGGAGACCGACCTGTAGGCGGGCCTCCGCCGAGGTGGACCGAGCGGAGTCCTCGGTCGCCGGTGGGTGGCCGTCGACGTGAGCGGCGGCACGGGGGGAGGCTCCGGTCCCGGACGGAGGTCAGGACCGGGGGACGAACCCGGCGGTCAGGCGGTCCGGGGCGCGGCACAGCCAGCCGTCCTCGAGCACCTCCCGCAGCACCCTCGCCGACACCTGGGGCAGGTCGACGAGCACAGCGGCGTAGTTGTCGAAGTGCGGGATCGTGAAGATCCCACGGTGGACCGCGGCGAGGACCGCCTCCTTCTCGCCGAGGTCGGCGACCCGGACCGCGAGGACCGGGCCGGCGGGCGGTGTGACGTCGCCGTACCGCCGGAGGTCGGCCTTGCTGAACGCCCGCTCCCAGGCGAACGTCCTGCCGCCGACGTCCCACGTGCGGCCGCCCCGGCTCTCGCCCTCGGTCACCTCGGGCAGCGCTGCGACGATGCGGGCCACGTCGTGGAAGGTCGCCATCCCGGCACCGTAGCCCCGCTGGCCGGTGGGTCGACCGACGTCAGTAGGCGTCGCCGGTGCGCCAGGACATCTCCTGGAGCACGAAGGTGTTGCCGTCCGGGTCGCTGATGGCGGCGTACCGCACGCCGCCGCCGACGTCGTCGATTGCACCGACCTCCACGCCCCGACCGATCAGCTCGTCGCGGGCCGTGTCGAGGCCGTCGACGACGAGGTGCAGTCCATGGACCGTGCCCGCCCCCGTGCCCGCCCCCATGTCGGGGAGGTTGCCGAGGCCGGTGCTCAGCACGATCGAGCAGGCCGACCCCGGCGGTGTCAGCTGCACGATCCGTACGCCCGGAGCCGGCTCGACGTCGACGTCCTGCACGAAGCCGAGCTTGTCGGCGTAGAACGCCTTGGCCCGGTCGACGTCGCTGACCGGCACCGGGACGAGCTCGAGCTTCATCGTGAGGTCCATCGGTTGCTCCTGCGGGTGCGTGATCGGCGGGCGGCTGCCCACCCTGTCAGACCGTTCCCGGTCCTGATGTCATCGCTGCCGCGACAGGTCGGTTAGCCGAGCAGCGTCTCGCCCCACCATCCGCGCGGGCCGACGCCGGGTGGCACCGACCAGACCGACGACCCGGTGTGTCGCAGGTACCTGCTCATCGCGTCGTGCCGGGACAGCGCGGTCTGCACCAGGCCGAACGCGCGCTGGAGGTCGCGCTGGTAGGCGAGGACGAACAACCCGGCGTCGAGGTGACCCGCCTGGTCCGCGTCGTCGACGAAGTTGTAGCCGCGGCGCAGCATCCGCGCCCCGCCGTGCAGCGTCGGGTGCGCCAGCCGCACGTGCGACGCCGCGGGCAGCCGGTCTCCACCATCCGGTCGTGCTCGCGGGCGGAACCCAGCGGCGCGCCGACGTCCTTGGTCCGGCCGACCGCGCGCTCCTGGTCCTTGAGCGAGGTGCGGTCCCACGCCTCGACGGCCATCCGGATCCGTCGCGCCACCAGGTGGCTGCCGCCGGTCATCCAGTCGCTGCCGTCCGAGGGCTGGGCCCACACGTGCTCGGCGAGCGCGTCGGCGTCGTCGCCCCGGATGTTCGCGGTGCCGTCCTTGAAGCCGAACAGGTTGCGCGGGGTCGGCCCGACGGCGTCGGTGGCGGAGGCCTTGGCGTAGCCCAGCTGGGCCTAGCGGACCGCGGCCCGGCCGGTCGCGAGCCGGGTCAGGGTGCGCACCGCGTGGACGGTCACCTGCGGGTCGTCCAAGCAGGCCTGGACCACGAGGTCACCGTCGCAGAGCGCCGGGTCCAGGGTGTCGCCCGGGAACGACGGCAGGTCCGCCAGCGCGGCCGGCCGGCGGTCGGCCAGGCCGAACCGGTCGTCGAACAGCGACGGTCCCAGGCCGACGGTGACGGTGAGCCGGGCCGCGGGCAGGTCGCGGGCCTCACCGGTGTCGGACGGCGGCGCGAGCGGGCAGGTCGTCACGTCGGCGCCGGCCGGCCGGCCCGCGGTCATCGCCCGGGCCGCCGCCGTCCAGTCCCGCAGCAGCGCCACCAGCCCGGCCCGGTCGCTGGTGGTGACGTCGAACGCCGCGACGTTCCGGTGCTGCTGCACCGGGGTCGCGATGCCGGCCTGGTGCGCGCCGTGGAACGCGACCGACGCGGAGGAACCGCTGCTGCTGACCGTCCCGGTGGTGGAGACAGTCAGCCGCCCGGTGGCATGCGCCACGCCGACCGTGTCCGGTGCGGCGGCAGGTTGACCGTCAGGGGTGCGGGACGTGCAGGTCGGCCGCCGACACGGCGAGGTGGAACCGCTGCCGGGTCAGCTCGTCGGCGCCCTCGCTCTCGTCGACCCCGACCCGGTCGGCGAACCGCCGGTCGTGTGCCACCACGGTGCCGGTGAAGCTCACCAGGTCGCCGCGACCTACGTGCGGGGTCGACTCGCCGGAGCCGCGCAGCTGCACCCACAGCCGGGCCGTCCCGTGGCCGACCCAGAACCCTTCGTCGGCCGGCACGGCCAGCACCGGCACGGCCCGGGCGGTGGCCAGGTCGCCGCGGCTGCCGGTCAGGTCGCCCGGCGCGGTAGCAGCGCTCCCCGGGCGTCGCTCAGGTCGGAGCGTGGCGGGGCCGGTGCCGCGCTGGCCGGCGGGTTGCTCGACCCACCGGTCAGGACGACGACAGCCACCGCAGCGGAGGCGGCGACCCCGGCAGCCGCGCTGCCGCTGGCGGCCGGGTGGACGCGGAGCAGACCGGCCAGCTTGCCGTGCAGGGCCGCGAGCGGCAGCGGCACGAAGCCGGCCAGCGCTCGGCGGCGCTCCATGAGCGGCGGCGCGAGGTCGGCGCACACCTCGCAGGCGACCAGGTGGTTGCCCGACCGCGGCACCTTCTGCCGGCGCCTGTCGCCCGACGACAGCGACAGCAGAACCGGCCGGCACCGCGGGCTGAGCAGCTCTACCCGGCGCAACGACAGCAGGTAGTCGACGCGCACCCGTGCGCGGGTCCGGGCCAGCCGGGCCGCCACGGCGCCCTCGCCGCCGTCGTCCGCCAGCGCGGCCAGCGGGCGGTCGGCGACCACGTGGTCCAGCAGCTCGCGGCGCTGGTCAGGTGCCAGCCGGGTCAGCGCCTCGCGCAGGGCGGCCCGCTCCTCCCGGCGTACGGCCAGCTCGTCCGGGCGCTCGGCCGGCTCGTCGTCGACGAGCAGGTGCAGGTGGTCGCGCTGCCGCACCTGCCGCCGGTAGCCGGAGCGGATCAGGTTGCGCGCCACCACGAATGAGTAGCCGGTGGCCGCGGACTCCTCCAGCCGGTCGGCGCGGGCGAGCATCCGGGTCACGGTCTCCTGGACGATGTCGTCGACGTCGTGCGGGTCGCGCACCAGGCTCCGAACGTAGCGGCGCAGCGGCTCGACAGTGGCAAGCACCGTCGGGGCCGTCGTGTCCACAGGCGCTCCCACTTGTCATCCCTGCCCACCGTTGACCGGGAGATGCGGCGCTGGTCCCGCGATCTGACGGCCGGAAGTTCGTGCGTCATGGCCCGCTGCCGACGGCGTTCTCCTCGTGAGGGACCGGCCACGGCCCCGCCACGCCCCCGAAGGAAGAGAGCGCATGACCACCGCCACACCCCCCATGAGCGTCAGCGACAGCCTGCAGAAGGGCCTGGACTCGATCGTGGAGTTCCTGCCCCGCCTGCTGGGTGCCCTGATCATCCTGCTCGTCGGCTACCTCATCGCCAGGATCGTCCGGACGGTCGTCGCCAAGGCCCTGCAGAAGGCGGGCGTCGACAAGCACCTGGAGGGCTCGGACGCCGGCCGGTACGTCGACCGGGTGCTGCCAGGGGCCAGCCCCTCCAACGGCATCGCCCGGGTCGTCTTCTGGCTGATCTTCGTCTTCTTCCTGTTCTCGGCCATCGGTGCGCTGAAGATCCCGGCCCTCACGTCGTTCATGAACCAGGTGCTTGCCTACCTGCCGAACGTCATCGCGGCCATCGTCATCTTCGTGATCGCCGCCGCGATCGCCGGTGCCGTCGGCGCAGCGGCCGCCAAGCTGATGGGCGACACCCCCACCGGCAAGATCGTCGGCACCGTGGTGCCCGCCCTCGTGATGGTCATCGCCGCGTTCATGATCCTGGAGCAGCTGCAGATCGCCCCGGAGATCGTCCGGATCGCGTTCGGCGCCACCGTCGGTGCGCTCGCACTCGGCCTCGCCCTCGCCTTTGGGCTGGGCGGGCGTTCGGTCGCGCAGCAGATGCTGGAGACGGCCTACCGCAAGGGCCAGGAGAACAAGCAGCAGGTCAAGGACGACATGTCGCTGGCCCGCGACCGCGGCGCCGACCAGGCCGACCAGGCGAGGGCGAGCGTCAACGGCGACCGGACCCGGCCGTCCGGCACGCACGCCCGCTGATCCAGTGCCCCGGCGGGTGGCCGGTAACGGTCACCGTGGCCGCCTCGCCGGGGCTGTGAGGGGGAGTGGCCGTCCCGGTCCGTCGCGCAGCTGTGCGGTGGGTCGGAGCGGCCAGGTCCGCCGACCGACGACGCAGAGGAGCGACCCCAGATGTGGACCCCGCACACCGACCGGCGGCTGCTGCGCCGCTCGGCGCTGGCCCGGCATGGCCGGACCGGCCGGGCCGCACCGCCCGTGAGCAAGGCGGCCGACCGCGGCATCGTCTGGCCGGTCCTGGGCGCGGTGCTGGCGGTGGTGGTGCGGCCGCCGCTGGCCGTGCTGCTGGTCCCGGCCGCCGCGGCGATCAGCGGTGCGCGAGTCGGGATCGCCCACCACTACCCGAGCGACGTCGCGGCTGGAGCCGCCGTCGGCGTGCTGGTCGGGTCGACGGTCGGCGTCGTCCTGCGCCGCCGGGCCCGCCCAGGGCCGTGTCCCGGCAACGGATCAGGCGTTGTCTTGACTCGTTAAGGAAAAGGGCGTTGGGTGGGTGGCGATGACCGACACCACCGCACTGCTGCCGAGCTCCCTGCTCCGGGGTGCCGGCCTGCGCGTCACCCAGCAGCGGCTGGCCGTGATGGCCGCGCTCGAGCGGCACCCGCACGCCGGCGCCGACGTGATCCTCGCGTCCGTCCGCGAGACCCGGCCGGTGTCGCACCAGGCGGTCTACGACGTGCTGCACACCCTCGCCGACCTCGGCCTCGTACGCCGGATCCAGCCGGCCGGCTCGGTCGCGCGCTACGAGCTGCGGGTCGGCGACAACCACCACCACGTGGTGTGCCGCAGCTGTGGCGACGTCGTCGACATCGACTGCGCCACCGGGTCGGCGCCGTGCCTGGACCCGTCCGAGCTCGACGTCCACGCCCCCGGCTTCGTGCTGCACGAGGCCGAGGTCACCTACTGGGGGCTATGCGCCGCGTGCGCCGGCTCGACCGAGCCCCAGCCCGACCGTTCGTCATCGTCCCTGCCCGCACCAGCCCGCTCCACCGAGAAGAGGACCCACCGTGCCTGACCAGTCTCAGACCTCGACCGACGCGACCACCCACGGCAGCGAGAGCGAGAACCCGGTCATCGACGCGCCGACCGCCAAGACCGGTGGTCGCCCGCACACGAACCAGGACTGGTGGCCGAACCAGCTCGACCTCCGGGTGCTCCACCAGCACTCGCCGGCGGGCAACCCGATGGGCCCGGACTACCGCTACGCCGACGACTTCGCCGGCCTCGACGTCGAGGCGCTCAAGCGCGACGTGTTCGAGGTCATGACGACCTCGCAGGACTGGTGGCCGGCCGACTACGGGCACTACGGCCCGCTGTTCATCCGGCTGAGCTGGCACGCGGCGGGCACATACCGGATCGAGGACGGCCGCGGCGGCGCCGGCGACGGCGCGCAGCGGTTCGCGCCGCTGAACAGCTGGCCGGACAACGCGAACCTCGACAAGGCGCGTCGGCTGCTGTGGCCGGTCAAGGCGAAGTACGGCAGCAAGATCTCGTGGGCCGACCTGCTCGTGTTCGCCGGCAACTGCGCGCTGGAGTCGATGGGCTTCGAGACGTTCGGCTTCGGCTTCGGCCGCGCGGACGTGTGGGAGCCGGAGGAGATCTTCTGGGGTCCGGAGGACACCTGGCTCGGCGACGAGCGCTACAGCGGCGACCGCGATCTCGCGGGTCAGGTCGGCGCGGTCCAGATGGGGCTCATCTACGTGAACCCGGAGGGCCCGAACGGGAACCCCGACCCGCTGGCCGCCGCGCGCGACATCCGCGAGACGTTCCGCCGGATGGCGATGAACGACGAGGAGACCGTCGCGCTGATCGCCGGCGGCCACTCGTTCGGCAAGACGCACGGCGCCGGCCCGGCCGACCACGTCGGCCCGGAGCCGGAGGCCGGCGCGCTCGAGCAGCAGGGCCTCGGCTGGGCCAGCACCTACGGCTCCGGCACGGGCAAGGACGCCATCACCAGCGGCCTCGAGGTCACCTGGACCAGCACCCCCACCAAGTGGGGCGCGGGCTTCTTCACGAACCTGTTCGAGCACGAGTGGGAGCTCTCGGAGAGCCCGGCGGGTGCCAAGCAGTGGGTGGCGAAGGACGCCGAGGCGGACGTGCCGGACCCGTTCGACGGTCCGAAGCGCAAGCCGACGATGCTGACCACCGACCTGGCCCTGCGGTTCGACCCGGCGTACGAGAAGGTCTCGCGCAACTTCTACGAGCACCCCGAGCAGCTCGCCGCCGCGTTCGCCCGCGCTTGGTACAAGCTGCTGCACCGCGACATGGGCCCGGCCACCCGCTACCTCGGCCCGTGGGTGCCCGAGGCGCAGCTGTGGCAGGACCCGGTCCCGGCCGCCGAGGGCGCTCTCGTCGGCGACGCGGACGTCGCGGCCCTGAAGGACAAGGTCCTGTCGTCGGGCATCTCGGTGACCGACCTGGTCACCACGGCGTGGGCTTCGGCCGCGACCTTCCGTGGCACCGACAAGCGCGGCGGCGCGAACGGCGCGCGGATCCGGCTGGAGCCGCAGCGCGGCTGGGCCGTCAACGCCGGCACCGGTGACGTCATCGCCAAGCTCGAGTCGATCCAGCAGGACTTCAACGCGTCGTCGTCCGCCGCGAAGGTCTCTCTCGCCGACCTGATCGTGCTGGCCGGTGGTGCAGCGGTGGAGAAGGCCGCGAAGGACGCCGGCCACGACGTCACAGTGGCGTTCACCGCGGGACGCACCGACGCGACGCAGGAGCAGACCGACGTCGAGGCGTTCGCCGTCCTCGAGCCGCGGGTCGACGGCTTCCGCAACTACCTCCGCGACGGCGAGAAGCTGCCGCCGGAGACGCTGCTGCTCGACCGGGCCTACATGCTCGAGCTGAGTGCACCCGAGATGACGGCGCTCGTCGGTGGCCTGCGGGCTCTCGGCGTGGGCAGCGGGCACGGCATCTTCACGGAGCGCGCCGGGACGCTGACCAACGACTTCTTTGTCAACCTGCTCGACATGGGCACGGAGTGGAAGGCGTCGGAGAAGTCGGAGAACGTCTACGACGGCCGCGCCCGCGGCTCCGACGACGTGAAGTGGACGGCCACCGCCGTCGACCTCGCCTTCGGCTCGAACTCCCAGCTCCGCGCGATCGCCGAGGTCTACGCGACCGCCGACGCGACGGAGAAGCTCGCCCGCGACTTCGCCGCTGCCTGGACCAAGGTCATGACCCTGGACCGCTTCGACCTCACCTGATCGCAGAACCCACACGGGTTCGATACCTCGGCCGACCCGGCCGATGGTCGCTCCCTAGTGGGGTAGGGCGTCGAGGATCTCGGCTGCGACCTGGTCGGGAACCTCCTCGTGCAGGTCATGGCCGCCCTGCAGGACCACCTGGCTGGAGGAGGCCGACAGCGCCAGCCAGTACTTCTGGTTCTTGTCGCCGCCGGGGTCGGCGTTGGAGGCGCTGATCACCAGCACGGGGAACTTCCCGATCGGCCGGGGCATCTCGTCGAGCACAGCCGAGGCATTCACCCAGTCCATGTGCTCGGGGTTGCCGCGCCAGGACCCCTTGCCGAACTCGGCTGCCATCTCAGCCGGGTCGTCGTGATATCCCTCGATGGAGACCAGCCCGGAGACCGTTGCCGGCTTCCGGGCGGCGCACCAGATGACGAGGTTCGCGCCGCCGGACTGGCCGGCAAGTATCGAAGGGCCGCTGATGTCG
The DNA here is from genome assembly GCA_038246545.1 of Actinomycetes bacterium. Classification (GTDB taxonomy): domain Bacteria; phylum Actinomycetota; class Actinomycetes; order JACCUZ01; family JACCUZ01; genus JBBRVW01. Next base: position 26,413 of record JBBRVW010000030.1, on the reverse strand, counting down.
AGAGCGGCGCGCACCTCGTCCTCGCGATCGCAGAGATCGTCGAGGGTGCGCCTCTGGTCGGGCGGCTGGTCGCTCGACCCCGTCCCGAGGCGGTCATAGGTGCACACCCGCCATGTCTCGGCCAACGGGGTGACGAACGGAGATACGAACTGGTCCGTACCGGCAGAGTCGGTGCCCGCCTCGAGCAGGACGGCCGGGGTCCCGTGACCGACGCACCGGTAGTGCACCGAGGCATCGGAGCTGAGCGTCAGCTCGCCCTCGTCCTCCGCGGGCGGGTTCGATTCCGCCGGTGAGCTCGTGGTGGGAGGCGTGGTCGTCCGGGGGTCCGAGCCGCCGCCGCAGCCGCCAAGGGCGAGCAGCAGAGCAATCGATGCGGCGGCGGCAACCGGTGTGCGCATCGGGATGGTCAGGAGCCTGACGCTCATCGCAGCACTCCAGACCTGACGGCGGACGGTACCTGGGCGGGTTGCTGGGGGCCGGCAGCGATCGTCGACGCCATCGCCACGGCGGGGACAAGCAGCACCAGGGCGGTCCACAACGAGTGGCTGATCAGCAGCGCGAGCCATGCGGTGGCGAAGGCAGCGACGTGCCAGCGGGCGAACGCTCCGCTGCGCCAGGCGGCCACGACCAGGAGTGCCCAGCCCACGGTCAGGCAGCCGATGAACCCGAGGAAGAGCAGGATGCCCGGCCAGCCCGGGAGGGTTGTCAGACCGGCGACCGCCGCATCGGTGGGGACGCCGGGGGCGGTGAGCTGGAACTCGCTGAAGAAGAACCACTGCGACAGGGCGCCGCAGATCGCGCCCGTCGTGGCAAGGGTTCCACCGACGGTGGCGAGGGTTGCGCCGCGACCGGTGATCACGGCAGTGACGCCGGCGAAGAACGGCACGAGCAGTGCCAGGCCGAGCATGAGGAAGACGCCAGCCCACAGCGAGGCGTCCCGTTCTGACGAGACGGCAGCGATGACGTCAGCAGCCTTGGCAGCGTCCGACGTGACCGTGTCCGCCAGCCGCGGACCGATCGTGGAGCCGGCGAACAGTGCGACCGCGGCGAGCGGGCCGGCGACTGAGCGAAGCCTGCTGCGGAGTCGAAGGGCATCGGTCCCGGAAAGGGATGGCGCAGTCATGGTGGTCCTCCTGGCGTCGAGGCGACCGTCCCCACCGGTTCGCTGTGACCACGGTGGACCCGACCAGTCCGTAGGACATCGGGGCAGGCACCGGCGCAATGTCAGGTCTTCCCGGATCAGCACCGGGCTCGGGGCCGACACGCGCGCAGGGCACCGAGCGCTGTCGTGGGTGTCACGGTTGCGGTGAGCCCGCCGGGCCTCACGCTCGGCGTCGCGATCGCCGGCCGGCAACCGGCGCAGCGGGGTCTCATCTACGTGAACCCGGAGGGCGAACGGCAACGCCAACCCTCTGGCCGTCGTCCTATGTCGGTTGCCCTAGCAGGTCGGGGGCAGGCGCCTCCAGCGACAAGCGGCCAGCATCTGGCCCTACCGCTCGTGCACTGGAGGATCGGGCGAGCGGCAACCGGGGTTGTGAATTGGTCGGCCTTTCGATCGTCAATCGCGGCTGATAAGACGCAGGCGACTCGCGACGGCGATCCCGAACGCCACGGCCGGATCAATCGGCCGGTCGCTCCTCCAATTCGACTGTCAGTTCAACGATGTCGGGCACAGAGTCGAGCACCGTGACTTCGGCGAGACCATTTCCGCGACCGTGCTTCCGGCGGTACTCCTCGTAGGGAGTGGCTTATCGGAACCCAAGAGTCGCGGCTTCGTAGCGGGTGGTTCCGCTGTGTGACGGCCCCACTGTTGAACCTGCACAAACTGGATCTGATGCTCGTATCTCTCGACGAGTTTGCGGGTGTCGACGTGCAGGATCGCCTGCCCTTCCGCCCGGTACTCCTTTGCGTTGCGCAGACGGTCAAGACGGTCCCGGTTCGGCCAGAAGAAGACGCGGGCGTTGTTGGCAGCCAGGAGGTCTTCGAGCGAGGTGCCGGGTTCGAGCTTCTCCGCCAGGAATTTCATCGGCTTCTGGTCTCGGCTTACGGCCGGGGACAGTCCTGGCGAGATCAGCCGAGTTGAATCTGTCCGCGGGCGGGTGAGCAGTTCTTGTCGCCTCTTGCGGTCGACGCCGAAGTGATCGAGTAGGCGCGCGGTCGAGAGCAAACCGTGCTCCTGGATCGAAGGCCACGCGAGCGCGGATGCGGCGTGATAGACGCGTGGGCAGATGGCGATGAACTCGGCCACGTTCATGAGGCAATGCTGCCAGCGTTCAAGGAAATCTGCGGACCGGTGCGCACGTGGCACAGGCGGCGAAGTGACGCACTCCAGGACGCACGCGGGAACGCGCCGATCGCGTCCCGCGACGCGACCGCACCGCACATGTGCGGCTGGACTGCCGTAGGGAACGAGTACCCGGTGGCGCACGTCCCACCCGGGTGCGCGCCACAGGGCTCCTCCTCGGCGGAACCGTGCTCGCTGTCGGGGCACTGACCTCCGGCTGCGGCGAGGATACGGCTCCCGCGGAGCCTGGGAGCGGTGTCGCCGGCGTGGTCCGGTTGGGTCCACAGTGCCCGGTCGAGGTCGAGGGACGGCCCTGCCCGGACGTACCGCCGGTGGGTGTCAAGGTGCTGATCGCGGAGCAGTTGCCCGGTGAGCTATACGGCGCCGGCGACCCAGTTGCCGAGACCACCACGGATGCCAAGGGGCGGTTCCGGGTTGCGGTGCCGCCCGGTTCCTACGTGGTCACCGCCGAGGTGGGGATGTCGTGCAAGTCCATGGATGCCGTCGTCACCGCGGGGGCGGTCACCGACATCGACGTCCCGTGCGACACCGGCATCCGCTGACACTCTGAGCTGGGTCCGCGGGTGGGCCTCGGCGGTCGCCAAGTAGGACTCTCGGCGCTCAAAAACGGAATGAGACACCTCCGCCGGCGCTCTGCCAGACACGTGGGCACTCCTGTCTCATGAGAGCGTTGGAAGGACACATCCGCCTCGTAGGTCGGAGTTTCAGGCTGGATGCAGTGGATCAGTCTTGCGCTGCTTCTTGCTGGCGGAAAGACGCGCGATCGTCCGCAGGCGTGGACGAACATAACCGATGCTCCTACTGTCAACCGGCGGCCGTCTGCGGTAGCGCCGCGAAGACTTCGCGCGCGATGTAGCGCTTGATGCAGCGGATCGCTTCGGTCTTCGTCTTGCCTTCTCCAGTTCGGCGGGCAAGGTTGGCCCGGGTGTCGGGATCGGTAGCAAGCCGGACGATCGCGATCCGCCACAGAGCTGCATTGAGTTGACGGTCGCCGCCGCGGTTGAGGCGGTGCCGGGTGGTCCTGTCGCTGCTGGCCGGGATCGGGTTGGACCCGGAGAGGGCGGCGAACGATCGCTCATCACGAAGCCGGTGCGGGTTGTCACCGGCGCTGATGAGGATCGCCGAGGCGGTGTCGGGGCCGACACCTTTGCGCGCCACCAGCTGAGGGGCGACCGAGGTGGTGATACGGGCCAGTCGGGTCCTGGTGCGGGCCACCTGCTCGTCCAGGAGCTGGATGCGCTGGGCGAGCTCGCGCAGCGCCAACGGGGTCACCGTGGCAAGGTTGTCGTCCTCGGCTCGGACCCGGAACGCGGCGCAGGTCGTCACGAGCTCCGAGGTCTTGAGATCGCGCAGCTTCGAGCGCAGCTCGTCCGGCGGTGGCCACGATCGCGCGCAGCTGGTTGCCAGCCTGGGTGCGGGACTTGGTGGCGCTGCGCTGCACGATCTTCAGCAGGCGCAACGCCTCGACCGGCCCGTTGTGCGCTTTCGGGGTCGCCGACGCCTCACCGGACAGCACCGCTCGAGCTGCGGCGATGGCGTCGATGACATCGGTCTTCCCATGGCGGCGTCGGACCTGCCGGTTCGGCCGGGACACCTCGACAATCCTGACGTCGTTCTCGGCTAGGTGTTGGGCCAGCGCGGACCCGCAGCTGCCAGTGCCCTCGACCCCCACCGCGTGCAGCGGACCAAACGTCCTCATCCAGCGCAGCAACCTGCGGTAGCTGGCAGCCGTCGTCGGAAAGCTCTTCGTGGGGAGCACACCATCGAGGTGGTTCACGGCTGCCGCCACGTGAATGTCCAAGTGTGTGTCGACGCCGCCCGTGACCGAACCGGGTTCAGGTGTCATCGTGGTCATGTCCGCTCTTCTCGTCGCAGGGCAAGGGCGGGCACGGTGCGGTCGACGTCGGACAGGACAGGGACGGGCCTGTTGGCGCAGGCTCCTACTAGGTCACTCCGTCGAGGTCCGTGCCAGGTGTTCTCCCGCCCGGTCGACGAATCGGTGAGAAGGCAGCCACCAGGCGCCGGTCACTATTGGGGTCAGGCCGGGTGGGAGAACTCCGCCATTCGACTTCCCTGTCACTCCCGCAAGCCCGATTTGCTTCGCGGTCCCCGAAGTCCTCCGTCGGCGTGAACCTGCGGTCGGACGGCGCTTCGGTTGGATACGGCCGTCGTCGGGGTAGCGCGGCGCGCCGTCGGCAGCTCGCCGACCACGGCACGATCAACAGCCCGAAGGGGACCTAGCGCCGCATCCCGCCCCTCAGCAGGAACAGTCGCTGTGGGCGGACCCCTCTGTCGCTGCGATCGGCGCAGGATGTCGGCATGTCGCGCGCCCGCGGGTTCCTCGCCGCGGCCGCGCTCGTGCTGCCCCTGTTGGCGTGCGGCGGGAGCGACTCGGCCGGCGGTCCCGCGGCGCAGTCACCGTCGCCGAGCGTCTCGGCATCCTCGCCGTCCCCTAGTTCCACGGAGACCTATGACGTCCCGGCGCTGGTGGACATCGGCGGCGGTCTGCATCTGTTCGTGCGCTGCAGCGGGGAGGGGAGCCCCGTCGTCCTTCTGGAGAGCGGCGACGAGGCCGACCAGTTCCAGTGGAGCGCCGTCTTCAAGCAGATCGCCGAGCAGAACCGGGTCTGCGCGTACGACCGCGGGGGCAACGGCTCCAGCGACGACGCCACCGGCTGCAGGGGCACCCCCGAGCTGCTGAGCGACCTGACAGCGATGCTCGCCGCCGTCAAGGCGGAGCCGCCGTAGGTCCTCGTCGGCACCTCGGGCGGCGGCTTCCTCATGACCAGCTATGCCTACGCCCACCCCGACCTGACCGTCGGCATCGTGCTGGCCGAGACTCCGCACGCGATCATCCCCTCGGAGGCGCCGAAGGAGCTGCTTGCGGAGCTCGACTGCCACAGTGAAGTTGAACAAGGAGCACCGGGACTACGTCGCCGTCGAGCTCTACGCCTGGACCCACCGGCACCGGATCGGCCGGATCCCGATGACCGTGATCACCAACGACTACGGCGACAACTGGGAGAACCACGAGCAGAAGACCAACGTCACGGGCCAGCAGGGGGGGCTGGTCCTCAGCCCGCTCGCCCGGCAGATCGTGGTGACCAGTGGGCACAACGTCCCGGAGACCGAGGCGGACCTCACCTCGCGGGAGATCCTCCGCGTCCTGGCGGCCGCCCGCGTGACCTGTGCTCAGGGGGCGAGCATCCGCTCGACCCGCTCGAGGTCGGCCCGCTGGTCGGCCGGCAGGTCGTAGCCCTGGTGCGCGACGACCTGCATCCGCGCCGACAGGCAACGGACCTCGGTCCCACCGATCGTGCCGATCCCGTCGAGGGCGCCGGCCACCAGCTCGATCCGGTGGTCCCACAGCACTGCCATCGGCTCGGCGCTGTCGTCGAGCACGTGCACGTCAACCTCGCGACCGTCGACGTGCTGTAGGACGTACGCCGTCGGCTGGGTTGCCGCGTCGAGGTCACCGGGCAGCTCGACGTTCTCCTCCCAGCGGTAGGCGAGCCGGAAGCCGTCTTCGTGCAGCAGCCGCCAGGCGAGAGCGTGCTCCGAGAGGGCGAGGAAGATGTCGAGGTCTTTGTGGGCCCGGGTCGCCCGGCCCTCCAGCGCATCGACACCCCACCCGCCGAGGACCCAGCACTTGACGCCGTTCTCCTCGAGCAGGCGGACCACGCGCGCGGCATCCGCCTCGTCCATCACCAGGGCATGCTCACCCGGGGAGCGCCCCGGCCGCCAGCCGAAATCCCGTGGATCGACTGCGCGACCCAGTCCTTCGTCGACCCGGACATTCCAGGGGCCCTCCGGCGATGAGTCCTGCGGTGGTGCACGGTCTGTCTCGGGAGGACCCGATCGACTGCACGCGAGGAGAGCGCCGTGACCGCTACCTACACGTTCGACATCTTCTGCAGCCTCGACGGCTTCGGCTCCCACCACGGTGACTGGGGCGGCTACTGGGGCAAGCAGGGCCCTGAGCTGCTCGACCACCGCCTCTCAACGTACGGCGGGGAACAGCGGATGGTGTTCGGAGCCAACACCTACCGGCAGTTCGTGCAGATGTTCGGCGAGAACACCGAGGAGTCCGGCATCGGCGACCCCTGGGTCGCCCGGATGCGGAGCCTGCCGACCACGGTCGTGTCGACCACGCTCGACGGCACCCAGGACTGGCCGGACGTGACCGTCGTCAGCGAAGACCCCGTCGACCTCGTCGCCCGGCTCAAGGAGGAGTCCGACGTCCCGCTGCGCTCGCACGGGAGCCTGATGGTGAACTGGGCGCTGCTGGCCGCCGGGCTTGTCGACCGCGTGCAGGTGACGCTCTTCCCCGTCATCACCGGTCGCACCGGTGAGGAGCCGATCTTCGGTGGTGCGGACGACTTCGACCTGGAGCTGCTCGAGAGCCGGACCCTCGACGGGCACACCCAGGAACTCGTCTACCGGCCCACCCTGCACGCCTGAGCCAGGCCGGTGCCGGTCCCGGTGACGGCTCAGTCGGAGACGGTGCTACGGCTCGGCCGGCGGCGCCCATCGGCCGTTCGATGCCGCGGTCGTCGCACCACACCTTGTATTGCGCCGGGCCTGGCTTGCAGGTGCGGAGGTCGCGGGTCATCCCCGCTGCCAGCAGCCGCTCGGAGTCGCGGCCGGCGATCCGGAACTGCTACAGCGGCGAGGTGTCGAAGGAGCCGGCGCTGTCGCACCGCGAAGTATTCGTTCGTCGGCGGCATCTCGTACTTCAGCGCCGAGAGGTAGCCGGACCAGTGCCCCCACAGCCCAGTGGTGTTGCGCCGGTCGAGCCGTTCGAGGAACGGAGTCGTCTGGATCATCGCCGCCCTGCTTCGCGACCAGGGTGACGCAACCGACCGGATCCGACTGACTGTTCAGTCAGGCCGTCGATCTCTGCGGCCGGATCGGTTTCGGGAGCCTTTCCGGGCGGTCGTTCAGGCCCGTGGGATGTCGCGACCGGTGGGGCGGTACTCCGCCAGGAGCACCCGGCCGTCGAGCACGCGGTGGTCGACCAGCTCGAGGTCGGCGGCGGCCATGTCGGCGAAGAACGGCTCGCGCCCCGCGTCCCCGGCGACCAGGGGGAAGACCATCAGCCGGAGCCGGTCGACCAGCCCGGCCGCCATCAGCTGCCGGGCGAGCGAGAGGCTGCCGGCCGTGCGCAACGGCAGGTCGCCGTCGGCCTTCATGCTGCGGATCTCGTCGAGGAGGTCACGGGCAACGATCCGGGTGTTGGCCCAGGACACCTCGCGCAGGGAGGTCGAGAAGACGACCTTGTCGGTCTCGGCCATCCGCCGCCAGCCGTCGTCCTGCGCCTCGGTCGGCAGGTCGGCCAGCAGCTCGTAGGTGCGCCGTCCCATCACCAGGTCGTGCAGGTCGTCCGCCTCGGCGGTGATCCAGTCCTGCAGCTCGGGGCCCAGGTAGCCGAAGTAGCCGGGCAGGCCGTCCGAACCTGCCCAGCCGTCGACGGACACGAAAATGTCGACCGTGAGCGTGCTCATGCCTGGCCTTCCGTCGAGTCCTGCATCAGCTGTCCCGCTTGGTCACGGGGAACATCAGGTGGGTGACCCGGTCGCCTTGGACGCAACTCGTCGGGTCGCCGAGCATGACGTCCTCGAGCGTCATCTCGCCGAAGAACGGGCGGCCCTTCCCCATCACCACCGGCACCAGGTCGACGGCGACCGCGTCGAGCAGCCCGAGCTCCAGGCACTGCCGCGCCATGGTGCCGGCCGCCACCGCGACGGTGCTGTCGCCGGCGATCTCCTGCGCCTTCGCGACCGCCGCCTCGACCCCGTCGGTGACGAAGTGGAACGGCGCGTCCGGGTGGGCCTCGACCCAGTCCGCGGGCGCCTCGTGGGTGACGACGACGACCGGTACGTCCAGGGTGTGCCGGCCCTGCCACCCGCCGGTGAAGTCGAACAGTGTCCGGCCGCAGATCAGCACCCCGATGTCGGAGATCCAGCGGTTCCAGTGCTCGGCGCTCTGCGGGCTCAGGTGGACGGCGAAGTCCTCCGCGGGAGTGGGGATCACCACGTCACCGTTCTGCAGCCAGTCGAACAGCCGGCCGATCGTGTTGTCGTCCTTGGCGATGTAGCCGTCCAGCGACATCGATGCGTTGGCGATGACCTTGCCCATGTCGTTCTCCCTCGGTCGTCCGGTAGGTCCTACCCAGGGCCGACCGGAGCGGACCGGAAACTCATCGGGGCTCGGGCTGGTGGACGACGTCTACAGCCTCCAGGAGGTGGGCCCGTGCCCGGGGGGCGGGGGAGCGTCGCCGCTCCGGCGGGCCGGCTCGACAGCTGTCAGCGGCTCGCCACCGCAGGCGAGGCAGGTGGCGAAGCCGAGCAGCACCTCGCGCTCGCAGTCGCCGCACCATCGCGGGTCGAGGTCCTCGGGGTCCGGGCTCTCGGCGACGACGCCGTCGCCCACGCGCTTGCGCACCAGCCGGCGCACACCGGGTGCCCGGCCGATCCGCGTGATCAGGCCCACGTGTCCATTGTGCGCCGACGCCCGCCGCCGCGTCCTTCGCTACGCGGTCAACGTGACAGATCGGCCCTTGATCAGCAGCCACAGCATGAGCACTGCCTCACCGACGAAGGAACCGCTGGCGACGGTGAGGGTGTAGCGCTCGATGAGCAGCCCGCCGAAGGTGTCGACGAGGTAGCCGGCTCCGGCGATGACGAGCAGGACACCGATGACCCGCGGGACGTAGCCGGACCGGTAGGCGAGGATCCCGATCAGGTCGAGGTGCAGCCCGATCAGGACGTACCCGACACTCCAGATGTCCTGGCAGGTCTCGATCTTCAGTGCCTGGGTGGATCGCTGGTCGGTGCCGAAGGCCGCGGCGGCTGTCAGCGTCGTGTCGCCGTTCGTGACCAGCCCTTGGATCACACCGACGTAGTCAGCTCCCGCCAGAAGCGCGAGGAGCAGGATCCCGGCGCCCGACACCACCGCAGACCGGCGCACCTCGAGGTCGGTTGCCTCGGGCGTTCACGCCGTTGTTTCGGCAGCGGCTCTCGGGGATGGAGCCGGTTGCTGTGTGGTGGTCCTGAGCTGGCCCTCGTCGGCGCCGGCCTCGTCGTCCCAGCTGGTGAGGGCGGCGAGGAGACCGTGGACCAGCCGGTCGTAGCTACGGTCGATGTCGAGGGGCAGCCCGAACCCGCCGCTGGTCTCCAGGACGCTGAAGCCGTGCAGGCCGGAGCGGATGGCGTCGATGGCGTCGTCGCCGTGCAGGTCGTAGCCGGCCAGGACGTCGGTGAGCACCTGGACGACGGCCATGCTGGCGACCTCGTTGTGGGCGTCCCCCGGAGCAGGTGCGCGTTGAGCCGCGGCGTAACGACCGGGGTGCGCCGTGGCCCAGTCCCGGTAGGCCTGCGACATCGACACGATGGCGTCGCCGCGGGAGCGCCCGACCGCGGCCCGGCCCAGGGCACCGGCCAGTTCGTCCTTGGCTCGCACGCTGATGCTGCGGTGCAGGTGCTCCATGCTCTCGATGTGCTTGTAGAGCGAGGGCTGGCGGACGCCGAGCCGCTGGGCCAGGCCGGTCAGGGTCAACCTGGACAGGCCCACCTCGTCGGCCAGGTGCTCGGCCGCTTCCACGACTCGGGTCTCGGTGAGTCCGGGGCAAGGCGCGAGGGTTCACCGTGGTCAGGAAGACCAGCACGGCGCTGGTGGTGGACTCCGGCTGCTGCGACTGCGGGTAGTGGCCGGCTTCGGCGACCATGACCACCCTGCCGTTCATTGCCTGCGCGATCCAGTCCGCCTCGGCCCGGGGGTTCGGGAAGTCGGGATCCTGCTCGTCCATCAGGACCAGGGTGGGTGCCGACACGTCGCCGAGCCGGGCCTCGCTGTCCAGGGTCGGCTCGGACGCGCGCTTCGCGACCGACCTGCTGCCCGGCCTGCTCGTCCTCGGGGCCGGTGTCGGCCTGGTCATCGTCGCCGTCGCGGTCAGCGCGATGGCCGGCATTCCCGCCCAGCACGCCGGCATGGCGTCGGGCGTCCTGATGACGGGTCACGAGGTCGGCGCTGCGCTGGGGGTCGCCGTGCTGTCCGCGGTCGCGACCGCGGCCGGCAACCTCACCGACCGGGCTGGGGTCGTCGACGGGTTCTCCGCCGCGTTCGCCGCCGCTGCAGTGCTGGCTGCTGTCGTCGGTGTCGTCGCGTACCTGCGGATGCCGGCCGCCCGGGTCATCGGCGACGCCGCGATGCACATGCACCACTGAGGCTTGCGGCCGGCGGCGGCCCTACCGGAGCGCGGCCAGGACCGACTGGGCCGCGTTCCGGCCGGGCCGGCCGCTGACGCTGCCGCCGGGGTGGGCGGTGGAGCCGGTGAGGTAGAGGCCGGGGACCGACACGGCGTACGACGCCCAGCCGGGGATGACGGTGCCGTCGGGGCGGACGAAGTGGCCGCCGTGGCAGGAGCCGCCGATGTTCGACGGGCTGCGGGCGGCGAGTGAGGTCGGGGTCTCGACGATCATCTGCAGGACGGCGTCGCGGGGGAGCCCGGTGCGGTCGTGGACCAGGTCCATCAGCGCTTGACCGTGCTCGAGGCCGGCGTCGCCGTCCCAGTCGCGGCCGTCGGCGCGGGTGTGCGGGGCGGTGGTGAGGATCTTGAAGGTGCCGCCTCCGTGGGGGGCACGATCCGGGTCGACGACCGTGGACGCGACGAGCAGCAGCCACGGGTCGCGGGCGTCGGGCTCGCCGCGCTCGAAGGCCTCGAGCTGGGCGCGCAGGCCGTCGGCGGTGCCGAGGCCGCCGGCGGTCGAGAGCACCGGGCCGCTCGCGGTCGGGAAGGTGATGTCGGACTTGAGTGCGGCGTGGACGGCGAACAGCGAGAGGCCGGGTTGCCAGGTGTCGCGTGCCTCGACGAGGTCGGCGGGCGGCTCGGACGTGAGCATCCCCGGCATCGTCGCCAGGTGCGCCGACGACACGACGGCGCGTCGGGCGCCGATACGTCGGCCGTTCGCGAGCTCGACCGCGGACGCCCGGCCGGACGACGTGTCGATCCGTGCGACCGGTGACGACGCGACCACCGACGAGCCGTGGTCGACGAGGTGCCGCACCAGCGCGGCCGGCAGCGCACCGGAGCCGCCGACGGGAGTAGCCCAGCCGAACGCGATCCGACCCGACGTGATCGCCGACGGCAGCGCTCCGGTGCCGGGCCGCCGGGGGTCCTGGATGGTCGCGAACCCCAGCCAGATCAACAGGTCCCGCACCACCTGGTGCTCGAACCGCTCGTGCACCACGTCCCACGCGGAGCGCGCACGCAGCTGGTCGTACTGCTTGGTCGCCTCGTCGCCGAGCGGTGCCTCGCCGGAGCTGAGCCGGGCGTGCGCCGCGCCGAGGCCGCCGGCCCACTCGCCCATCATCGCCCGCAGCTCGTCGGCGTCCGACCGCGAGAACCGCGCGACCTCCTCGACCGTCGCGTCCAGGTCGCGGTGCACGGTGACGGCGTCGCCGCCAGGCAGCGGCAGCACGACGGCCGGCTCGGTGTGGACGTATCGCAGGCCGTACGTCAAGAGCAACCCGAGCTCGTCGTTGCGGATCACCGGGTTCGACTGGACGAGCACGTGCGCGCTGGAGCACGAGTCGTGCAGGAACCCCGGCAGCGTCAGCTCCTCGGTGACGGTGTTGCCGCCCACGACGCCCTGCGCCTCGACCACGCACACCTCGAGCCCGGCTTGCGCGAGGTAGGCCGCGCAGATCAGCCCGTTGTGGCCGGCACCGATGACGACGACGTCGACTTCGTCCGGGGACTCGGCGGCGAGCGGGGTGTAGAGCGGGTGGGTGGGGTCGAGCAGCTTCGACGTGCCGACGGCAGCGGTCACAGTGCGGTACCTCCTCGGAGCAGCCCGGTCGGGAACGCGTGCAGCGACCGGGCGCCGTCCGCGGTGATCTCGTACAGCTCGCCGGTCTGCACCCCGGCGCAGAGGTCAGGGGTGGCGACGTTCGGCTGGACGACCAGCGTCATCCCCTCGACCAGCGGCTGGGTGTGCACGCCGGACGGCGCGCGGCGGTGCGACAGCACCGGCGCCAGGTAGCCGCCGCCGAAGCCGTGCACGAGGTCGTCGACCGTGACGAACCCTTGGCGCAGCACCGGATCCGCGCACGCCAGCAGGTCAGCGGGCAGCGCACCCGGCCGCAGCAGATCGACGATCGCGTCGTGCACCTCAGTGGCCAGCGCATGCAGCTCGGCGTACAGCGGCGTCGGGTCGGCCTCGACCATGACGGTGCGCAGCAGCTGCCCGGCGGTGTCCTGCCCCCAGGCCGTGCTCAGCTCGAACACCACCGCCGACCCGGCCTCGACCTCACGGGTGGTCGGCCACTGCCCGGGCACGCATCGGTCCGGCGCGGCCATCGACGTGGCCGCCACGTAGTGGATGTGGTTGGTCCCCCCGGTGCCGCCGTACGACGACTCGACGGCGTCGATCAGGTCCAGCTCGGTCGCGCCGGGCACCGCCGCCTCGACCAGCGCGGCAGCCGACCGGTCGGTCAGCCAGGCGGCGTACCGCAGGTGGTCGAGCTCCTCGGCGCTCTTCACCGCGCGCCACCTCGCGAACGCCGGGTCCAGCTCGACGGCCTCGCACATGACCTGGCGCACGGCCCCGGGCGCACCGCCGATGACGCCGACCCGGCGGGCGTCGCCGAGCAGCTCGCGCACGGTCGACGCCGTGGTGTCGCCGACCGGGCGCACGTCGCAGTCGACCGCGACCCGCGCCGCGTTCGGCACGTGGTTGGGGAAGCCCACCAGCAGCACCGGTCGCTCGGCCGGGCGCATCACCACGACCGCCTCGCGGGTCACCGGCCAGCCGGTCAGCCACGGGACGCCGGAGCCGGAGCGGTTCGCGCCGTAGACCAGGACCGCGTCGAGACCCTTCTCGGCCGCGCAGTCCTCGACCAGGTGCCGTCGGCGGGCCATCTCGGGCCTCGAGTACGCCGGCGGGGGACCGGGCACGGGCCGCGGCGCCGCGAGGGGCCGGCCGCCGGCCCGGGCTGGCGCGGCGTCGGCGCCGAGGTCCGTTGACACGTCCGTGAGAGTGCCCGATCCTGCACTCGATTGCAATGGTCAGGTCTCGCGCCGGTCACGGCCCGGTGGCCCGCCCCCCGACGCCCGGAAGGACCTGCTCGCACATGGATGAGAAGCTCGCCTCGGCGATCTCCCACTGGGGACCGCGGTTCACCACCAACGGCGTCACCGTCGCCGACTTCGAGCGGGTCACCACGGGGCTCGACCGCTGGTCCGACTGGTGCGCCGCCTGGTCGACCGCCGCCGCCGAGCACGAGGTGCTGGGGCGTACGGCGCTCGCCGACGGCCGCACCCGCAGCGCCGGTGAGCACCTGTCGATGGCGTCGACGTACTTCCACTTCGCAAAGTTCGTCTTCGTCGAGGACTACGAGCAGATGCGCACCGCGCACCAGAACGCGGTGCGCTGCCTCAACGACGCGCTGCCCCTGCTCGACCCGCCCGGCCGCCGCGTCGAGGTCCCGCTCGACGGCGCCACCATGGTCGGCGTCCTGCGCGTCCCGGCCGGCGAGTCGCCCGGTGGTCCGTACCCCGCGGTGCTGATGATCCCGGGGCTGGACTCCACCAAGGAGGAGTTCCGCTCCACCGAGAAGACCTTCCTCGACCGCGGCCTGGCGACCTTCAGCGTGGACGGGCCGGGGCAGGGCGAGGTGGAGTACGACCTGCCGATCCGCGGCGACTGGTCGGCGCCCGGGCTGGCGTTCCTCGACGCGCTCGTCGCCCAGCCGGAGGTCGACGGCGACCGGCTCGGTGTCTGGGGCGTCAGCCTCGGCGGCTACTACGCGCCGCGTGTGGCGGCCGCCGCGGGCGACCGGGTCCGGGCCGCGGTCGCGCTGGCCGGCCCGTACAACTTCGGCGACTGCTGGGACGCCCTGCCGGAGCTCACCCGGGACACCTTCCGGGTCCGCTCGCAGGTGCAGACCGACGACGAGGCGCGCGCCAACGCCTCGACGCTGGACATGGCCGGGCTGGCCGGCCACATCACCGCGCCGCTGCTCGTCGTCACCGGCAAGCTCGACCGGCTGATCCCCTGGCAGCACGCCGAGCGGCTCGCCCAGAAGGCCAAGGACGCCGAGCTGCTGCTGCTCCCGGACGGCAACCACGGCTGTATGAACGTGTGGCCCAGGCACCGCCCGTACACCGCCGACTGGCTGGCCAGGCGCCTCACGGCCTGACGCCTCGGGGGCCCAGGTCCCGCTCCGTCCGCCTACTTCCCACGGCGTGCCGTCGCCTTGCGCGGGTTGCACGCCGTGGGAGGCGACGGTGGATCACGTTTACGTGATCGCCGGACCAGGGGGCATGGGCGCGGGGGAGGCGCGACGGGGCCACTCCTTGACACCCCGGAAGGGCGCTGGCTAGCCTCGCACCGCAAACGATTGCAAGCCTGAGGCAGGGACACGACGGTGGGAGCCCCATGAGCGAGACGACAGGGTCGGTGGCCGGCGCCGGCAGCGTCGGCTGGATCGGCACCGGCCGGATGGGCGCCGCGATGGCGACCCGCCTGGCCCGGGCCGGCGCCGACCTCGCCGTGTGGAACCGCACCCGGGCCAAGGCCGAGCCGCTCGCCGAGCACGGCGCGAAGGTCGTCGACGCGATTGCCGACCTGCGCGGCCGCGACGTCGTCTTCACGATGGTCTCCACCTCGACGGACCTCGAGCAGGTGCTCACCGGCGAGGGTGGCCTGATCGCCGAGCCCGGCAACGTCCCGCAGGTCGTCGTGGACACCTCGACCGTCTCCACCGAGTCCTCCGAGGCGATGCGGACCGCGTGCGACGCGGTCGGCACCCAGTTCCTCGCCTCCCCGGTCAGCGGCAACGGCAAGGTCGTTTCCGCCGGCCTGCTCACCCTGGTCACCTCCGGCGACGAGGACACCTTCACCCGGGTGCGGCCGCTGCTCGACGCGATCGGCCAGCACGTGACCTACGTCGGCGAGGGCGACACCGCCCGGCTCGCGAAGATCTGCCACAACCTCATGCTCGGTGTGGTGACCCAGTCGCTCGCCGAGATCACCGTGCTCGCCGAGAAGGGCGGCATGACGCGCGCCGCGTTCCTCGAGTTCCTCAACAACTCGGTGATGGGCTCGGTCTTCACCCGCTACAAGACGCCGGCCTTCGTGCACCTCGACTACACCCCGACCTTCACGCCGATCCTGCTTCGCAAGGACTTCGACCTCGGCCTGGCAGCCGCCCGCCAGCTCGACGTCCCGATGCCGGTCGCCGCCGCCACCGCGCAGCTCGTCCAGGAGACCGTGAGCAGCGGCCGGGTCACCGAGGACTTCGCGATCCTGCTCGACCAGCAGGCCACCGCGTCCGGCCTGGAGCTCAAGCCCGAGGACACCCCGGTCGACGACGGCCTCGGCTCCACGGAGTAGGCAGACCGTCATGAGCCCCACGCCGGACCGCACCGCCCCGCTGCCCGCTCCGGGGCACATGGGCGTCGACTACGAGCAGCGGGTCGACTTCGAGCGGCTCCGGCGGTACCGCATCGGTCGCGCGAAGGCGGCGCTCGAGGGCAGCGAGTGCGGGGCCTTCCTGCTCTTCGACTTCTACAACATCCGCTACACCACGCAGACCTGGATCGGCGGCGCCCTCGGCGACAAGATGATCCGGTACGCCCTGCTGGCCCGCGGCAAGGACCCGGTGCTGTGGGATTTCGGGTCCGCGGTGAAGCACCACAAGAAGTACTCGCCGTGGGTGCCGACGGAGAACTACAAGGCGGGCTTCCTCGGCTTCCGCGGCGCGGTCGCGCCCTCGGTCGGACTGATGGCCGACGCCGTCGCCGAGATCAAGTCGATGCTCCTCGAGGCCGGCGTCGCCGACCTGCCGGTCGCGGTCGACATCGTCGAGCCGCCGTTCCTGTTCGAGATGCAGCGGCAGGGCCTCACCGTCGTCGACGCCCAGCAGCTGATGCTCGACGCGCGCAGTATCAAGTCGACCGACGAGATCATGCTGCTCAACCAGGCTGCAGCGATGGTCGACGGCGTGTACCAGGACATCGTCGAGATGCTGAAGCCCGGCATCCGCGAGAATGAGATCGTCGCGCACGTCAACAAGCGGCTCTACGAGATGGGCTCGGACCAGGTCGAGGCCGTCAACGCGATCTCCGGCGAGCGGTGCAACCCGCACCCTCACAACTTCACCGACCGGCTGATCCGTCCCGGCGACCAGGCGTTCTTCGACATCATCCACTCGTTCAACGGCTACCGGACCTGCTATTACCGGACCTTCGCGGTCGGCAGCGCGACCCAGTCGCAACGGGACGCGTACAAGCAGGCGCGGGAGTGGATGGACGGCGGCCTGGCCGGCATCCGGGCCGGCGCCGGCTCCGACGAGATCGCCGCACTGCTGCCCAGGGCCGAGGACTTCGGGTTCGGCAGCGAGATGGAGGCCTTCGGGCTGCAGTTCGCCCACGGCCTCGGCCTCGGCCTGCACGAGCGGCCGATCATCTCGCGCCTCAACTCGATGAAGGAGCCGGTGGAGATCAAGGCCGGCATGGTCTTTGCGCTGGAGACCTACTGCCCGGCCGGCGACGGCTTCTCGGCCGCCCGGATCGAGGAGGAGGTCGTCGTCACCGAGGACGGCCCGCGCATCCTCACGCTGTATCCGGCCCAAGACCTCGTCGTGACCAACCCGTTCTGATCATTCGCCCCGATCCAGCCACCATGTTCGTGACGTAAGAGACCCCACCACGCCCTGGCGATGAGCGCCGCGGCCAGCGAGGATGCGTGACATGACTGCAGACGTGCTCAGCAAGGTCCCCACCGACCTCTTCATCGGCGGGACGTGGCGCGCGGCCTCCGAGGGCGGCCGCTTCGACGTCACCGACCCGGCCACCGGCGAGGTCATCGCCCAGGTCTCGGACGGGTCCAAGGACGACGGGCTGGCCGCCGTCGACGCGGCGGCCGCGGCGCTGCCCGGCTGGGCCGCGACCCCGCCCCGCCAGCGCGCCGAGATCCTGCGCAGGGCGTGGCAACTGATGACCGACCGCGCCGACGAGATCGCGACGCTCATCTCGCTGGAGAACGGTAAGGCGCTGGTCGACGCCAAGGGCGAGGCGACGTACGCCGCCGAGTTCTTCCGCTGGTACGCGGAGGAGACGGTCCGGATGGACGGCATGGTGACCACCGCACCGTCCGGCGCGAACCGCATCATGGTGGTGCACCAGCCGGTCGGGGTCTGTGTGCTGGTGACGCCGTGGAACTTCCCGGCGGCGATGGCGACCCGGAAGATGGGTCCGGCGATCGGCGCCGGCTGCACCGTGGTCCTCAAGCCGGCGTCGGACACCCCGCTCACCGCGCTGCTGATGGCGCAGATCCTCGACGACGCCGGCGTACCTGCCGGGGTCGTGAACGTCGTGCCGGCCCGCCGCTCCGGCGAGGTCGTGGCCGCGATGGTCAACGACGAGCGGGTCCGCAAGCTGTCGTTCACCGGCTCCACCGAGGTCGGCCGGACCCTGCTCAAGCTGGCCGCCGACACGGTCGTGAACACCTCGATGGAGCTCGGCGGCAACGCACCGTTCCTGGTGTTCGCCGACGCCGACCTGGATGCCGCGCTCGAGGGCGCGATGATCGCGAAGATGCGCAATGGCGGGGAGGCGTGCACGGCCGCCAACCGGTTCTACGTCGAGGAGTCGGTCGCGCAGGAGTTCTCGACCCGGCTCGCGGAGAAGATGGGCGCGCTGAAGGTCGGGCCTGGCACCGCTGACGGGACCCAGGTCGGGCCACTGGTCAACGACGCCGCCGTCGAGAAGTGCGACGAGCTGGTCACCGCCGCGGTCGCCGCCGGAGCGCGAGCGCTGATCGGTGGGTCGGTACCCGACCGCACCGGCTGCTACTACGACCCGACCGTGCTGGTCGACGTGCCGGCCGACGCGGCGATCCTGCGCGAGGAGATCTTCGGCCCGGTGGCGCCGGTCGTCACCTTCACCGACGAGGCCGACGCGGTCCGGTACGCCAACGACACGGAGTACGGCCTGGTGTCTTACGTCTACACCGGTGACCTGGCCCGCGGGCTGCGGGTCAGCGAGGCGTTGGAGACCGGCATGGTCGGGCTCAACCGGGGTCTCGTCTCCGACCCGGCCGCACCGTTCGGCGGGGTCAAGCAGTCCGGCATCGGCCGCGAGGGCGGCCACGAGGGCCTGCTGGACTACACCGAGTCGAAGTACATCGCCGTCGCCTGGTAGCCGCCCACCTTCCCTCAGGTGTCAGCCTCTCGCTCCGGCACACCGAGCGAGAAGTTGACACGTTGTGGCGGGCCGAGGCCGACGCTGTTATGGTCATTGGGCTAGACCATTGACCATTCGGAGGCCGGATGCTGGACGGCGAGCGGCTCGACTCCGCCGTGGCCGAGGCGGCTGAGGATGCCTTCGGCTTCCTGGAACGGCTCGTCGCGCAGCCGAGCACCGTCGGCCACGAGGAAGGTGCCCTCACCGTCTTCGCCGACGAGTTGACCGACCTCGGCTTCGCCGTTCGCTGGCTCGACCTGCCGGCGGACATCGCGGACGATCCGCGAGCCGGAGTCCCGCAGCCGACCTCCGGTCGCCGGGTCCAGGTTGTGGGCGACCTCGGGCCCGCGCAAGGTCGTTCGCTGCTCCTCAACGGCCACATCGACGTCGTCCCGGCCGACTCACCCGACCGTTGGGCGTCACCTCCGTTCGTGCCGCGCCGGCATGGCTCCCGCCTGTACGGACGCGGCGCCGGCGACATGAAGGCCGGCTTCGCCATGGGCGTCCTCGCCCTGCGCGCGCTGCTGGCCGTCGATCCAGAGGCGATCGCGGGACCGCTGTCCTTCCTCGCCGCGATCGAGGAGGAGTGCACCGGCAACGGCACCCTGGCGGCAGCCCGGGACGGCGTCCTGGCCGACGCGGTAGTGCTGCTGGAGCCGACCGGGCTCGACCTGCTGCTGGGCGGTGTCGGGATCCTCTGGTGCGACATCGACGTCGACGGCGTCTCCGCGCACGCCGAGGCGGCCCACCAGGCGATCAACCCGGTGGACCTCGTCTACCGACTGGTGGCCGGGCTGCGCGGCTGGGCCGAAGGACTGGCCGCGAGCCACCCGGACCCGGCGCTGGCCGAGATCCCCAGTCCGTACAACCTCAACGTCGGCCAGGTCGCAGCAGGTGACTGGCCCTCGAGCGTCCCCACCTCCGCGCGCGTGCGGCTGCGGATCGGCTACCCCCGCGCCTGGACGCCGGACGACGCCGAGCGCGAGCTGCGCCTCGCGGTCGGGGTGCTCGTGACGCGCGACGGAGGGTTCCCCTCCGCACCGCGGCTGCGGCTGAGCGGCTTCCGCGCACCCGGCTACCACCTCGACCCCGGACACGAGCTGGCGCGGGCCATCTCCGCTGCCCACCGCGACGCGCACGGCGTCGAGCCCGCGGCCTACTCCCTCGGCAGCACCACCGACGCCCGCACCTACCTGAACCACTTCGGCGTGCCGGCACTCTGCTACGGGCCAGCCGCCACGGACATCCACGGCGTCGACGAGTGGGTCGACCTGGACAGCGTCGTCGCCGGCGCGCGGACCCTCGCCCGGTTCGTCGCCCGGTGGTACCGGCCCGGGCAGGTGGGCACGTGAGCGGCCCAGGCGGACCGAACGGTCCCGGAGGTCTGGACCTGGACATGTTCGGCGAGCTGGACCGCAACGCCGCGACCCCGCTCGGCGACCGGCTGGTCACCCGCAACGTCGCCGACCAGATCGTCGACCGTCTCGTCACGGCTGTCGCCCTCGGCGTCTATGTGCCCGGTCAGCGGCTGCCGGCCGAGCGTGACCTCGCCGAGATGCTCGGCGTCTCGCGCACCGGGGTCCGCGAGGCCCTGCACCGGTTGGCCGAGGCGGGCTACACCGAGGTGCGTCGCGGCCGGCACGGCGGCTCCTTCGTCCTCTCCGGCTGGGGCCCGGGGTCGGCCGAGATGGTCGGCCGTCACCTGCTGCCCAACTGGGACCGGTTCGAGGCACTGTTCGACGCCCGCCGGCTGATCGAGCCGATGATCGCCCGCACTGCCGCGGAGCGGCGGACCAAGGCCGACGTCCGCGACATCCGCTCGGCGCTCGCGCAGTACAGCGGGGCAGGCGACCGCGAGGGATCGCGCCGGGCCGACGAGCTGTTCCACCGCTCGGTCGCCGGCGCCACCCACAACCCGGTCCTGGTCGGGCTGTCCACCCAGATCCGGTCCCGCGTCAGCCTGAACCTCGGCGCCGAGCCGTATACGGCGCGGATCCGGGACAAGGCGGCCCACCAGCACGAGGAGCTCGCCGGGGCCATCGAGGCCCGCGACGCGGAGCGGGCGGCGGGGATCGCCGGGGAGCACTTCGTGCTCACCGAGCGGATGATCCGCGACCTCGTGCGCCGGGTTCGCAAGGAGGGTGGCGAGCCGTGAGCGGCCGGACCCGCTTCGTCCTGCGCCGGCTGCTGCTGACGATCCCCACGCTGCTAACGATGAGCGTCTTCGTCTTCCTCATCATCCGGCTGGTCCCCGGTGACCCGGTGCGCACCATGCTCGGCTTCCGCGCCACCGACGCCAACGTCGCCGCGACCCGCGCCGAGCTCGGCCTGGACCGCCCACTGCTCAGCCAGTACCTCAGCTTCCTCGGCGGGCTGCTGCACGGCGACCTCGGGACCGACTTCGTGAGCAAGGCGCCGCTGCGCGAGCTGCTGGCGCAGCGGCTGCCGGTGACCCTCGAGCTGACCTTCCTCGCCATGGGGCTGGCGATCGTCGTGGGCGTCCCGCTCGGTGTCCTCGCCGCGACCGGGGCGCGCTGGGTGCGGCGGATCACCGACGGGTTCGTCGTGGCCGGGGTCAGCGTCCCCGACTTCTGGCTCGGGATCATGCTCGTCCTGCTGTTCTCCGGGACGCTCGCCGTGCTCCCGCCGTCGGGCTACGTGCCCTTCACCGACGACCCGGTGGGCAACCTGAAGTACCTGGCCCTCCCAGTGCTCACCCTCGCGGTGGCTGAGACCGCGTACATCCTGCGCACCACCCGCGGCGCCATGGAGGCGACGATGGGTCAGCCGTTCGTGACCTTCCTTCGCGCCAAGGGCCTCAGCCACCGGCGGATCGTCTACCGCCACGCCCTGAAGAACACGGCGATCCCGGTCGTCACGGTGATCGGCATCCAGTTCGGTCTGCTGCTCGGCGGGGCGATCGTCATCGAGACGCTCTTCGCGCTCCCGGGCATCGGGCGCCTGCTGGTGACCGCGATCAACCAGCGCAACTACCCGGTGGTCCAGGCCGGGGTCCTCGTCGTGGCGGCGCTGTTCATCTTGGTGTCGCTGGTGACCGACCTCATCGTCGGCCTGATCGACTCCCGCGTCGCCGACGGGTCGGGCTCGTGAGCGCGCCCGCCGTGCCGGGCGACCGCAGGCCACGACGGCGGGTCCGGCGCGGGCCGGCCGCGACCGGCGCGGCGATCCTCGCCGTCCTCGTGCTCGTCGCACTGTTGGCGCCGCTGATCGCACCGCACGACCCCGAGACGGTGGATGCCCGGCGCATCCTGGCCGGCCCCGACGGGTCGCACCTGTTCGGCTCCGACTCGCTGGGACGCGACGTGTTCAGCCGGGTCGTGTACGCCCTGCGGATCAGCCTGCTCGTGGCGACCGGCTCGGTGCTGCTCGCGTCCGCCGTCGCCGTCCCGCTGGGTGCGCTCGCCGGCTACGTCGGTGGCGTCGTCGACTCGCTCATCTCGCGTCCGCTCGACATGCTTCTGGTGCTCCCGGCGCTGCTGCTAGCCATCACGCTCATCGCGATCGTCGGCCCTGGCAGCACCGTGGCCGCCCTCGCGATCGCCCTGATCTACCTGCCGATCCTGGCCCGGGTGATGCGCGGCAGCACGCTGGGCGTCGCGCACCTCGGGTACGTCGAGGGCGCGAGCGCCCGCGGCGCCGGGCACCTGCGGGTGCTGGCCGGCCACGTCGTCCCGAACGCGATCGGCCCGGTCCTCGTCCAGGTGTCGATCCTGGCCGGGTTCGCCCTGCAGATCGAGGCGGCGCTGAGCTTCCTGGGCCTGGGCACCCAGCCCCCCACCCCGTCACTGGGCCTGATGCTCTCGGACGGCCGGGACGTCCTCGTCCAGGCGCCCTGGGTCGAGGTGTTCCCGGGGCTGACCCTGGCGATGGCGGTGCTGGGCTTCGTCCTCGTCGGTGACGGGCTGCGCGCCAGGTTCGACCCGAACGGTGTGCTGCGGTGACCGGGCCGGTGCTCGCTGTGCAGGACCTGCGGGTCGGCTTCGCCACCCCGCAGGGCCTCGTGTCGGCCGTGGACGGCGTCAGCCTGACGGTCGGTGCCGGCGAGGTGGTGGGGCTGGTCGGGGAGAGCGGTTGCGGGAAGTCGACGCTGGCCAACGCCGTGCTCGGTCTGCTGCCGGCCGCCGCGCAGGTCTCGGGCGCGGCCCAGCTCGACGGGGAGCAGCTGCTCGGGCTCGAGGAGAGCCGGTTGCGGCGGCTGCGCGGCGACCGCATCTCGATGGTCTTTCAGGATCCCTCCACCAGCCTCGACCCGACCTTCGCCGTCGGCGAGCAGGTGGCCGAGACGATCCGCGCCCATCGCCGCGTGAGCCGAGCGGACGCACGGGCGCAGGCCGTCCGGCTGATGTCCGAGGTCGGCATCCCCGACGCGGCCCGTCGTTACGGCGACGCCCCGCACCGCTTCTCCGGCGGCATGCGCCAGCGCATCGTCATCGCCGCGGCGCTGGCCAACCAGCCGGCCATGCTGATCGCCGACGAGCCGACGACCGCGCTGGACGTCACCATCCAGGCCCAGATCCTCAGCCTCATCGCCGGCCTGTGCCGCGACCGGGGCACGGCGGTGCTGCTCATCACCCACGACCTGGGCGTCGTCGCGCAGATCTGCGACCGGGTCGGCGTGATGTACGCCGGCCAGCTCGTCGAGGAGGCGCCGGTCCGCCGGCTGTTCGCGCAGCCCCAGCACCCGTACACCCGGGCGCTGCTCGGGGCGCTGCCCACCGCGGACGCGCGACCCGGTGGGCTGACGGTCATCCCCGGCCAGGTGCCGGACCTGTCCGGTCCGCTGCCCGGCTGCCGTTTCCTCGACCGCTGCCCGCAAGCCCGCCCGGAGTGTCCGACCCGGCCGGACCCGGTGACCGTCGGCGACACCCGGGTCGCGTGCTGGGACGTCAGCGCCCGGCTGGTCCCCGAGGGGAGCCAGCCGTGAGCGCGCTGCTGCAGGTCGAGGGCCTGGTCAAGACGTTCTCGGTGCCGGCCGGCCTGGTCGGCAGCCGCTCGGTGTCCGCGGTCGCCGGTGTGTCCCTGCACGTGGACCGCGCCGAGGTCCTCGGACTGGTCGGGGAGTCGGGCAGCGGAAAGACCACCCTGGGCCGGTGCGTGCTCGGCATGACCCCGGTCGACGGCGGGTCGATCACCTTCGACGGCGCGGAGGTGACGGCTCTGCGTGGGCGGCGCCGGGCGGAGTTCCGCCGCCGCGTGCAGCCGGTGTTCCAGGACCCGTACGCGAGCCTGGACCCCAGGTGGCGGGTGGGCCGGAGCATCCGTGAGGCGCTCGACGCCCACCGGACCGGTACGCGGGCGAACCGGCACCAGCGGGTGCTCGACCTGCTCGACCGGGTCGGCCTCTCCCCGTCGTACGCCGAGCGGCTGCCGCGGCAGCTCTCCGGCGGCCAGCGGCAGCGCGTCGGGGTCGCCGCCGCGCTCGCCAGCGGCCCGGACCTCATCGTGGCCGACGAGCCGGTCTCCGCGCTCGACGTCAGCGTTCAGGCGCAGGTGCTCAACCTTTTCGCGGACCTGCAACGCGACCTGGGCGTCGCGGTGCTGTTCATCGCCCACGACCTGGCCGTGGTCGAGCACCTGAGCCAGCGCGTCGCCGTGATGTACCTGGGCCGGATCGCCGAGGTCGCCAGCACGCGGGACATCTTCGCCGGCCCCAGCCACCCCTACACACGCGCGCTGGTCGCCGCCATCCCGCACCCCGACCCGGAACACCGCATCGACGTCGTACCCCTGTCCGGGGAGATCCCGAGCCCGCTCGACCCGCCGGCGGGCTGCCGCTTCCACCCCCGGTGCCCGCTGGTCACCGACATCTGCCACACCGTCCGGCCGGACCTCGAGCCGGTCAGCAGCACTCAGCTGGCGGCCTGCCTGGTGACCGCCCCGCCCACGCCCGCCCACGCCCCGCACTAGCTCAGAGGAGATCACCGGTGCCCACCGCGAACGTCAACGGGATCAACGTCAACTACCAGCTCGAGGGCGACGGCCCCGAGACCATCGTCCTGGTCAACGGGCTCGCCGACGCCCTCGACTCCTGGGACTTCCAGGTGCCGGCGCTGCTCGAGGCCGGGCTGCGCGTGCTGCGTTTCGACAACCGCGGGATCGGGGCGACCGACGCGCCGTCCGGCCCGTACACGTCGCGGATGCTCGCCGACGACGCGAAGGCGCTGGTCGACGAGCTCGGCATCACCGACTTCCACCTGATGGGCGTCTCCATGGGCGGCATGATCTGCCAGGAGTACGCCCTGGCGTACCGGTCGGACCTGCGGTCGCTGACGCTGGCCTGCACCTACGCCGCCCCGGGACCCTTCTGCACCCGCATGTTCGCGATGTGGGCCGACCTCGCACCGACGCTCGGCGTCCCGTTCGTCATGCGCGACGTGACGCTCTGGGCGTTCACCGTGCCGTTCTTCTCCGAGCGCCCCGACGACGCGAAGGAGTTCGAGGAGGCGATGGCGGGACTCGACATGTCGGTCGAGGCCTACCTCTCGCAGCTCAACGTCATCCAGACCCACGACGCCACCGACCGGCTCGCCGGCATCGACGTCCCCACCCTGGTGCTGGCCGGGGCGGAGGACATCCTCATCCCGGTCAGCCTCTCGCGGACCCTGCACGACGCCGTGCCCGGCTCGGACTGGACAACAGTCCCCGGCGGTCACGCCTGCCTGTGGGAGAAGCCCGACGAGTTCAACACCGCGCTGGTCGACTACGTCCGCTCGCACACCCACTGACCGTTCGCCCTCAGAGCACAGGAGACAACCATGACCGTCCACAACCCCACGGGCGAGCTGAGCCGGCGAACGTTGCTCCGGCGCGCCGGCCTCCTCGGGCTGGTGATGGCGGGCAGCCCCGCCTTCCTCACCGCCTGCGGCTCCGACTCGATCGGAAAGCCGTCCGCCGACGGGACCGGCGCCCCCTCCGGCCCGAAGGCAGGCGGAACGCTCAAGGCGGCGCTGACCGGAGAGCCGGACAGCCTCGACCCCGCGGTGTCGTCGATCTACACCGGCGCCCAGGTCTACGACAACATCTTCAGCAAGTTGCTGACGGTCGGCGCCGACGGGCAGTTCGTCGGCCGGCTGGCCACGAAGTGGACGGCCACCGACGACACGACGTGGACCTTCGACCTGGTCGACAACGCCTACTTCCACAACGGTGAGAAGTTCAGCAGCGCCGACGTGAAGTACACCTTCGAGCGGATCCTCGACCCGAAGACCGCCAGCGCGTACGCCGGCCTCTACACCGCGATCGCCTCGGTCGAGGCGCCCAGCCCGACCCAGGTGGTCTTCACCCTCAAGACGCCGTACGGACCGTTCCTCACCAACCTCGCCAACAACGGCGAGATCGTGAACCAGAAGGCGATCGAGGCGGACGACCCTGCACGCAAGCCGGTGGGGACCGGACCGTTCGAGTTCGTCGAGTGGGTGCAGGGCGACCACCTCACCCTGAAGAAGTTCGACAAGTACTTCGAGTCCGGCAAGCCGCTCGTCGACATGGTCGAGTTCAAGTTCCTGCTCGTGGACCAGGGCCGCATCGACGCCCTGGCCTCGGGCGAGGTCGACTGGGTCGACGCGGTCCCGCTCCAGCAGGTCGACACCCTCAAGAAGGACCCGCGCTTCACCTTCGTGAGCAGCCCGGTGGCAGGCATCCCGGACTTCCTGGCGCTCAACACGGCCAAGGCACCCTTCGACAAGCTCGAGGTCCGCCAGGCGGTGGCCTGGGCTCTGGACCGCACCGCGATCCGGGACCTCGCCTACTTCGGCAGCGGGGAGATCGGTGTCGAGGAGGTCCCCAGCGGGTCCACCTGGTACGACGGTGAGGATCCCTACTCGGCCGGACCCGACGTG